>PKXA01000052.1 GCA_003133325.1 Acidimicrobiaceae bacterium | reverse complement strand
GCTCGACCCCGAAGCGGTGCTGTTCGTCGATGACCACAGCTCCCAGCGATCGGAACCGGACCTCGTCGGTCAACAAGGCATGGGTTCCAATCAACAGGTCCACCGTCCCGTCGACCAACCCGGCATGGAGCGAGGCCCGGTCGTTGGCCGATGTCCTGTTGGTGAGGAGGGCGACCCGCAGGGGGCGGTCTCCCGACAACGTGGAGGGGTCGGGCACCACCATCCCCTCCAGAAGTCCCGTCACCCCGGCATGGTGCTGTTCGGCCAGCACCTCGGTGGGGGCCATCAACGCCCCCTGGTGACCCCCCTCGACCGCCACCAACAGTGTGGCCACCGCCACCACTGTCTTTCCCGCCCCCACGTCGCCCTGCAGCAGCCGGTGCATGGGAAGAGGCCCGGCCAGGTCGGCCCGGATGGTGTCGATGGCGCGTTGTTGGGCCGCGGTGGGCACAAAAGGCAACCGGCGGAGGAACTGGTCGACCAGTGTCTCTGCGTCGGGGTGGGACACCACGTGGCGGATACCCCGGGCGTCCTCTTGGAGCCGGCGCTGGCGGAGCACCAGCGCCAGTTGCAGCCGGAGCAACTCATCGAACGCCAGGCGCAACCGGGCCGACTCCGTCTCGCCCACGGTGGTGGGGCGGTGGATGCGATTGAACGCGGTGGTGCGGTCCAGCAGATGGAACTTCTGGCGCCAACGGACGGGCAACGGCTCGCTGAATTCCTTCGCCCGGTCGAGCGCCTCGGCCACGTACCGGCTGATCCGGGCCGAGGTGAGGTCGGCTTTTTCCGTCAAGGGGTACACGGGGAACACCCGGCCCGACTCCGGGGTGGCCCCTGGGTCGATGGCGTCACCTCCTGACCGGAGGACTTCCACGGTGGGGTTGACCATCTGGCGGGCATCCCGGTACGAGGCCAGGGTGCCGTAGAAGAGGGCCAGGGTGCCGACGGCCAGCTGCTTGGCCCGCCACGTCTGGTTGAAGAACACCACTTTCATCCCTCCGGAGCCGTCGGTCACATCGAGCTCCACCCGGGCGGGGCTCCGCCCCCGACCCCGGCCGTAGCGGGCCGGGGGCCGATTCACCCGGCGTACCTCGGCCAAGACCGACGCGGTGTCCCCGATGGCGAGCTCGGCCAGTGGCGCCAAGCGGGTGCCGTCGATGTACCGACGGGGGTAGTGGGTGAGGAGATCGAGAACGGAGTCGATGCCGAGCTCGCCCAGCTCGTGGGCGGACCCGGATCCCACCCCCTTCAGAATCGAGACGGGCAGGTCGGCCAGTTGACGCATTTTGCGTCCCGGGCCATCGGCAAGGGATGCCTCGGCCGGATCGGCAACACTCATTCGATGGAGAAGAGATACGGATACAGAGGTTGGCCACCTTGGTGCACTTCGATGTCGACATTGGGGCGGTGCTCCCCCAGCCATTCGGTGATGCTCCGGGTGTCGGCGGCCCCGGATCCCTCTCCCTCGATGAGGGTCACCAGCTCATGGTCGTCGGTCACCAAGCGGTCGAGGAGGGCCCAGGCCGCCGCCGACACCGAGCCGGCCACCGCTTCGATGCCCTGGCGGGAGAGCCCGAGCCAGTCGCCCGCCGCGATGGGGCCCGCCGCGCAGTCCGAGTCGCGGACCGCCTGGGTGATCTCGCCGGCCACCACGTTGCGGGCCGAGGTTTCCATGTCCCGGGCGTTGACGTCGACATGGGCTTCGGGGTCGTAGGCCAGCAAAGCGGCAAATCCCTCGGCGATGGTATTGGTGGGGACCACTCGGATGACCTTGGACGTGAGGTCGTTGACCCGTTCGGCGACCGGGCGGATGTTCTTGTTGTTGGGAAGGATGATCACCTCATCGGCCCGGAGCGACTCCACCGCCGCGAGGATCTCGGCCGTCGACGGGTTCATCGACTGCCCACCCGCGATGACCTGGTGCACCCCGAGAGACCGGAAGATGCGACGGATCCCCGCGCCGGTGGCCACCGCCACCACCCCGGTGGTCGGGGCGGGTCCGGGCGGAATCGCAGCCGGGCCGCTCCCGGCGGTCCCGCCGCCTTCGCGCACCCACCGTTCTTCTTCCACCTGCTCGAGCAGGTCGGTGATCCGAATATTGCGGGGCCTCCCGGCATCGAGCGACGCCTCCACCGCGCCACCGATGTCGTCGGTGTGGATGTGGCAGTTCCACAGTCCGTCGCCACCGACCACCACAATGGAATCGCCAAGACCGGCCCACACCTCCTTGAACACCGGGATGGTGTCGTCCGCGGCTTCCAACAGGTACATGACCTCGTACCGCAACCCGGCGATGTCGCCGCCGGCATCACCGTGGGACGCCTCCACGGCCGCGTCCATCCCCGAGGGCCCGCCTGCCCATCCGGCCGGCTCTTCGGGTAGGTCGGGAGGATCGGGAAGAGGCCGGCCGTCCACCACCGTCAGGAGAGCGTCGAACAACAGCAGGTAGCCGGCCCCACCGGCGTCGACCACTCCGGCCTGGGCCAGCACCGGGAGCAGTTCAGGGGTGCGGGCCAGCGCTTCGGCGGCCGCGTCGTGTGAGGCCTCCACCACGTCGATCAACGACTTGCCCGCGTCGGCGGCGTCCCGGGCACCCTGGGCGGCCGCCTCGGCCACCGTCAGGATGGTCCCCTCCACCGGGCGCATGACCGCCTGGCGGGCCAACTTGTCGGCCAATGTCAACGCCCGGGCCAGTTCGCCCGGGCCCGGAACCGATCCGGCCTCGGTGAGCACGTCCACGATGCCGCGCAGGAGCTGCGACAGAATCACCCCCGAGTTCCCCCGGGCCCCCATCAGCGAGCCGTGGGCGATGGCCTTGCAGGTGGCAGCCATGTCCGGTTGACCGAGGTCGGCCAACTCGGCCACCACCGATTCGATGGTGAGGGCCATGTTGGTGCCGGTGTCCCCGTCGGGGACGGGGAAGACATTGAGCCGGTTGATAACCTCCTGATGCGAGCGGAGAGCATCCCGGTATTCCCCGATGACCTGGCCGAGTGCGGCTGCATCGAGTGTGTCGAGGACCCCCATGGCCCGGATGCTAACCTCTGCCGCGTTCCCTGAGGTTTTTGAGAGGAAGTCGACGCGTCATGGCAGCGGTGTGTGAGGTCTGCGGCAAGAAGCCGTCGTTCGGAATGAACATCAGTCACTCCCACCGGCGCACCAAGCGTCGTTGGGATCCCAATATCCAGAGGGTCCGTGCCGTCGTGAACGGGTCGCCCAAACGGCTTCACGTCTGCACGTCGTGCATCCGGTCGGGCAAGGTCACCAAGCGCCCGATCCGCAACATCCCCGCCTGAACCGCGGCTCGCACCCCCCGGGTAGTCGGCCGGTTCTCAGACCCGGTCCGTGCCCTTGCGCAAGCGCCAAGTGGCGCCGGCGGCAAAGATCGCCGGCCAGACCGACACGTCGGGCACCCATGACCAGGCGACGCCTCCACGATCGCACCGCCGGCCACGTGACGCCATCGTCTCATCTCTCAGGATTTTCCAAGGTAAATCAAGGCTGATTCCAAGGTAGGCAGCCTCAAATTGCACCTGCTCCGCTTGCCGGTTGGACAATCCACCGGTTCGGCGGGGCGCCATTGTCACGACGCGATCCGAGGAGGGCCCGTGGGGCCGAGCCGCAACCGATTGTTCACGAAGCGACGAATCATCATCGGCGTGGTCGCGGTGGCCGTCATCGGCGGAGGCGCCGGGACGTGGTTTGCCACCCGGTCGTCTGCCACCACCCCCACCATCACCACCACCAATCAGGTCACAACCGTGTCCACCGGAACGATCGTCCAGACCGTTTCGTCGACCGGCACCATCGAGCCGTCGAGCCAGGCCAACCTCTCATTTGCCGTCACGGGACAGGTCACCGCCGTCAATGTCACCGCCGGCCAGACAGTGACTGTCGGCCAATCCTTGGCCACCATCGACCCGACAGTACTGACGGCGACGGTGGCCCAAACCCAGGCCACCGTGGCAGCCGACCAGTCCAAGCTGACGACGGACCAGGCCAATGGAGCGTCGAGTACCCAGATTGCCGCTGATCAGGCAGCCGTCGCGTCGTCCCAGGCCCAGCTCACCTCCGCCCAGGCGTCACTGGCCGACGCCACCCTGACCTCGACCATCGCCGGGACGGTCGCGTCGGTCAACCTTTCGGTCGGGCAGCAGGTGTCCGGCGGTGGGTCGTCCTCGGGAAGTGGGTCGTCCTCGACTGGCGCCTCGAGCACCGGATCGAGCGGCGCCACCAGAAGCGGCGCATCGTCGCTGTCAACTACGCCCGCTTCCTCCTCGACCTCGGGTTCGACCACCCAGTTCGTCATCGTCAGCACCGGCTCCTACATCGTGAACGCCACGGTGGACGACACCGAAGTGAGTGAGCTCAAGATCGGCGACCAGACGGTGATCACGCCCAGTGGGGCCACGACCAGCGCCTACGGAACTGTCGGATCGATCGGCCTGCTGGCCACCTCCAGCTCGGGTGTGGCCTCGTTCCCGGTGGTGATCAATGTCACCGGGAGCCCGACTGGCCTCTTCGGGGGGGCCACTGCCAACATCGCCATCACCGTCAAGGATCTACCAGGGGTGGTCGTCGCGCCCACCGCAGCCATCCATTATTCGGGCACTACCACTACCGTCAACGTGACCGCGGGTGGGTCCACCACCGCGCGGACGGTGACTATCGGATCAGCGTCAGGGGGCAATACCCAGATCGTCAGCGGTCTGGCGGTGGGTGACCGGATCGTTGTGCCGGTGGTTACCATCAAGGGGTTCAACGGCAGTGGCACCCGCACCCTCACCGGGGGTGGCGCCGGTGCAGGGGGTGGCGCCGGTGGCTTCAGCGGGGGTGGCGGCTTCGGTGGGGGCGGCACCGGGGGTGGCGGCTTCGGTGGGGGCGGCACCGGGGGTGGCGGCTCCAGCGGGGGTGCCGGATGACCGAGGAGGATCCGATCAGTCTCGGGCTCGACGACACCCAGCAGGTACGGATCGACGACACCGGCACCTATCCGGCCTTTTCGGCCCCGGTGATCGACATCGAGGACGTTCACAAGATCTACCGGACCGGCTCCTTGGAGGTGGCGGCCCTCCGCGGTGTGTCGTTGAGCATTGCGGCCGGGGAGTACGTGGCCCTCATGGGCCCATCGGGCTCAGGCAAGTCGACCCTCATGCACATCCTCGGATGCCTCGACGTTCCCACCAGTGGCCGCTACCGACTGGCCGGCGAAGACGTCTCGACCATGACCGAATACGAACTGGCCGAAGTGCGGAACCGACGTATCGGGTTCGTGTTCCAACAGTTCAACCTGTTGGCCTCGTTGTCGGCGTGGCGCAATGTGGAGCTTCCTCTGGTCTATGCCGGTGTCGATCGCTCGACCCGGAAGCAGAGGGCGCTGGCCGCTCTGGACCGGGTGGGCATGGGTGACCGCGTCGAGCATCGCCCCGGTGAGCTCTCCGGCGGACAGCAGCAGCGGGTGGCACTGGCCCGCGCGGTGGTCAGCGATCCGGCTCTCATTCTGGCCGACGAGCCCACCGGCAATCTCGACTCCGTGTCGGCCCGCGAGGTCCTCGACCTACTTGACGAGCTCCATCATTCGGGACGGACCGTGGTGTTGATCACCCATGACGCCGATGTGGCCGAGACGACCTCCAGAACCCTCCGCATCTGGGACGGGCAGATCCTCGAACCCTCGTCGGCGTCGGTAACAGGGGGTGCGGCGTGAACCTGGTCGAAACCTTCCGCACCGGCCTGGAGGCCGTGGTCTCACATCGCTTGCGTTCATCACTGACCGTCCTGGGGATCATGATCGGTATCACCGCGGTGATTCTCACCGTCGGCCTCGGGGAAGGCGCCCAGCAACAGGTCGGCTCGGAGATATCCTCGCTCGGCGCCAACCTGCTCATCGTGTCGCCGGGCAGCTCCACCTCGTCGGCGGGGATCCGGGGAGGATCGGGGTCGGCCTCCACCTTGACCGTCTCCAACGCCGATGTGCTCGCCTCCAAAACAGTGGCTCCCGACATCGCCGGGGTGGCCCCTGTGGTCTCCGCCTCGGAATTGCTGACGGCAGGAACCTCTAACTGGACAACCACCTTGGTCGGGTCGAACCCGTCATGGCTGTCGGTGCGCGGGCGGACCATGACCGAGGGTCGCTTCATCTCGGGCCATGACGTGCAGACCCACGCCGCCGTAGTCGTGCTGGCCCCGACTACGGCCTCGGAGCTGTTCGGTGGCCGGGACCCGGTGGGACAGACGGTCGATGTGGCCGGTTCCCCCATGTCGGTCATCGGCGTATTGACCGCTGAGGGTTCTTCGACGACCACCAACGTCGACGATCAGGCAATCATCCCCATCACCACCGCCTCCACCCGGATCATCGGCGGCACCAGTCGCAACAATCTGAGCTCGATCTACATCGCGGCCACTAGCTCCAATACATTGTCGGCGGCATATCAGGAGACCGACAACACACTGCTCAGCCTCCACGGGATCACCACCGCCACGAGTGCTGACTTCACCATCACCAGCCAGCAGTCCCTGTTAGCCACTGCCACATCAGTGGACAAGACCCTGACCGTGCTGCTGGCGGGAATCGCAGGGATCTCCCTCCTGGTGGGGGGAATCGGCGTGATGAACATCATGCTGGTGTCAGTCACCGAGCGGATCAGGGAGATCGGATTGCGCAAGGCACTGGGTGCCACACCCCGGGTGATCAGGCGCCAGTTCTTGGTGGAGGCCTCGGTCCTCGGTCTGGTCGGAGGAATGCTCGGAGCCATCCTCGGCGTGGTCGTGGCCATTGTCCTCCCCCACTTCATCAGCGATCCCATCGCCATCTCGGCGGCGGCCATCGTCGGATCGATCGCCATCGCCATTGCCATCGGTGTGGCCTTCGGCGTCTACCCCGCCAGCCGGGCTGCTCAGCTGCATCCCATCGACGCTCTCCGGGGCGAATAGGTCTCCGGCCACCAATCCAACATGCACCCGAACACTCCCACAACATGCGAACGAATCAACAAGGAGCATCCAACATGAGTCAACCTTCGCCATTCTCACCGTCGAGTTCGACCACCACACCAGGGAGGACCTCCGTTGTCGGAGGCCGATGGTTGGCAGTAATGACGCTCCTGGGTGGAGTCGCCCTGGTGTTGGCCGCCTGCGGCGGAGGATCGTCAGCCGCAAGCGCCACCAAGTCGACCTCAGCCAGTTCGACGCCTTCGACGACGCCTGCGACCGTGCCCGGGGCCTTCGGCACCATCGCCTCCATCACCGGACAGTCGATGGAGGTCCAGAGTTCCTCCACCGCCTCGTCGTCCACCGGCGGACAGACCACTGTCACCTACACGCCGACCACCAAATTCAACCAGACGCTGTCGGCCACCTTGGCCAACGTGACAGCCGGCTCGTGTGTCACGGCGATCGACGCTTCGGCGTTCGGGGCTCCCGGGTCGTCCACCACCACATCAACTACAGCACCCTCGACTCCGATCAACGCCACCACTGTCGTCATCACCGCGCCCACCAACGGCACCTGTACAGGCGGATTCGGCGGCGGTGGCGGCGGTGGCCGGTTCAGCGGCGGGGCCAATGGCGGGTCCGGTACCCCGGCATCACCCCCCGGCAATGGCAGCGCCCCCACCCGCACCGGTGCCGGTCGAGCCGGCGGGTTCGGCGGTGCGTCGGGCATCGTCACCTCGGTCAGTGGCTCGACGATCGTGGTCAATGCCACCAATCCGACAACCAAAGCCACCACCACCAAGACTGTCGACGTGAGCAGCACCACGACGTACACGCAGACCACCTCGGCAGCGGCAACCGATCTCGCCGTCGGCAAGTGCGTCCAAGCCATCGGAGCAGCTGACGACACCGGCGCCGTCACCGCCACCTCGATCACCATCAGCACTCCCGGAGCCAACGGGTGCTCGAGCGGATTCGGGAGGCGTGCCGGCGGGGGTGCACCCGGCGCCGCCGTAGGCAGTGGGGCCACGGGTGCCTGATCGAACCGATGCCACCAGTGCCGCTGAGCACCCCTCCGACGGACCCGTTCCCGGTGCCGAATCGTCCCCGAAACCCCGGAGCACCCCCGGGGAAAAGCGCCTTTCGTGGACCTCCTGGTTGATCATCGTGGTAGTGGTGGTCGCCATCGGTGGCACCGTGTGGCTCACCACCGGGTCGTCCGGCCCCGCATACCGATTCGCCACGGTCACCACCGGCTCACCGGTGCAGACCCTCGACTCGGTCGGCACCCTTACCCCGCTCAACCAAGCCAATCTCAATTTTGGGACCTCGGGAACCGTGGCCAGCGTGTCGGTGACGGTAGGTCAGGTGGTGAGCGCCGGTCAGACCTTGGCCGCCCTGGACACCACATCGCTGCAGAGCGCGGTGCTGTCGGCCCAGGCGTCGGCCACGTCGGCGCAAGCCCAACTCACTGCCGATCAGAACAGCCAGTCCTCGTCATCATCGAGTACACCCAGTGCAACGACCACCGCGGCCACCTCGGCCGCCACCACCGCCACCGCGGCTCTCCAAAGCCTGTTGGTCTCGAAACCCGTCAGCGGGAATGGCACAACCACCACCCAGGCCCAGTCCACGCTGCTGGCCGATCAGAAGCAGGCGGACGCCGATCAAGGACAGGCCACGGCCGACCTTCAGCAGGCCGAGGGCACCTGTGGTGGATCGACGGTCACGCCACCCACCACAACCTCGACTACCTCCACTACCTCAACGACCACGACCACGACCAGCCCAACGACCACGACCACGACCAGCCCAACGACCTCCCCAACGACCACGACCACCACACCAGCACAGACACCGAGCGCCGCCTGCATGAGCGCACTCCAACTCGTGGCGGCCGATCAGAACACGGTCTCGCAAGACCAGGCCACCGTGGCGACCGACGAGGCGACCCTGGCGACGACGCTCGGTAGTACAGCACCCGGCGCGAACAAGCCGACAGGCAGCGCAAGTGGTTCCGGCGCAACCGCGTCGGTCGGATCGGGTGCGAGCGCTTCCGGCAGTACCGGCTCGACCCAACACGGCGGCTCGTCAGGGGCGTCGTCAGTCGCCACCCCCCAACAATTGGCCAGTGACCAGGCAGCGCTGGATGTCGCCAATGCCCAAGTCGCCTCGGCCCAACAAGACCTGTCCGACGCCAATCTTCTGAGTCCCATCGCCGGCACCGTGGCGTCGGTAGCCATCACCCCCGGTGCCGCCGTCAGTGCCGGCTCAAACGTGGGTCCGAGCGCCAATGCATCCATCGTCATCCTCGGTCCCGGCTCGTTCGTGGTGTCAGCGAATATCGCCGTAGCCAACATCGCCGACGTGCTGGTCGGCCAAAAGGCCACTATCAGCCCCGACGCAACCACCAAGACGGTCACCGGGACGGTGACCTCGATCGGATTGATCGCCTCGACGTCGTCGTCCACCAGCTATCCGGTCACCCTGGCCATGGCTGACGCCAGTGGCCTGCAACTGTCGTCAGGGGCTGACGCCGACGTGAACATCATCACCAAGGCAGCTACCGATGTCGCCACGATCCCCAGCTCGGCAGTGCAGACGGTTGGGGCCAATCACTTCGTCACCGAGTACCGAAATGGCACCACCTCCCGGGTCCGGATCACCCTCGGCACGGTGGGGAACATCCTCACCCAGGTCACCTCCGGTGTGAAACCTGGCGCCACCGTCGTCCTCGCCGATCTGAACCTTCCCATTCCGGCCAGCAGCGCCACCACCACCGGACGGGCGAGCGTCCTCGGAGGTGGTCTGGGTACTGGCGCCGGTGGCTTCACCGGCGGTGGTGGCTTCACCGGCGGTGGTGGCTTCAGTCGTACGGCGGGAGCCGGCTGAAACAGTCAGATTCGGGCGAACACCCGTCCGTTCGGTGGGGTCAGCGCGACGGTTGCGCTCCCCCGGTGTCGGCGGTCGGCGTCTTACCGCCGGATGAGAGGCTCCCTGCCGCGGCCGGCACTCTCACCTCGAAGGTGGTGCCCTTTCCTTCGAGCAGCGTGACCCGACCGCCATGGGCCTCCACGATGGCTGACACGATGGCCAGGCCCAACCCGGCGCCACCCGTGGCCCGAGTTCGTGACGGGTCCGACCGGAAGAACGGCTCGAAGATACGCGAGGCGACAGCGGGGTCGATGCCCTGACCGTTGTCGTGCACCGACAGGATCGCCTCATCTCCGTCGAGACGAACCCCCACATCGATCGCCGCGGTGTCCGGAGTGTGGAGAATCGCGTTGACCAACAGGTTGTCGACCACCTGTCGCATTCTCTGGAGGTCACCGATCATTGTCACCGGTCCGTCCACGACGAGTGTCACGACGCGGTCGGGTGCGGACACCCGGGCACTGGCTACCGACTGCGCAGCCACCTCAGTCAGATCGAACGGGTCCCGAGCCAGTGGCCGCTCGCGATCGAGCTGAGCCAACAAGAAGAGATCGTCCACCAGGGTGCCCATCCGGGCTGCCTCGTTCTTGATGTTGCGCATGGCGGTGGCAAGCTCGGCCGGGCGGTCACGAATTCCGAGGTCGAAGATCTCCGAATAGCCGAGGATGGATGTGAGCGGGGTCCGCAACTCATGGGAGGCATCAGCCAAAAACCGCCGGAGCTTGTTTTCGGACGCGGCTCTGGCGCCGAATGCCTCTTCGATCTTTTCGATCATCGTGTTGAACGCCATGCCGAGTTGGCCGACTTCGGAGCCCGGTGTGACGCGAGAGACCCGCTGGGTCAGATCGCCGTCAGCGATGGCTCCCGCCGTTACCGCCATCTCCTCGAGGGGTCGCATATCCCGGCGTACCATGATCCAAGAAATGAGCCCGAGGATCATCAAGACCAGTGCCGACACAATGAGTTCAATGAGCAACAACCGCTGCAGAGTGCTGTCGAGGCCGGTCAGCGGTTGCGCCACGACGATGGTGCCGTCGTCGTGAGTCAGCGGTTGCGCCAACACCCGGTAACTGACTCCGTCGGTACCGGTGCTCGACGTCGTGAAGAACAGATCAGTGGTCGAATGCCCGCCTGATCCTGGGAGCGACCCCGGGAGGGCAGGTATCGCAGGAGCCTTGCCGCCGTAGCTGAAGAACACATGAGCCTGCACACGACCGCCGGAATCACGTAGTTCACCGTAGGTACCCGGCGGTACCAGGACGCCCCGATCAGTTCCACGGGACGGCTCCCTGAAGTTCTCACCGGGCCCGAAGGTTCCACCTCCCGGGGCGCGGGTCGTGGGCGTGGCCGGCGTGGCCGGCGTGGCCGGCGTGGGCGTGGCCGGCGGGACGGATGGGGCTACGACAGAGGAAGGCGATCCCGCCGTGCCCGACCCGGAAGTCGGGAGCAATGCCCGGCCGACCGGGAATGTCGCGACCCGTAGCTGGTTGTCCACCTGGGTGACGAGGAACGACCGGAGGGAGGTGTAGGTCACCACGTCCGAGATGACCAAACCCGCGGCAACAATGGCGACGAGGAGCAACAGCAGGCGAAGGCGGAGCGTCATCGGGACCCCTCAGCCGGCAGTTCCGGTGATGGTGCTGTCCGACCCAGCCACTTCCGGGGGCACCCGGAGGCAGTACCCAACGCCACGGACCGTGCGGATCAACGGCGGCCCGTGCGCATCGAGCTTCTTGCGAAGGTAACTCACGTACACCTCGACCATGTTGACCTTGCCGTCGAAGCTGTAGTCCCACACCTGATCACGGATCTGGGACTTGGACAGGACCTGCCCGGCATTCATCATCAGAAAGTGCAGTAACCGGAACTCGGTGGGAGTGAGCTCGATGGACGCGGCGCCCCGCCACACTTCGTGGCTGTCCTCGTCCAGCTCGACATCGGCGAACGACAACCGCGGCCCAATATTCTGGTACCCATCGGTCCGGCGCAGAATTGCCTTTATTCGCAGCAGCAACTCTTCGACGCTGAACGGCTTGGACATATAGTCATCGCCGCCGGCGGCCATGCCGCGGATACGGTCGTCCACATCGCCCCTCGCCGTCAGGAACAACACCGGGATCATCTGGGAGTTACGGTCCCATCCCATCCGTTTCAACACCTCGAAGCCGTCGAAATCGGGCAGCATCACGTCGAGCACCACCAGATGGGGTCGAAAGGATTGCAGGGCCCGCAGCGCATCCGCCCCCGAATGGGCTACCTCCACGGTGGCACCGTGGAGGGTGAGCGCCATCGTCACCAGTTCGGTGATGCTCCTCTCGTCGTCGACAACCAGGACCCGCCGACCCTTCATGTCCATGGCACTCCTTCCGAGTTCACGTTGACAATTGTGGACGGGGTTTCTGTGGATTCCCTGAGAATGCCGTCCGCGTCACCCGAACCCATGACGCCACCCCCCGAAAGGGAGGGGATCACCACGCAGTTCGAGACGGCCCGGGTCATCGGTGCACCGTCCGATGACAATGGGAGGGCGTAGTCCGGCCGTGGCGAACTCGTGCTGAAGCCGACCGGCGTCCCCGGTGGCCACGATCAACTCGTAATCCTCCCCGCCCCCCAATGCCTCCTCGACAGTGGATCCGGGAGCGACCGGAAGGTCGTCCAGGTCGACTCCCACACCCGACGCCCGGGCCAGGTGGCGAATGTCGGCCACCAGTCCATCGGAGATGTCGATGGCGGCCCGGGCTCCCGACAAGCGGGACACCTCGCCCTCGTCGAGTCGGGTCGGCGGTCGCCGGTGAGCCCGGATCAGCTCCGACTCCTCTGCTGATGGCACAGAAGCGAAGCCCTGGTCCCGTCGTCGGCGCAGGAGCCGGAGCCCGGCCGCCGATCTTCCCAGGGGCCCGGTGACAAGGAGTTGATCGCCCGGACGGGCCCCTGAGCGAAGGAGGGGGCCGAGTTGGGGCGATCCATGGAGCGATCCCGAAACCGCCACGGACACCACCAACGCCGGAGACCCCGAAAGGTCGCCCCCGACCACCACGCACCCCGCCTCCTGTGCGGCCACCGCCACCCCGTCGGCCAGGAGGTCGAGGTCGGACCCCGGCGGGGAGGCGATGGAGACCAGCACATGATCGGGACGGCCTCCCATGGCCGCCAGGTCGGACACCGCGACCATGAGAGCCTTGTATCCCAGGTCGTCGAGGCCGCACAGGTCGAGATCGACATGAACCCCCGCCACCACCAGGTCGGTGGCCAACAGCGCCGGTCCACCGACCGGGGACCGGACCACTGCCGCGTCATCCCCGATCCACACTTCGCCCTCGGCGGGTCGCCCTCCACCGCCGTGAGTGCCGGCCGCCCGTTCAAACCGCGCCCGCAGGCGGTCGATGAGGGCAAATTCATCTCCCGAACCGGACGAATCAGCCGAAATGCCACCAGAGTTGGTTCCGACCATGCCCACTGCCTACCATCGACTCCCGTCTCCCCCGCTATTATTGACGAATCCCCCGCGACGCCGGCATCTGCTGTGTGTGATCGTCGCGGTCAATGACACGGAATCCCGAGGAGGAATCACCCGCCCATGCCCCCCACTGAGAATAAGAAGTTGACTGCCTGGGTTGACGAGGTCGCCGCTCTCACCGAGCCGGCCGCAGTGGAGTGGTGTGACGGTTCGGCCGATGAGTACGACCGGCTCGCCCAGCAACTCGTCGACAACGGGACCTTTACCAAACTGTCCGACGCCAAGCGGCCCAACAGCTACTGGGCCCACTCCGACCCGGCCGATGTGGCCCGGGTGGAGGACCGCACCTTCATCTGCTCCACCAACGAATCCGATGCCGGCCCCACCAACAACTGGCGGGACCCGGCCGAGATGCGCGGCGTGCTGACCGGTCTGTTCAAGGGTTCCATGCGCGGACGCACCATGTATGTGGTCCCGTATTCGATGGGGCCCCTCGGCTCGGACATCGCCCAGATCGGGGTGGAGATCACCGACTCGCCCTATGTGGTGGCGTCGATGCGGATCATGACCCGAATGGGCCGTGGCGTCCTGGAGGTGCTGGGGTCCGATGGCGACTTCGTGCCCTGTCTGCATTCGGTCGGCGTTCCCCTGGCCGACGGCCAGGCCGACGTTCCGTGGCCGTGCGACAGTGAGAACAAGTACATCGTCCACTTCCCCGCGACCCGGGAGATCTGGTCGTATGGCTCGGGCTACGGCGGCAACGCCCTCTTGGGCAAAAAGTGCTTCGCCCTACGGATCGCCTCGGTGATGGCCCGCGACGACAACTGGCTGGCCGAGCACATGCTCATTTTGAAGCTCACCAACCCCGCCGGAGTGACCAAGTACGTGTCGGCGGCCTTCCCGTCGGCATGCGGCAAGACCAACCTGGCCATGCTCATCCCCTCCCTGCCCGACTGGAAGGTGGAGACGGTGGGCGACGACATCTGCTGGATGAAATTCGGGGCCGACGGTCGCCTTTACGCCATCAACCCCGAAGCCGGATTCTTCGGCGTGGCCCCCGGCACCAACTTCAAGACCAACCCGAACGCCATGCTCACCCTCGACGGGAACACAATCTTCACCAACACCGCGCTCACCGACGACGGTGACGTGTGGTGGGAGGGGATGAGCGACGAGGTTCCCGCCCACCTGACCTCGTGGAAGGGAGAGGACTGGACGCCCGAATCGGGCACCCCGGCCTCCCACCCCAACGCCCGGTTCACGGTGGCTGCCGCCCAGGACCCGGCCATCGCCCCCGAATGGCAGGATCCGGAAGGCGTGCCGATCGACGCCATCCTCTTCGGTGGCCGCCGCGCCTCGGTGGTGCCGTTGGTGTTCCAGTCCCGCGACTGGGACCACGGGGTGTTTCTCGGGTCGATCATGGCTTCGGAGACCACCGCCGCCGCCTCCGGTGCAGTCGGGAAGCTCCGACGCGACCCGTTCGCCATGCTCCCCTTCTGCGGCTACAACATGGCCGACTACTTCGCCCATTGGCTCGATGTCGGGGCATCCGCCGATCCCGAGAAGCTCCCGAAGATCTTCTACGTCAACTGGTTCCGCAAGGACGTGGACGGGCGCTGGCTGTGGCCCGGTTACGGCGAGAACTCGCGGGTGCTCTCGTGGGTGTTCGATCGGGCCGGTGGCGAGGGCGAAGCCCAAGAGACTCCCATCGGCTTCATCCCGGCCCCGGGCTCCATCGACACCGATGGTCTGGACGTTTCGGCCGAGGACATGGACAAGCTGCTGGCCGTGGATCTCGACGACTGGCGAGCCGAAGTGCCGAGTATCCGCGAGCACTACGCCCGGTTCGGGGACAAGATCCCGGCCACGCTGACCGCCGAACTGGACAGGCTCGAGCAGCAGCTGGGTTGACCTCGGCGGCATAAGTCACCTTCCCTGACGAAAGGGTCAGGGAAGGTGGATGTCGTGAACGGACCGCGCGGCCACAAGGGTGGCGTGGTCGATTGTCTCGGTGGCCACCGGCTCCACCGTTGTCCAGTGCTTCCCCACCGGGCAGTGCTGCCACCGGCGGGTCCCGAGACGGACCGCCTTGATGGAGGCCATCGGTACCCAGATGGTGGTGAACAGGTGATCCTCCTTGCAACGGACCACTGTGTCGAACCTAGCGAACACGGCTGAAGGCTACTGCCGAACGAAACACCGCACCTCGAAGTGACCGTCGGTCCGGTGTCAGTGAGCGACGTCGGCAAGCCTGACTGCCGGTTCCTTTCGATCACCCCGTTCGGTGGTGGCGTTCGGCGGTCCGGCGCGAGCTCATGTAGGCCAACCCGCCGACAGCCGCCACGATGGCGATGATCAGGTCGCCGGCCGTGATCGGCAGGGTCAGCACGACCGGGACGAAGGCGCCCACCACCCACACCAGCTGGAGGCGTGTCTCGAAACGGGCAAACGCCCGTCCCTGGTTGGACACTTCCACGTGCCGCTGCACCAAGGCGTCGAACGACGGCTTGGAAACGGCCCCAGCCACACCCACCGCCAGGGCCACCGCCACCTGATAGGCCCGGCCGGATTGGAAGGAGATGATGCCCGCCACCACCGCCACCAGCCACAGGGACGCCACCAGAATCTGTTGCTCGGAGAGCACGCGACGGATTCGGGCCACCAACAACACCCCGATCAGCGCACCCCCGGTGATGGCGCCGAGCAGCAGCCCGAACCACCAGGTCGCCGCCCCCTCCCGGCGGAGCCCGAAAGCGAACAAGAAGGTGAGGAAGCCGAGCACCGCCTTCAGCACCGACATCGGCATCAACGCCAGCAGCACCTCGGAGGTGGCGATGGGGCGGAAGGCGGCCAGGTCGATCTCATCGTCGCTCGGGGTTCCGACCCTGTCGACCGAAGGCCCGACCAGTGACTGGGTGACCGGGACCATGGGGATGGATCGCTCCCGTCCCGATCGGCGGCTCGGCCTCCGTTCCCGCCGACGCCGGCGGACCGGCAACCTGGCCCCGGCCACCACTGCGGCCAGGAACACCACCAAATCGAGCCACAGCACCCAAGGAGCGCCTCCCAACTTGAGGACGGCCACGGCAGGAAGGGCGAAGACGAAGGCGGACAAAGATGCCAGCAGGCCCAACCGGGCGTTGAGGCCGGCCAGGTCGGGGGCGGCATCCGGGTCGACAACCTCGGGGTCGTCGTCGTCGATCATCGGTGTCCCGTAGGGCGGGGTGGCCATCGGGAGGGCGGAGGGCGGCCCAAGGTCGGGCGGCCGTCGCTCGGGATCGCTCCCCGGAGGGTGCCCGATGCGCGCCAGAGCGGCCATCTCCGGAACCAGTGCGCCCTTGGTGACTAGGTACATCTTGGAAAGCACCAGCATGGCGAAGGCCAGTGGGAACAACAGGAGGGAGTGGATGGCGTGGACCAAGAACGGGCACAGTGCGGCCCGGCCCAGGGCCGAGACCACCACCATCCCCCGCCGGGCACCCCGGCTCCGATCGATGAGGGGTCCGAGGGCCGGCGCCACCACCGCGAACGGCGCCATGGTCAACACCAGGTAGAGGAGCACCTTGTCCTGGGCGGCAGTGGGAGAGATCGAGAAGAACAACGACCCGGCCAACGACACCGCGAACATGGTGTCGCCCGCTGTCATCAGCACATGGGTGAGCGCCAGCCGGCCGAACGGCTGTTGCTGATCGAACAGGTCGGCGATGGCAGAACGAGCCAGCCTCCGGAACTGCTCACCTCGCTCCCGAACGCCCACCGGGGGCATGTTAGGGGCCACGACGGGGGCAGTAGCATGCATCCGTCAACGGGAACCACCGGGTCGGGAGATTCACATGTCGGTCAGCGCCTACGTACTCATCCAAACCGAAGTCGGAAGGGCCGCCAGTGTGGCCAGGGCCGTGGCCAAACTCGACGGTGTCATCGCCGCCGAAGGTGTCACCGGGCCCTACGACGTCATTGTGCGGACCGAGGCCACCAGCGTGGACGAACTGGGGCGAATGGTGGTGGGGCGGATTCAGCTGATCGAAGGGATCACCCGCACCGTCACCTGTCCGGTGGTCAACCTCTAGCGGATAGCTCCGGACTCCCTCAGTTTGGTGATGTCGCCCGCGTCCACTCCCCAGTCGTCGAGGGCCTCATCGCCGTGTTGACCCGGGTTGGGCGGGGGGCGACGAATGGCCCCGGGGGTTCCCTCGAACCGGGGCGACGGCGCCGGCTGCACCACCCCGGCCACCTCGGTGAAGGTATTCCGGTGGACGTTGTGGGGGTGCAAATGGGCCTCTGCCGACGAGAGGACCGGGGCGGCGCAGGCATCACTGCCTTCGAAGATCGTCACCCACTCGGCCCGGGTCCTGGTGGCGAAGATGGATGCGAAGCGCTCTTTCATCGACGGCCAGGTGTCGCGGTCCATCTGTCCCGGCAGGTCCTCCCCCGACAGCCCGAGGAGGCCGATGAGCTCGCTGTAGAACTGGGGCTCGATGGCCCCGACCCCGATGTAGCCACCGTCCGCCGTCTCGTAGACCTCGTAGAAGTGGGCACCGGTGTCCAAGAGGTTGGTGCCCCGCTGGTCGTTCCAAATTCCGGCCGACCGCAGGGTGTACGTCATGGTCATCAGCGAGGCGGCACCGTCGACCATGGCCGCGTCGACCACCTGACCCTCGCCGGTCTGTCGGGCGGAGAGGATGGCCGCCAGCATCCCGAAGGCCAACAGCATGCCGCCGCCGCCGAAGTCGCCCACCAGATTGAGGGGAGGAAGCGGTTTCTCCCCGGCCCGGCCGATCGGCTCCAATGCCCCGGCCAGGGCGATGTAGTCGATGTCGTGGCCGGCGGCCTGGGCCATGGGGCCGGTCTGGCCCCATCCGGTCATTCGTCCGTAGACCAGCTTCGGGTTGCGGGCCAGGCAGATGTCGGGCCCGAGACCCAACCGTTCGGCCACCCCGGGCCGAAAGCCCTCCATCAGCCCGTCGGCACTCTCGACCAGGCGCAGGACCAGCGCTACACCGTCGGCGTGCTTGAGGTCCACTGCCACCGACCGACGCCCGCGGTTCATCAGGTCGACGTGGGGCTCCTGTCGGGGTGGGTAGGTGGCCCGGTCGGATCGATCGATCCGGATGATGTCGGCACCGGCATCGGCCAGCATCATGCCGGCGAACGGGGCCGGACCCAACCCGGCCAACTCGATGAGCCGAACACCGGTCAACGGCCCGCTCATCGGGCACCGACCGGGGTGGCAGCGGATGGGGCGGCACATCGTGGGCACGAGTCGAACATGCAGGGATGGTGGCTGCTCCATCGGTCGCCGGTCAAATGCGCCGGCCGGCGTGGCCGGAAACCAGCACCACAATTCCCGACGCTCGGGTCACCGTGGCTCCCCGGGTTTACTGTTCGGGTTGCCGCCGGATGGCTGACGGGGCGGCTGCACCCGAAGGAGAGCGCATGAGCCTGGCCCGACGAGCCACTGGACCCGGGCGGGTCAACCTCATCGGCGATCACACCGATTACAACCGGGGAATGGCCCTTCCCATCGCCATCGATCTGGGCACCACCGTCGAATTCACCCCCACCGGGTCATCGGGAATCACCTTTTTCTCCACCCTCCATCGACAAGGGGTCACCCTTCCCCTCGGCCTGCCGCCCGACCCGGAGGTGGTGGGCACCCTCGAGCCGTCGTGGGCACGCTTGGTGGCGGGAGTCATCGCCACTGTCAGGCCCGGGATCGGCGGCGTGTGTCGGATCGCGACCACCCTCCCGGTGGGGGCCGGCCTCTCCTCGAGCGCGGCGTTGGCCACCGCGTTGGCCAAGGTATTCGGTGCCACCGGGTCACCGATGGCGGTGGCCAAACTGTGCCAGCAGGCCGAGAACCTCTCGGGTGTGCCGGTAGGGATCATGGATCCCCTGGCATGTGCGGGAGGGCGGGCCGGATCTGCCTCCCTGATCGATTTCTCCACGCTCTCGGTGGAATACGTGCCCATCCCCGGCTCCGCCGAGCTTGTGGTGGTGGACTCGGGACAACACCGGACATTGCGGGACACCGAGTACGCCGTCCGGGTGGCCGAGTGCGAAGCCGCGGCGGAAACCATCGGACCGCTGGGGTTGGCCCACGAGTCCGACCTGGCCCAATTGCGCGACCCTCTCCTCCTGAGGCGGGCCCGCCATGTGTCGAGTGAGTGCCGACGGGTCCGCCAGGTGGCCGAGGCCCTCGTCTCGGATCACCTGTGGGCGGCCGGCACCTACATGACCGAGAGCCACCGGAGCCTGGCCGAGGACTTCGGGGTGTCGACGCCCGGGGTCGACTCCCTGGTGGATCACCTGAGGTCGATCGACGGTGTCTACGGGGCCCGGATGACCGGGGCCGGGTTTGGCGGGTCGGTGGTGGCGTTGAGCCGGACCGGTGCCATCGACGTGGAGTCCTTCCCGGCCCCGGCGTGGAGGGTGACCTCCACCGATGGCACTGCCGCGTACCACGACAGGGGATGAAGCCTCGGGCGAGACCGTCGCAGGGTCAGGCGAGTGGGAGCAGATCCACCTCGTAATCGGAAAACCGACGATCGACAGTGACCAGCGTCAAGGATTCGATCCGGGCCTGGACGATGAGCATTCGGTCAAATGGATCGGCGTGATGTGTGGGAAGCACGCCGGCAGCCAAGGCGTGGGTGACGTTGATCGCCAAGGTATCGAACCCATTGGCATCCAAGGCATCCGGAAGATCGTCCGGCGCCTCTATTCGGCCAATGGCCTTCTTGATGGCGATCTCCCATGCCGATGCGGCCGAAACCACAACGACCGTGTCGGGATCTGCGATGACTTCGCCGGCACGCGGCGGCAGAGATGGGTCCGCTGCGAGCCACCACAACAAAATGTGGGTGTCGAGGAGAACGTTCATTGATCCTCACCACGGAATGCCGACGCGACGGCGACGGGAAGCTCATCGAAGTCAGGGTGGATCGTGACCTGTCCGGCCCAGGAGCCGGGGTGGCGAGCCGATTTGGGGCGAGCCGGCACGATACGGGCCACGACGTGCCCAGCTCGGGCTATTTCGACCTCATTGACTTCACTGGCCTCCACCGCGGCCACCAATCGCGAGAGATTCGTCTTGGCCTCGTGCATGTTGACCCGTATGAATATAGGCTAGCTAACCTAGCTAACCTTGTCAATTGACTGACCCAGAACGCAACACCGGATTTGGCTGAGGGGGTCCCCCCAACCGCCGGTCATACGGGTGTCCGGGCGGATGGCGGTGGTCCGGTTACAACCCTCCTACCATGGTGGTAGGGTTGTGTCATGCCCCGTGGGAGACCGTCACCGAAGCTCGCAATTACGGTTGATGCCGACGTCCACGAGCAGGTCCTGGCCGCAGCGGCCGACGAGGGGACAAGCGTCTCGGCCTGGCTGACCGAAGCAGCCCGCCGAGCGCTCCTCATTCGAGAAGGACTGCGCGCCGTTGCCGAATGGGAGGAAGAACACGGCGCCTTCACCGAGGCCGAGCTCGAAGCAGCCCGTTCTCGAGTCGCTGATGAGGTGGTTGCGACCTCTCATCCTCGTTCGGCGTGAGCATCGTCTACGACGCCGGGGTGCTCGTCGCCGCCGATCGAGATGATCGGCGCACTTGGGCCGATCACCGGGTCCGCCTCGAGGGGGGTATCATCCCGACGACCACCGCGCCAGTGGTCGCGCGGGTGAGCCGCTCGGTTCGGCAGGCACAGCTGAGACGTTTCCTGCGCGGCTGTGAGATCGTGGCCTTCTCACCAGAGCAAGCCCACGAGGTGGGGTCGCTTCTCGGAAAAGCAGGTACCTCGGACGTTGTCGACGCCCACCTCGTCGTCACTGCCGCCAAGACGAGGTCGACCTTGCTCACCGGAGATCCCGACGACCTCGCTCAACTCTCGAATCAGCTACCCACTCGGGTCCCGATACGGCAGACCTGACCTCATCCGAAGTGCCGCCCTGTCAGTAACCAGGAGGAGGGGTGAGGCGGCGGGCGATGATCCGCTGGAGGATGGCCGGCTTCCTCACATCCCCGAAGACCTGGAGGTCGTCCTCGCCGTAGATGGTGACCTCCAGTTCACCGGTGCCCACCATCCGACGGAAGACCGACTGCACGGTGTCGACCGCCTCGATGCTGGACAGCCAGATCTCTGAAGTACTCGGCCAGAACACCCCGTGGCGCTCCACGATCCGGAACGAGGTGACCACCAGGCCGGCCATCCGCCAACGGATGAATCGGATGACCAGCCAGGCACAGGGGACGAAAGCCGTGATGGCCTCCACCCGGTGCCAGCCCACCGGTGTATGGGGGAACGCGATCTCGAAGCCCACCGCCACCCCGATCACGACCACCGAGGTGACCAGCGGACCGATGAGGTACATCCAGTGCGGTTTGATGTCGACCAGAATTTCCTCCCCGACCACCATCCGGCGCAAGGGGGTCGCCAACCGGTTCAGCCCAGCTTTCCGGCGATCGATCCGGCCGACCGCAACACCGTGCCATCGGCTCCTGCTGCGGTATAGGCATGGGTCGGTCGTTGCCTGGCCTCGGCCACCAGATCGGTCAACAGGTCACCGAAGGAGACCACGGGATCGACCCACAGATACCGGGCCAACGAGCCGGGGATGGTGTTGATCTCATTGACCACGAACTCTCTGCCATCGGAGAGGAAGTCGATCCGGGCCACGCCCCGTAGGCCGGCCAGTTCAGCCACCCGGGTAGCCGCGACCTGTAGCGCTGCCTCCAATGACGATGGAATCTGAGCCGGGAGCTCGCGTGGGGCTCCGGCCATACCCTCACCGGCCACGTACTTGTCGCGGTAGTCGAGAATATCGGCCGACCCCGGGGATCGAAGAGGACGCTCCACCGCGGAGAGCTGCAGGCTGGGCCAGCTTCGCACCGCCAGCTGCAGGTCACCCAGGTCGGGGCGGAACGGCTCGAGGACCACCCCGGAACGGAAGTGGGGGTTGGCGGACAGGCGGGCCCGGGCGGTGGCGAAATCCTCCACCACATCGATCCCGATCGACGATCCCCCGAACCGGGGCTTGAGGATGTAGGGACCGTCGAACGACGGGGCCGCGGCATCGGCGGTAAGCAACAACCGCGGCAGGGTGGGGAGCCCGGCATCGGCCACCAGGGCCCCGAAGGCGAGTTTGTCCATGCCCACCGAGGCACCGGCCACGCTCGGCCCGCTATAGGTGATACCGGCCAGGTCCAACGCGCCCTGGAGGCTGCCGTCCTCGCCGGGGCCACCATGGCAGCACACCACCGCGACGTCGATGTCGAGTTGCCGGGCGCGGCCCAGCCGGCCGGCCGATTCGGAGAAGCCCCCACCGGGAGCCGATACCAGCTGCAGTTTGGTGGCCCCTCGAGGTACCCCTTCGACGAAAGCTTCCGCCTCGAGGTCGGGGTCGACCGCGAACCAGTCTCCCGTCTTCGACCAGTAGAGGGCGGCAATAGTGCCTGCTCCGGCGAGCGCCAGGCCCCGGGCAGCCTGCAGACCGGTGAGCACGCTCACGTCGTGCTCGGGTGAAGGTCCTCCAAAGATGACGGCGACATCGGACACGGTGATTTGCTTCCTGATCGGACGGTTGGTGACTGCACCGGAACGGCCGGTCGGGTGACCAGAGTGCCGCTCAGGCGCTCAAGGGTAGTGGTCGGGCAGGTCATTCTCGTACAGCACGGCGTCGCCGGGACCGAGGTGCTCCCGCACCCATGCCACCGCCTGGGGACGATCCGCCACCCAGGTGACGGTGACCCCACCTGCCCCGGTCGATGCGGACCCGGCCGCTGCGGCCCCTGCTATCAGGGCCCGACGGTTGGTGCGCCCCACCACCACCAGGTGGTCGGCCCGCTCGGCGATCTCGGCGCCGAAGCGAAAATTCTCCGCCCGTTGACGAGCCCCGAGCTCGACCATGCCCGGAGTCACCACCGTCGATGTACCCGGCTCGGGCATCGACGGATTCGACCCGTGTGACCCGGTGAGCTGACCCAGAGCCACCAACGCCGCCCGGGCCCCGGCCGGATTGGAGTTATAGGTGTCGTCGAGGATGGAGAAGCCGGAGGGAGACCGCACCGCCTGAAGCCGGTGCTCCACCGGGGGGAGATCACCGAGGGCGGCAACGATGGACGACGTGGTGACCCCCACCGACCGCGCCGCACCGATGGCACAGGCCAGGTTGGCCGGCTGCACGCCCGTCGGCAACACCACCTTGGTCGCCACCGTCCGGCCGTCGATACCGATGGTCACCCCGGGACCACCGCTCTCCCGAACCACGCTGACATCGGCAGTGCCGTCCGATGCCGAACACCGCACCACATGCTTGCCCTCTTTTGCCAACCGGTCGGCCACCGCCGCCAGCCGTGGATCGTCGATCTGGATCACCACGTCCCGGGCCGCCACGGCAATCTCCGACTTGGCCTCGACGATTCGGTCCTCGGACCCGAACCGCTCCAAGTGGACGGGCCCGATGGCGGTGATCACCGCCACACTGGGTGGGCACCACCGGCACATGTCGGCGATCTCACCGGGGCCGTAGGTCCCCATCTCGGCGATGAAGACTTCCGTCCCCTCGGCCAGGTGCTCGTTGACGGCCCGGGCCAGGCCGGCCCGGTTGTTGAAACTCGCCGGGGTGGCCACCACCGTCGCCGTTCCGCGGACCAGGTGGGCGAGATGGTTCTTGGTCGAGGTCTTGCCGAACGAGCCGGTCACCGCAACCACCGTGGGTGCGACCCGGCTCAGCCGTCGGCGGGCATCGGTCACGAAATGCTCCGAGAGTCGCCGCTCCACCGGAGCGGTGAGGAGGCATGCCGCATCCACCAACACGGGGACGACCAGCGCGGCCACCACCGCCGCCGCCGAGGCCAGGCCGGTGACCACCCCGATCGCCATCACCACGATCTCGAGGGTGGCCCACACCCCGGCCAGGGTGCGGAGGCGACGGGTCCAGGCCAGGGCGGCGGTCCTGCCCTTGAGCGACAGGCCCACCGGGCCTCCGGCCACTGCCAAGGCGGTGACCACCCCGGCCAGCGGCCACCACACCGAGACGACCGCCGCGGCCAATGCCACCGAGGCCAGCCCCAGGTTGAGAGGTGTGACCGTCCACCACCTGACCGCGAACCGGGCACACGACCCGCCCAGATAGTGCTCGCGTTGCGCCACCCGCAGCCAGCGCAGTCCGGCGGGCACCGACGCCGCCACGCAGGCGACCACCGTCAGCCAGGCCACACCCTGGTGCAGCCGGCCGAAGGAGGATGCCGCGGCCAGAGTTTCCGATCCCATGCCGATCATGTGAGCTCGCCCACCGGCTGGTCGGCTTGGCCCAGCACCACCCGGCGCAGCGCCGCCGGTGCCTCGGTGGGGGTCAGATGGCCGACGCCGGGCAGGGTCAAGAGGGTCGAGAAACCGAGCAGGGCCCGGGCCCGCTCGGCCACCTCCACCGGCACTTCGGTGTCGTTCGCCCCCCACACCAGGTCCACCGGGCAGCCGATGGCGGCCAGGTCATCGGCACCCCGGGCCGCCCGTTCGCCGAGCTCCTTCACGAACACCCCCCGCATCATCCCCTTAGCCGCTCGGTAGTCGGGCGAGCCGTGTTGTTGGCGCAAAGCCTCCATGCGGCTTTCGCCGATCAGTCCCCGGCGATGGAGAAAACGGCCCACCCGGAACGAAAGCGCCGGAGTTGCCCGAGGGCCTTCCCGGACGAGCAGGGGCACACCCGTCAGGACCAGCCGCTCGATGCGATCGGGGGCCAGGGCGGCCAGCCGCACCGCCACCCGGCCCCCGAAGGAATGGCCGACGATGGTCACCCGCTCGGCCAGCCCGTCGGCCTCATCGAAGATGGGCAACAGGTGACGGGCGTACTCGTCGGCTCCCCAGGGCTCGGGGGGCGGAGGGGTGGCGCCGAATCCGAACAGATCGAGGCCGACGGCAGCGTGGGAGCCGGTGAAATCCGGATCCCCGAACACCCCGTCGAAGTCGCTGTGGGTACGCTGCCAACCGTGGAGCGCGACAATTGTGGCGGAGCCGGAGCCCCAGGTGGCGCCGAAGATGCGACCGCCAGCGAACGACTTCAGCACGGGCACACCCTACCGATAGCCTCGGCACCTGTGGAACCATCCGACCGGCGCGCACCGGGTTGACCGGCGTCGACGAAGCCGGCCCGGAAGCGTTCGCCCGGGTCGTGGCCGCCCTTACCGACCCCCAGCGCCATGCGGTCGACTCCCCCTCGACCGCGGTGTGCGTCCAGGCCGGGGCCGGGTCGGGGAAGACCCGGGTCCTCACCCTCCGGGTGGCCCGCCGCATTCAGGACGGCTCGGCGGAAGCCGATCACAGCGTGGTTGTCACCTTCACCCGCAAAGCCGCCGGCGAACTGCGCCAACGCCTCAGTCGGTTCGGGCTGAGGGTGGCGATGCCCTCGACCACCGGTGGGCCCCCAGGGCCCGGGGTGAGGGCCGGCACCCTCCACCAGTTGGCACTGACCCTGCTGCGACGTCATGCCCTCGATGCCGGGCAGCCACCACCCCTGGTGGCCGATTACCGCTTCCGCCTCGTCTCCGAGATTATCGGTGACCCGGCGGTGGCATCGGCCGTCGCCGCCGAGATCGGATGGGCCAAGGCCCGCTGTCTCACCCCTGACTCCTACGGGACCGCCGCCCTGGCTGCCGGTCGGTCCCCGACGATTGCTGCCGATCGTGTGGCCGACCACTTCCGCTCCTATCAGGACGCCCTGGCCCGTCGGCGCGCCCTCGACCTCGACGACCTGGTGGTGCGGGCGGCCGACCTGGTGCTCGACGACGCCACCTTCGCCGAGGGGGTGCGTTGGCGCTACCGACACCTGTCGGTCGACGAATTTCAGGACATCAACCCGGCCCAGTACCGACTGATCGAGGCGCTGATGGGTGACCGATGCGACCTCTTGGCGGTGGGTGATCCCAACCAGGCCATCTACGGATGGAACGGTGCCGACCCCGGGCTCATCACCCGCCTGCCCAAACTGGTCAGCGGCATGGAGGTGATCAGGCTCGACGAGAACCACCGATCCACCCCACAGGTGGTGGCGGCGGCTGCGGCGGCGCTGGGGAGCGCGGTCCACGGGGTCCCGTTGTCCGCCGGGCCCGCCGGTCCCATGCCGGTGGTCACCGCCTACGACGACGAGACGGCCGAGGCAGAAGGGGTGGCAGCCCGGCTGCTGCACGAAATGGAATCAGGGCGGGGGTGGTCGGACCAGGCGGTACTGGCCCGCACCAACGATCAGTTGTCGGTCATCGGCTCGGCGCTGAAGCGGGCGGGCATTCCCTTTCGGATAGCTCCCCCGCCCGAGGCGCAGCCGGGTACCCGGCCCGACGGGACCGGAGCCGAGGAGGATGCGGTGGAACTGGCCACCTTCCATCGGGCCAAGGGCCTCGAGTGGGGATCGGTGTGCGTGGTGGGGATCGAGGACGGCTACGTGCCCATCGTCCATGCCACCGGCGAGGCAGCCCGCCACGAAGAGCGCCGGTTGCTCTATGTGGCCCTCACCCGGGCATCTGTTCAGTTGCACTGTTCGTGGGCCCGTAGCCGTCGCACCAGCGGTGGCAGGCGGGTCGACCGTGAACCGTCACCGTGGTTGGCCGCGGTGGCCCGGGTATCGAGGACCGGCAGCGGACGCATCGGCCCTGTGGACGCCGGGCGTCGGATCGCCGAGATACGCGCAGGCCTCGGGAGATAGAGAACCCACCGCAGATCTCTATGCCGCCAGGCTGTGCCTCCGCCAGCCCCATCGTCGATGGGAGGGCGGGTTTAAGCCGCCGCCGACACAGGCCGCATGGTTCGGTGCCATACACGGCTCACACCCAATCAACCTCAGGACACGAGTTGGACGGGTAGCCAAAGATCAAAGGCATTGCGGGCCAATGCCCGATCGAGTGTCCACACGACCGTGCCGAGTCGGCGGGCCAGGCATACATAGGTCGAGTCGGTGGCGTGCCGTCGGCGCAGTCGAGCGGTGACGGCGGCCACTTCCGGGCCGTCCTCGGCCAGGTCGAAGGGCTGCAGAACCAGGCCCACGGCGGCAAGGTCGTCCCAGATGTCCTTCACCTCGTCGATCTCGAGTGCACCGTCGAACACCAACCGGCCGAGAACGTTGGCGACCTCGTAGGGCAACACGGCCGGGGCATGCAAGCCCTCGCCGGCTTCCAACCAGCCCTCCAAGAGAGCCCGGGCGGCATCTTGACGCTCGTCGGCCACCACCGCGATGATGACGCTGGCGTCGATGACGACGCTCACCGATCCGGTTCTAGTGCAATCCGAGCGTCAGCTACCAGGCCCACCGCGTCGGCCGGTGGTCGCTGCTGAGACCGTCGCACCAGCCGATCCAGTGCCGTGCGGGCGTTCTCGCTACCTACACCGGGCACGTCCCCGCCCAGCCCAGCGTGCACCAGCATGCGGGCAAGCGTGCCCGGGCGGATCCGGAGCTGGTCGGCCTGCTTCTGCAATGCGGCATGGTCGGCTTCGTCAAGACGAACGGTGATGGCTCTCGTCATGGGTCCGAGCCTAGCTCCCGAAGATGCAAAGCGATGCGTTTCTCATCATTGCTCGCCGCGACATCTGTAGAGGGATCCCCCAAAGGGCACTTTGGGACCGTAAGGTTTGGACCGTGACACTGCACCGTCGATCTCTCCGGCGTTATGACGGCCAAGTGGCCGTGGTCACCGGCGCCTCGTCGGGCATAGGGCGCTCATTGGCCCTGACTCTGGCCGAACGGGGGGCGCTGGTGATTGGGCTGGCCCGTCGGCGCTCGCTGCTCGACCAGGTCGCAGCGGAGCTTTCCCGGCGATCGCCTGGAAGTGCCACCCACGTCTGCGACGTGGCGGACGCCGACGCCTACCGCGACACTCTGGCCCGCATCGACGACGAACGAGGGGGGATCGACATTCTGGTCAACAATGCCGGGATCAACCTCATGCTGCAGGCAGCCGGCGGCGAAGACGCCACCGTGCGGCGGGTGTTTGATGTCAACTTCTTCGGTGCGGTCGCCGGCACATTGGCCGTGCTGCCCGGCATGATCCACCGACGACGCGGGATCGTGGTGAACGTGTCCTCCGACTCAGCCCGTGCCCCCGAGCCCAGGCAAGGCGCTTACGCCGCGTCAAAAGCCGCCGTCTCCGCCTTCACCGAATCGGTGGCCCACGAAGTGGCTCCCCACGGGGTATCTATCCACGTTCTCTACCCGGGCTGGGTACCAACGGCCATGGGATTGTCGGGCAATGAGGACGGTGGCTCCCTGCCCCCGAGGATGGTGCGTCGCACGGTGGACGGTGTGGCCGCGCTGGTTGCCGACCGGATGGGCGGGCCGAGGATCGACATCAACGCTGCCCTGCTGCCGCTGCTGGCGCCGATGGCCCGCGCCTTGGCGCCCATCGCCTACCAGAAGTCCATGCGCCGGCTCGCCACCACCGACTAGCTCGAGTTTCCTGGATAGCCCGTCGTGAACTGCTATCGCCGCAGCTCGGAGCTGGTGTTTGTGTGGAGTTGGTGTAGTACCTAGGTCGGTGACCGACCCCGCACGGATCTCCACCAGCTACGTGGAGCGGCAGAGCCTGACCATGCGGATGGGGATCTGCCAGTTCACGCGGCTGACCAACGGGTTCTCAAAGAAGGTGGAGAACCTGGCCCACGCGGTCACCCTCCACTACATGCACTACAACTTCGCTCGTCCTCACCAGACGCTGACGAAGGAGTTCGGGAAGCCGACTACCCCGGCGATCGCCGCTGGTGTCGCTGACCATGTGTGGTCGGTGTGGGAGATCGCCGGACTGGTTGCGCTCACCCCTTGAATCCGCCCTTCCCTTGATTGAGTTGTGCCTTTCGGCCCTATTGACAGCGAAGGCATCGGCGTAGATTCGATTCCGTCAGGCGGGTGTCCGATTTGCCTGAACGAACTGGCCGTGATCTTCACGGCCAGTTCGTTCAGCAGCCCTCGGCCCATCCAAGGCGGGCACAGGGCAGCAAGGAGCGAACAATGAGCGACACTTCACAGGGACCTGGTTGGTGGCAAGCCTCTGACGGCAAGTGGTATGCCCCGCAGGCTCCCCCAGTGCCCGCGCCGCAGGCCCCGATGCCTCCTGCCCCGGCCCCACCGGTTCCGGCTCCCTCAACTCAGCCTGCCCCGATGCCGCTCACCCCACTATCTGAAGCGCCCCCGCAACCAGATCCCACTGCACCGCAGATGCCAATGACCCCTCAGCCACAACCCGTTGTGCAGCCGACGGGAAGCAACGCATCCCAGGGACCAGGTTGGTGGCTGGCATCGGATGGGAAGTGGTATCCACCGGAGTCCCAACCAGGTCATCTACCTCCCGCTCCTCCGCCTCCGCCTCCGCCTCCGCCTCCGGCACCGGCCGCAGTTGCGCAGACAGCTCTACCTGGAGTGCCACCTCAGCCAGGAGCGGCCCCAACGGCCTTCGGAACACAGGGCGCACAGATTTTCCCAGCCGCTCAGGTGCCTTCGGCTGGTCCAGGCCAGGCCAGAAATGGGACGCGGACGGGATTGATCGTCGCTGGTTCGATAGTCGGGGCGGCCATCTTGATCATCGTCGTGGTGGCACTTAGTTCACACAAGTCCACTACGACGGCTGCGGGCCATCCGACCTCAGGTGCAGCCCCGAGTGCCAGCACGACCACTGATCCGACCGCTGCCGCAGCAGCGGCGTATGTTTCGGCATACAACTCGATGAGCGGTGCCGAGAGCCCTGAGATCTCGGCACAGAACGCGGATGCAAGTGACCCAACGACTCAGACCAATGACATCAACAGTCGGATTGCCACTCGGCAGACTTTCGATACGGCGGTAGAGTCGATCACTTTTCCAAGTGCTGCTCAAGCTGACGCACAGAAGGTGATTTCAGCTGATGCAGCTCTTGAGGACGCGCTCGGTCAGCTTTCCGCAAACACTGACGACGTTGGCAACTACAACTCAATATTTGCCACGGTCACTACCGCCGAGGCGCAGTTCGCGGCTGCTGATGCAGCGTTGAGCAGCGATCTCGGCGTGACCAACGTCACCACGACGACTGGCACGACGACTGGTTAGTGCCCTTCTTCGCACTTAGCCTCGATCCACGTGCGTCCAGCAGTTCGGGTGCCATTGCCAAAAGTCGACTGTCTGTCAGCCTGGGCTCTGCCATTGTCACATGTAACGGAGGAGTTCCACGATGCCCGAGATGAGTTCGCGACGCAGGGTGCGTGAGCACCGAGCACGTTTACGTGAGCAGGGGATGCGACCGGTTCAGTTCTGGGTGCCTGACGTTCGCTCCCCGGGGTTCGCTGACGAGGCGCATCGGCAGTCTCGTACTGTCGCGGCGAGCGCAAGGGCTGGCGATGACCAGGCGTTTGTCGACTCAATCTCTGAGTGGCCCGAGAATGAGACGATCTGAGATCTGGACCGTTTCAGGGGCGGGCTCAACTACGCAGGCAACCTCGGCCGGCGGTCATCATCCAAGACGACCGCTTCGACACGGACTCGGTCACTATTTGTCCATTGACGATCGACCCAACAGAGGCTCCGCTGTTTCGTTTGGAGATCAAGTCATCTCCCGGCAACGGGCTGCGTGACGTCTCTCGGCTCATGGTTGACAAGATCACGACAGTGTCCCGATCGAAACTCGGGGAAGCAGTAGGCGTTCTCGACGACGCCGACGTGGTACGCCTCAACCGCGCCATCATCATGTTTCTGGGCATGGCGTCTGCAGCTTGATTCTTGGCCCCGCGACGAATTGATGATGTGTCGGAAGGGGATCCCTACATGACGATCGGATGAATAGGGAGAGGCTGGGCGTCAGCCAACTGCTTGATGTCGTCGGGATCGGAAGTGAGGATGGCTCCGCCACCCAAACTGACCGAGACAGCGACCACGATGGCGTCGATGGTGGAAGCAACTCCGCTCATCCCGCTCAGGCGCTTGAGACGGGCTGCGACCCGGGCGACATCCTCGTCGACGGAAAAGATCGCGAGTTTCTTGAGGACCTGGTTCACCGGTGCGTCCCGTTGGTCACCGAAGAGAGTTTCGGCGAGGACGATCGACGGCACCACGACGCGGACGCCGGCATTCCAAGACGCTTGGACAGCGGCCTGGGCATTCGACTCACTCCTCGATACGGACCACAGCCCCTCGCTATCGAGAACCAACGAGGGCCATGGCGCAGGAGGACCCTTGGCTACTCCTCCTCGAACCACTGAGAAAACACGCGCTCGTAAGCTTCCGCCGTCACCGGTCCTGCTGTCTCTTCCATCTCGGCAACGAGTTCGCCGAGACGATGCTGAGCAAGCGCGTCGTGCAGGAGAACGTTGATCGAGGTCGACATCGGGCGCCCACCGGAGAGCGCCCGGATCTCCTCGACGATCGACTTGTCGAGCGTGATGGAGAGTTTTTCCTTCTCGTGCGCGGTGTTTGTCCCAGCGACCCGCAACCGCGCCGCTGCGTCGAAAGCGGGACCCGTTGCAACTCGAATGTTACCTATGACCCCTTCGGCTGGGACCTGGGAGCCGCTCCCTTTTGCCCTTGGTGATTGGTACTCGCCAGCGGTCTTGTCGCTCTTTGTTACGACCCTGGACGTGCGCACACCCTTCGCCGTCGTCTTCGCCAAGCGCGCGCTCTTGGCCACTCCGTCACCCTTGCGTGCTGCCTCAGCCATGTCTGGATCCTACCATCAGTAGGATTGAGACAAGCGGACAGGTTTCAGATGTTGCACCTCAGCACGGCGGTCTCCAGCACCGACTATCGGTGTCCAAGAATGAACGCTTATGACCACCGAGGCCAGCGAGCCGGTCCCGCTCACAGATCCCCTTGCGGGAGGCCAGGCTGAGGCTGACCGGCCCGGCCATGCGAGCCGCGAGAACCGTCTGATCTGGTCGCTCGGCCCCAATCGCTGCTTCGCGGGACGCACCCTGATGGGACAATCTGGCGCGCTCAGGTAATCGACGCGACGAAGGCTACGCCGAGCCATGGCAAATCATTCACAACCGGGCGGATGCCAGACTCAATGCTACTGCCGCCGCCTCACACGGATCCTCGATCGGCACGATCCCCGTGTCCACTTCACCGTCGGGCCGGGTAAGGGACCATGTGCCGACGCCGATTACTGGAGTACCAGAGCGAAGGGCCAGGGCGATCTCCGAAAGGGTGCCGTATTCTCCGTCGAGAGCAATCACGACCGCGGCGGAGCCAACAACGAGAGAGTTGCGCGCCTCGCCGAGGCCGGTGGCGATGACCACGTCGACCCACGGGTTCGCGGCTGAGGGGTCCCTGCCTGGCAGGATGCCCACCGTTAGCCCGCCTGCCGACTTGGCACCCCGGCAGGCGGAGGCCATGACCCCTCCGAGGCCACCGCAGACGATGATCGCTCCCGCGGATGCGAGGGCCGCGCCGACTTCCTCCGCCGTCGCGATCACTGGAGCCGTTGCCTCGGACCCACCGATGATTGCGATCTGGGTCGTCATGGTCAACCCAGCATACGCGGCCGTTCCTGTCGACCATCGGGTCCGCTAGCCCCGGTTCGGTGAAACAGGCGGAGCAACACCGCGCCGGACCCGGAGCGCCCACCAGCTCGGTAGTGAGCGCCGCACCGTCGATCTGCGTGCTCTTGAACCAGGGTCGATCCATGGCTCCGGCGGTTCAGATCGGACAATCGGTCATGCTCGCACCCTCACCCACTGCTCCGGGCGGGCTGGCAGCGCCGGCCCAGGCGGTTATCGGCCGTTCTGCGACGTGACGGATGTATTCGTCGGCGCGGGCAGAGTGGTCGGGGACGCCGTGGTCGTGGTGGTCAGGGGATTGGTGGCCAGGGGCTTGGTGGGCAAGGTCGTGCAGGCGTTTGAGGCGTCGGGTCCCGACACTTGGTCGGCCGGCACTGTGGCAACGGCTGCTCCGCTCCGATCGACGCCGACCACCGTCGCCCCAGCCAGCTCGGAGTTACCCGGCACCGCCAGCACGACGATGCCGGAGTTCGGTGGCATGGCGTCGACGGCGGTGCCGCCCGACGACAGATGGACCGATGCCACGCCGCTGCCCACCCAGACGACGACCCAGCCCACCGGCGCGCCCTCTGCGGTACCGAAGGAGCCCACACCGAGGAGCTCCACCGTGACCGGAGAGGGAGCCGCCATGGTCGGTCGAAGCACAGAACCGTTCCCCACCGCTTTGTCGGTCGACAGTTCGATCACCAACTGTCCGCATTCGGCGGTGGGCTGGGATGGCACCGTGCCGACGGACCCGGACCCGGTGCTACCGGACCCGGTGCTTTGGGTGGGCCGAGTCTCGGGCGTCCCTACCGCAGTGCCGGACGACACCGCTCCGCCAGCGGACGCACTGCCGCCCCCGGTGGCACCACTCTGCGTTTGCGGGATCACCGTTGGCTGCGCACAAATGGCACCCTGCGGGCACGGCATCGGCCCGGGCACGATGCCCACTGGTGGGCAGGGCGCTGTTTGCGTGCATCCCCCGGTCGTACTGCTCCCGGATCCGTAGGCCCGAATGGTCACGCCCGACGAGGTGGTGCGGGTGAAGAGGAAGGTGTACGGCGTCTGGATGGCAATGGAAGGGAGGTTCGATGCCCCGGAAGGGCTGGGTGCCAGAGACGCACCGGCCCGGCCGGGGACGGTCGTCGACGGCACCGCGGCCAGGGGCGTGGCGGTGGATCTGCCGCCGACCAGGTTGGCGCCGGTCAGGACGCCAGAGCCCGCGAAGAGCACAGCGATGGCTACCGCTCCCATCGTCAGGGGGCGTCGATGCCCGGACCGCCCGGCCGAGCGCTCCATGAGCGCACCGGGGTCGGAGTCGGCCCGGACCTGAGCTGCCTTCCCGGCGAGGTGGGAACGAAGGCGGTCCTCCAATGCGTCGCTCATGGTTCGATCACCTTTCTCAGATCTGCCAACGCCCGGTGGATGAGAGAACGAACGGTGCCAGGGCGGCAACGCAGAGCTCGGGCAATATCGGCGTCGGGTAGGTCGCCGTAGTAGCGCAGCACCACTGCGGCACGCTGGCGGGCCGGCAGCTTGGCCAGGGCGTCTTCCAGTTCGTCGGCACCGAGCTCGGAATCCGGAACCTCCGGAGTGGGCAGACGGCGTCCACGGGCGATGCTCCGATGGTGCGATGCACACGCATGGACGACGCTGCGCCGGACGTAGGGTAGCGGGTCGTGCACGGCTGTCCAGTGCCCTTGCAAGCGGACAAAGCAGTCCTGCACCAGGTCGGGTGCAGCGTCGGCGGATCCGCTCAGCAGAGCGGCCAAGCGCACCAGGTCGGAATAGTGGCCGGCGTAGAAGTCACCAAAGCTCGCCTTCTCTGCCTCAGCCAGAAGTGCCGGGGCACCCGGGACGGTGGCGGCAATCTGAGCGCTCGGGGAGATTGGCGCCGCAGGAGGGGCACCGGTAACACCGGCGTTGTGCTCTGTATCCGCGTCGACTATGCAACCGAGTTTACCCATCACCAATTAAGACGCCCGAGAAGGCCGAGACGTTGCATGGGATTTCTTTGCGCCAGCCTCGTCGAGCATGGCCATCGTCAGTCGGCGGGTGTGAATCCACAGGATAGGGGCATCATGGGTACCAGCGAGTCCGTGCGTTCAATGCAACGACGGCTGCACTGCAGCGGTCGACAGCTGGCCCCCGCAGGTGAATCCGTCGGGGCGTGTGTTGTTGATTCCCGAGGTTGCCCGACACCGCCGGTCCACGGCCTCGACAGAACGACACGCCGCTCGGTTGATTGGGCGCGGGACACCGCAACCCATTCGGGATCGTCGCTCGACAAGAGATCGTGACGGGCGCCCAGTGAGCCATCGCTCAACTGGCTGTTCGGAGAGCGATGCGCGGGTATTCTGAAGGCATGGCTGCGCAACCCGTGATGACCGCCGAGCAGCTGATCGAGCGCGTTCGTCAAGCCGCGCCCCCTACCCCGGACGACGTGACCATTCTTTGGGACGGCCGACGGTTGGACTCACGGGAAGCGGTAATGGAATGGCTGACAGAGGTGGCAGCGAAGCGCGCCGAGGAGGCCATCGGCGCCGATGTCCGATCCTGATGGTCCGCCGCACGATCTTGGACGTCTGATCGAGGTCCTCGACCGCCACGGAGTGGAGTACCTGATGGTCGGAGGGGTTGCCGCCATCGGTTACGGCGCCGAGCGCCCGACCGAAGACGCAGACTGCGTTGTACGCCGGGAGCGGGCCAACCTCGACCGGCTCGCCGACGCCTTGCGGGAGTTGAATGCTCGTCTCCGCGTCGGTGGGATGGCCGATGTGGAGGCCCAGACGCTGCCAGTCCAGATCGACGGTACGACCCTTGATATGGCCAGCATGTCGACATGGATGACCGATGCGGGTCCCTTTGATGTGCTCGCCGGTTTGGAGGCTCCGGACGGCCGCTTGGTGCCGTACGAGGAGTTGGCAGGGCGAGCGATGGTGCTACGGGGCGATGGGTTCGTGATCCGGGCCGCGAGCTTGGAGGACATCATCCGAGCCAAGGAGCGGGCCGACCGGGCCAAGGACCGAGAGGCCCTACCCGAGCTACGCGCTTTACGGGACGCCCGTGCTGGCGGCGACGGACCTCTCTCATGAACTTTGGTTATCGAGGTCTCAAGCGGCCGTCGCCTTCGTCGCCCATACGGAGAGCCTGTGCCGCAAGGCGTTCCCCTTGCGGACACGGTGCCAAAGAGGGCGGACTCCAGCTATGGCTGGTCGATGCCGCGGGATTATGCCCGCTCACCGCTGAAGATCAAAGGGCGTTCATCGTCGGCAATCGAATGAACCTCATCAATCGAAGCGGTCGGCTCGCAGCCATGCCGACAACCGGCTGGTTCTGGTGGGTGCCGCCCATCGAGTCGCCGAAGGTGGCGTCGCCGAAGGAGAAGATCCCGCCATCGGAAGCCACTTCCGAATAGCCGGTGCTTGGGGTTGGGGTGGCCGGGCTGACGGTGAGGGTGAAGTTCCACGCGCCGGTGTCACCGCTGGTGTCGCTGTCGCCAGCGCTGACCGTGTGGGTGCCCGGTGCGAGCGAGGTGGCCACGCTGATCGCCCCGGTGGAGGTGGCCACGACGTCAGGGGAGTGCGCTGAGCTGATCCCGGTACAGCTGACGGTCCCGGCGGCGTTTGTCACAGTCAGATGGCCTCTGTAGCCGCCACCCTCGCCGACCGTCGGCGTGGTCGGGCCACCCTGGGTGAGGGTCGGTGTCGGACGCGACGACACCCCGAACACTGTGCCGCTCAGCTGGGCCAGGGTGGGGCTGCTGGTGGAGTTGAGGGTCACCGACACGCAGGCCGGTGGGCCAGCCGTGTAGGTGGGTGTCGGCAAAACCGGCTGCCAAGCTCCCGGGCCCGCACTGGCTTGCGGATTCCACCACTCAAGGCCGGTTCCCCCGCCCAGGTTGCAATCGTTGATGGTGGCAGAGGTAAAGGAGTTACCCGACGACAAGGCCACGTCGAAGTACTCCCCGGTCGACGAGAAGGTCGGTGCGCCCACCGGGTCCGATCCGTACTGGGCGACGGTAAGAGCACCCCCTCCGGTGGCACTCGCCGTCGTACCGTCATTGGTGCAGGTGGCCGTGCCCGACGAACTCGACGAGGAGAGGTTTGCGGACTGGTTGAAGCAGCAGGTGGTACTGGCGGGGTCGGTGGTGGCGGTGGTATGCAAAAGTCGCCGGTCGGCGAATCGGCGAGGCTTGGGGCTATCGGTGGAGAGTCGAACGAGTTCGCCGCGTCGACCATGACGTTCTGTGCCACCCAACGCCCGATGATGTCTCGATCACGATGGACGGCCGGCGGCTCGACACCCCGGGGAAGGCACTCGCGTTCTTCGCAGAGGTTGAAGCTGACGTTGCGGCTGGCCGGACCGTTCTCCACAGCCTCCCCTGACCACTCCCTACATGGCTCGGTGCGACGGGAGCTACTTGGTGGAAGCGTGAGCGACCCCGGACGCGTCTAGCTGGCGGCAGCCAACGGCTCGATGCCTTTGAGTGTTGCGTCGAGCCGGTCCTTCTCCACCTCCAGGTCGTAGTGCCCTTGAAGGTTCATCCAAAAACCGTCGCTCATCCCGAAGTACCGGGAAAGACGCAACGCGGTGTCGGCGCTGATCCGTCGGGTCCCATGGACGATCTCGTTGATCCGGCGAGCGGGAACGCCGATCGCCTGGGCCAGCCGGTACTGGCTGACCCCCAACGGCTTCAGGAAGTCCTCCATCAGCATCTCGCCTGGGTGGATGGGTGGCATGATCGGTGTGTCGGTGTCGGTCATCTGTCCTCCTTAGTGATGGTCGACCAACTCAACGTCTTCCGGGCCGGTGGCGCTCCACCGAAAGAAGATTCGGTATTGATCGTTCACCCGAATGCTGTAGTACCCCGCCCGATCGCCCTTGAGCTTTTCAAGCTGGTTGCCGGGCGGAACCGCCAGGTCTCCGATTCTTTCGGCGGCGTTGATGTATGCCAATCTGCGCCAAGCCATCCGTTGCACCTCTGGACCGAACTTCCGTACAGACTTTCGCTGCCAGACCCTCCAAGTTTCCGTATCTCGGAACGACTCTTCCGTCAGCACTGACCGATGTTAACGTGTCACGTTACTAACGTCAAGCATTACTAGCGCGACGCATGTTTCGCTGACGCTTGTATCCCTGAGCTCTCAACGCCGGCGTTCTTCACCTCTGCCAGACGACATCGCATGGCACGGGAGGAGCTCAACCGCACCTTCACGAAGCTGGTCTGCGAGGTCGGCCTGGACGGCCGCGGCGCTCGCGCCCGACCTCGACCTCGACCTCGACCTCGACCTCGACCTCGACCTCGACCTCGACCTCGACCGCACGATCTCAGACATCCCTTTGCCGTGGACACGTTGCTCGGTTGGTATCGCGCCGGCGAGGACATCGACCGGCGGATACCGCTGCTTTCCACCTACCTCGGTCACGTCGATCCCGCGTCTGTTCACCACGAATGCTGCTCTGGACCGATCACGAAGGCAGAAGAACGGTGCGACCATCCTGAGTCTCTTGCAGGTCGTTGCCGCCAACCCAGGCATCCGCCCCTCACGGATTGCCGGTGTGCAGGACGTTCATCCCTCACGGGTCACCCGGCAAGTCCGTGAACTAGAAGATCTCGGCTTGGTACAGGTTGAGGCCGACACGGATGACAGACGTTCCTGCCGAGTGACACTGACACCTTCTGGTTCAGACGAACTTCAGCGGCTCACCGAGGACGGTCTGGATCGGTTCGCCTTGTTCGTTGCCGAATGGGAAGCCGAAGAGGTGCAAATGCTCACCTCATTGCTCCAGAAATTGGAGAAGTCAAAGGCGGCCGTTGCAACCCGAGACCACCCAGCGCCAGGTCGCCGGTGGGCCAGCAAGAGTTCAAGCCTTATCTCATAACAACGCTCGCTTCGGCGGTTGGTATCGGGTGCCCCTGCATCCCAGATCGGCCGTGGGACCCCATGGAGCGGAATGTGTCGTAGCTATCCGGACGACCAAGGGTTGATGAGTTCCATGCCGACGCCTTCGAAGTCCTTTTCGTTTCTCGTCGCCAGACATGCGCCCTGGGCCCGGCAGATCGCAGCGATCTGTGCGTCGTACCCGCTGATCGGCGCCCCCAGACGGTCGCGATGGTCGACGATCTCCGGATAGACGGTCGCTGCAGCGGCATCGAATGGCAGCACGTCCTGGCCGAACCGGCTGAATATCTCCACCGCACCCTCTCGCAGCGTGGTCTTGCGCTTGCCGCCGGGAAGGCGCTCGATGCCGTAGAGGATCTCGGCCACGGTGATTGCCGTAATCCGTAGCTCGTGACGATTCTGAGCGACCACCCACGCCCGTACCGCGTCTGAGGGCTCGACCTTCATCAGCTCTGAGACGACGTTGGTGTCAACGACGATCACGTCGTGAAATCAACAGCTCTGGGCGGTGCCGACCGGGAAGGAAGAACCAGGTCGACACCTCCGAGCTCACCAAAGCGAGCTGCAAGCGCACCGAGGAGGCCCTCGTCATCGCCTGGATCCCGCACCGCCTCGACGAGAATGGCGCGCATCTCTGCTTCCATCGACCGACCATGGGCAGCGGCCCGAACCCGTAACCGCTCTCGCACCGTGTCGTCCAAGTTTCGGATGCTCACTGCTGCCATCACAATCACCTCCGCTAGCAATGCTAGCACTTCGAAACGCCATCGTGAGCAGGCAATACAGAGCGCGCCGGGGACCTGGTCCGCGACCGACTATCGCCGGCTCGGTGGGACATCGCGCTAGCCAGTGCAGCGGAACGTGCTTGCTCCCGCGAGCGCTAGACCCCGCTCATTTCCGAAGAGTCTGCATGGGCGTCGACCAGGCGTCCGGGTCCAAACGGAGCCCCATCCGATCCGCCGCTCGCTGAACCCTCGGCACGGATATGCCGGGGGCAGCTGCGACCTCCCGTGTGGAATGGGTGTCCAAATCGTGCCTCAGTCATGAAGCTCTGTTCGGCAAGTGAGATCAGGTTTCCTCCGACACATCGATGAACACGGGTGTGTGGTCGGAGGGCTTGTCCCCCTTGCGGGCGTTGCGATCGATCAGCGCATACCCGGTACGGGCGGCCAGCACCTCGGTCACCAGCACCAGGTCGATTCGCATGCCACGGTGACGATGGAATGAACCTCCGCGGTAATCCCACCAGCTGAACAGGTCCCCTTCGTCGTAGAGCCGCCGGAACACGTCAACCAGCCCCCACGCCTCGAGGTCGGCCAGGGCGTCCCGCTCGGGTTGGCTCACGTGGGTCATCCCCTCGAACTGGGTCACATCCCACACGTCGCGGTCCTCGGGGGCGACGTTGAAGTCACCACAGACCGCCACCGGGTCCTCGGGACTACACGTATCGGCCAGCAGCTCACGGAGACGGGCGAGCCAGGCCAGTTTGGCCGGGTAGTGCTCGTCGTCGAGGCTCCTCCCATTGGGCACGTAGACCGAGTGCACCCGCACCCCTCCACAGTCGGCGGCGATGAGGCGGGTGCCCTGGTCGTCATCGTCCGAATTCAAACCGACCGAGACGTTCTCCAACCCGACTCGGCTGACCAGAGCCACCCCGTTCCAGCGGCCATCACCATGGTGGGCGGTCTCGTAGCCGAGGGCGGTAAAGGCGGCGTGGGGAAAGGCGGCGTCAGCCTGTTTGGTCTCTTGGAGGCAGAGCACGTCGGGTTGGGCGTATCCGATCCACTCCTCCACCCGGGCCAGGCGGGCGGTGAGGGAGTTGACGTTCCAGGTGGCAATGCGCACGATCAGCTCGGAAACGCGTCGACCAACACGAAAAGGAGCTCTGCCTCGCACGCCAGTTCGCCACCCACGGTGGCCCGTCCAGACCCCTTGCCGGCCCGGGCGGACATACGCCCCAGGGTCACTTCGAGATCGAGATCGTCGCCGGGGAGGACCTGGCGTCGGAATCGGGCCTTCTCGATCCCGCCGAACAATGGGAGCTTGCCGGCGAACCGCTCGTCGGCCAGCACCGCCACTCCCCCCAGCTGGGCCAGGGCTTCGACCATCAACACCCCAGGGAGGGTGGGACGGCCGGGGAAGTGCCCGGCAAAGAAGGCTTCCTCGCCGGTCAGATGCCACACGCCGGTGGCCGACTGTCCGGGCTCTACGGTCCGAAGCTCGCTGATGAAGAGGAACGGGGGGCGATGGGGCAGGTAGTCGTCGGCTCGCACGACTGTCGAGAGTATCGCCCGGCGGGGCCCGACCGGAACCGCGGCCCTACCGGGTCACCGCCATCGGACGGACTCAGCTCCCGATACCGGGGAGGGTGAGGGCGGCCCGACGGCGGGCGGCATCGAGAGACACCAGCTCGAACTGGCGGGTCTCCCCTTTGGTCAGCACATCCCTGGCCTTCTGCGGTGCCGGATCAGCCAAGCCACCCAGCGGAATGTGGCATCGCATGGCGCCCACGTCCACGTGGGCCCCGTGGGACGTGAAGGAGACAACCGTGCCGTCGAAGCGACTGCCGATCGGGTAGTTGGCCACAAAAGTGAGAAAGGTCAAGGGATCGTTGAGCGCGGGTCCGGCTGAACCCGATGGATCGGGTGTGGGTGCCCGACGGACCTCGGAGGCGGCAGCCTTGGTCGTCTTCCCGCCGGTCTTGGCGGTTGCGCCGGCTTTGGCTGCTTTGGCTGCTTTTGCGGTCTTCGTCGCCTTGGTTGCCTTGGCCGCCTTGGTCGGCTCAGCTGATTTGACTGCCTTGGTGGATTTGGTCGCCCTGGTTGTCGCCTTGGTCGATTTGGTCGCCTTGGTCGGCTCAGCTGATTTGGCCGCCTTGGTCGATTTGGTCGCCCTGGTTGTCGTCTTGGTCGTTGCCTTGGTTGCCTTGGCCGCCTTGGTCGGCTCAGCTGATTTGACTGCCTTGGTCGATCTGGCCGCCCTGGTTGTCGTTGCCGCAGTGGCCACCTCGACGCCGGTCCCAAGTTCGCCGACCTCGTCGATTGCATCATTCACCCTGGCATCGCGGCGCGATCTGCTGGTCACCGACCGGCTCTTCGGACCTCGCACCGGCGTCCGGGGAGTGAAGACCCAGCCCACCCCGGGCACAGGTTTGCCCCCGATGAGCCGCCCGTCGTCGAACAGCCAGGGGCGCTCAGCGTGGAACTCTTGGAAGGAGTCGTTGGATAGCACCAACGCACCCGACTTCTCGGCAATCCTCAGAATGAAACCGTCACCCCGGCCATGAGCCCCGGCCGGGGGCGTGACCATTTCCCCGTGGAGGACCGCTTCTTCGAAGGCGGCCCGCTCCGATTCGTCGATCCGGTGGCCGAACGATGCGTCGACCACCACCGTCACGTCAGCGGAGGAAAATCCGCCGAACTCCTCCAGAAAGGTCCGGATCGCCTCGTCCAGCTGGGCCAGACTCGGGAGGGTCCGGCCCTCGGTGGCGATGTTGGAGCCGTCAACGACGATACGCCTGCGGGGTGGGGACTCATCGGGCATGTGTTCTCCAGTCAATCACCTGGGGCAATGGTGCCAGGTGATGCCGGCCCGGAACCGGCATATCTTTGCGGCATGCCCAGTGCGCTCCCCCTTGGCCAGCGCTTCGTCTTGGCTGTGGATATCGGCACCGGCGGTCCCAAGGTGGGTTTGGTCTCCCTCGACGGGGTCATCGCCTGGTCCGACTTCATGCCGGTGGGCACCGATTACCTCCCCGGCGGCGGAGTCACCCAGGATGCCGAACAGTGGTGGCAGCTCATCGTCGATGCGGCACGGCGAGGAATCGGGTCGGGGGCGGTCCCACCCGAACAGATCGTGGCGGTGTCGTGCACCGGGCAGTGGTCGAGCACCGTCCCCGTCGACGACGAGGGCCATCCGGTCGGCCCCTGCGTCACGTGGATGGACACCCGGGGGGGACCCCACACCCGCCGGGCCGTCGGAGGACCGGTCGGTGGCTACTCACCGGTATCGATCGCCCGTTGGATTCGCCGGACCGGCGGCGCCCCGTCGACCGCAGGCGCCGACCCCATCGGCCACATCCTGCACATCGAGCACGATCGACCTGAGATGGCCGCCACCACCCGGTGGTACCTCGAACCGGTCGACTACCTGTCGATGCGGTTCTCCGGCATCGCCGCGGCATCGCACGCCTCCATGGCCGGGGCATGGCTCACCGACAATCGAAGGCTCGATCATCTCGAGTACGACCCGGTGCTGGTGCGGGCTGTGGGCATGCCGGCCCACAAGCTCCCCCCACTCGTTGCCACCGGATCGATCATCGGCGAGGTGTGCCCCGAGGTTGCCTTCGACATCGGTCTTCTCCCAGGGGTCTCCGTCGTCACCGGAACCCCGGATCTCCATTCGGCCGCCATAGGGGCCGGGGCGGCATCCGACTATGAGACCCACCTCGCCATCAGCACCACCTCATGGATCAGTTGCCCGGTACCCGACAAGAAGACCGACGCCACCCACCAGATCGCCACGGTCCCCGGTCTCACCGCTGACCGCTTCCTCATCGCCAACAACCACGAGACCGGAGGCGCCTGCCTGCAATGGCTCCGCGACAGGGTCATCGCCCCCGACGACGGACTCTCCAACCCGGTTGCCCCCAGCTACGCCTCGCTCACGGCACTGGCGGCCACCGCACCGGCCGGAAGCGGTGACGTCCTCTTCACCCCCTGGCTGGCCGGAGAGCGTTCGCCGGTGGACGACCATGCCGCCCGGGGTGGTTTCCACAATGTCTCCCTCGGCACCACCCGAGCCCATCTCATACGGGCGGTGCTCGAAGGGGTCGCCTACAACAGCCGATGGCTGTACCAGGCCGTGGAGAAATTCGCCGGACGGCGCCTCGATCCCATACGCCTCATCGGGGGAGGAGCCAACTCGGACCTGTGGTGCCAGATCCACGCCGACGTGCTCGACCGCACCATCGAACAGGTCGCCGATCCGATCTCGGCCAACCTGCGGGGCGCCGCCCTCTTTGCCGGCATCGCACTGGGGGAGGTCGAACTTGATCAGGTGAGCCAGCTGGTGAAGGTGAACGCGACCTACTCCCCCGACCCCCGACATCGGGCTGTCTACGACCGCCTGTACCGCGAGTTCCCGGCTCTCTACAAGTCCCAGAAATCCATGTTCCATCGACTCAATCGGCCAGCCACCGCCAGGGCGGAGTCCATTCCGGTGGCAGACCCGCCTTCGTAACGACTGTCGCGTCCCGAAGAGGCGACGCACCGACTGATCCCCCGGCTCCCCATCCCGTTCCTCACCCGACCGGGCCGACCGGACTTCTGCTCAGTGTCCAGGAACTGTCGAAGCCGGCGGCGGGCCAGAATGGACCATGGCATTCACCAACCGCATCATCGTGGAGGAGTTGGGACGCCTCCCGCAGTTCGCCCACGCAGGCCTGACGGAGGAGTTGATCTTCGTGTCGGGCACGCTTGGCACCGGCGACGGACTTGGCCTCGTCGAGGGCGGGGTCGGCCTCCAGACGACCCAGGCCCTGCGCAACATCGGGCGCATCCTCGAAGCCTCGGGTGCGTCGTGGGACCACGTGGTCAAGGCCAGCGTGTACCTCGCCGACATGGCTGAATTCGCCGCCATGAACGAGGCCTACGGCGCATTCTTCACTGCCACCCCACCGGCCCGCATCACCGTGGGCGATGTTGGGCTCGCTCTCGGGGCCCGGGTCGAGATCGAGTGCGTCGCCAGTCGTGTGCTCCCGACATCCAACGTCGCTGCCACGGCCCTCATCCGCCGAACCGGCTTCGTCGAGCACGACAGTGAGATCCTGTACTACGAGGTAGTCGGAGAGGGTGGTGTTCCTCTCGTCTTGAGTCATGGGGCGGGCGGCAATCACGCCGCCTGGTACCAGCAAGTCGCCCCGTTTGCCAGGGACCGGACCGTGGTCACGTGGGACCACCGGGGGTACGGGCGCTCCACTGACCGTGCCAACCGCTCCGGGCCCGAGGTGGCCGTAGGCGACTTGCTCGCCATCCTCGACCATCTCGGCGTCGAGCGGGCCGACTTGGTCGGGCAGTCGATGGGCGGGTGGACCACGGTCGGGGTGGCCTTGGAGCGGCCGTCTCTGGCCCGTAGCCTGGTCCTCGCCGACACCCTCGGGGGTTTCATGTCGAACGCCATTGCCGCCGTCCTCGCCGAGCGCCCGACCGTGTCACTCGCCCGTAGCGACGTACTCGGATCACACCCGGCTCTCGAGAGGGCGTTCTCCGCCCGGGAGCCCGAGCGGGCGCACCTCTACCAGACACTCGGTCAAATGGGCACCGCCGACGCCGCCGTCATCTTGCCCCGGCTCCTAGCGGTGACCCACGGCGAAGACGACGCGGCACACCTGACTATGCCGGTGCTATGCATCGTGGGCGACCGCGACCCCCTGTTCCCGCCGGCCGCGATCCGGGCCCTCGTAGACCTGCTGCCCGACGCTCGCGTCGTAGAGATCTCCGGATGTGGACACTCGCCGTACTTCGAGGATCCAGGAATCTGGAACGTGATCGTGCGCCAGTTCCTCGCCGAGGTCGACAGGACGTAAAAGCTCCGAAAGATTGTCGGTCGTTGGTGGACAGGCCCGACCCGCCCGCCTGTCACTCGACCGACGGGCGGCCGGTGGCCCAGGGTGTGAGGTCGCCGTGTCATGGCCAAGTCCCTGACCTGACCAAATCGCGAGCGCAGGCCCCGGGCTTCAGCCCTGGGGTCGAGCGAGTTCGGCGCGTATGAAGGGCGAGCGGCTACGCAGAACGATGCGGCCATCCGTTGGAATCGCCACGGCCAATTCCTCCCCCAACCCATCCCCGCAAATGACCAGATTGAGAGCTTGGATGAGATCTTCGGCACCCCCAGGCTTTGAACTTGCACGCTGCCGACATCCGCCTACAATGTAGGTATGCCTTCACCATCTTCTGTCCGCTTTGAGGGCCGTGTTCTCGATCGACTCAACGCCTTCGTCGCTTCCCACCCCGGCATGTCACTGTCGAGTGCCAGCAATCGGTTGGTCGATGAATCCCTCCGCATGCAAGAGCATCCATTCATCGTCTTCCGGGACGGCCCGGCGGGTCGGCGGGCCCGCCTCGTCGGTGGCCCTGACATCTGGGAGGTCATCGGCGCGGTCTTCTCCGCCCGAAATGCCGAGCCCGAGTTGGACCCCGATGAGATCGTGACCCTGGTGGCTGACACCGCTGGCCTTGTTCCCCAACAGGCTCGGGCTGCCCTCGCCTACTGGGCCGACTACCCAGCCGAAGTGGACGAGTTCCTCCGTCATGCCCGCGCTGAAGCTGACCGGGCCGTCATGCGCTTGGAGCGCGAACACGAACTGCTCGGCGAGTGAGCCCTCGGCGGCCAGAGCCGCCCGACCTCCTTCTCCTCGATGAGATGTTCTCACCAGCCATCGCCACGTCACTCGTCTACCGCGGCGTCGACTGCCAAGCCGTGGCCGCCAGGCCCCCCCTTCGATCCCTCGACGACCAGGATGTGATTGAAGCCGCCCTGAGCGAAGGGCGGATCCTCGTCACGAACAACGTCGTCGACTTCGAGATCCTTCGGCGGCGGCGAGTGGCCGAAGGCCGGCCGGTTCCTGGGTTTATCTACACCTCGGATGACCGCTTCCCGAGGAACCGAGCCTTTGTGGGTCGTCTTGCTGCCGCGCTCGAAGACGTCTCTCGCCAACACATGGTCCGCGCCTACGGTGGAGTCCTTTGGCTGAAGCCGATCGACGAACAATAGACACCCTCAATCCCACGCCGTCTCGCGTTCGCGATAACGATTCAGCCTTCCCGGGGGATTTGACTAGGCAACAGGATCCGGCTCGGGCCGCAACGGGGCCCACACAATCTGGGATGAGTTCTCCAGCGCGTGATGGGGGGAGCCGGTGGTTGGAGGATGATGAGGATGATGACGAAGAACGTGGCAGCGGTCTCCTGCATTACGCACGCGCTGGGCCACCCTGTCAGGGACCGTCGTCGAGGACGGTCCCGACGAGGCTCCATGTCAGCGCTCTTTGGCGACGCATTGGACGAAGTACTGCCTGTGGGAAGGAAGATGAGCGGTCCCTGACACCTCCGTCGGCAATCGGCCTTCGGTCCGCAGCAACAGCATGGCGATGGGTTCAAAGCGTGAAGGCTGTCGATCGCCGGCGGCTACCGCCGCGGCCGCTCGCTCGGTCCGTCGGGCAACTCTGATCCCAACCTCGAAGGCGTGGCCCGCCAACGGACCTGGAACCCATGCGTGTGCCCGAGCACCATTCCACACGATCTCTTGCTCGTTGCCTCGAGGATCCTTCCCTTCCGGTATTGCTCTCATAACGGAAGATTATTAGTAGATCCTTCCGTAATAAACTGGTGGCGGAAGGGGTTCTCGGCCGACATGGTCTCGGACCCGCAACGCGGAACTGGTCACATGGACCACGGCTCCCACTGATGCCAAAACCGACAATGTGGCCATCACCGCACTTGTGGATCAGTGCAGTGTGCAGACCCTGATCGGGGCTACTTCAAGACTTTCTGGCCTGACCGGTCGACCCGGGCCGACACATCAGACGGGACGAACTTCAGCCAATGGCGCGGATCAATAGATCGTCCTGTTCCAAACGGTGGAGAGCGGCGCTCCCCGAGGCCGGGCTGGCCGACTCCGCCCGGCTCACGTGGGTCAACGAGTGGGTGTCACGCAGCAGAGAGTGCAGATGCAGATGGACAAAGTTCCATGCCCCCATGTTTTCGGGCTCTTCCTGCAACCACACCACCTCGACGGCATTCGGGTAGCGCTCCAGCACCTCGGTGATTTCGGCTGAGGGCCAGGGATAGAGCTGCTCGACCCTGACGACAACCACGCCGGCCCCGTCGAGTTCGTCCCGGCGGCCCATGGCGTCGTAAGCGACCTTTCCCGAGCACAGCACCACCCGGGTCACGCCCGACGGATCGAACCCTTCGCGGGCAGTGATCGGATCGTCGAGGACCTCGGCGAACGACCCGGCAGAGAAGGCCTCGATGGGGGACCGGGCCTGACGGGCCCGAAGCAGCGACTTGGGGGTGAACACCACCAGGGGTCGGCGTTCGGCCAGCTTTACCTGGGCACGGAGCAGGTGGAAGTACTGGGCGGCGGTGGTGGGATTTGTCACCCGGATGTTGCCCCGGGCACACAGGGTGAGGAAGCGCTCGATTCGCGCCGAGGAGTGCTCGGGGCCCTGGCCCTCATACCCATGGGGCAGGAGCAGGACCAACCCGGACTGCTGGTCCCACTTGTCCTCGGCCGCCACCAGAAAGTTGTCGACGATGATCTCGGCCCCGTTCCAGAAGTCGCCGAACTGCGCCTCCCACGCCACCAGGTCCGATGGCGCCTCCACCGAGTAGCCGTACTCGAAACCCACGCATGCGTACTCGGAGAGCAGTGAGTCCAGGACGGTGAACCGACCGCCTTCGAGTTGGGCCAATGGGACGTATTCGACCCCGGTGACGTTGTCGACCAGAACCGCGTGACGATGGGAAAAGGTCCCCCGCCGGGTGTCCTGGCCGGTGAGGCGCACATTGGTGCCTTCGAGCAATAGGGACCCGAACGCCATGGCTTCGCCCAATGCCCAGTCCACCTCCCCGTCGGCCACCACTTTGTCCCGGCCCTCGAACTGGCGGACGAGTTTGGGATGGATCACGAAACCTTCCGGCACCGAGCTCACCGCAGTGGCCAGGCGGCTGATGACCGACGAGTCCACGCCGGTCTCGATCGCCGGGATGGACAGGTCGGGCACCAAATAGGCGGGGAGGGTGGGCGTGACGCCCGCCGACGACTCCGCCTCGGCCCGGGTCTCGTCCAGGGCTGCCTGCAGACGGGCGGAGAACCTGTCGAGTGCTTCCTCTGCCTCCTCGATGGTGATGTCACCCCGGCGAACCAGTGCCTCGGTGTAGAGCTTGCGCACTGAGCGCTTGGCCTCGATGAGGGCGTACATCAACGGTTGGGTATAGCTGGGGTCGTCCCCCTCGTTGTGGCCATGGCGCCGGTAGCAGACCATGTCGATGACCACGTCCTTGTGGAAGGTCTGACGAAACCCGAACGCCAGCCGGGCGGCCCGGACGCAGGCTTCGGGATCATCCCCGTTCACGTGGAAGATCGGCGCCTGCACCATTTTGGCCACATCGGTCGGATACACCGACGTGCGGGCAGCCTCGGGGGCGGTGGTGAAGCCCAGTTGATTGTTGATGACGATGTGAATCGTCCCGCCGGTGCGGTAACCGGCCAGACCTGACAGGTTGAGGGTTTCGGCCACCACTCCCTGCCCGGCGAAGGCGGCGTCGCCGTGCAGCAATATCGGCACCACCGGGAACGGCTCGCCGGTGCCATCCTCGAGTCGCTTCCCGCTCCCCCGCTCGCCGCCGAGGGCATCCTGTTTGGCCCGCACCATACCCACCACCACCGGGTCCACCGCTTCGAGGTGGGAGGGATTGGAGGCCAACGACACCGGAATGGTGCCACCCGAACGACCGGTGAAGACCCCGGAGGCCCCCTTGTGGTACTTCACATCGCCCGAACCCTGTACCGACTCGGGGTCGAGATTGCCCTCGAACTCTTCGAAGATCTCGTGGTAGGACTTCCCGACGATGTTGGCCAGCACGTTGAGCCGTCCCCGGTGGGACATCCCCATCACCGCTTCGACGAGGCGTTCGGTCACCGCTTCGTCGAGGATGGTGTCGAGGAGGACGATGGCCGACTCGGCCCCTTCCAAACCGAACCTCTTCTGTCCGACATAGCGGGAGTGGAGGAACCGCTCGAAGACCTCGGCCGCACCCAGGCGGTCGAGGATGTGGCGCTGCTGGTCGGGCGAGAGCTCCGACGACACCCCCTCCACGTGCTGTTGGATCCACCGCTTCTGGGCCAGATCCTGAATGTGCATGTACTCGACGCCGAGGGTGCGGCAGTAGGCGTTTCGCAGTGTGTGGAGGATCTCGTCGAGGGTGGCGTTGTCCTGGCCGGCCAGCCCATCGGCCACGTAGCGGCGGGGCAGGTCCCAGATGGTGAGGCCATAGTGGAGCGGGTCCAACTCGGGATGGAGATCGGGTGATTCGGCATCGAGGGGATCGAGATGGGCGATGAGATGGCCGCGTACCCGGTACATGTTGATGAGGGTCTGCACATGGACCTGTTTCAGCAGGCGCTCGTGAATGCCCTCCACGGTGTCCTCGGTGTCGTTGGTGTCCTTCTCCCACCGCACCGGCTCGTAGGGGATCTCGAGGGCGGCAAATACCTCGTCGTAGAAGTCGTGCTTCCCGATCAGGCACTCGGATATGTGAGCGAGGAACAGCCCCGACTCCGCCCCTTGGATGATGCGGTGGTCGTAGGTGGAGGTGAGGGTGACCGTCTTGCCCACCCCCAGCTCGGCCAGGGTATGAGGGTCGGTGGCTTCGAAGCCGGAGGGGACCCCGAGCGCTCCCACCCCGACGATGACCCCTTGACCCGGCATCAGGCGGGGCACCGACTGAACGGTGCCGAGGGTGCCCGGGTTGGTCAACGTGACAGTGGTGCCGGCGAAATCGTCGGGGGAGATCTTGTTGATGTGAATTTTGCGTACCAACTCTTCGTAGGCACCCACGAAGCCACGGAAGTCACGGCTGTCGGCATCGGTGATGCACGGCACCATCAGGGTGCGTGAACCGTCGGACTTCTCCACGTCCACGGCCAGGCCGAGGCCCACATGGTGATGCCGGATCACCCCGGGGGTTCCCTTGCCGTCCGAATCGGCCACAAAGCTGGCGTTCATGGCGGGAACCGCCACCAGGCTCTTCACCACCGCATACCCGATGAGGTGGGTGAAGCTGACCTTGCCTCCGGTAGCGCGCAACAGCTGGTTGTTGATGATGGTGCGGTTGACCTCCAACAGCTTGGCCGGCACCACCCTCACACTGGTGGCGGTGGGCACCTCGAGGGAGGCCTGCATGTTGATGACAATGCGACCGGCGGCACCACGGAGCGGGGTGACCTTCTCCCCCGCCGACGTGCCATTGGACCCGGCAGCAGGTGGGCTGGTCTTCGCGGCCGGAGCCGACTTCGCCGGGGTTGGAGCGGGCGCCGGGGCGCCAGGTGCCGGAGCGCCGCCCGCCGGAGCGCCGCCCGCCGGAGCGCCAGGTGCCGGAGACACCGCCGGTCGATAGTCGGTGAAGAACTCCCGCCACGACTCCGACACCGACGTCGGGTCGGCGCGGTAACTGTCATACATGTCCTCGACCAGCCAGGCGTTGGGCCCGAACGCCCCGGTCGTAGTAGCCGGGCGCGCCGGGTTCGATCCTCCTGAGACGTCTGATCCGATGGTGTCATCCATTGAGGACAGCCTAATGGGGCCGATACGCGGCCATGGACTCGAGACGACCGCTAAACGGGTGGGTTAGCGTTCACATGGTGGGAGCCATCCAAACCAGCGTCAGCTGCACCTTCACCTTCGAAGCCGCCCATCGTCTGGAGTGGCACACCGGAAAGTGCCGCAACCTCCATGGTCATTCCTACCGACTCGACGTGACGGTGGCCGGAGGCCTCGACGCCAACGGCGTGGTGATCGACTTCGACATTCTGCACTCGGTGGTCACCCGTGAGGTCATCGACCGGTGGGACCACCGGGACCTCAACGAAGTGCTCGACAACCCCACCGCCGAGCTACTGGCCCATCGGGCGTGGGAGCTGTTGACCATGGGTGGTCTCCCTGTTTCCGCCCTGCGCCTGTGGGAGACCCCGGGATCGTGGGTGGACCTCACCGTCGACGAGACGTCATGAGCGACCGAGGCCGCGGGCACCTGGTCGTCCTCTCGGGTGGACTCGACTCCACCGTGTGCATGGCGCTGGCCGAGGCCGAAGGCGGCAAGCCGCCGGTGGCCCTCACCTTCGACTACGGCCAACGGCACCGTACCGAGCTCGACCATGCCGCCGGTGTGGTCGGCCACTTCCGGGCCGAGCACCTGGTGGTCAGTCTCGACACCTCGGCCTGGGGAGGCTCCGCGCTCACCGATCCCTCCATCGCAGTGCCCGCGGGCGGGACCGGGGAGGGCATACCGGTCACCTACGTGCCCGCCCGGAATTCGATCTTTTTGGCCGTGGCGCTTGGGGTAGCTGAGGCCCGGGGTCTCGACGCGGTATGGATCGGGGTGAATGCCATCGACTACTCGGGGTACCCGGATTGTCGGCCCGAGTTCATCGAGGCGTTCCGGCAGGTGGCCGCCACCGGCCAGAAACGCGGCGTCGAAGGCGACCCGATCGAGATCCGGACCCCGCTCATCAAGTTGACCAAAGCGGACATCGTGCGGCTGGGCATCGACCACAAAGCACCCCTACAGCTGACCTGGTCGTGTTACCAGGGAGGGACGAATCCCTGCGGGGTTTGTGATGCCTGCCTGCTGCGGGTGCGCGGCTTTTCCGAAGCCGGTATGGACGACCCGGCCCTCACCGGCCGGTGACAGGCTCGCGAGCACCCTCGGATCTGCTCGTCTCCGAGGTGTTCTCGGCCATCCAGGGCGAGGCGGCTCTGGTCGGCACCCGCCAGGTATTCCTTCGAATGACCGGGTGCAACATCCGCTGTGCGTACTGTGATCAACCCGAAGCCCTCGAGAAGCGCCCGGGGCCGTGCCGGATCGAGCGGACACCGGGACGACGGGACTGGGACAGGGTGGAGAGCCCGTTGACCGTCGAGTCGGTGGTCGACGCGGTGGATCGACTGTGGCGAGCCATGCCCCATCACTCGGTCAGCGTCACCGGCGGCGAGCCACTCATGCAGTCGAGGCGTTTGGTCGGTCTGTTCCCGAAGCTGGCCGAGTTGGGCATGCCTCTGATGGCGGAGACCAACGGCACCCTGGTGCACGGTCTCGAAGAGCTCGTCGGGTGGCTGACCTACGTGAGCATGGATGTGAAACTCCCGAGCGTCGACGGGGAACGAGTGGACCCGTCACGGCAGCAGCGGTTCCTCGATGTCGCCCTTCGGGCCGGGGTCGACACCTGGGTGAAGATCGTGGTCGGAGCCCACACCGACACCGACGAGTTGTCGAAGGCAGTGGCGATGGTGGCGGAGGCGGCAGCTCGGAACCCGGGGGCCGAGCCGGTGATCTACCTGCAGCCGGTGACCCCATTCGCCACCGTGACGTTGGCGCCCACTCCTGACGATGTGCTCACCCTTCAGGAACTGGCGCTGTGGAGGTATCCCCACGTTCGGGTGGTCCCGCAGACCCACAAGGCCATCGGCCAGCTCTGATCCGCCGCCGCGCACGGTGGCGTACTGCGCCGCTCCCTGCACCGCCGATTCTGGGGTTGGACGCGCACATGCCGGCCCGGGGAGTCCCCGGACCGGCATCTGTTCACAAACTGTGCGTTGTTACTTGTTGATCTTGGGAGCCGGAGCCTTGCCGTTCACGATCTTCTTGAACGACGCGCCTGCACTCACCTTCGGGTTCTTCGAAGCGGCAATCTGGATGGCCTCACCCGTCTGTGGGTTGCGACCGGTGCGGGCGGCCCGCTCTCCACGGTCGAACGTCAGGAATCCTGTCATGACGATCTTCTCGCCCTTGGCGACGTTAGCCACCACGACATCCTCGAAACCCGCCAACACGGCAGCAACGTCTTTGATGGTCGAATCGGTGTGGGCTGCAACCGCCGCAATCAGGTCTGTTTTGGTAATGGGCACTCTGTCTCCTTCGTTTACGGAAGCCACCACAATGCACGAAATATGGACCCAAGGCGCGGATTTCGGGCCATTTCGGCCCATATTTGCTGAAGATCGGGCACAGACAGCCGGTGTGAACTGCGATTATGCCGACCTTCAGATCAGACAAATGAATCGTCCGGTGGCGGCATCTGACGGCCATCTGACAGGCTGACGGGCGACATGAAGCACGTGAGCGGATTGGCAGTCACCGAGCACGTTCCCTCGGAATGGCCGCCCGGGGACCCGGTGGTGGTGCTGGTCCACGGGTCTCTCGACAGGTCCACCAGCTTCGCCCGGGTACTGCGTCGGCTCGGCGATCTCCATACAGTCGTCTATGACCGGCGCGGCTACCACCGCTCTCGTAGCGCCTTTCCACTGCACACCAGCATCGATGGACAGATCGACGATCTGGTGAGCGTGATCGGTGGGCGACCGGCGGTGGTGATCGGACACAGCTACGGCGGGACGATTGCCATCGGGGCCGCCCTTCGCGGTGACCCCACCAACTCCATCACCTCGGTGGCCGCCTACGAGCCTCCCCTTCCGTGGCTACCGCTTTGGACGAGTGGCAGTGGCTCGGCGCGAAGGCAGAAACTCCGCGACGATCCCGATACCGAAGCCGAGCGATTCTTCCGACGGGTCGTCGGGGACGGTGCCTGGGACCGGCTGTCCGAATCCTCCCAGGCCGAACGGCGGGCCGACGGGCCGGCTCTGGTGGCGGAACTGAACGCCATCCGGGTCAGTGATCCACCGTTCGATGTCACGTCCATGCGGATCCCCGCCCTCTTCGGCCGCGGTGGCCGGTCGGTCCCCCACCACCGGGCCGGTGTGGCGTGGCTGGTCGAGCACACCCCGAACGCCGAACTCTTCGACATTCCGGGTGCTTTCCACGGGGCCCACTTGTCTCACCCTGACGGGTTCGCCTCGTTCGTCCGCCGAGCCGTCGAGCGGGCCGGAGAGGTGGCGGCGGCTACGGAGCCGCGGCGGCACGAATAGTCCCGGTGACCGTGGTGAGCGGGTTGGTGCCGCAAGCTCCGGCAAAGAAGGTGATCGAGATCTGGCCGGCTCCAGTGGTGTCGCCCGTCGGGTAGGCAGCGGGAACAATCGTGGGCGCGGGACATGGCCCATTGTTCGCATAGGAATAGCCGGCGCCGCCGCCGCCTCCCGAGCCGACGGCAATGCCAAGGAGGCCACCAGTGGTCCCGCCGCCGCCTCCGCCGAGTGACGAGGCGCTATAGCCACCACCTCCTCCTCCTCCTCCACCGGTGAGCGCACCGAGGAGATTGGTGGGGAGATACCCGTTTTGACCGCAGGCATTGCCAGGCGCCGTTCCTGTTCCACCGGCAACGGTCGTCGATGCGCACAGCCCCGGACCTGGCGGAACTGCCCAGGTACCGCCCGTTCCTCCCGGTGCGGCGGGAAACACCAAGAGGAGACCGGCGGCCGTTCCGCCCGATCCCGGTGGGCTGCTACCGGCTGAGCCACCGGCACCGGGCGGGCCGCCCAGAAATTGCAAGAGGTCCCCGGCTCCTCCCCCGCCACCGCCGCCGGCTACCGCGACCATATTGTTGGTTGTGGCGGTGGCGTCGAAGACCATCGTTGCCCCTCCCCCCCCACCGCCGCCGTCAGTGAGGACGTCGGCAAGGCCGCCAGGCAGGGCACCGTTGCCTCCACCCAGGTCCGGCGGCGAATAAGTCTGGGGTAATGGACACGCTCCCGATAGTGGCACTCCGCCGGCACCACCGGCGCCGGCCAACAGGTCGAGAAGATTGAGTAGCTGCGGGTTGCCGGCCTGCCCGGGTTGACCCGGATAGGTGTCCAGCGTGTGCCCCGCGGTCACCAGCACCGTGGCGGTCAATAGTGCGCCAACACCTCCCGCTGCATCCGACCCACCACCCCCACCTTGTGCCCCGTAGGCGACAATTTTGGCGCTCACCGCTCTGTTGGGAACTTTGATGCACGACACTCCGGCTGTCGGAGTCAAGCAGCCGGAGGCGCAGACGGTCAGAGCGGCTGCCTCGGTGGCAGACACGTGCTGGCCTGCGGCCGTCCCTGCCTGGCCGATGGAGTAGATGAGGACCAGGGCCGGATTGGCCGTATTGGGAGAATTGACTACGTAACGGTACGACGGGGTCCCATTTGCGACACCTCGCATCGTCGAACCGTCGGAATACCACTTTCCTGCCAAGGTGGGCGAATTGACGAACGCGGGATTGGTCAGCGTCGGCGCGGGCGACGTCGATCCAGGGCATGCCCACTGTGTTGCTCCGCTGGTCATTCCACTACTGCAGTACTTGGTGTACGTCGAGTCAGCCTGGACGTAATTTATGTAGTCGCTGATCCCGGCCTGGGCGGCCTGCTTGGCCTGAACCATCAAGGCAGCATTCTCGCTGGTAGATACCTGGCCCACAGCCAGGACGCTGATCGCAACCGGCACTGCGACGAGTATCGCGATCAGAGCGATGACCAAGAGCATGGCCTGGCCCAGGTCGGTGGCCTGCTGCCTCATACTCTCTTTCATCGGCATGGTGCGCCAGGTGTGCCGCGTCATAGGAGTCCTCCCAAAGAGTTGGACAACATGACTTGACGAACAACCGTGGTGGTCGTGGACGGATTGGCGTTCCCGTTAGTAGTTGGGGCGGCAATGGTGAGCGTGATGGCCACCAAAGGGATTACGGACAGATCGGCGGGCGTGGGCGTGAATCCGAACGACGTATTTGTCGCGTTGGCACAATGTGCACACACGTTGTCGATTTGCGCGACCGGCTGGGCCGAACCTTGCTGGTCGATTTGCAGGGTGCAGATGCCGTTGGGAGTACAGGTCGAACTCGGGAAGTGGATCTCGTAGCTGTACGCGGTGTTGGAGCCAGAGCGCACGGCACATAGCCAGACGTCGGTTGCGGTGCTGGTGAGAGCCGTGACCGAGCACTGATTGACATAGAGGTTTGGCCCACTTGGAGTGGAGATCGTCTGGTTGGGAACCGCTCCGGAAAAGAACCCCTGGAGTGTCTCCATCCCGTTTTGAGCCGGACCGGTGAGAAACCCGCTGCGTTGAGTGCTGTAGGTAACTCTCACCACGGTGCTCGTCACAACAAAACCGATTGTCATCACCACGACGAACAACGTCATGGCGACCATCAACTCGACAAGCGACATGCCCGAGTCGTCACGTGTTGCGCACCGCGTAGAGGGAGCCTTGGTCATAGTGGGCAGTTCGTTGTGAACGGTGGGTATGCCCCTGGGGCGAACATCCCTTGCGGGGTGGTGAGCACGCCGGCTACTTGGACTCCAGTGGAGTCTTCCTTCCACGTCACCTTCACCACGACGCCGTAGGCGTACGAACTACCTGTGGACGTGAAGGATGCCCAGGACCCGTTGGAGGTGGTGGGTGGCACGCACCAACCGGCCGTCTGGGTGATCGAGTAGGTCTCTGAGCCGATAGTCGGCCCGCCGATAGCCTGCGGCGGGGATGACGCCGGTGTGGGCAATGTCCGTTCGACTGCCAAGGCGCGGTCCGCTTCGAGCTGGCCGCTCGCGAGGCTGGCTGCGGTCACTTTGAACTGATTGTTGTAGACGGCTCTGGTCGATCTTGTGACCAGCAACAATGCGGGCACAAGGACGATGACCAGAACAGTGATGGCCACCATCACTTCGATGAGTGACACCCCGGCATCCGAAATTTCATGCCTCACAAACTTTTGGCCGGTGCGCACCAGTGGGTTATCGGCTGATGAGAGCGTCAGCTTTAGCAACAAACGGAGCAGTTTCGCCCCCTCGAACACCTGGCGCCATGGCTCCATGGTTCCCTCACCGACCAGCAACCATTGAACCCGCCATTCTCGAACCCGTCCCCGGGCGGGGGGGGCGCGAGCAGGGTGGCTCGCTCCCCGTGCCTGCTCGCCGGTGGTCGTCTTCAATTTGGCTATCGAATTGTATAGCTCGGGCCAGACAGAGTACTCGAGGGGATATCCGCCGACGCATCCGATATCTCGGCTGCACAAGGAGGGTCCCCCCTGTGTCGATCGATCGGATCGGGGTCGTTACCCCTCCGACGGTCCTACCGATACGCTGACGTGCGTCTGGACTGAACGGTCAAGAAATCGACCGAAACAAAGGGGATCTGCCGATATGACCACTACTGCCGCTGACACGACCCAGATCACCGAAGAGCAGTTCGAAGGCGAAGTCCGTACCTTCCTCGACGCTCATCTCCCGCGCCGGACGGCCGAGAACTTCGTGTGGGGCCAAGGGTCCGACTATGTGGGTCTGTTCCCCGAGCGCACCCCCGAGGAGGAGGCCTCTGACGTCGCCAATGCCAAAGAGTGGGCACGAACTGTCTTCGACGGCGGATTCGGATGGATCACCGGTCCCGAGACCTATGGGGGCCGGGGACTTCCCCGCTCCTACCAACGCATCTACAACTCGGTGGCCGCCGATTACCGGGCTCCGTCACAGGCTCCGTTCGGGATCGGGCTGGGGATGGTGGCCCCCACCATTCTGGCTCACGCCACCGAAGAGGTGAAAGAGGCCTACCTCCGCCAAATGCACCGGAGCGACATCGTGGGCTGCCAGCTCTTCAGCGAGCCGGCGGCCGGTTCCGACCTGGCATCCCTTCAGACCCGGGCAGTCCGCGATGGGGACGAATGGATCGTGAATGGGCAGAAGGTCTGGACCTCCGGCGCGCAGTACTCCGATATCGGGGAGATCATCTGTCGCACCGACCCCGATCAGCCCAAGCACCGAGGACTGACCGGTTTTGTCGTCGACATGCATGCGCCCGGCGTCGAGGTGCGACCCTTGCGCCAGATGACAGGTGGGGCGTCGTTCAACGAGGTCTTCTTCACCGATGTGAGAATCCCCGATACCCATCGACTGGGCGATGTGAACGGAGGCTGGACTGTCGCTCTCACCACCCTGATGAATGAACGGGCCGCCATCGGCGGAGGGGGCGGTGGTGTCGGACTGCACTCCTCACAGCGCCTCATCGAACTGGCCCGGGCCCAGGGACGGGCCAACGATCCCCTCATTCGTCAGCAGCTTGCCGACGTGATCATCCACGATCGGGTGGCGGCGTATACCAACCTCCGCTCCATGGCCAAGGTCGCGGCCGGCCAACTGCCGGGGCCGGAAATGTCCCTGGGCAAGTTGTCGCTCACCGCCAACATGGTTCGCACCTACGAACTGCTCTCATCGGTTCTCGGACCCGAACTGATCGCCGACAACGGACGATGGGGCACCTACGCATGGTCCGAGTTCTTTCTGGGCGTACCGGGGATGCGGGTGGCCGGTGGCACCGATGAGGTATTGCACAACATCATCGGCGAACGGGTGCTCGGTCTGCCGAAAGAACCAATCCCGAAATAGAGACTGTTCCTTCGTTCCACCAAGCGGCGCAGTGCAGTTGCAGTGCAGTGCACTGGGGCGTGGTGAGGAAATGACCGACCACCCCGAGTCCTTGCGATCGGCACGGGCTCCTCCGATGTCAATCCTTGTAGCCGCGCCGGTATTGGGCGGCCGGGTTGCTCCACGACTTCACGCCGGCGTATTCGCCGTCGGGACCGATTCCCTTTGTCAACGACTGCACCCCCTGCACGGCCACCTTCACCGTGAGCCCGTCGAACCGATGAAGGTTCCGGTTCCCTCCTGATCTCCCGATGGCACCATCTTCCGGTCTGTTCGATACCGTCCAATACCGTGGGCGGCCGGCATGCAACCACTTCCCTCTCAGCGGTACGGCAGGTTCTCCACGTAGGACCAGGACCGGCGATGGATAGCCGTCAATCCGCGTCCGGCCAACGCGGTTCGATGGGTCGGAGATGGATATCCCTTGTTCCGATCGAAGTCGAAGGCCGGAAAGCTTTCGGACAGGTCGCGCATCATCCGATCCCGGGTCACCTTGGCCACGATCGATGCGGCGGCAATCGAGGTGCAGGTGGCGTCGCCCCGGACCAGGGTTCGAACCTCCGGCTTCAAACCAACCCCGGCATCTCCGCTGCCGGGTTCGGTCACGTAGTCGAAGCCGCCGTCGACAAGCACCACGTCGGGAATGCACGACAGCCCGGCCAATGCCCGTCGCGCCGCCAACCTCAGGGCGATGGTCATCCCCCATTGATCACACTCTTCGGGTCCGGCGTGGCCTACCGACCAGTCCATGCACCAGGCTGCTACCAGCGGGAACAAGGCCTCGCGATGGTGCTCGGCGACCAACTTCGAATCCCGCAGGCCTTCGGGTGGAGGCACCTCCATGGGAATGAGCGCCACCCCCACCGACACCGGACCGGCCCAGGCACCCCGGCCGACCTCATCGAGGCCGACAATAATGTCGAACCCTTCATTCACCAGCGACAGTTCGGCCTCGGTGGAGGGGCGGGCCATGGCACTCATCGCCCGAGTTCGCTCCGGACCACCTTGCCCAGAGCATTCCGGGGCAGGGCGTCTATGACATGAACGATCCGGGGTCGCTTGTAGCCAGCCAGCCGGTCGGCGGTGTAGGCGGATAGTTCTTCCGCCGACGGGGCGCGCCCGTTGCCGACAATCCAGGCGGTGACCACCTCTCCCCACTCGTCGGACGGTGTGCCGGTCACTGCCACTTCGGCCACCCCGGGATGAGTGAGTACAACTTCTTCGACTTCGCTCGGATACACATTGAAGCCGCCGGTGATGATCAGCTCCTTGGATCGACCGCGAATGGTGAGGTAGCCATCATCGATGGTACCGAGATCGCCGGTACGAAACCATCGTCCCCCACCATCGGAGGAGTCTTCGAAGGCGTCGGTGGTGGCGGCAGGGCGCTCCCAATAGCCATCGAACACGTTGGCCCCTCGTACGCCGATTTCCCCATCCCCGGCCAGCTTCACCTCTACCCCCGGGAGCGGGAAGCCCACGGATCCGGGACGGCGTTCCCCGTCATACGGATTGGACGCGTTCATCAGGGTCTCGGTCATCCCGTACCGCTCGAGCACGGACATGCCGATGGCGGCCGATATCTCACGGTGCAGATCGGCCGCCAACGGAGCAGAGCCGGAGACGCAGAGTCGGAGCCGACCCATCTCGGCTGCCCGGGCCGAGCGGACCAGGCGGTGGTACATGGTCGGAACCCCGAAGAACAGGGAGGCGTGGTGGATCGAAGCGGCATCGACGACCGCATCGGGATCAAAACCCGGAAGAAGCAATGCCGACCCTCCCGACACCAAGGTCCCGTAGATACCGACGCACAGACCATGGGCGTGGAAGACCGGAAGGCAATGGATGAGGCGATCGGCGGGGGTCCATCTCCATGCCAAGCACACGGCCCGGGTGGCCGCCAACAGGTTGCGGTGGGACAGGACCGCCCCTTTGGGAGCTCCGGTGGTGCCGGAGGTGAAACAGATGAGCGCCGGGTCGTCGGGGAGGGCAGCGTCGAGCCGGCCCGGCTCCCCGTCGGGAAGGTCGAGATCGGGTCCCGTCACGATCAGGTCCCGCTCGGAGGCATCCCTGGCCCATCGCCCTCGCTTCGGGTCATCGACGATGACAGCCGCCGGACCGGTGTCGGACACGATGTAGGCGATCTCAGGTTGGGTGTAGGCGGTGTTGGCCGGCACCACCACCAGCCCGACCCGCAGCGCGGCCACATGGCAGATGATCGAGGACACCGATGATCCGGTGGACCACAACACACGGTCGCCAGGCCGAAGGCCGGCCGCCACCAGCCGCCCGGCCGCCCGGCGGGTCGCCGCGTCGAACTCCTCCGCCGACCACCAGGTGCCGGGCCGATGAGCCAGCCCGGCCGGTGAGGAGGGCCCGGCCGTCGGCGCCGCGTCCATCAGTACCGGCGCCTCGGGATCGGCCCCCCACCGGTCCGCCCACGCCCGGACCAACGTCCCCGAAGTCACCAGGTCAGAGGCTTGGAGCCGGCTCCCCGACGGCAGGTGATCCCTCCACGTACGCAGTTGCCCCCCACCTTCCCGGCCCGGACCCATGGGTGGATGTCTAGCGCGCCGGACCCGTCGGGGTTGTCCTGGCCCAACAGGGCCCCAGGGAGCACGGCACCCCTCCGACGTTCTACGATTCGGTCGAACGCCAGCGGCAAGCGCGGGCGGCGGAGAGGAGGATCCATGGGGTTCATGGACAAGGTAAAGGCACAGGCGGAAGTCGGGCTGGCCAAAGCCAGCGAGGCAGGGAAGGCCGGCCAGGCCAAGCTCGATGCCGTCCAGGCCAAGCGCAACGCCGACGACCTCCTGCGTCAACTGGGGGCCGCCGCGTACGCCGATCACGAGGGCCGCTCCACCGACCAGACCACGGCCGATGCGGCGCGCATCGTCGGCGAACTCGAAAAATACGAAGCGGAGCACGGCCCCCTCGCCCCATGACCTCTTCGACGTCAGCCTCTGAAGCTGGGGGGCGGCCATCGGCGCCCCGACGCATCGCCGTCGTCCCCCACACCCACTGGGACCGGGAGTGGTATGACCCGTTCCAGACGTTCCGGTTGAAGCTGGTTCATCTGATCGATGGCCTGATTGACCTTCTGGAACGGGATCCCTCCTACAAGACCTTCCTCCTCGATGGCCAACTGGCGGTCATCGACGACTATCTCGAGATCCGCCCCGAGAACGAGGAGCGCTTGAACGCGCTGGCAACCGCCGGACGGCTCACCCTGGGTCCGTGGTACATCCTGATGGACGAGTTCCTCATCTCGGGCGAAACCATCGTCCGCGACCTGCAGGCCGGCATCAGACGGGGCACCGCCTTCGGAGGGGTGATGGATGTGGGCTACCTCCCCGACATGTTCGGACACATCGCCCAGATGCCACAGATTCTTTCGTTGGCCGGGCTGCACCATGCAGTGGTGTGGCGAGGGGTCCCGTCGGCCATCGACACCTCGGCGTTCGTCTGGGAGGCGCCCGACCGGACGCGGGTCAGGGCCGAGTACCTCATTGCCGGATACGGGAACGGTGCGGCCGTGCCCGACGATGCCAAGGCCCTCGTCCGTCGGCTCCGGTCCCACATGGATGAGATCGGGTCGTTCCTGGCCGACGATGCACCGGTGCTGTTCATGAACGGCACCGATCACCAACGTCCCCAGCCCTGGCTGGGCCGGGTGGTCGCCGAGGTCAATGAGATGCAGGATGAGTTCGAACTCTGTATCAGCTCACTGCCCGACTACCTCAGTGACTTCACCAGCGATGACCTGCCCGAGTGGAAGGGAGAGCTCCGCTCGGGATACCGCTCGAATCTGTTGATGGGCGTAGGGTCGAACCGGGTCGACGTGAAACAGGCGGCGGCGCGATCCGAACGGTCGCTCGAACGGCTGGCCGAACCGCTCAGTGCCCTCTACCTCCCCGGGGCCGGCTGGCCGGGGGCATTTCTCGATGTGGCGTGGAAGCTGATGATCCGCAACGCCGCCCACGACTCGATCTGCGCCTGCTCGGTGGACGAGGTGGTCGACGCCGTGCTCCACCGCTACGCCGAGGCTCGCAATGTAGGTGACGGCCTCACCGGTGAAGCACTGGCTGCCATCGGCGCCTCGCTCACCGAACCGGGGACCGCCGTGGTCAATCCGGCCGCCGGCGACCGGGCGGGCATGGTGGAACTGGTGGTACCGGCCGTCGGCGACCCGGGGCCGGATGTCCAGGTGATCTCCCAGCGGGCCAGTCTCCCCGGCACCATCACCCTCAGTGGCGCCACGGTCGTCAGCATGCTCGGACTGATTCAGGGGTCGCGCATCGACGACGACACCTACGTGACCGGGGTGTCGCTGACCGAAGACGACACCGGTCTCGGCATCACCCTCACCATCGGGCCCGAGGCTGCCGAGGGGGTGCCCATCGAAGAGATCAAACGGGAGTTGTTCACCCGGCTCACCGCCTACCCCGACACCGAAGTCCGAGTGACGATCGACCAACCGGCGATGCGGCGGATCCTCGCTCGCCAGGAGTCGGTCCCGGGGTTCGGGTGGGCCGGGTTTGTGCCCGCCCGTCTCGCCTGCCCGGTCTCCGTCGCCGGTGACTCGGATTCTGGTGTGACCCTTTCCAACGGCCTGATGACGGTGGTGGTCAATCCCGGCGACGGCACCTTCTCCCTCGATGGGGTGCCCGGCTACGGCCGGTTGGTCGACGGGGGTGACCATGGGGATACCTACAACTACTCTCCGCCGGCCAACGACACCACGGTGGACACTCCCGACTCGGTGAGCGTCGCCATTGGAGACCGGGGCCCGGTGCGGGGCACCGTGATCGTGACCTCCACCTACACCTGGCCCGAACGGGTGGATGGCGACCGGCGGGCCCGGGTCGGATCACGCACCACCGAAGTCACCACCACCTTGGAGCTCCGGGCCGACGAAACGATGACAAGGGTGCACACCACCTTCGACAATCCTTCGAGAGACCACCGGCTGCGTGCTCACTTCCCGCTACCCGAACCGGCCATGGCCTCACGAGCCGAGTGCGCATTCACCGTCGTCGAACGCGGATTGAAGGCCGAGGGCCGACAAGACGAGTTCGGCACCCCCACCTTTCCTTCGCGCCGCTTCGTGTCGGCCGGGGGGTTGACGGTGATCCACGAGGGGCTCCTCGAGTACGAACTCGTCGACATCGTGAGCGTTGGCGACTCCGAGCCGCGGGCAACCGGCCTGGCCCTCACCTTGCTCCGGTCCACCGGAATGCTGTCCCGATTCGGGATGAGCACCCGTCCCCTCCCGGCTGGCCCCATGACCCCCATCGAGGGCCCCCAGATGATCGGCCCGGTCGAGGCCAGGTATGCGCTGTCGGTCGACGACACCAATCCCTACCGATTGGCCGATGACGTCCTCGTACCCCTGCTGACGGTGGGCTCCTTCGGCGGTGGCGCACGACCCGCCTCGGGGTCGCCGCTCACCATCCGGGGTGCGGAGGTGTCCTCGATACGACGAGAGGCCGGTGCCCTCGAGCTGCGGGTGTTCAACCCGGGCGACCTCCCCACCGTGGTGGAGGTCGACGGTCGATCGGGTTGGTTGGTCGACCTACGAGGCCGGCCCCTCCTGCCCTTCGACGGTCGGTTCGAACTCCGAGCCCACGGGATCGCCACCCTCCGCCTCGACTGACAGAGGGTGCTGCTGCCCTCTATGGCGATCACCGCGCGTCCTCTGTGCACGACCATGTGCTGAACGATCTGGCCGAACGGTACGACGCTGTCTTGGAAGCGATCGAGGCGACTGACGGTTGGGTGACCAATCGGCTGACACCCGGAAAGGTCATCCTCGGAGAACTAGGAGGAACTGAAACCGGCGTCCGTCAGCTCATTCGCAAGGTTCCACTGGAAGTTGCCGAGGTGGAACTTCCATCCGGCCACACACTTCGGGTCCCGACCCCCGACGAGGCACTGCGGGTCAAGGGAAATCTCATCGTCCGGCGAAATCAAGCCCGGGATTACCTCGACGTAGCCGCGTTGTCTGATCGATACGGCATCGCTCATGCGGGCAAAGTGCTGGCCAACATGGACAGGTACTACGCAGATCAACGCGGTCCGGAAGCTGTTGGAGTGGCCACCCAGCTCATCCGACAATTGGCCAGCCCTCAGCAAAAGATCGCCGCACGGCCGAGCAACTGTCCCGATACAAAGATCTCGACTCGCGTTGGACCGAATGGAAAACAGTTACCGGTGTATGTCAAGCGGTCGCTGTCGAGATGGCGGTGGGACAGCCTCCCCAGCCCTCATCTGGTGACAAATGAACACCGGTCTCAAGTTCCGTAATCTCGCGTCCACTCCCGACGATCCGGTCGACACCTGGCCATTCGCGGGGGTACTCGCAGCGTTGGAGCGAGGATCGTTACCTGACTGGCAGCGGTTGAGTGCCGCCATTGTCAACGACCCGTGGGGTCCAGTGGCCCGTCAGGTCGAAGAGGCGGTTTCCATCTCGCGTCCGTATGGAACAGCCGATCTCATGGAGATGGTGATTGCCAAAGCCCGATCCGACGCCCCTGACTTCGAACGCTCCGAAGTCGCCGTCGAGGTTCGGGGTCTGCTTCGGCAATCCGGACTCACTCAAGCGGCTCTGGCGCAAAGGATCGGGACGTCACCCTCGCGCTTTTCGACCTATGTGGCCGGGAAGGTGGTCCCGTCTGCCGGGCTCATGGTCCGACTACGGAACGTCGTGCGCCATGTCATCGACGGAGATCAGTAGGGACCAACGGTCGACCAAAGTGTGTGACCTGCCGGCCGCCGGTCCGTCTGCAAGCGGGCGTCCCCAGAGCAGCCCGCCCTCAGTGCTTCACCTTCGGGTCCGGTGGTGCCCAATCAGCCGGCCTTCCGGTGTGGTTGGAGAACTCCACCGACCACTTCCACCAACTGTGGTCTTCTGCATGGTGCCACTCGGTCAGTATCCCGACTTCGCCGCCGGCGATCAGCACGGGGAGGCCCAGCAGGCTGTCATCGGGCCAGACCTCTTTTCGGGTGAGCCCACCCTCGAGGGTCAGCAGGGTGATCGGGGAGTACTCACCGGCGCGGTCAACGTCACCTCGCACCACGACCCCACCATCGTCGGCGAACACTTCCACTGACGCCTGGCCGGGGGCGGCGTGAACCAGGACCCGGGTGAAACCTCCGGCGGTGGTTGCCCGGGTGAACTCGAGCCCGTTCATTCCACCATCCCGGCTGCGGATGTTCCATGTCCAGTTCATGCCCAATCCTCGGTTCTCTTCTCGGACCCGCGCACCGGCTGTCGAACTCGGTGTGAGTTCCCCTGAGCCATCGTTCGCCTGCACCCAAGATGTTCTCACAGGCAGACGCCGACCGGGCTGCCCTTGTCAGTTGTTTCCACTGCCATTGCCAACGTCAGTTCTGAGGTTCCTCCGGTCGCGCCAGCGTCAAGTCGCAAACCACCGACCTGCGCGAGTTGTCAGTTGGCAAGTTGACCTCGATCAATCCAGAGGGGGCCGAAACGAGGAGCGTGGCCGGGCCGAGCACAACCGGTCCTGGTTCTTCCGTCAGCTGCTGTTCCTTCGCTGGCGGGAGGCGGCACAATGGAACAGATGGTGGTCCTCGATGTCTCAGAAGAGCGCCGCAGGCGGCGCCGGGCGGGCAATCCGCGCCTGTCGGCGGCCGGCCGGGAGGTGCTGGCCCGGATCACGACCGGTGACCTGGTCGACGAGTTTCAGGCCGCCCTCGATGCCTACTTGGAGGCCGACCCGATCCTCGGTGGCCACCACGACGACACCGACTGACCGGACGGCAAACAACCGGCGGTGATCGTCGTCGACGAATACCTGGCAGCGCGCGTGGTGGGCGGCAGATAGCCGGATGGTCTACCCGACACAGAAGACCTGGTGCTCCCGGCCAGCCGCCACTGGCGACTTCTACAGCGCATCCACCGACCCGGTGTGCCGGGTAGATCTCCCAGCTGCTTGCCACGTTGGGCCCGACAGACCGGGACACCATCCGCTACCGTTGCAGGTGAATGATCAATGGTGATCATTCACCTGCACCCCTCACGGGGTTGCCCCAGTCAGACGCTCGGTCCTTCAGGACTTTCGCATGTCCACGCCAGCTGCCGGACGAGGCCCGGTCTTATGCACGGCTCCATGCTTGACCGGGGCGGCAACTCCACCCAGGTCGTCCGACTGGCACTTCGGCCAGCGGGCGAGGTTGATCGCAGCATTGTCGTCCCGGTCGTGGATGGCTCGACATTCGTCGCATGTCCACGACCGCTCCCACCCGATGTCTTGGACGTGGCCACAGGTGTGGCACGTCTTCGACGAGGGGAAGAACCGGTCGGCCTCGATCAACTGGCTTCCGTACCAGCTGCACTTGTAGCGCAGCTGGCGGCGGGGTTCTGCGAGGGCTGCGTCGGCGAGCCCGCGTCTGCGGGCACGGGCGCCGTTGAGCTCCTTCTGGCAGAGCATCCCGGCCGCGTCCAAACCTTCGACCACGATCGTGCCGTGGGTCTTGGCAAGCCTCGTGGTCAGGTTGTGGATGTGGTGTACCCGGATGTCTCTGATCCGGCGGTGGAGCCGGGTGATCTGTTCATTCGATGCTCGGTATTGGCGGGATCCCTTCTGTCGGCGTGACCGTTGGCGGTTAAGACGGCGGAGGGCGGAGGGCGGAGAGCTCATTGGCCAGCGGAGTCGGATTGGCCACTCGTTCGAGGACTCGTCCCTCAGCGTTGGCCACCGTCGCCAACGTGCGCACCCCGACGTCGACGCCGACGACCGACGTGGCCCCGCTCGACGGCTGCTGGGGACGGGCGACAATGACCCGGAGCGAGGCGATGGCCCTGGAGCCCGACCGCCGCACGGTGACCGCCAGGATACGGGCACGACCACTTGTGACCAGCCGCTCGATCTTCCGGGTGTTCTCGTGGGTCCGCACGCACCCGAGCTTCGAGATCGAGAGGTGGCGCCGGTCGGGCTCCAGGCGCATGACTCCGGTGGTGATGGTAAATCGGTCCTGGTCACGGCCCTTCTTCTTGAAACGGGGGAACCCCATCTTTCGGCCCTTGCGGTTCCCGGACTTGGACCTCTGCCAGTTCCAGTAGCCCTCGACTGCACCCCGCACCCCGTCGGCGAACGCCTCTTTCCCGACCTCCGGCCACCACATTTCGCCCGTCTCCGAGTCAACACACAAGGTGTCCTTGGCGGCGTTCCACTGCTTGCGAAGGCGGTAGAACGAGGGCGGCTCCGACTCCACGCCGGTGGCGTTGTAATTGTCCACCCCGGTCTTGATCGTCCGCAACGTCCAGTTGTAGGCGTAGCGCCGGCCGCCCCATTGGCGGGCACAGATACGGCGCTGGTCGTCGGTGAGATCGAGGGCGAACTGGAATGCCTGGACCACCCAGCCGTCCGGCGGGACGAACGGCTCCCGCTTCTTCTTCACCTCCAGCACCGTCGAGTTAGCCATCGTCGCCATCCTGCCCGGTGGCTGTGACTTTCGGTTGGCAACCCCCGGCCCTTGCTCGACGAGGCTGCACAGATTGCCGCCCGCTACGGCGGCACCGGATGGCTCACCGCCGAGACCCTCGCCGCCGGCCTCATCTGGGGACAGGCACTTTGGTTCGGCACGGAGCGCAGTGTCGGCCGGCTGCTCGCCACTGCGGCCGACGATCTCGGCATCGCCGTTCACATCGTCACCTGACCCCGCCGGTCAGGGTGCACCGGGCGGAATGAATGGGAGGTCCGGGTCGGGTCCGTGCTCGATGATGCGGAACAGGTAGTCGGTATCGAGGTGCTGCTCGATGGAGTCGGCCAGTCGGTCGAGCATGGAGTCCCGCAACACAGAGAAACCCGGCGAGTGCTCGGAGGCATGCCAGGCGACCTGGGCTTGGGCAGCTACCTCGGTCAACCAGGCGCGGCGGAACTCGTCATGTTCGAATGCGCCGTGCCAGGTGGATCCCCACACGGCTCGGCGTCTGAAGCCCTCGAGGAACGGCTCCACGTCCGCCGCCTCGGGATCTTCGGCATCGAGAATGGCCACACCGTGGTGGATCTGGTAGCCGCTTACGAACCTGCCCCGCCACTCCCCCGACGTCGTTCCAAGATGCTTGGCGTTGTCGAAGGTGACCAGGGTGGGCAACAGACCGAGGCCCGCCACCCGTCCCCGCCGGGACTCGATCGGATCATCGATCGACTTGGCCAGCATCTGGTAGCCGCCGCAGATGCCCAGCACCGGCCGACCGGCACCGGCCCGAACGGCGAGGGCGTCGGAGAGACCGCGTCGGCGAAGCCAATCGAGGTCGTCCACGGTTGCGCGGCTGCCCGGCAACACAGCCAGGTCGGCGGACACCACCGTGTCGGGATCGGCAGTGACAGTGACAGCGATTCCCGGTTCGGCGGCCAGGGCGTCGACGTCGGTGGCGTTGGATGCCCGTGGAAGGCGGATGACGGCTATCCGCAGTGTGGGACCTGCGACTGGCGCCGGCGAGGACCAACCGGCGACGGCCAGCGCGTCCTCTGCATCTATCCACACGTCTTCCAACCACGGAATCACGCCAAGCACCGGACGCCCGGTGACCCGCTGCAGCGATTGGAGGCCCGGATCGAGCAAGCTCTGCCGACCGCGGAATTTGTTGACCACCCAACCTGCAACCAGCGCCTGGTCGGCGGCCGACAGCAGGGCCAAGGTGCCGAACATGGCAGCCAGCACCCCGCCACGGTCGATGTCACCGACCACCAATACGGGCAGACCGACCCGCTGGGCCAACCCCATGTTGACAAAGTCGCCGGCTCGCAGATTCACCTCGGTGGGACTGCCGGCACCCTCGGCGATCACCACGTCATAGCGAGAAGCCAGATCGGCGAAGGCGGCGAAGGCGGCCTCGGCCAGGGCGGACCGGCCGGTCGTCCAGTCCGAGGACGACAGTTCCCCATACGGCCGGCCCATCAGCACCACATGGGACCGGTTGTCGCCTCCGGGCTTCAGGAGTACCGGATTCATGGCTGCCTCCGGCACGACCCGGGCGGCCAGGGCCTGCAACCACTGGGCACGTCCGATCTCCGACCCGTCCGGACACACCATTGAATTGTTGGACATGTTTTGGGCTTTGAACGGGGCGACCCGCACCCCTCGGCGGGTCAACCATCGGCAGATGCCGGCGGTGACCAATGACTTGCCGGCATCCGAGGTGGTGCCGGCGACCAGCAGTCCCCCGGTCATCGCGCCTCCTGCCGTGGCACAGCACACACGAACATTGGAGAACTTGGCATCGACGCCATACTCCCCCGGTGGGCGGGCGACGGCGAATCACTGCCAGCACCCGCGTGCCGGGTCAAGGTTCGCCCATGGCGATAGGTGGCAACAGGATTCTCTGCCGATAGCCGGCTGGGTCGTGGGCCGTCAGGAGGAGGCGAGCTTGACGGGTGGACCTACGGGGTAACCGGATCGCCATGATCCGCTCCGGCTGACAGGTTGGCGTCCCCGCCCGGCAGGTCAGGGTCCCCGGCAGATGAATCCGCAGCAGAACGGCGGAGACGCTCCACTATCAATTTCTCCCCCCGGTTGCGCAGTTCGTCGATTTCGCGTACAACCTCGCCGAACCGTTCCCACCGCACGTTGCGTGGACCTTCGGCCCCGGGCTCGGTCCCCAACCGTGACAGTTTCCAGACTTGTACCCAACCGATGCCTTTCAGGCTGCGTAGCCGGAGCGCCCGTCCGACAAACTCCCCCTCGGTCTCCAACACGATGGCCGTGTGGAACTCATCGGACATCAACACGGTGCCGGGATTGGCGATCCCGACCAGGCGACTGGCCAGATTGACGACCGGGCCGTAGTAGTCACCGTCCTGGAGCAGCACCGGGCCCACCGCCAGCGCCACCCGCACATCGGACAGGAGCTCATCGTCGGAGTACGCCTCGGCCAGGCTCAGCCCGATCCGGGCGGCATCGGCGGCGGTCGGCACCACGAACATGGCCTCGTCGCCGATCATCTTCACCACCCGGCCACCCAACGACGTCACAGTGTCGTGGGCCAGTTCTTCGAACCTGGCGACCACGGCCGCCAGCTCATTGTCAGCCAGATGTTGGCTGAGCATGGTGAAACCCACCATGTCGGCGAACCCGACGGCCATGACCGGGCTGATCCCCTCCACCGCCCCACGAGTACGAATCAGCATTTCGCGCCGGGTGGCAGCTTGAAGGTGGCGACGCCATATGAACTCGAGCAACCGGGCCATGGTCGGAAGCGACATACTGAGCACCCGCGAGTACACGTCGGCGTCAACGACGCTGTCTCCTGACGGTTCGATGGCCGGAGTGATGCCACGGGCGGTGGTGGCCTCAGCAATGCGTGCCATGGAATAGCCGATGACCCTGACCATTTGCAATGACGAATCGAAATCGGCCACTCCCATACTGGTCAGGGCCTCGAACAGTTGAAGCGCCTCGACATCCATTTCGGTGAAGGCGAGTTCGTCTTCGTCGACATCCAGAAACCCCAGGGCCCTCCAGATTCGTCGGGCCTGCTCCATCCCGATCCCGGTGCGGGCCAAGACCTGTGCCAGGGTCAATCGACGCTCCGCCGGCACCAGCATCCGATCCACCACCAACAGATCGACGACATCGTCGGCCACCGCCGCGTCGATTTCTTCTTCGGTGGTGCCCAGATCGATGAGGAGCGAGCGGACCCGGGCCAGGGCTTCGGCCCGCCGTTCCGGATCGGGAACCTTGGCCTCGTCATCCAAGGACGAATTCCCGGAGCCGGGCGGCCCGTCGGGGCCGCCTCCGGTCGTGCCACCGGCGCTCATGGTCGAAGATTCCCGAACTCGGAGGTGGCCGGACGCTGCATGAGAGCGGCGATTGCCTCTGCCGGACTCTGGATCCCATCGATCATGTCGGCCACTTGCGAGGCGATTGGAACCTCCACGTCGACGGAGGCAGCCAACTCGACCATGGGCCGGGCGGTCTTCACTCCCTCGGCCACCATCCGCATCTCGCCCATCACATCGGCCAGTGACCGCCCCTGGCCGAGAGCCACCCCGACGGTATGGTTCCGACTCTTCGAACTGGTGCAGGTGGCGACCAGATCTCCCACCCCGGCCAAACCGCTGAAGGTGATGACGTCCCCGCCCAGTTTCTGGCCCAACCGAGCCATCTCGGCCAGGCCGCGGGTGATCATTGCCGCTCGGGTGTTATCGCCGAACCCCAGTCCGTCCGAGATGCCGGCCGCCACCGCCAGCACGTTCTTGAGGGCCCCGGCGATCTCGCACCCGACGACGTCTCCGTTGGTGTAAACGCGGAACGTATCCGACACCAACAGGCCCTGGACCCAGCGCGCCTGGTCCCCGTCGGCCAGGGCAACCACACCGGCTGTCGGTTGGCCGGCCGCTACCTCGGAAGCCAGGTTGGGCCCGGTGAGCACGCCGGCCGGGCTGTGCGGCACCACCTCGGCCAACAGTTCGGTCATGCGAAGGTGGCTCCCCTGTTCCAATCCCTTGGTGAGACTTAGGACCGGAGTGCCGTCGGCGAGCACCTCGGCCAGATCGGCGGCCACGGCGCGGAAACCATGGGACGGAACCGCCATGATCACCAATGAAGCCCCCGCCACCGCGGCTTCGATGTCAGCGGTGGCATCGAGCCGGTCGGGCAGGCGGAACTCGGGGAGGTAGGACGGATTGCGGTGCTCGGTGCGAAGGGTCTCCGCCACCACCGGATCCCGTGCCCACAGCACGGTGGGGGAATTGCCCGCTGCCAGTGCCGCCACGGTTGTTCCCCACGAACCTGCGCCGATGACGGCAACTTTTTCTGACACGGGGCCACACTATGCGCCACGCCGGCCGGACGGTTGCCCCGTCGGGACCCCCCTACACTGACGGAGTGGAAGGCGCCGACCAACGGATGCAGTTCCCGGGCGACGCATTGCCTTTCGGCCCCCGAGCCGTGCTGGTGCCGGTCAAGGCATTCAGAGAGGCCAAGGGTCGCCTCGATACCGCGTTGAGTGAAGACGAGCGGGCCGCGCTGGCCGCTGCCATGGCCGATCGGGTATTGGCGGCGGCGTTCCCATTGCCGGTCGCAGTGGTCTGCGACAACAACGAAGTAGCCGCCTGGGCCCGGTCGCGGGGTGCGTTGGTCGTGTGGGAACCAGGACGGGGCCTCAACGGCGCGGTGGAGGCGGGCGTGGAGCTCCTATCTCGGCGGGGGGTCGAACAGGTGACGGTGGCCCACGCCGATCTCCCCCGGGCTTCGGACCTCTTCTCGGTTGGAGACGCTCCCGGGGTGACCCTGGTGCCCGATCGATTCGGAAACGGCACCAATGTCATTGTGATCCCGGCCGACGCCGGGTTCCGGTTCTCCTACGGGCCCGGCTCCTTCGCCCGCCACCGGACCGAAGCTGCCCGCACCGGTCTCCCCGTCCGGGTCCTCGATCGCCCTGACCTCGCCTGGGACATCGACGAACCCGCTGATGTCATCCCCGTCTCCACCACGCCCGCCTCCGCGTTCTCATGAACCGTCCCGGCGACGAACGATGGTCGCAGCCGAGCGGGCTCCCGGTGGGCGACCTGCTCGTCGATGGACCGGTGACCATTGATCTCCCCATCCCGTCGAGTGCCTTGGCTATCGGTGCGCACCCCGACGACATTGAATTCGGGTGCGGTGCCACGCTGGCCAAGTGGGCTGATGCCGGATGCCGGGTACATCACCTGGTGCTGACCGATGGGTCCAAGGGAAGTTGGGATCCCGACGAAGACCTGGCCGCCCTGGTGGCGGCCCGAGAGATTGAGTGTCGAGCTGCGGCCGTGGTTATCGACGGGGCAGCGTCAGGCCCGTCCTCCGACGACCGGGTGCTGTTCCTGGGTCAAGTGGATGGCGAACTCGTCAACGGAGAAGAAGAACGGCAAAAGGTGGCTCGTGTCATCCGTTCGCTCCGTCCGGCCGTGGTGCTCGCTCACGACCCGTGGAGGCGATACCGACTCCATCCCGACCATCGCAACGCCGGCTTCCTCAGCCTCGACGCGTTGGTGGCCGCCCGAGACCCCCACTTCTTCCCCGACATCGGCCCGGCCCCTCATCGGCCCACGTCTCTGTTGCTGTGGGAGGCAGACCTACCCAACCACGTCGAAGATGCGGCCGGGTTCGAGGCGGCGAAGATCGACGCCCTGCTGTGTCACGCCAGCCAACAGGTCACCACCATGGGGATTGATCCGGGTCGACTGTCCGACCTGGCACCGCACCCCGACGTCGATCCTTTCGCGGCCAAGGTCCATCACCAGTTGGCCGCCCATGGGGCCCTGGCCACCCTTCCGGTCGGCGAAGCCTTCCACCTGATCAGCAACCTGTAGAGACGAACAGCAGGGGCCCGCAGGCCCCTGCTGTTCGTCGTCTGATGACGGCAGAGCCGTCGATCTACTACTTGCGGACGGCCTTCTTCACAGCCTTACGAGCTGCCGCCTTACGGGCCGGAGCCTTACGCACTGCCTTCTTCGCAGCTTTCTTCACTGCCATGGGTGCTCCCTCCTTGGAGTTCAACGCGGATTTGAACGCTGAACTGGTGGCGAACCGGACACCTTTCGACGCCGGGATTGGTACCGCTGCACCGGTCCGCGGATTTCGACCCAAACGAGCGGAACGGGTGGTCGGGTTGAATGTCCCGAAACCGATCACCGTCACCTTCCGTCCAGACTGAACCGCGGTGACGACCGAATCGAACAAAGCATCAACCACATCCTCGACAGTTCGGCGACCCAACGATGTTGTCTCACTGACTGCTCGGACTAGTTGCGATTTGTTCACGATCACCTCCTCAGCGAATTGCAATCATAAATATCTTTATGGTTTTTCGGGCTCAGATCAAGGACCCTCGCGTGTATTGACGCGCGTCCGCACTCCGCAGAGAAGTCCATGTTCGGCCACGACTGCGCGCGTCAACAGCGTCACTACACGCCGCTCACAATTGACCATGGACAAAAACCTGTTTGTTTGCAAGGATTATTTACCTACGCGAGACACGCGGTCGAGTTGCGAACACTTGACGTTCGCCGACACAACAAGGCATTGCCAACCGCGATTGCGGCGTTAGGTGGATATGACATTTTTTTCGCATTCGACCGATAAACAGCGCGAAACGAAGTACCTGCTCGCCGCGCGCGCAGCATCGGCCTCTGCTGAGTTCGGCATCTATCTCGGACACGACGGCGATGATTGGCACTTCGCCCCACCCGAAATGTCGGTGATGATGTTGGGTCCACCGCGCTCTGGAAAGACGTCTTCGTTGATCATTCCCAACGTGTTGGCCGCCAACGGTCCGGTTGTCTCCACCTCGACCAAACCGGACGTGCTCGACGCCACCGCGGCAGCACGGTCCCAATCGGGGAGATGTCTTCTCTTCGACCCCACCGGTTCGACCGCCTCGAGTGGAGATCTCGAACCATTGCGTTGGTCCCCACTGCAGGCATGTGGAACGTGGGACGGGGCCATGGGCTCGGCCCGGTCTCTGGTGCAGGTTGCCGCCGCGGCGGGATCACGGGGGACGGCGCAGAACGACAGCACCCACTGGAATGAGCGGGCACAGTCGTTGCTGGCACCACTTCTCTACGCCGCGGCACTCGACGGCGCCGATATGCGGACCGTCCTGACCTGGGTGGACCGTCGAAAGTCGCTTCCGGCCCAGACAATCCTGGCCAGCACCCCCGGAGGGATCGCAGAACTGGCCACCAACGCCCTGGAAGGCATGGCCGCCACCGATGAACGGGAACTGAGTGGCATCTGGTCCACCGCGTCGGGTGCCCTTACCGGTTTCCGGACCGAACGGGCGCTGGCGGTCACCGCCGGCCCCGATTTCGATGCCGGCCACTTCGTGGAGTCGGCCGACACCATCTTCATCTGTGCCCCGGCTCATCGTCAGGCCCTTGTCGCTCCCATGGTGGTCGGACTGGTCGAAGACGTGCGTACCGCGGCCTACCAACGCGCCTCCGAGCCGACCTTCGGTGAAACTCGCCGGGATCCACCGGTGCTGCTTGCGCTCGACGAGGTGGCCAACATCGCCCCCCTTCCCAACCTGCCGTCGATGATCAGCGAAGGCGGAGGACAGGGGGTGGTGACATTGGCCAGCCTGCAGGATCTCTCCCAGGCCCGACGGCGTTGGCCCGATGAGGCCGACGGATTTCCTTCGCTGTTCGGTACCACCGTGGTGCTGCCCGGCATCGGAGACGTGCGGACACTCGAAGCGCTCTCCACCATGGCCGGTGACGAAGAGATCGCCACCCGGTCGGTGTCCTCGGGACGGGCGCCCTCGGGTCATCCGTTCTCCGACATGGTCACCGGTGGCCGTCCCCACGTGGGCGAGTCGGCCTCCACCCAGTGGCGTCGACGGCTGCCCCCTGACCTCATCACCCGAGGATCGGCGGGCATGGCGCTGGCCTTCGATGAGCGGAATCAGCCGACATGGGTTCGGCTGGCACCGGCCCACTCGGTCGAGCCGTGGAAGATGTTGAGCGATTCCGGGCGGGCCCATCGTCGCCAACAGCTCCGACGGGCCGACCCCGGCGTCGAGCGATAGCCGATACGGACAGTTCACAATCCCGATCACAATCCCAACCCGTGGTCGTGGCCACGGTCACGACGCCGCTCTCCGGTGCGGGCCAGGTGGCGAGCCGTCTCCCTTTCCCTCCCGGCCCGTCGACCGACTGCAGCCGAGGGCGCGACCACCCGCTCGGATCGAACCGTCAACTCACTCCCCCGCTCGCGAGCCACCGACAACACATCTCCCCTCCGCCACCTCGGCTCGTGGCCCTTACCTGTTTCAGCTCTCGACCCCACCGAAGTGACGATGCGCTCCACCGTGGAGTCGATGCCGGCCACGGTGGCTCCTCGCAGTGACGCCGAGGCCACCAACGCCACCAGATCACGGCGGGCCATCGTGCCCTCCGGTCGTCCGGCTCCCTCCAGTCGGTCGACCATGCGTTGTGGGTCAACACCGCCGTCGACCTCTCGCCCCAACCGAGCACCCCGCCCCACCACCTGGGAGAGATCGCCAATGTCGAACCCGAAGTCTGCGGCGCGGCGTTTCCACGACGAGACCAGTGACTCGAGGGATCGGGTGAGGTCCTTGTCCGGTCGGGTGGCATAGAAGGCGCCGGGGTGACGGCCAGAGGCACCTCCGTGGCGAACCGCCACAAACTCTTCGATGTCTGCTGATCGCTGCGAGAAGAGCCGCCGCAGGCCCCGGTCGACACCCACCACATCGCCAAGCCCCGAAGGCCGGACCTCCCACTCCACACCCAGCCTGTCCGACAGTTCGAAACGGAGCCTCGCCTGATAGATCGACCCGGCCGCCCGAGCGTGGGCGAAGACCCGCCGGCCGTCGGCCGCTGACCAGATGCCATCGACCCCTTGGGCCAGGTTGGCCGCCACCACATGGGTATGGAGATGGGGATCGAGGGCCCGACTGGTCAGGTGGCGGAAGTCGCCGGCCACCATGCCGGTCGACGGCAGCAGCTGCAGTGACCGGCCGCTCCCCCGGCGGACGCCCACTGCGGTGCGGGAGAGATAGGCGCCGGCCTCGGACACGGCGGCATCATGGCCGGCGCCCACTTCGGTGGCGATCTCTTTAGGGGCCAGCGCCTCCAACAGGCTCACCGACTTCGGAGCACAGAAGGTGAGATCGAACCCGGCCACGCTGGCAGCACCCCGGCCCAACCGGAGCCGGCGTCCTGATTCCGGGTCGAAACCCTCCATCACCCGTCCAAATGTCTCGGGATGCACCACCCCACCCAGGCCGAGCGACGGGGCCCCGGGCCCTGTCCATGCCCCCGGGGACTCGATGGCCACATCCAAGTCGTCGCCGTGTCCAAGCCGGCGGCCCTCGACGTAGTACCCGTGGTGGCCCACATGGACGACATGGAGCTTCAGCACGGCGGGATCCTCACATCCCGAACCGTACTGTTTCAAGTCTTTCTATACCATCTTGTTATTTTTCTTTATTTTTGATATCCACACGATATCTGAGCAGAATGCGGGCAGCGGCGTCGGCGGCCAGCCCGGCGTCCTCGGAGGGATCGACCACGGTGGCCCCGGTTCCCAAGCGGAGCAGTAACCGCTCGAGCCAGGCATCCCCTCCCACCACCACCTCCACCACCAGGCGGTCGTCCACCCGTTCGACCGGGGCCACGGTGGGGATCGACTCCACCATCCAGGCCAACACCGGGTCGAGTGAGAGCCGGACCCGGCGGGTATCCGGCCCGGGGACGAAGACTTCGAACCCACCGGGCTTGCCGTCCATCGCCGCGCGATCTCCCGCCCCACCCGACCCCTCGATGACCCGGGCCCCATCGATCCGATCGATGCGGAACCGGCGGACGTCGCCGGCCTGGGCGCAGGTGGCGTCCACATACCAGTGCCCCTCGGAGGCAAAGACCCGCAAAGGGGTGATCTCCCGTTCACTCTGACGGTCGCTCGACGCCGAGTAGTAATGGATATCCAGACTCTCTCCCGCCGCGGCCGCGTCACTGACGATGGCCAGCATCGGCGGAGTGTCGAGGTCGATTACCAGGCGCTCAGCCCCCAGTGCCGTCTCGAGCTTCCCGAGTGCACGGGAGAGGGCGCCGTCCTCGTCACTGCCCGGGACGGCCAACAGCCCACGGGCCGATGCCGCCAGGGCGAACCCCTCGACCGGGCTCAACCGCCGGGGCCGGGACAGCGCGCTTCCGAGCCGGGTCGACACGGTGGTGTCGGTGACGACTATCTCCATCAATTGGTCAGGGGTATACGGGGGGAGTCCACAACACGCGGCCAACTCGAGTTCGGTGACGAGGGCCTTGGGAGTCAGGTCGAACCGGGTGGCCAACTCATCGACCGGCGCCTCGCCCACCTGGGCCAGCCAGGCCAGGATGGCCAGCAGTTGTCGCAGCCGACCGGCGGTGTCTGTGGGGATGCTCACGAGCCGACCGATCCACCGGAGGCGACGATCGAGGTCAGCCGATCGATGACCGCCGTTCTCACCTCGGGTGGCCCCAGCACCTCGGCGTGATCCAACCAATCGAGCACCCAGGTCACCAGCGCTTGTCGGTCGGTAACCGCCAACCTCACCACCACCGTCCCATCGTCCCGTCGTTCGACCACCGCGCCTTCGCCCAACTCACCGATGACCCGTCCGGCTTCAGCCGCGTCGACCAGCACGTCGACATCGGTCTCCTCGCCACTACCGAACCGCCATGGGTCGACCGAGAAGGTATCGGCGGGGTCGAACCCGTCGGGGAGTTGGCCCGAGGAGGGTGGGCCCACCTCGGGCACTGACTCCACCCGGTCCACACGGAACGTGCGGGCCTCACCCCGATCGCGGTCGAATCCCACCATGTACCAGTACCCCCGGCGGAAGCGGATAGCACCCACATCGACGTGCCGGGCGTTGCCGCGGTACAAAAAGGTCACGGTGGCCGATTGGCGCACCGCGTCGAACAGCACGGGGAGGGCCGGAAGTTCGATCATCGACGGCAGATCGACCACCGGCATCGAAGGGGCTGCGAGAAGTGGGGGCTCCCCGGTGGCGCCCAATTTGGAAAGGGCGGTCCGGCCGGTGGGCGCGCCGAGATGGACGCCGGCGACGGCCAAGTTGAGAGCAGCCTGCTCGTCATGGTCGAGGCCCAGGTCAGGCAGAAAGTAAGCATCGGGGTCGGCCCGGTAGCCCACCTGGTCGTGCCCCTCGAGCGCTTCGGCCAGCACCGGCACGCCTTCGTCGCGCAACAGGCGCTTGTCGCGTTCGAAGGCCTGACGCCGGGCAGCGTGGCCATCGGGATAGCCCGGTACCCGATCGGCAATCTCTCGGAGGCTCAGCGGGCGGGGGGTATCGAGCAATACCAACAAAAGGTCGGTCACCCGTTCGAGCCGATCGAGACGTGCCATCATCGCCAATCTAGGGCGGCCCACGCCCGGTGCCACCCCTATTGGAAATGGGACCCATGGACACCGGCTGCCCCTGTGCCCGGGAACCACACCTCACGTCATGGGCGGTGTTGTGGTTGGCCGCCCTCGCCATCGTCGTCGGCCACCGGGTTGTGTGGCACTCGAACAAATGGGCCACGCCGTGGACACCCGAGCAGATGCCGGCATTGGCGGGTGCGGGGATGGCTGCGGCGGTGGCCTTCACCTGGCCTTTGGCCAATTTGGCCGCCCACGGATCGCAAACCGCCCTGGTGATCCAGCGGCTCATCCTCACCCTGACGGTGCCGCCGTTGGTGTTGGTGTCGGTGTTGATGGGTATGAGCGGTGACCGCCGACCGCGGTCGGGCGGTTCACCCTGACGGTGGTGGGCTCGATGGCCACTCCCGTGGTGGAGGCAGAAGCCTCGGCGCCGGTTATGCAGGGGTTGATGGGTCTGGTGCTCGTAGCGGCCGGCCGCCGTACTCCACCTTTGGTCATTCACACCTGCCCGTCGGCCTCCGACCGTCGAACGACCAACGAATTGCAGAATTCGCCTCCATGCTCACCATGTCGTTCACCCTGTTCAGTGTGGATCTGTGGTCCTCTACCCGGCCCTGGGGATTGATGAGGAGAACAGGGGAGGACGAGCCGCTGGCGTGGACCGACGTGGAACGGGAGTCGGAGCGGGCAGCGGGCAGCGGGCAGCGGGCAGCGGGCAGCGGGCAGCGGGCAGCAGCGAGCGGAACGCCAGGCACGACCGCTATCTCACCTCTCCGCAACCCGGCGACACCGATCAACAAAACCTCGCCCCGATCGCAGCACAGTCCACCCCATGTCCGTAGCATGGGTCAGTGCCCACCGCCGCTCCCGCTCTCCGCACCCTGGTGAGAGGAACTGTCAAAGCCGGCGTCGAAGAGATGGGCAATAGTCCTGCCATCGTTGTCCGATCGGTGTCGGCTCTGCGCCGGGGTGCCCTCTCGTTGGAGGACGGCATCACCATCAAAGAAGGAGCGGATGCGGCGCTGAGTCTTCGGATCCCGCTGGTGCTGGTGCTCGCATCCAGCGGGGCTGACGTCTCCGAAGGGATCGACTCGCTCCACGGTTGGGGACAGGGCGCACGGGCCATCGCCGCATGTTCGGGAATGGTGCCGATCATCGCGGTGGTGACCGGACCGGCTATTTCGGGCCCGGCACTCATGTTGGGGATCGCCGACATCGTAGTCATGACATCGGAGGCGTTTGCCTTCGTCTCCGGGCCGGCCATGGTCGAAGAGTTCACCGGGGTGCGCTTGGGGCTTCGCCAGTTGGGGGGCACCGCCATGCATGCCCGTTCCAGTGGGCTGTGCGCCATCGAGGCCAACACCGAGGACGACGCCATGGCCCACGTCCACAACTTGCTCAGCCTCCTCCCGGCCAATGCCGACGAGGTGGCCCCATTGGGCCCGCTCGATGATCCGCCAGACCGGGAGGTTCCCGCCCTGCGCGAAGTGATCCCCTCGCGGACCACAAGCTCATATGACGTCCGGAACGTGGCCGCCGCCCTGGCTGACGATCACGACGTCACTGAACTTTGGTCACGGTGGTCGCCCCAATTGGTCACCGCCATCGGGAGGATCGGTGGCCGGTCGGTGGGCTTCATCGCCAACCAACCCCAAGCGCTGGCCGGAACCCTCGACATCGCTGCTTCCCAAAAGGGGGCGAGGTTCGTACGGTTCTGCGATGCCTTCAATCTGCCCCTGGTGACACTGGTGGACACGCCGGGGTTTCTGCCGGGCAAAGACCTCGAGTGGAGAGGGATGATCCGCCACGGTGCCGAGCTCGCCTTCGCCTACGCCGAAGCCACCGTGCCCCGGGTCTGCGTGATCCTCCGCAAAGCCTTCGGCGGGGCCTACATCGTGATGGACTCCCGCGGGTTGGGTAACGATCTGTGTTTCGCCTGGCCGTGTGCGGAGATCGCGGTGATGGGAGCCGAGGGCGCCGTGCAGATCCTCCACCGCCGGGCGGCACCTGAGAAGCGTGGCGAGCTCCAAGCCGAGTACACCGAGCGATTCCTCACCCCGTGGCAAGCGGCCGAACGGGGGTTCGTCGACGAGGTCATCGACCCTGCCGATACCCGGTCGAAGGTGGCCCGGGCCCTCGACGCCCTGGAGTCGTCACGAGAGCACCTGCCCGGGCGAAAGCACACCATCGGGCCGCTGTAAGGGTTGGAGACGGGTATTGCAGGTCCGCACCGTCGTGAATGTGGACCTGCAATACCCGAGCCGTAGTACGAGACACAGCAGTCGGGGTCAACGGCCACCGCCACTTCGTAGGCGAGACGACCATCGAGGCAGTACCCCATGACCGTCGATGGGCCGGTCACCTCGGGCATGGCCCGGAGATGGGCCAAGCCGACGAGCAGATCCCCCCCGGTGAGGCCCGGTTCGAGCGCTCCAAAGCGCTCCACGTAGGAAAACGCCTGTGCCATGGTTGACTCGTCATGGGGTAGCGCTACGCCGCGCTCCACTCGCCAGAAGACGTCAGGGCAGCAGACGACATGGCCCTCCGAGGCCAGATCGTTTGCCTTCGCCAACATGAATCCGCCGACTCCGAGAATCTCTTGAAGCAACAAGATCCCCGGGCCGCCACCGTCGGGAATGACGGCGGTGCCGTCGAACTGCTCACCTTCGGCTGTTTGGATCGACTCGGTCCTGGTCGTGCTGGCCATGCCCGGAGGTTGCCGGCGCACCAATGTGCGGAGCGCCAATTCCGTACCGCTGCCCCGGCCGCTGGTGGCGGCCAGAAAGTGCCATTGGTCGGCAACAACGACCGCTACCGGGGTGGAATCGCCTGATCCAATGCGTTCCCGACGCTCACGACCAATTCGGAGGACATCGGTGGATCGATGTCCTCATTCGCGTTATCGCCGCTTGCAACCCCATCGGCCAGGAGGTGCGTTCGGCCCGGGTATCCACAGGCCAGAACGATCGTCAGCATGCCCACCACGGGAAGCCACCAGACCCAAGGCGAGAACCGGTAGTAGGCGAATACGGTGTCGGCCAGACCGACGGCGGCGGCAATCCCGAATCGCAGACGGCCCATACGGGCGGCGGCGATCAGAGCCACAATCAGCGGAGGTGCCAGGTAGTACGGTGTCATCACCGGCTCGAAGTAGCACCGTAAAGCGAGCGCCACACCGCACAGCCACATGATTCCAATGGGGTCGGGGCGCATCCGCCACACGAACAACCCGATCAGCACCGCGAATAACAACCCGATGGTGCGGACCGGGCCACCCGAGACAAGGATCAACGAGCTGGAATTAACCGTACTGGTAAACGTGTGAAAGTGACCGTGCAGTTGACCTAACCGAAGCGCGGTCTGTGTCTTCGGAACCGAGAAATGACCGATGTGAGGAGCAAATGACACCCATGGGGTGGCGTGATTGAGCGCCGGTGGAGTGGGCTGCTTGACCAATGCTCGGAAGGCGTCAGACCAATCGCTGGCCAAGGCAATACCGATCAGCACCACTGACGGGAGGGCGGCCTGGAAGAAGAATTTCACCCGCCGGCCCGCTGGAGATATGCCCATCGCGATGGGAAGTATGAAACCGACCAGCGGTTGGAAGGCGATACCGATGCCCATCAACCACCCGCTACGGCGACTCTTCCCATCGATGAGCAACCGGATGGCGAGCAAGGCGAAGGTGACAGCCAGCACGTCCTCGGCATGCCCCCAAACCGCCGCCACCGGCCAGGCGACGACGGCGATTACCCCGATGAGCCAGACCCGGAGAGACGTGCGGACCGCCAGACGCACTGCCACAGCGTCGGCCGCGAACAACGCGGAGCATGTCAGAAGTAGTTCAAACGGTTGGAGCAGCAGAGCCGCAGTGGGGTGGGAAATCATAATTCCTGGAACTGACTCGGAAAGATCCAATGCTCCACTCACCATGGCCAGCGGTGCCAGCAACAGGGATATCCCCGGAAACGTGTTGACACCAGTCGATGAAGAGTAGATACCGCCGAAGAAGCCCCACCCCACATAGTGAGCGGCGCGGAATATCCCCCACAGATCGCCGCCAGTCGTCCATTGCAAGTGATGGAGGACAAGCGGACCCCAACCCAAGAGATACGCGATCCCAAACGCGACCAACACGACACTCCACGCCAGCGGAATCCAACGAGAGCGAATTGGGCCGCTCCCACTTTTCAATCGTTCGCTCGTTACACAGACGAGGATGCTTGCCGGATCCGCCTCGGCATCTTCGTCAGTCAGGGTAGATCCCGTCAACACCACGCCACATCCTCTCTCCATCTCTCAACTGAGCACATCCAATCCGAGTGCCAGTGATGTTCAACCCGTCCGCGACAGTGCCCCTCCGAAGAGGGGCACTGTCGATTGGTTTACACCAAGCCGGCCGGTGACTTCGGTAGTGAATCGAGCCACGCTGCCCGATTCACCCGGGGGTCACGCTGCCTTGGGGAATCCCGGTGTGGCGATGTTCGAATGAGCAGCAAGGAGACCCGCCTGGTTGCACAGGTTGGTTCCTACCTTGAAAACGCCGAAGTACACCCCTTGGGCCTCGGGGACGCCGGCAACTGTGGCGGGGAGGCCGGCAACTGCGGCGGTCCAAGGACCGTTCGCCGTGATCGTCGCGGGGTTGTCCGAGACCCACCAGCATTCACCGGTGGCTTTCGCCAATGTATAGACAACAGCCCCATTGCCGTCGTTAGACGAGATTGCGGCGGTGGCCCCAGCCGCAAGCCCGACGGTGTCACCGGCGGTAATGGCTGTGTTCATGGAGAGCGATGGCTCATTGCATCCAATGCTGACGGCAAGCGCGAGATTGGTGATGGTCGCCGCGGCCGCACAGGTCGTGGTCGCAGTCCCCGTTGGGTACGCCTGGCTGTTCTGCTCATAGATGCTCTTCGCATTGGTGAGCGCCGTGTTCAGGTTGGACTGGGCCGCCCGGTCATTCGCCGAACCCGTCACACCGAGGAACGTAGGAATGGCGATGGCAAGCAGAATGGCCAGAATGAGCAGCACGACCATCAACTCGATGAGGGTGAAACCGGCTTCAGCCGATCCTTCTGCCTCGAACTCAGCGGCACGCCGCTCGTTCAAGCGCCGCATAAGGCTTGACAACATGATGTCCTCCTATGTTGGTTTTCGGTCAATGGACCTGAGCCCCGCATCCGAGTTGGCCACGGGGGCAATTCATTTTGGTTCTATCCATACCTTCGGCACTTACATGTCAGAACTTTAGGAGAAGTTCAACGCTCCTGCCAGCATTTTCGTAGAAATCTGCTGACGAAACGCGACAGCTGCCCATGCAACCGGTGATCTCCACCCCGCCGACAGCTCCCGGGCTAATGGACCAGCTTGATGTAGCTGAACATGGGTAGATAGAGACAGATGACCATGGTGCCCACGCCGGCACCCATAACGACTGTGAGCAGCGGCTCGAGCAGAGCCGTCATGTTGTTCACGGTCGACTCGACCTCTTGGTCGTAGAATTCGGCCACCTTGTTCAGCATGGAGTCGAGTGCACCTGTCTGTTCCCCCACTTCGATCATCTGGACGACAAGCGAAGGGATGACGTCCTCGTGTTCACGAAGTGGATCGGCCAGGGGGCGCCCCTCGCGGACTCCGTCCTTCGCCTGACGGAGTACATCGCCGACCGTGCGGTTCCCGGCCGTGTCGGCACAGATGTCCAAGGATTCGAGAATGGGCACTCCTGAGCTCATCAGCGAGGCGAGTGTCGAGGTGACTCGAGCCAGGGCCACCTTGTGGAACAGCGGCCCGAAGATCGGAGGGCGCAACATCAGCCGGTCCCACTTGACTCTTCCCTCGTCTGTGGCGATCCACTTCCGCAGACCGTAGATGCCCCCGATGATGACAGCGATGATCACCAGTACCCACGGGCTGGAGATGATCTTCGACACATCGATGAGGACCTGGGTCGGCAAAGGCAGCTGACCGCCCAGGCTCTTGAAGAGATTCTGGAACACCGGAACGATGAAGAGGATCATGGCGGTGAAGATGACGACCATCACTGACAGCACCACCGCCGGGTAGGTCATCGCCGAGCGGATCGTGCGATTGAGATTGGCCTGCTTCTCGATGGTGGTGGCCAAGTTGCCCAACACCTCATCGAGATTGCCTCCGACTTCGCCGGCGTGGACAAGGGTGCAGAACAGTTCAGAGAACACCTTGGGGTGTTGGGCACATGCCACTGAAAGAGCGGAGCCGTGCTCGACGTCGAGGCGCACCGCCAAAAGGATCCGGGCCAGTTCCTTGTTCTCCACCTGGCCGCCCAAAATCCCGAGGGAGCGAACCACCGACAGTCCCGAATCGACCATGGTCGACAGCTGGCGGGTGATGACCGCCACTTCCTTCAGCTTGACCCGGTCGGTGATCCCCGGGATCTTGATCTCGGTTCTCAAGTTGACGTTGGACTTCGGAGTGACAGAGATGGGCATGTAGCCCATCTCGCGCAGTTTCCGAACCACCAACGCCATGCTGTCGCCCTCGAGCTGCCCCTCGACCAGGCTTCCCGATTGGTCCCGAACCTTGTATTCGAACGTGAGTGACACAGTTCCCCATTCCGTAGGGTTATTGCTTCGGATCAGGCGTTGAGATGCGCCCGAAGGTCGTCTTCGTTATGAGAGCGATCAAACGCCACACTCTCGGAGATCAGCCCGTCCCGTACCGATTTGGCCAGGCCCTGGTCCATCGTCTGCATCCCATACGTACTACCCGTCTGCATCAGCGAGTAGATCTGATGTGTCTTGACCGTGCGGATGAGGTTCCGGATCCCGGTGGTGCAGACCAAAACCTCACAGCAGGCTGTCCGTCCCGTCCCCTCTTTGTTCACCAGGAGCTGCTGAGTGACGACACCCTCGAGGGTTGATGCCAACATCACCCGGATCTGCTCTTGTTGAGACGTGGGGAACACGTCGATGATCCGGTCCACCGTCGAAGCGGCATCTTGGGTGTGGAGGGTGGCGAACACCAGGTGGCCGGTTTCCGCCGCCGTCAGGGCCGTCGAAATGGTCTCGAGGTCACGGAGCTCCCCCACCAGAATGACGTCGGGGTCCTGACGCAATACCCGACGAAGGGCCTCGGAGAAGGAACTGGTGTCCTCGCCGATCTCCCGCTGGTCAATGATCGACCGCTTGTGGGAATGGAGAAACTCGATCGGGTCCTCGATGGTGACAATGTGCAACGGCTTGCTGCGGTTGATGATGTCGACCAAGGACGCCAGGGTGGTGGACTTTCCTGAACCGGTGGGCCCGGTGACCAGCACCAGACCTCTCCGAAGTTCAGCGAAGGCCCGGACCGATTCGGGAATCCCAAGAGAATCGAATACCGGTATTTCGTGGGGGATCGGGCGCATGGCGACGGCCACCGTGCCTCGTTGCATCGAGACGTTCATCCGGAAGCGGCCAACGCCGGCGATCGAATGTGAGGTATCCAACTCGTGCTCAGCTTCGAATCGCTCGCGCTGCGCTGCCGGGAGGATCCCAAACGCCATGTCTCGAATGGTTTCGCTCCCCAACGTTGGACAGCCCTCGATCTGGCGGATGGCACCATTCAGTCGGATGCAGCCGGGCATTGCGGCGGTCAGGTGAAGATCCGACGCTCCCACCGAGACCGCGTAGCGCAACAGGTCATCGATGTGAAGGGGCATTCCGTTATCGGCCGCCATCGGAAGCATCGCCCGGGCCGGCTCATCTTCCTCATCCGCCTTCACCCCTGAGATTCCGCTATCGGTGGCTACCCGAAGAGGGCCCGATGACAACACCCGGGCGATAACGGTCGGATCGGCCAGCATCGGCATGACCCGATAGCCGATGAGGGTCGAGAGGGCATCGACGGTCTCCGGCGTCGGGGGCTCGGCAAAGCCGACGACCAACTGGGTCCCATCTCGCTTGAGCGCCACCGCTTCGTACTTGCGCCCGACAGCCTCGGGAATGAGGGCGAATACATGCGACTCGGGTGCCGCCGACAACAGATCGACCGCCGGCAGATGGGCCAGTTGGGCCAGGGCACCCACCACCACTCCCGGGGTTGCCACCTGCCTTTCAATCAGGATGGTGGCCAAAGGTCGGCCCGTTAGCTCCGCTTCGGCCAACAGCGGCGACAAGTCCGACTCGGCGGCATAGCCACCGCCAACCAGCGCTTCTGCCAATCTGGTCGACCATTCGACCCGGACGTCCGACGAGACGGGGCTCATGTCACCACCCGGAGTACTTCCTCGAGGGTCGTCTCGCCCTCGATTGCTTTACGTAGGCCACTCTCGCGTAAGGTGACCATCCCCTGTGAGACGGCCAACCGATGAATGTCTTCCACGGATCCTCCTTCAATAATCATGCGGTTGATCTCTTCGGTCATCGGCATCAACTCCGCCAAGGCCTTCCGGCCCCGGTAACCCGTATTCGAACAGGCGGAGCATCCTTTTGCCCGGTAGAAGTGAGGTCTCCCACTGATCTCCTCAATGGCCTTCATCTCCTCCACCTTCCATCCTGTCACCGCGATTTCGGCTTCGGTGACGTTGTAACCCTCTTTGCAGTGGATGCAGAGTCGGCGGGCCAGGCGCTGAGCCAACACCCCGGTAAGCGAGGAGGTGACCAAGAAGGGTTGGAGGCCCATCTCCACCAGACGCATCGGCGTAGCTGCAGCGCTATTGGTGTGCAAGGTCGCCAGCACCAGGTGGCCGGTGAGGGAGGCCTCGACGGCGATGACCGCAGTCTCCTTGTCCCGGATTTCGCCGACCAGCACAATGTCCGGATCGGATCGCAGAATCGACCTCAGCGCCGAGGCGAAGGTCAGGCCGGCCTTCACATTGAGCTGGATCTGATTGACCCCCGGCAGTTGGAGCTCCACCGGGTCCTCGACGGTGATGATGTTCTTCTCCGGTGAGTTCAGTGCGATGAGCGTCGCATAGAGGGTGGTGGACTTGCCCGATCCGGTGGGGCCGGTGACCAGAATGGTCCCGTAGGGCTTGGTGTAGATCCCCGCGTAGGTGGCCAACAGATCGTCGTCGAAACCGAGATCGGGAAATCCGAGGACGACGCTCGATTTGTCCAGTACCCTCATCACGATTTTTTCTCCGTTGATGGTGGGCAACGTCGCCATGCGTAGGTCGATCTCCTTGTTCCCGATCGTCACCGAAATCCGACCGTCCTGGGGAATCCGGTGTTCGGCGATGTTCATGTCGGCCATCACCTTCAAGCGGGTCGTAACTGCGGCAGCGATGGACCGGGGTGCGGTCGACATGTCATGGAGGACCCCGTCGATGCGATAGCGGATCCGAAGGTTGCTGGCGGTGGGTTCCACATGGATGTCGGACGCTCGCTCGTTGATCGCCTGGACCATCAGAAGGTTCACGTACCGGACAATCGGGGCGTCCTCGGTAACCGCCTGGATGTCGTCCATGGCGGCACCGGGTTCCTCCCGGTCGAACTGGAGTGAGGCTGTTTCGGCGATGCCCGCGGCGTCGCCGGCACCATAGGCACGGTCGATGTAGGTGCTGATCTGGCCGCGGGTGGCAACCACGATTGTGAAACTCCGGCCGATGATGGTGCGGAGGTCGTCCATGGCGAACACGTCGGTAGGATTGGAGGCGGCCACGACCAGACCATTGGCGTCATCGGAGATGACCAGCACGTTGTGATAGCGGGCCGTTGCCTCGGGGATGATCTCCGACTCGGCGAATTTGATCCCGGCCATGTCGAGATCGACAAACTCGAGGCCCATCTCGTGAGCCATTCCCCACATGAGGTCGGCCTCGGTCACCAGCTTTTTGGCCGTCAGGATGCGGGCAATGCTCCGGCCACTTCGATCGTGTTCCTCGAGGACCAGCTGCATGTCGGCCAAGGACACCCGATTCCCCTCGATCAGCGCCTTGGCCATCGGCGGCAACGTCGACCCGAGACCTGCGATCAACTCCCGTTCGGCATGCTGGCCCTCGAAGGTTGCCACCGCCTCGTCAACCAGATCGGCAGTCTCCGCTGCCGAATCGACCCCCTCGGTGGGCTCCGCCGACCATGCCTTGCGCGTCAACTCCGCCAACTCGGAGGCACTGGTCGCCAGGGCATCAGGAGATGGTGTCAGATCGGTGCCGATCTCAATTGATGCCGGCGGAATCGACTGGGCTCCAGGTCCATTGTTCGGCGGCTCTTGACTTGGCGAACCCTCTTCCGGGAGAAATGCCGATCCGTACAATGAGAATTCCGATGCACCTTCGACTGCTGGGGTTCCGATCTGGCCTGCCGAGACGACTGACGGGGTCGGGATTGCCGGGAGCGGGGCCGGCGTCGGCGGGGTCGGGGGCTCAACGGAAACGGCACCCGTCGGCGTTGCCGGTCCGGACGAATGGGACGCACCGTAGAGTCGGTCGATGTACCTGACGATCTGCTCACGGGGGGCGACAACCAGGGTGAAGTTCCTACCCACGGAATCGCGGATGTTGTCGAGGATAAAGATGTCATCGGGGTTGGTGACCGCAATCACCGGGATCCCGAACTTCTGGCTGATGGCAACCACATGGAGCCGCCGAGCTACCCCTTCAGGGAGAATCTCGGCCGCGCCGTGATCAACCACCTGGGCGTCGAGATCGACAAACTCGAGGTCGCGCTCGCGTGCCAGGGTGCGTATGGCGTCGACATCGCTCATGACTTCATCATCGACACACTCGCTGCCAACATTGAATCTGCCCTCCAGTTCTGTCATCGCCTCCTCATCCGGAGGGATGGAGCCACGGAGATGGAGTTTTCGGATCCTATGTCCCCACGTACCGATTGCGCCCAGTGCTACCCTACGCGGGCCTTGGTCCATCTCTGCGGCACCCCACCTTGCCACCTCTCTTCCGCCTGCTCAAGAGCCAATTTCGGGATCCAACACCGATCGTGACCGCTCAAACCGCCTCCTCAACCACCGTGATGGTGCCACTGTCAGTGATATTCGGAATGGCGTTGGTGGTTGGGCTGCTGGTGGGTTCGTTCCTCAATGTCGTCGTCTACCGGGTTCCGAGGGGACTCTCGGTCTCCAGACCCCGATCATTCTGTACGACCTGTCAGCGGCAGCTGGCCTGGTGGGAAAACGTGCCAATCGTCTCGTGGATAGCTCTACGAGGTCGGTGCCGCACCTGTCATGAGCCAATTTCCGTTCGATACCCCCTGGTGGAAGCGGGCACCGCTGGGACCTTTGTCCTCATCGCATGGGCCAGGCATGGTTCCGTGATGACCATTCCCTACTGCCTGTTGGCCGCCACCATCATCACGATTCTTCTCATCGACGCCGGCGAACTGCGATCACCGTTGTTGGTGGCGGCCTTGGGAACAGGCATTGCCGACGTTGTCCTCGTCATCATTTCCGCCGCCGGCAGCCACTGGTCGGTGCTCATAGGCACTCAGGCCGGCACGCTCGCCGGAATCGTCGGCTTCAGTGCGTTGCGACGAATGGATCCGGAGTGCCGCCGCCGGGAGGGTTTCGGCCGTAGCGCCCTGATTGCCGCAGGCTGTTGGCTCGGAGGGCTCGGACTCGTGCCCGCCGCCACCGGGGCAGGGGTCTTTCTCGCCGTGTTCCTCTTTGGCCTCGTTCTCAACCGGAAATCGGGAGAGATTGCCCCCCGAAGTCATGAGAACTCAGCCATTTCCTCTTTCCCGGGAGTCCTACGACTCCTGATCGGTCTACCGATGGTTGTGTCGGTGGGACTGGGGACGGCAGTGGGTCTCGCTGTGTTCGCCTGATCAGCCCACTGACCAGCAGATTCATAGCGGTTGTACGGCTATTGCGCTTTGGGGTCGGGGTGCGGGTCGCATGTCTCGTCGCCGTAGACAGTTCCCTGGTCAGCGTCGGTTTTGTCTCAATGACCACAAACGGTCCGGCCGTTGGTCTTTGTGCCCGGTGGCAACTGTCACACGACCGCAATCATTCTGCAGTTTGAATCCGGCATTTGGGTGGCACAATCACTGTATGGAACCCATGGTCATTGAGTCGTGCCACAGCACGTGGGTCGTCGACCTCGAGAACTCGAGGTTCAGGCGAATCCTGAAGGGGTTCAATACGAGTGCCGGACAGGCCTCGACGGCGTGGAGGCCATGCTTCGGTTTGGAGATTGACCCCATGTCGGAATCGTTCGTGGTTCTGCTCAATGCGGAGGGGACCCGTCTCCTCAGAAGCTGGCGCCACGTGGAACATTGCGCTCAGTGTGGTGGTGAGGCAACAACAGAGCTCACGCTCGACGAACTGAGATCCGCCGCCTTGGGTTAGGAATCCCAGTCTGGTATCGCCTCGATTGAACTCGTTTCTCGGCCCGCTCCGCGATAAGTGCCACGCCGGCACGTCGGATACACTGGCTCGGCAGATCGTGCGTTGTTCCCGTATCGGCGGTGTTCATTGCGATCGGCGCTGAGCACAGCGGGGAGGAGTTCATGAAGACCAAAGGACGCGCCTCGGGGGACGACCGAACGACCTCTTCGGATGAAGAGCTATCCCCCAAAGCTCTGGCCACCAAGTTGGCGGCGGTAAAGAATTCTCAGAGTGAGCTTGCTCGCACCATCGACGTGCTCTCCGATCAGATCGACTCGTTGCAGAAGGACTCCTCGGACCATCCACCTGCAACCACAACGTCAGCGCCGCCGCCGATTCAGGCCCAATCCAGATTCGCTGAATTCGCCGGCTCCGCACCGCCACCGCCTCCCCCGGGATTCGGGATCCACACTGCACTTTCGCCCCCGGCTGATGCGCCACCGCCACCACCTCCGCCGGGATTCGCCCTTCGGACGGGAACCCCGCCACCCCCCCCTCCTCCCCCGGGACCCGCCATTCGGACGGGAACCCCGCCTCCGCCACCTCCAACTCCACCTTCAAAAGGTGGAGTTGGACCTGTATCCCCCACGTCGGGTGATACATCTCTCTCGAATAGACCGAGCTCTTCGCTCAGCCCCCTCGACCGGCTCCTCGGGGAAGAATTTGGCCGACCGCGACCGGCTGAGTCCATCCAGACTCCGTCTCCGGCCGTTTCACCGAGCGCCCCCAACGTCACCAGCCCGATTGCCGAAACCGAAACCGCCGATATCGATATCGCCGCCGCCGCCGCCGCAAATGAGCTGGCCGCCTCTCTCGTACCCGAACCGATCTTCTACGTACCGCCGCTCCTCGACGACAAGGCGCCGGCCGCTCCGAAGGCTCCGGTCAATCCTCAACCTCAATCCCAACCAGTCACCAAACCGGTAACTCCGTTCTCGTTCAACGCCACGTTGGACAAATTGAAGGCTGATGACCTCACCGGAGACGGTCAGTCGAAAATTCCACCGGCGCCGCTCACCGCGCCCACACCGACGGCGAAGATCACCATTGGGGGCAAAGACGCGACCACTCCATTAGCCCCGCCGGTAGATGAACCGGCGGCCGACCTTCTTGAACCCGACTTCTTCCGTTCGTCGGGACAGTCATTCGCTTCCGCCGCGGCTCTGATGAGCGATATTCTCGCCGCCGCACCCGATGCCGCGCCGGAATCTGGTCCTGTCGGATCCGAGGCCACGGCCGCTCGGTCCGCCGATGAGCCGAACACATCCGAGGTGCCGATCACGCCCGACTTCTTCACCGCTCACCCCCGAAAGAGATTCAAGTTCCGCCGTTGAGCGCGGGGCAATGATCATCTCGCCTGCATCCCAGCTTCAAGCCGTAGGTTCCCTCTTCCACATCCCTGAACTGCCGCCGGTCTTCTCCCACAGCATCAGCTCCCCGATGCTCATCGTACGATCGGTGGTCTTGCACATGTCGTAGACGGTGAGGGCGGCGATGGCACAGGCCGTCATGGCCTCCATCTCGACCCCGGTGCGGTCGACTGTCTCCACCTTGGCCTCGACCTCGACGTAGTCGTCACCGATGGTGAAGTCGACGTGCACAGCCCCCACCAGCAGCGGGTGACACATGGGCACCAGGTCAGCCGTCCGTTTTGCTGCCTGAATGCCGGCCACCCGGGCCGCCGCAAGTACGTCGCCCTTGGTGATGGCGTTGTTGGCCACCTTGGAGGTGGTCTCGGGCTTCATCGCCACCCGGCACCGGGCCAGCGCTCGCCGGTGGGTGGGTTCCTTGGGGGAAACGTCCACCATGCGGGCCCCACCCAAAGGGTCCAGATGACTGAGACTCCGGTCGGTCATATCAAGGTCAGATCGATCACGGACGACAGTGTAGAGGACAACCCGATTCCGAATCAGTATTGGCACTCGCTGCACTAGACTGCTAATCGGAGCAGCGAAAACATCGAAGGGATCAGCCGGCGTGCCCACTTATGAATATAGTTGTGCACACTGCGATAAGATCTTCGACGTCGTCCGGTCATTCCACGACGATCCCCTCACCGAGTGCCCCACTTGTGGCAATCCCGTGCGCAAGGTGTTCGGCAACGTGGGCGTGGTGTTCAAGGGAAGCGGCTTCTACAAGAACGACAGCCGTCCCAAGGAATCATCGAAATCTTCGTCTGAAAGCAGCTCGTCGTCGAAGGAATCGTCCAGCACGAGTTCGACTGCCACTGCGGCGAAGGCTCCGGTTTCGGACAGTTCCAAATCTTCGGGTGGATCCGATGGTGCCTCCACCTCGAGCAGCTCACCCAAGCCGTCGGACTGAAGGTCCTCGCCGACCACGACTGTGAGTCTCGCAAACGTTGGGAACCATCGGCTTCGTTGATTCTCCTCGCACGGTGGGTGTTTCAGCCGTACACTGCCGACGTGGACAGAGCGGACCTCGATCGACTGCTGGTTCTGCTTGCTGAACTTGACGGTTCAGACCTTCATGTCAAAGCAGGCGCGGTGCCCCGCATGCGGATTTCCGGGGCGCTGCGGCCGCTCATCGATGAGCAGCGGTTCACTGCGGAAGAGACATTGGCGCTCGCCGAGTCGATGATGCAGCCCGGCATTCTCGAGCACTTCCGTAAGCATCACGAAGTCGACTTTGCCTACAGCGTGCCCGGTCTCGGTCGATTTCGGGTCAACGCCTACTATCAACGATCGTCAGTCGCCATGGCCATGCGCCTGGTGCGAGCCAATGCGGCTACCGTGTCCGAACTCGGCCTGCCCGAGACAATTACCAGGCTGGCCGAAGAGCACCGGGGCCTGGTGTTGGTCACCGGTCCGACGGGATCCGGAAAGACCACGACGCTGGCCGCCATGGTCGATCACATCAATCACACCCGGGCCTGTCACGTGGTGACCATTGAAGATCCGGTCGAGTTTTACCATGCTGATGACCTGGCCACCATCGACCAGCGTGAGGTCGGATTCGACACCGACAGTTTCTCATCGGCCATGCGGGTGGTGCTCCGTCAAGACCCTGATGTCATCCTCGTCGGTGAAATGCGTGACCTGGAGACAGTGTCGGCCGCCCTCACCGCTGCGGAGACAGGCCACCTGGTGCTCTCGACCCTGCATACCATCAACGCCACCGAAACCATAAACCGTATCGTCGACTTCTTCCCTCCTCACCAGCAGAACCAGATCCGGGTCAGCCTGGCCGGTTCGATAAGGGGGATCATCTGTCAGAGACTGGTTCCCACCGCCGACGGAAAGGGTCGGGTCCCCGCACTCGAGCTGCTGGTCTCCAACGGGCGCATCCAACAGGCCATCATCGATTCGATCCAGACATCGGATATCGAGGCCATCATCGCTGATGGGGAGTACTACGGGATGATGACATTCGATCAGTCTCTGGCCGGCTTGGTAGCCGAGGGAGTGATCAATGTCCGCGAAGCCATGATCAGCGCCACCAACCCCCACGACCTCAAGGTGCTGCTGGAGCGCCGGGGTGTCGTCCAAACCGGGCAGCGCCCGTGATCAGGCGAGGGATAGGCCAGAGGACCGCTGGTGAGATGGACCAGATCGGAGGCGTCGACGGTGATGCCTGTTCTCAGGTCCTTCCATCCATCCGGGTTGTTCCAGATTGTCCCCGCTCGTTCAAGCTGAGCCCCCTTCGTTCCGATACTCCCTGCAGAGCGGATGAGCGGGTACGGTTCGTGTGCACAACTGAGCAGGCATCAACAGAAATCAGGTATCCCCAGGTGTCACAACGACATGGTGAGACGCACGGCGAGTTCAATCAGCCGGAAGGGCGTGGGTTGGGCGCCGATCCGCAGCTGGCCACTGAAGTGGCCCTGCGCGCTGAGAAGGGAGCTTATCCATGGCGGATCTGATCGTGGGCCTCGACATCGGCACCAGCGCGGTCCGCGCTGCTGAGCTCGATGTCAGTTCGAAGCCACCCAAACTCCTCAACTACGGCCAGATCGGACTGCCGCCGGATTCGGTTGTCAATGGAGAGATCCACGATGCCACCGCTGTGTCAGAAGCGGTGCGTCGCCTGTGGAAGAACGGTCGGTTCTCCGCCACCTCGGTGATCGTCGGGATTGCCGGACTTCGGGCCATCACCCGCGAAATCGACCTTCCGTTCGTTCCGGACAACGAAGTGGACAGCGCCGTCCGTTTCCACTCCGAGGAGGTCATCCCCTTCCCTCCCGACAAGACCATCCTCTCATCGCAGGTCCTCTCCGATTACACCTCTCCCGAAGGCGCCAAAATGCGCCGGGTACTGGTGGCCGCGGCCCACGCCGATCTGGTCGAAGGAGTCGTCGCTGTGGCCGAGAACGCCGGGCTGGTCGTCGAGGGCGTGGACCTGGTGTCCTCCGCTCTGGTCCGAGCGATCTTTGACGGTGCGGCCGGCGACCAACCCGAAGCCATCGTGTCGGTCGGCGCCGGCCTCACGGTGGTGGTCATCCATCAGAACGGGCGCCCGCAGTTCGTCCGCACCATCGGGTCAGGTGGCAATGCCACCACCGCCGCCATCGCCTCCGCTCTCGACCTGCCCCTGGCCGATGCCGAGGCGCTCAAACGCCGCCTGGGGGATTCCACCCCTCAGGTGCAAGCCGCAATGCAGTCAATCCAAGTGACTGTCGATGATCTGATCAACGAAATCCGCAACTCGATCCAGTACTTCGCGTCGTTGCCCGGTCGTCTCCCCGTCTCCCGCATCCTGGTGACCGGAGGCGGGTCGTCTCTCCACGGTTTCATTCCCATGCTGGGCGCTCAGATCCATCTTCCGGTCCATTCGGTCTCCCCATTGGACCGGCTGGACATCACCAAGGTCGACCTCACCCCCGACCAGGCAGCCGAGGTCAGCCCCGTCCTCTCGACGCCGATAGGCCTGGCCCTCCCCGAGTCCAATCCGGCGGTGAAGCAGTTCAATCTGCTTCCCCCCGAAATTATCAGGCGAACCCGGCTCCACAACATCCAACAGCGAACGATGCAGGTGGCCGCGGTCATCGTGGTACTGCTCGCCGTCTTCGGCGGGTGGAAGATCTTCCAAGTGCACAGTGCTCAGAACGATGTGAACGCTCTCAACTCCAGCATCGGCACACTGAATGCGCAGATACCCAAATACAACTTGGTGGTGGCCGCCAACGCCGCCTACACCCAGGGGAAGGCACGGCGGACCAATGTACTGGGCCAATCCATCGACTGGCCCCAGGCCCTCAGCAACCTGATCTCGATCACACCGGCCCGGCTACAGGTGCAGTCGTTCGTGGGAACCAGCGGGAACGGGACGGCTACCACCCCGGCCACTACCCCGGTTACCACCCCGACCACTCCATCCGTGTCGGCTTCCATCGGTTTTGTGGCCACCGCCCTCACCGGGCCCGGGCCCGGGCTCACCAGCCCCTCCCTATGGACTCAGGCCATCGCCAATGATCCAGCCAAGATGTTTGCCAACCCTGTCCCCACTTCGATCACCACCAACCCCGACGGTTCCGTATCGTTCCCCTTCACGATCTCGGTTACCCCCTTCGCCAGCTTGGCCAAGAATGCGAGCCTGCAATGAACACCGTCAAGGAGTACCAGAGGCCACTGTTGGTTGCCGGGGTGGGAATCGTCGCCGCCATCTTGTTGTACGCCCTGTTGATCTCACCTCAGAGTTCAAAGCTCTCCAACCTGAACGCGCAAAAGACACAGCTGGCGAGTCAACAACAGCAACTGCAGGCCACGTTGACCGGGCTGCAGTCGGAAAAGCATACGCTTCCAGCCAAGTGCGCGGTCCTGCAGAAGATCTCGGTGCAGATTCCGAGCGTTCAGAACCCGGGAGACCTTGCCGCTGAGCAGTCGTCCTTCTACGACCAGCTCACCGCCCTGGTGGGTTCGTCGGGGACCTCGATCCCCTCCTTCTCTTGGACCAGCAACAGCGCCTCCGGAGCCACCGCCACCACCGCTCCTCCGGTAGCGGGCCAAGCACCCGTCTCCAGTGGGGTGGTCCCGATCCCCGTCAAAATGCACATCACCGGCGACTACGCCCAGATGTCCGCATTCATCGGCGGCCTCGATTCGTTTCCCCGGCTGTTCGTGGTCCAGACATTCACCCTGACGGTGGGGGCCGGCGCCGGTGTCACGAGCGCCGCCGGTGTCACGAGCGGAGCCTCAGCTGCTGCCGGAGCCACCCCGCTGTGGGTGGGCCAGACCCCGACCGCTCCTACCGGTGGGCCCTACGGGTTGGATATCGCCGGGTCGATCTACTACACAGGCACTCCCAGCGCCCTGGCCGCCTGCACCCAAGCCGCCACCGCCAAGTAGCAGTGCGCCCGCTTATACGCGCCTACAACCCGAGTTGATTGCGGATAACGACGAACTCGACAGCAAGTGCCCTCCAGACGATCTCGGTGTCGGTGGCTTCATAGTCGTGGACAACTCGGTTTCTCAATCCACGAACCTCCGACCAAGGCACTGTCGGATGTGTTTCCTTGAAATGGTCAGGGAGCCGGTTGGCCGTCCCCGCGAACTCGGTCACGATGTTCTTTGCCGCCCGTTTGGCCATCCAATTCGAGTCATAGAGTTCTTTGCCGTCGGCTACCAACACACCGGCGTCATCCATGCATCTCCGGAGACTTCCGAGTTGCTCTGCCAACCTTTCACCCGGCGACGACATGTGGAGCCCGGAATCCATGCTCCGGCCCGGAGTAATCCGTTCACCGTTCGGCTCCCCATCGGTGCGCTTCTTCACAAACGGACGGTATCCCGAGCGATGGACGATCCCGGCCTTACTGAGCGTTCCGAAATGACCTGGACCGGATAGTCGAGCAACTCCGAAAGGTCCATTTCAAGACCCACCTGATCAAACAGCGAGGCTTCGGGGCCAAAGGTGACTACCAAATCGATGTCACTCTGTGTCGTGTCTTCACCCCGGGCACACGAGCCGAACACCCGGACATTGGAGGCATGGCGACCCTCCGCCAATTCCACCACTCGCTCTCGTTGTTGGAACAGCACATGAGAAGGAGTTGATCGGGTCGCACGAATAAGTCGGTCTCTGGTGGCCCGGGCCGGAGTCACTTTGCCCTGCTCGTATGACGAAACTCTCGACTGGCTGGTTCCGGCCAGCTTGGCCAACTCGGTCTGACTCAACCGGGCTGCAATTCTGGCAGTTCTCAATCGGGGGGCGAAATCCACTCCCAAATAATATCACCTGATATAGCGAGCTCCTCTATACCCCGCTGATCTGCATGTCACCTACGGCCAAGGTCTGACCGGCGGCGATCCCGGGAAGCCACTCGACGTCGGCACCCACCGCGACCAGCGAATGCAGAATTCTCTGGAGGGTCGATGCCACGGTGATCTCCCGAACCGGCTCAGCGAGCCTTCCGTCGCGGATCATGAGTCCCTCGGCACCAACCGAGAAGTCACCACTGATCGGATTCACACCCGAATGGACCCCGGTCATCGACTGGACGAAGAGCCCCCCGCCCACCGCGGCCAGCACCCCATCCTCGTCGAATCCCTCGGGACCCGGCGTCAAGGCCAGTGCCCGGCAGCCCGGCCCCGGGGTTCCGGCGAAGCCTCCCCGCACCGCCGAGCCGGTCGAGGCCACTCCGGCCCGTGACCCGGCCACCGTGTCATACAAGAAGCCCTTCAAGAGCCCCGCCACGATGAGCTCGTTACGCCGGCAGGCCAGGCCCTCGGCGTCGTAGGACGCCGCCCCGTAGGCCAGCGGATTGGTGGGATCGTCGACCAGGGTGAGCCCGGTGTCCCCCACCTGTTCACCGATCCTTCCGGCGAAGAACGAACGGCCCTTGGCTACGGCCTCTCCCGACAGCGCGGTGGAGATCACCGACAGCAACGTGGATGCCGCCCTCCGGTCGAAGACCACCACTGAGCGTCCCGACGGGCCTTTGGTGGCTCCCAGCATGCGCACCGCTCGCCCCACCGCGTCGGCGGTGACCTTGTCGGGGTCGAGCCCATCGAACCCGCGGGCTGTATCGAATCCACCACCGGTCTGGCTGGCATCGCCGTCCCCGGCGATCACCCCGACCGAAATGAAGCCCTGCGTCTTGCGATTCGACGACCGAATGCCGGTGGTCGATACCAGGGCGACCTCCACCGAGGTGTCTCCGTAGTCAGCCGACGACACCTGTCGGATACGGGGATCCGCCCCTCGGGCCTGCGCTTCCAGCGCCAGGGCAAGGGCCACCTTCCGTGAGGTCGGAATGGTTGACAGGGCTTCGTCCCACAGGTCGAACGGCACCGCGCCCACGCCATCGGGCGCCGCCAACTGAACGTGATCGTCGGGGGTGGCGAAGGTGGCATTGTCACGAGCCTCATCCAACGTCTCCGCCAGCACAGATTCGTGAAGAGAGCCGGCCCAGGCGAAACCGAGTTTGTGATCGACCACCACCCGAACCCCGATGCCGGCCGAGGTGGCAGAGGTCAGGGATTCGACCTCACCGTCATAGGCGCGGATCTCCGTCTCGTCACCCCGGGCCACGTAGACCTCGACGTCCTCACCCGATCGCGCCCAACCGGCCACCCGATCCGCCAGGGCCAGGAGGTCGTCGGGACCGTCCGGGTGGGGGCCGGCGGTGGCCGATGTGGTCTCAGTGGCAGTCGTCATTCCGTGGTACCCCCAATGGTCACGCCGGTGATCCGGAGCGTGGCCTGGCCACACCCCACCGGCACACTCTGGCCGTCCTTGCCACAGGTTCCCGGGGTCATGGCGAAGTCGGTGGCCACCGCGTCCACCCGCTTCAGGATTTCGGGCCCGTTCCCGATGAGGTTGGCGTCGCGGAGCGGTTCGGTGATCCGTCCTCCCTCGATCAGATAGGCCTCCGTGGTACCGAACACGAAGTCGCCGGTGGTGGTGTTGACCTGCCCGCCGCCCAGTTTTGCCACGTAGACGCCATGGGGGGTCTGCGCCACGATCTCGTCGGCGTCGTCGTTGCCCGGCAACAGAAATGTGTTGGTCATCCGCACCATGGGCAGGTGTTGATAGGTCTGGCGCCGACCGTTGCCTGACGACTTCCGGCCCTCTTTGCGGGCCCGGAGGTAGTCCCATAGGTACTCGGTGAGGATGCCGTCCTCGATCAGCACGTTGCGTTGGGCCGGCCGGCCTTCGTCATCGAAGCCGAAGGTTCCCCACTCGGAGCCCACCGTGCCGTCATCGACCAGGGTGACCAACGGACTGGCCACTTGTTTTCCCACCTGGCCCACATACACCGAGGCATTCTTGGCAATGTGATCGGCCTCGAGGCCGTGCCCGCAGGCCTCATGGAAGAGGATGCCGCCACTGCCGCCGGCCAGCACCACCGGCACCTCACCGGACGGCGCCGGGCGAGCCGACAACTTGGACAGGGCTCGACCCGCAGCCATGCGAGCCAGTTCCTCCACCGATACTTCGTCGAACAGTTCGTAGCCGAGGGTGCGGGCGGTGGTCTCCGAACCGGTCTGGAGGCCTGTGTCCCCCTCGGCCACGCACGAAACGGAGAACCGGGTCCGGCGTTGCTGGTCCGTGGCCAGCAACCCTTCCGAATTGGCGATCAGCACGTCGCGTCTCGAACCGCCGTAACCGGCCTGCACCTGGGAAATGGCGCCACCGGAGGCCCGGGCGGCCTCGTCCGCCCGGCGCAACAGATCGAGAGTGTCGGCCTTGGGCACCGTGGGTGCCCGATCCGATCCGATCCGACGGACTCCCTCCACGGCGTGCAGGGACCCGACCGCCACCGTGTGGGTGCCTCCACCTCCACTACGGGCCACCGCCGAGGCGGCTTCGGCCGCTCTGAGCAGACCTTCCTCGCTGAGGTCGGCGGTGTGGGCGAACCCGGTGGTGTCGCCGGTGACCACCCTGATACCAGCACCCCTCTCCCGTCCCGAGGACAGTTCCTCCACCCGTCCGTCATCGAGCAACGCCGATGAGATCGAGCGGTCTTCCGCGAATACCTCGGCAAATTCCCCGCCGTGGTGGAGCGCGGCTCCGAGCACGCGCTCCAATACAGGTGTGTCGATCACCACTGCCTCCTCACTGGGCCAACCCGGGTCTGGTGGCCGACCCCGGGCTGTCTCCCGTATGGTACCGGCGTGGCCTTGCGCACCGGTTTGTCCGCCCGAGTCGAGCTTCATGTGACCGAAGAAGACACGGCCGAGGCATTCCACGCCGGTGACGTCCCGGTGCTGGCCACTCCCCGGCTGTTGGCGCTGTGCGAGGAAGCCTCGTGCCTGGCCTTGGAGGGGCACCTCCCCGAGGGGAGCACCAGCGTGGGAAAGCGGGTGCAATTCGACCACCTGGTCCCGGTGGGCGTGGGCGGCGACGTCCGGGCCGAAGCCTCGCTCGACCGCATCGACGGACGCCGGCTCACCTTCACTGTGTCGGTCTCCGACGCGTCGGGGTTGGTGGCGGCAGGAAAGGTGTCCCGGGTAGTGGTGGATCGTGACACCTTCCTGGCCAACGCCCGCTGAGCCCGCCAGTTCTTTTGTTCAGATCGACTCGGCTCTGTGAACCTCGACGGGCCCAACAGACGTCGAGAAGCTGACGACACGCGGTGGAACCCGGAGGTCGCGGCAGTCTCGTAGCCGCGCCGGACACCTGCATGGCCGCCGGAGGATGTGAAGGCTGCCACCTCATCGACGTAGGCATCGTCGCCATGGGATGGGCCCTCCCGCTCGCCGGAGAAGGGTGGCCGAGGTGGCAACGTGCACGTCGCCTTCTCCAGCCATTGTCGAACAACCGTTGAGCTAAGGGCTGACCGCGTATCACGGGTGATACACTGTTACCATGGCCATGGTAACCATCCGAGACCTCCGTAATCACGGTGGTGAGGTTGTAGATCGTGCCGCACAGGGAGAGGCGGTGATCATCACCCGCGGGGGCAAGCCGGTCGCCGAACTTCGTCCCGTCGCTCGCCCGGGTTTGACCGCGGCCGCACTACTCGTCCGCTGGCATCGGCTCCCATCCATCGATCCGAATGACCTTCGGGAAGACATCGACGCCGTGGTGGACAACACGCTTTGATGCAGTCGAACCGCTGCGACCGTGGAATTCTCGATACATCGACAGTCATCCTTCTTGCCAGGATCACCGACGCAACCCAGCTCCCGGCGGAACCTCTCATCACCGCTGTCACCTTGGCGGAACTTACGGTCGGTCCCTTGTTGGCAAAGCAAGAGGCAACCCGGGCTGATCGACAAGCACACCTGCAGCAAGCCGAGTCCGACTTCGATCCGCTCCCGTTCGATAGTGACGCGGCTCGCGCCTTTGGGCGGGTGGCATCATCGCTGCGGCGTTCCGGCCGCAAGGCCAACGCCCGCGCCTTGGATGCAATGATCGCGGCCACCGCGATAGCCAATGACCTTCCGGTGTACACCTGCAATCCCTCAGACTTTGCCGGCATCGATGACCTCGATGTGGTGGAGGTCCCTCACCCGGACCACCCTCGGTCCGGGTGAGCAGTCCCCACCTAAGGCTTCATTCCTATGCATACCCCGGTCTCCACGGTGCGAAGCGAGGAGCGTAGAGCGCTCCTTCCCATCGGTGGCACCTTCGTCGTCTTCGGTATGTTCTGGGGGAGTTGGGCGGTGGCTACCGCCGACATCCGTTCCTCGTACGGCTTGTCGGACGCTCAACTCGGCACCCTGTTGGCCGTGGCCGTCACCGTGAGCGGCATCGTCGGGGCCATCGTCGGCAACCGGGCCGAACGGTGGGGGGCGGTCCCCACCCTGGTCCGGTCGCTACTGGTGTGGGCTGTGCTTCTGGCCCTCACCGGCGCAGCTCGCACCCGCACTGAGTTCATCGCGGTGTTCATCGCCACCATGGCCGCCGGGGGTTGCGTGGACATGACCATGAATGCGGCCTCGGCGGCTCGCTTGGGGAACCGGCCCGGTGGCCTCGTCCGGTTCCACGGCATCTTCAACGTCGGTGCCCTCCTCGGTGCGGTTGCGTTGGGCTCGCTGGTGCAAGCACAGGTGTCGTGGCGGTGGGTCTGGCCAACGGTGGCGGTGGTCGCCCTGCCCATCGCCGCCTGGGTTCATGTCCGAGGATCGGACCCACGCCGATCGGATGCCTCTGCGGCGGATGCTGACCACCTCGATGCCGATCACGACTCCCATGTCCCTTTTCTCCGCTCCCTGGCCCTGCTGCGGGCCGATGGCCTCGTCATGTTGCTCATTGTCTTCGCCGCCGCCGAGATCGTCGAGGGTGGGGTGGATACCTGGGGGGTCCTCTTTCTCCGGACCCACCTGGCCGCTACCGCCCTGGTCGGTGCGTCGGCCTACGGCCTCGGACAAGGCATTGCCATCGTCACCCGCGGGTTGGGCGGTCCCAGCCTGGGCCGTATCGGGCCGCGGCTGGGCGTGATCGCCGGGGCCGGTGGCGCCTGTGCGGGACTGGCCCTCGAAGCACTCGCTTCCACACCGCTGCTGGCCGGATTCGGCCTGGCCCTGGCCGCCGGGGCCTCGTCCATCTTCTGGCCACTGTTGATGGCCCACGTCTCCACCGTTGCCAGTCGGCCCACCGCCACCGTCAGCGCATTCACCGCAGCCGGCTACCTCGGATGGGTGGCCGGTGCCCCGATCATCGGTCTGCTCGCCGATACCTGGGGTCTCGGCGCGGGCCTGGGGGTCACCGCGGCCTTGGCAGGTTTGGTGGCGGCCCTCATGGCCGTCAAACGGCACCTGTGACCTGGGACTCATAGGGCAACAACCCACTTTTGGGAGTTGAGCCAGCCCAGACTTCCGCATCCGGTCACTGGTATTATGGAAGCCAGAACGCCTATGCCCAACATCCTCGATCGCATCGACAGCCCTTCCGACCTCCGTACCCTGTCCGCCGAGGAGTTGACGGAACTCTGCGCGGAGATCCGCCAGTTCATTGTGGGTGCCGTCACCACCACCGGTGGCCACCTCGGGTCCAACCTCGGTGTGGTGGAGTTGACACTGGCCCTCCACCGCACCTTCGACTCCCCCCGGGACGTCCTGCTGTGGGACACCGGCCATCAGGCCTACGTCCACAAACTGGTCACCGGCCGACGCGAGGCATTCACCAGCCTTCGCCAGGCCGGTGGGCTTTCGGGCTACCCCAACCGGGCCGAGTCGGAACACGACTGGGTGGAGAACAGCCACGCCTCCACCATCCTGAGCTACGCCCATGGGTTGGCCAGTGCCTTCGAACTCCAAGGGGTCGAACGCAAAGTGGTGGCGGTGGTGGGCGATGGGGCGCTGACCGGCGGCATGGCCTACGAAGCCCTCAACAACATCGGCCACTCGGGTACGCCGGTTCTCATCGTGATGAACGACAACGGCCGCTCGTACGCACCAACCGTGTCGCGCCTTTCGGTCGGCCTCACCCACCTCAGGCTCAACCCCACCTACGTCCAGGCCCGGCAACGGATCAGGAATCTGCTCCAGGGGATCCCTGGGGTCGGCGGGTTGGCCTATTCCAGTGTGCACGGGCTCACCAGTGCCGTCCGAGAGGTGGTCACCCCCCACACCTTTTTCGAGGCACTCGGCATCCGGTACGCGGGTCCCATCGATGGCCACGACATCGCCGAGGTCGAACAGGCCCTGGCCAACGCCTCGGAGTGGGAAGGGCCGATCCTCATCCACGTGATCACCCAAAAGGGCCGGGGCTATGCGCCGGCCGAAGAGGACGACATCCAGCGTCTCCATGACTTCAAGGTGAAGCCCATCGCGCCCAGTGACCGGTCGCCCAGTGACCGGGCGCCCAAAGGCTCGGGCCTGGCCACCGAGTTGGATCCCGTGGCGGTCATCCCGCCGGCGACCTACACCGATGCCTTCACCCGGGCGCTGCTCCGCAACGCCGAATCCGATCCCCGCATCGTGGCCATCACCGCGGCCATGCCCGGTCCTACCGGGTTGCTCCCGTTCAAGGCGCGTTTCCCCGACCGGTTCGTGGACGTGGGGATCGCCGAACAGCACGCGGTGACGGCGGCGGCCGGCATGGCCATGGCCGGATTGCGGCCAGTGGTGGCCATCTACTCCACGTTCTTCTCCCGGGCCTTCGACCAGGCCAATCTCGACGTCGGCCTCCACAACGTCCCGGTGGTCTTCGCCCTCGACCGAGCCGGCATCACCGGCGACGACGGACCGAGCCACCATGGCGTGCTCGACATGACCCTGGCGCTGTCCATCCCGGGCATGACGATCTTCGCGCCTTCATCTGCACCCGAGCTGGAGGTGATGCTCGACGAGGCCCTGTCTCTCGAAGGCCCGTCGGTGATCCGCTTCCCGAAGACCCCGGCACCGGTGGTGGCCGGCGGCACGGTCGGATCGGGCATCCATGCCCGTCGGCTTCGGGAGGGTGACGGCGGGGTATGCATCCTGGCCGTCGGCAAGATGGTCGCCGCCGCCGAGGAAGCCGCTGACAAACTTCGGGTCGAGGGTATCGACGTCACCGTGTGGGATGTGCGGGTGGTAAGCCCCCCCGACCCCGACATGTTGGTGGATGCGGCCCGCCATCGACAGGTCTTCACCGCCGAAGACGGCATGCGCCAGGGCGGGGCCGGCATGTTCTTGGCTGACGCCATGGCCACGTTGCACCGGGATCGCCTACTCCCCGGTGACGACGACGGGGACGCCGGGGTGCCACCGGTAACGGTGCTCGGGATTCCCCGTGCCTACATCCCCCAGGACAAACCGGACCGCATCCTGGCCCGGTTCGGTCTGGACGGCCCCGGCCTGGCGCAATCGATCCGCGAGGCTGTCTCGACGCCGGTGCTTCCCACCTCGGACCCCGATGACTGAGGCGGCACCCATTCCCCCCGACCTCAGCGGTACCTGGCCGACCTGCTCTGCTTGCCGCCAGAACAGAAACGTGTTCTACTTATCGGCCGATGACGTTCAACCTCGCTGACCTGTTCGAGGCGGCCGTAGATGCCTTCGGCGACAATGAGTACCTGGTGGCCGACGGGAAACGGCGCACCTACGCGGAGATGGAAGATCGGGCCAATCGCCTCGCCCATCACCTGGCCGCCAACGGGGTAGGTCCCGGAGACCATGTCGGCATCTACTCGGTCAACAGCGTGGAGTGGGTGGAGACGGCCTGGGCGGTGTTCAAGCTCCGGGCGGTGTGGATCAACATCAACTACCGCTACGTGAAAGAAGAGCTCCGCTACCTCTTCACCAACGCGGATCTGGTGGCACTGGTACATCAGGCCGAATTCGGGCCCCGAGTCACCGAGTTGCTCCCCGACCTTCTCGAACTCCGGCACGTCGTCACCGTCGACGACGGTTCCGATCAGCCCCTCCCCCCCGGAGCGGTCCCGTACGAGGATGCCCTCGCCTCGGGTGGGCCCGAGCGCGACTTCGGACCTCGTTCCAACGATGATCAGTACATCCTCTACACCGGTGGAACCACCGGGATGCCCAAGGGCGTGGTGTGGCGCCACGAGGACGTCTTCTTCGCTCTCGGTGGTGGGGTGGACCCGTTGACCAATACCCGTGTCTCGGGACCTGAGGCCATGATCGAGAAGGGTCGGGCCCAGGGCGGGGCCCAGATCGTCTTTCTACCCATTGCTCCCCTCATGCATGGCGCCACCCAGTGGGCGGTGATGGGCCAGAGCTTCGTCGGAAACCGCATCGTGTTGATGGGCAAGTTCGATCCCCACGAGGTATGGCGCCTGGTGGAGACCGAGAAGGTGAACTCGGTGATGATCACCGGCGATGCGATGGGCAAGCCCCTGGTCGAGGCGCTCGACGATCCCGGCGCCTCCTACGACCTCACCTCGCTGTACGCAGTGGTGTCGTCGGCCGCCTTGTTCTCCGCCCCGGTGAAGGATGAGTTCTTCAATCGCCTTCCCAACATCATGATCACCGACGCGGTGGGCTCGTCGGAGTCGGGCAACAACGGCATGACCATCGTGGGCAAGGGGAACACCGCTATGAAGAGCGGCCCGACCGTGACAGCCCTCGGCAACACAGTGGTGTTCGATGACGACTTCAAACCGGTGATCCCGGGTTCGGGCACCATCGGGAAGATCGCCCGAAGTGGTGATGTGCCTCTCGGCTACTACAACGATCCGGTGAAGTCGGCCGAGGTGTTCATCAACGTGGACGGCACCCGCTATTCGATGCCGGGCGACTTCGCCACCATCGAAGAGGACGGCTCCATCACCCTTCTCGGGCGGGGTTCGGTGTGCATCAACTCCGGGGGCGAGAAGATCTTCCCCGAAGAGGTCGAGTCAGCCGTGCGCTCTCACCCCGACGTGCTCGACGCCATCGTGGTCGGTGCGGTCGACGAACGGTGGGGGCAGCGGGTGACAGCCATCATCTGTCCGAGAGCCGGTCGGCGTCCCACCCTCGAAGAGATTCAGCAACACTGCCGGGAGGCCATCGCCGGCTTCAAGGTCCCCCGCCAGCTCCATGTGGTGGATGCCATCCTGCGATCGCCGAGTGGCAAGCCCGACTACCGGTGGGCCGACGACATCGTGAGGGGCGTGCCCCACGAGACCGACAGTGGTGGCGCCAGGACCTCGACCGGCTCGTGAGCCCGATGCCCGGCGCCCACCTTTTCGGTGCCCGGGTGATCCCCGAACCGGACTAGACCTGCCCGATGCCCATCGAACTCGCCGACCTCTGCCGCCCCGCCCATACCGCGGTGCTGACCATGGAGATCCAACGGGGGGTGGTCGGCGACCTGAGTGCCTTTCCGCAACTGGCTGACGCCGCGGCCCGGGTGGGGGTCATACCCGCCACCGCCCGGTTGGTTTCGACTGCCCGGTCGCTCGGGGTGAAGGTCATCCACTGCACCGCCGAATTCCGACCCGACCGGGCCGGGACGGCGGTGAACTGCCAACTGGTGGCCGCCGCCCTACGCAATCCCGACCATATGCTGAGCGGCACCCCCTCAGCCGAGATCGTGCCCGAGTTAGCCCCGGAGCCGACCGATCTGATCTGTCCCCGGCTATCGGGCGTCTCCCCTTTCAACGGCACGTCGCTCGACACCTGGCTGCGCAACCTCGGGGTCACCACCGTCATCGCCACCGGCGTGTCGGTAAATCTCGGCGTGCTCGGGTTGGCCATCGAAGCCGTCAACCTCGGCTACCAGGTGGTGGTCCCCCGCGACGCAGTGGCCGGACTTCCGGCGGCGTACGCCGACGCGGTGTTGGACAACACCTTCCCCCTGATCACCACGCTGACAACCGTCGATGCACTGCTGGCGGCGTGGTCAGCGTCGTCAGCGTAACCAGGACGACCGTCGATCAGAAGGTGTGGGTACCGTCCAGCTGAATCATGGCGTTGGTGGGCAGCTCTTCCACGGTGATGTCGGGGACCGGGAAGTTGAAGTCCGAGTACTTCCGCTTGGCCGTTTCGCGGTACCGGGTGGTCGAATGGACCGGATCGGTATCGAACTGGGGGATCACCTTGGTCCCGAACACCTCGAGCATCTCGTAGACCTCGTCCTCCATGAAGGAGTCCGACGGCAGCCCGAACACCAACTGGTCACATCCCACCGACTGGTACTTGGCTGCCTGCTCGGCCACCTCGTCGGGCTCGCCACACAGCATCCATCCCTCCTCGATGAGGTAGTCGAGCATTGCCTCGTCGGTGATGGTGTTGGGGCGTTCCGGCCAGATCGGGACTCCCTCTTGGTGAGGAATGGTGTCGTGGTAGTTGCACACCAACGAGTAGAGGTACCCGCGGCCGCGCCGGAGAGCCACCTCGCGTGCCCTCTTCCGGTCGTTGAGGCAGATGACCGCATTGGTCATCATCACGTTGTCGTTCTTGAACTGCCCCAATGGCTCGGTGCAGTTGGCCACGCCCTCTTTGTAGGCGTCGATGCGACCCTTGAGGTTGTAGATGGGCTCGAAGTTGAAGGCAATGGCACCGATGCCGAGCTCGCCGGCCTGGGTGAAGGTACCCGGGTTACCGCAACCCACCCAGATGGGCGGGTGGCCCTTGCCCTGGTAGGGCTTGGGCAGAATGTTGTGCGGGTACGGCACGGTGAAGTGCTCCCCCTCGAACATGTAGTCCTTCTGCTCCCACATCCGTGGGATCTCGCGGATGACTTCGTTCCACTCGGCTTTCGTGGAGTTCTTGTCGAGAATGTTGAAGGCGGCGATCTCGTGGCTGCCGGCTCCGCGGCCGGTGCCCCACTCGAAGCGTCCCTCGAGGACGTGATCGAGCAGCGCCACCCGCTCGGCCGCCCGAACAGGGTGGTTGACCCGGGGGGAGAGGTTCATGATGCCGGTACCGATATGGATGCGCTCGGTAGCGTGGGCCAGATAGCCCATCACCACTTCGGGTGACGACATATGGCTGTATTCGGTCAGCGAGTGGTGCTCGCCGATCCAGGCATACTTCCAGTTGTGCTTGTCTGCCTCGATGACATAGGCGATCTCTCGCTTGAACATCTCGTGCTCGGCGGCGGGATCGTGGGCCGCCGGGCCGGGCAGATAGCCGTTGAGAAAGACTCCGAACTCCATTGCGGTGGTGCTCCTCTCGGTCCCACGGGGCGCTCTCGGGGATGGGAATGCTCGCTCCGGGCGCATTGGCACGGTAACACGGGCGCCGACTAAATTGCAACGTGTTACAGATTTGTGCCTACAGAGCCCGCCCGGGAGCCTAATGTGCCTACTGTGAACGAGGGGGACCGGTGCTGACAATCGACGAACTGATCCGACAGCGGGCCGACGATCAACACCCCGGTCTGGTGTTCAGGGACCGGTCGTGGACCTACGCCGAGGTCGTGTCGTCCCAGGCCGAGAGGGCGGACATCCTGGTTCGGATGCGGAAGCCCGGGCCCTTCCATGTGGCCCTGCTCTTGGACAACGTGCCCGAGTACGTCTTCTGGATGGGAGCTGCGGCTCTCTGTGGTGCGGTGGTGGTCGGCGGTAACCCCACCCACCGGGGCGACGAGTTGGCCCGAGACCTGTCTCACACCGAGTGCCAGCTGTTGATCACCGACTCCACCTACTCCCAACTGGTCGACGGCTACGACCTCGGGCCCGCCCTTCCCGCCGAGCGGATTCTGGTCATCGACTCCCCCGAGGGGGACGTCAGTGGCGATTCGGGCTCCCTCTCCCCCTATGGAGCCTTGCTGACCGGTGCGGGCGGAGCAACCCTCCCCGACCCGGCCGAAGCCGGAGTCGACGAGAGCTCGTTGGGCCTGCTCCTCTTCACCTCGGGTACCTCGGGCGCCCCCAAGGCGTGCCTGTGCTCCCAGGGACGACTGGCCCGCATCGGTTCCATCGTGGCCCAGATGTTCGACCTGACCGCCGACGACGTCTGCTACATCCCGATGCCTCTGTTCCACTCCAATGCCCTGATGACCGGGTGGGCGCCGGCCCTGGCCGCCGGGGCCGCCGTGGCGCTCCGCGAGCGCTTTTCCGCCTCGCAATTCCTCTCCGACGTCCGCACCTTCGGCGCCACCTACTTCAACTACGTGGGCAAACCGCTTTCCTATGTGCTGGCCACCCCCGAACTTCCCGACGATGCCGACAATCCCCTGCGGCGGGCGTTCGGGAACGAAGCCGCTGAGGCCGACGTCGCCCGATTCGCCCAGCGGTTCGGCTGCACCGTGCAGGATGCGTACGGATCGACCGAGGGTGGCGCGGCGGTGACCCGCACGGCCGACACCCCCCGAGGGGCGCTGGGCCGGGCCCTGCCCGGCACTTTGATCCTCGACTCCGAGACCGGCCAAGAGTGCCCGCGCGCCCACTTCGACCGATACGGTCGACTCCTCAATGCCGAAGAGGCCATCGGCGAAATGGTCTCCAAGACCGGGGGTGCCGGCTTCGAGGGCTACTGGCACAACGACGAGGCCAACGCGGCCCGCTTGCGGAACGGGTGGTACTGGACCGGCGACCTCGCCTATCGGGACGACGACGACTTCTTCTATTTCGCCGGCCGTGACTACGACTGGTTGCGAGTGGACGGAGAGAACTTCGCCGCCGCCCCGGTGGAAGCGATCCTCACCCGCCACCCCGACGTGATCCTCGCCTCGGTCTACGCCGTACCCGACATCGCCGTCGGGGACCAGGTGATGGGCGCCCTGTTGCTCCGCCCGGGGACCGAATTCGATCCGGAGGCGTTCGGCCTGTTCCTGTCGGATCAGACCGACCTCGGAACCAAGGCCGCCCCGAAGTTCGTGCGGGTGGCATCCGACCTTCCCCTCACGGCCACTAGCAAGGTATTGAAGCGGGTGCTGCGACACGAAGCCTGGCGATGCACCGACACTGTCTGGTGGCGGCCGGGGAGAGACCTGTCCTACCGGATGTTGTCCCCGACCGAGGCCGACGATCTCGATCAGGCCGTGGCCACCCGCTGATCTACCACAATCTGAGCATGACCCGCCGCTGACCAGGGAGTTGTATTTACTTGCGGTCTTGACCGCAAGTGGGGCTTCGGCGTACGGTTGGCTGGTGGGCCACAGTCAACGGGGGAATGCCGTGACATTTGATCGTGCCGTTCACGAGATCGCCATCATCGGCGCATCCCAGCAGATCTCTGCGGCGGCGGCTCGATGAGCCCAGCCCAACCCACCGGTACCCGTGAGAGTGTCACCGTCGGCATCAGCGGGGTGGCACCGCGGGGGCGACGCCCGCAACCCGAGCGCCGGGCCGCCATGCAAGAGCGGCTCCTCGATGCCACCGTCGAGTGCCTGGTCGAAGTGGGCTGGGCCAAGACCACCCTGCCCGAGGTCGTGGCCCGCGCCGATGTCGGCCGGGGCGCCCAGGTCCACCACTACCCGACCAAGGCCACCCTGATGGCCGCGGTCGGCGAGCATCTGCTCGTTCGCCACCGACGAGAGTTCATCGACGCCTTTGAAGCCCTCGATCGTGAGGAACGCACACTCGAGGCGGCCATCGACGTGCTCTGGGGGATTCTGCGCAGTCCCACCTGGACGGCGGTGATCGAACTGGGCCTGGCCTCCCGAACCGATCCGACCGTCGCCAGCAGCTTCCGGGGATTCACCGAAAGAGTCGACCAGATAGTGATCGAGGTCGTCAGTGAGTATTTTCCGACCCTTGCCGATAATCCCATCGGCGCCACAGTTGTCCGAGGGACAGTGGCCCTGCTTTCCGGATTGGCCCTGCAAACCTCCATCGACGGTGACCGGCTCGGTCGTCATGCCGAGGTCTTTGCCCAATTCAAAATTCTCTGCAGCGTGCTGTCACCGGCATTGGTCGGCTCCACCGACTCTTCCGCCACCACGACATCTACCGAACAAACGATGATCCAAGGAGACACCAGATGACTGACACCGAAACAGCGGAGTCCCGAACCATCCCCTTTCGCACCGTGCGTACCCGACGGATCGCCTTTGAGTACCCGACCACCGACCTGCCGCGCCATTACATGAATGACGACCTGGTGATGAGCCATGTCGTCTCCGTACTGTCGGCGCTCTTCCCCAATGGGGAAGACTTCTTTGTGCAATCCGTGCGCAACTACCGGGACCAGATCGTCGATCCCCAGCTCAAAAAGCAGGTCGGTGGCTTCATCGGTCAAGAGGCCATTCACGGCCGCGAGCACCGCACGTTCAACGACAGGCTCCACCAGCTCGGCTATCCCACCCACCGCATCGACAAGGGGGTTGGGCTCTTGTTCAAGGGGCTGGGCGGCAAGTACCTCTCGAAGAGGGTTCAGCTGGCGATAACCGCAGCGCTCGAGCACTATACGGCCACGCTGGCCGAAGTTCTGCTGAGCAGCCCCGAGGCCCGCAACATGTTCTCCGTCGACGAGATCCGCTCTCTGTTGCTGTGGCACGCCCTCGAGGAATCGGAGCACAAGTCGGTGGCCTTCGATGTCTACCAAGAGGCGGTGGGCAACTATCGCATACGGGTCAGGGTCATGAATGTGGTGACCGTTGCCTTCATCGCCGCGGTCATCTTCGAAACCTTCCTCTCCTTGTTGGGCGACCCGGCCACTCGAGACCTCAAACGCCTACGTCGAAGCCTCGGTGCCTTGCGCAGCTCACCGTTCCTCCATGCCGATGTCTGGCGCCACCTACGCGACTACAACCGGCCGGATTTCCATCCAGACGACCGGGATACGACCGAATTGGTCGAACGATGGCGGACCACACTGTTCGGGGAGGAAGGCAGCCTCGCTGATCGTCTCAAGAGCCGTGGCGGCGGATCCGGTGACGAGGCGGTCGCCGAAGCCGGTTGAGCTCGGTCGCCTGAGCTCCCTTTCGGCGAGGGCCATCGACCAACCCCACTCGTTCTGTCCTCGAAGTGGCTGCGAGACGCCTCCTCGAAATGCCCCTGATCAGTGCGGGCAAGAGACTCCTCAGTGCCGGCCTCGCCGAGTCGCCGGCCCAGGTCGTCCGGCGCCTGCGCCTCCCGATGCCCCGGTGAACGTTCCGTCATCCGCCGCTGTTCGGAAAGAGGCCTGCTCAGATGCGTTCGAGCTCGGCCCCGTCGAACAGCGGCATCATGTCCAATGCCGAGACGTCAGCTTGGACTTCGGCGTCGCTCGGTGCCACGTGGTCACCTTGGGCAGCAGCGATGGTTGCCTCCAGCAAGGTGGCATCGCTCGATGTGTTGAGGAACAGTTGTGGGTTGGAAAGCACATATGCCACTCCCCGCTCCAATGGCTCGCCTTCGGGCAGCGGTTCGTACCAGGCGTAGTGCGGCTTGGTGGAATCCGGTGTCCAGCGTCGGCGAGCGATGGACTTGATGGTTTGGACCGCGACCTCGCGTTTGGCGCACACCTCCAGCAGTTGTTCCACCGACGATCGGTAGTCCGGGTTCTGGAGCATGAGGAAGTTGTAGGGAAGCAGCACGGAGTCGAAGTCGAAGCGCTCGAGGCTGGCCAGGTGCATGTCGGCGATGCGGGTCCCGTGACCGGTCACGCCGATGGCCCGCACCAGACCTTCGTCACGGGCCTTGGCCATGGCTTCGACGGCTCCTCCCGGGGCGTGGGCGGTCTCCCACTCGTCCGGCTCGACCAGGTTGTGGAGCTGGATGAGGTCGACCTGGTCGACACCCAACCGGGTCAGCGATCGCTCGAGCTGGGCTCGGGCGGCGTCGCCGGTGCGTCCATCGGTCTTGGTGGCCAAAAAGAACTCGGCCCGGTGATCGGCCAGGAAGGGCGCGAGGCGCAACTCGGAGTCGCCATAGGACGCGGCGGTGTCGATGTGATTGAGCCCACCTGCGAGCACGGTGTCGAGCACCTGATCGGCGCGGTCCTGGCGCATGGTGGCGAGGGCGGCGGCGCCGAAGATGACCCGGGTGCTGTGGTGTCCGGTTCGGCCGAACGGCTGGGAGTTGATCATCAGTTCCGACGGTAGCAGCCTCCTACAGGGCTCGGACCTCCGCCCGGATAGAAAACCGGCTTTGGAGTCGGTTTCCGGTCTCGATGCCCGGTTCTGACAGGCGAGACACTCCGGCACTTTCGGGACGGGCAGTGACTGCACAGAGGGTTACCCATGCGCCGAACGTCGCCGGCTTGGTGCGCGTTCGCGGTCTCCCGGGACCTCAGGGACGTAGCACATACCCCGCATTCGGCTAAGGATGAACGAGTTCTACATGGCGCCCACTTGCCGCCGCCAAAGGTTTGAGATCTTCAATATCCGATGTGATGATTTCGTCGCCGTCATGGGCGATGAGGACAATCGAAGCATCGATCAGATCCGACATTCGCGCTGCCCCGAGGAGCACGCCGGCAGCCCTACCCAGATCCTCGTCGATCGGCCGGACATCCATACCTGCCAAGGCTTGTGACAAGCGAGCTTGGCGCGGTCCACTCCTCCACACCTGCCCCAGGACGGCAGCGTTGGTCAGGGGTACTTCGCCTCGGACGTGTGCCGCTTTCAGCCGGACCCAACTGGCCCGCTCGCCCCGCTCAAGTGCAATGAGGGCGCCAGCGTCGAGTACAAGGCTCATGCCGCCCCTCGCCCGACAGGCCCGGCAGGCGCCTTCGAAGTGCGCCTCGATCCTCGGACCACCACGGCTTCCTCACGATCACGACGTGCCTGGGTGGCCATCTCATCGGCGGTGATCTGCCCGTGGTCGGCCTCGTAGGCGGTGATGGCATCCGAGAGTGATCGAAGTCGCCGGTCGCGGATGGCCCGCTCTACCAGGGCGGCATTCACCCACCCGCTCAACGATTCGGCCAGTCCGGCGGCCACAGCCTGATTCCCAGCCTCAATAAGGTCAGGGTCTACCGTCACCGTGAGGCGTTCTTTGCGGGTAGTCATACTGTTATTCTAACCAGAGTCCTACTTGAATGGCAATCGCATGTGTCGGCATCATTCGAAAGTTTCCCGTCAGCAACGGCGGTCCTCCCATGCTCTGGAGTTGACCCGCTTCATTGGACACGGGTGTCCCCGGATGTTCTTCGACCACGGCGACCCAGGGTGACCCCATACGCAGGGAAGGTGTCGTCCCGCTGGGGTGGCGGTGCCGCATATCGGACCGACTCCCTGGGACTCCCTCGGCGCTCGTTCTGGGGTACTCCCGAGTCATACCGAGTTTGCACCTATCGGGAGCGGTTGCAGCCCCGATCGTGAACATCCGCCCGGCACTGTCAACGAGGACGCTACCGATCGCTTCGCACTGACTTGACGGTAGCGTGGGTTTGCTCGTCGAGCAGCCTGCTCTGACAAGCTCTTGGTGTGTCTGGAGTCCTTCACATGAACGTTCTCATGGTCCTTACTTCCCACGATCAGCTGGGTGACACCGGCGAGAAAACCGGTTTCTGGCTTGAGGAGTTCGCCGCCCCGTACTACGTACTGGCTGATGCCGGCGCCACGATCACTCTGGCGTCACCCGCCGGCGGCCAGCCGCCGCTGGACCCGCGCAGCGATGCCACCGAGGCGCAGACCGACGCCACCAGGCGGTTCCGTGATGACCCTGAGACCCAAGCCGCCCTGGCCAACACCACCAAGCTCATCGACGTGTCAGCCGCCTCCTTCGATGCCGTGTTCTATCCCGGCGGTCACGGTCCTATGTGGGACATGCCCGACAATGCCACGTCCATTGCCCTGATCGAGGCGTTCGTGGCGACGGACAAGCCGGTCGCCGCCGTGTGCCATGCGCCGATCGCCCTGAAGAACGTCCGGACCACCGATGGGGAGCTCCTGGTCAAAGGAAGGGATGTCACCGGCTTCTCCAACAGCGAGGAAGCGGCTGTCGGGCTTACCGACGTGGTCCCCGAGTTGCTCGAAGACGTCCTCAAGGCCGACGGGGGAAACTACCGGAAGGGCGACGAGGATTTCGCCCCCTATGTCGTCGTTGACGGCAAGCTTGTCACCGGCCAGAACCCGGCATCTTCCGCTCCGGCGGCGACGAAACTGCTCGGTCTTCTCCGTAGTTGACCAGTCTGCCCCGGAACGCCGGGTAGATGTCCCACTCCGGCATGTGGGATAGGCCCGGTTGTCACGGCAACCCAATCGGTATCCGGCATTTGTGAGTGGTCATCCACCCGAAACGCGAAGACCGAGACTGGGACTAGGCGTGCGCGGTTCCTTTGCCCTCAAAGATCATGGCGCGCTGGAGAGCCGCGGCCCGGAGCTCCTCAGGGATCTCGACCGGGCCGCCGAGGCTGCCGGCATTGACCCCCGCCTGAGCGGCCTCCTCGACGATTCCGCCGACCAGGATGGCCAACTCAGGGGTGCGGTGAAACACCAACACCCCGTGGTTGGCCAGCAGTACCGCAGGAACGCCCGGGGTGATCGAGGCCCGGATGTTGGCCACCGCTTGGTCGGANNGGTCCGCGTACATCGCCGTGTGCATGGCGACCACGGCAGCCTGGATGGGCGGCAGGTCACCCTCCAGAAGGGTTCCGTCCAGGCCGACCCGCACCACAGAGGACGGAGCGTGGTTTCGGAGCGACGGGCCCGCAGTGAAGTACATCTCCTCCGCCCCTGGGACCCGAAGGCTCACGTTCCCATGTCCGTTGGCGGAGATTGCTCCGCTGGCCACCACCCGTTGGGCGACATCGATCACCTGAGCGACCAAGTCCTTGTCCATGACACCTCCGAGCCTTGCCAGCGGGGAAGACCCCGTGCGGAATGCTACCTGGCTGGCGTCGCCAAACGTAGAGGAAGGGCAACACCCCAACTGTCCGGAGCACCTTCGTTGCCAAGGTCACCGAGGCTCCGATTGGCGACCTCAATTCGATCAACGTCGATCGGTACCCCACGCTTCCACTGATGCGGCGAGCATATGAGCTCCGTGCCAACGTCACCTCTTATGACGCGGCCTACGTGCCCCTTGCTGATTACGGTCATTCGGACCGGAGATGCCGGCCGGTGCACGAACGTGATGACGATCACCTCGCCTCGTCGAGAGCCGGAAGTGCGAGCAAGCCAGCGGTGGTCCAACGTCGAGCTGTCATTCCAAAGCAACCTTGTGACAAGTCCTTTTTATTTTGTAGCCTGACCCCCATGAGAATTGCCCAATTCCGAGTGTCGCATCGTGGCCAGATGGCGTTACCCGCCGACGCTCGACACCGCTGGGAACTGGATGAAGGGGGCACCGTGGAGATCGCTGACCTTGGCAACGCGCTGCTCATCGTTCCCGCCGGACGTGGCGGCCTACGCAACCTCCTCCGAGACTCCATCGATGACGCTGGGGGCTACGCCAAGCTCGCCGCCGAGGTCGCAGCAGACGAGCCTGATCTGGCTTGAGCGAGCGCAAAGTGGTGTCGACGACCACCTCCTCCTACGGATTCTGCTGAACGACGAGCCGGAAGTGCTCCGACCTACTGGTGCACGGGTGCTCACGACCGGGCTCTGGTACCACCGGCTGAGCCGAGCGCTCTGCAACCGGACAGTCGCGGGCACCCTTTCCCGTCGGCTCGGCAGCGCCGACCCGTCGATCGGGGCCGCCGCAGTCCGAGCAGTTACGGCGCTGCCTGAGACCATCGGCCTTCTTTCGTTGCGTGATCTCGCGGGGCCGATGGCACGCCTCCTCGATGATGACGTGCGGCTCAATCTCCTATCGCTGGAAGCCTTGGCCGCTGCCGTGCACGAGGACGCCGAGCTGTGCCTCGCCATCGCCGACGAGAATCCACAACTGCTGGCTGCGGCCGGCGCCCGCAGCAGACCGGTGCGCCTCGTCAGGGACTGAACAGATTCAGCACGGTGCACCACCGGAGGCCGCCCGAGGGCCCACAAGCCGCCACGCGAAGACCCTCGGTCCCTTGCCAACGACTCCGGTTGTTCAATGCCAACCGCTGTCGTCGATCACCGCCATGCCACGCAGTTCTCGGCAGTCACAACAGCCCGGACCCGCTTCTGGTCAGCCTCTTGCCCTGGTCCGGCCTGTCGTTCTGCCGACCATCGACCCTGGCCGACGTTCGTTGTCAGCGGTCGACGCCGAGGATGAGCCCGCTGGTAGGCACCCCGGTGCCGGCCGTCACCAGTACATGGTTCACATCGTCGACCTGGTTGACCGACGATCCCCGCACCTGGCGCACACCCTCGGCGATGCCATTCATCCCGTGCAGGTAGGCCTCACCCAGTTGGCCACCGTGGGTGTTGATGGGCAGCCCCCCACCCATCTCGATATTCCCGTCCCGGATGAAGTCCTTGGCCTCACCCCGGCCACAGAACCCGAGCTCCTCCAACTGGTAGAGCACGTAGGGAGTGAAGTGGTCGTAGAGCACCGCGGTCTGGATATCGGCCGGACTCAGACCCGAGGTCTCCCACAACTGCCGGGCCACCACCCCCATCTCGGGGAGCTCGCAGAGATCGTTGGCGTAGTACGAGGTCATCATCTCCTGACCGTCGCCCGAGCCCTGGGCCGCGGCCCGGATCACCGCCGGCGTGCCGGGTAGGTCACGGGCCCGGTCCAGGGAGGTGACCACCAGGGCCTGTCCCCCGTCGGTCTCTTGGCAGCAGTCGAGAAGGCGCAGTGGCTCGACGATCCAGCGCGACGCCTGGTGCTCCTCGAGGGTGATCGGCTTCTGGTAGAACCACGCCTTGGGGTTGGTGGCGGCGTGCTTCCGATCGGCCACCGCCACCCGGCCGAGGTCCTCGGAGGTGGCCCCGGTCATGTGCAGGTACCGCTGGGCGGCCATGGCCACCCACTGGGCCGGGGTGAGCAGACCCATGGGCGAGTACCAGCTGAAGTGGGCTGTCTCGGCATTGGCCGCTGGCGGACGATCCTGTACGCCGAGGCCGAAGCGGTTGCCGGAGCGCTCGTTGAAGGCCCGATAGCAGACCACCACGTCAGCCACCCCCGACTGCACGGCCAGCGCCGCCTGTTGCACGGTGGCACAGGCGGCTCCCCCGCCGTAGTGGATGCGCGAGAAGAACGACAACTCGCCCATGCCCAGGCTCTGGGCAATGTTGATCTCGGGGTTGGTATCCGAACTGAAGGTGACCAGCCCACCCACCTCGGCGGGCTCGATGCCCGCGTCCCGGAGGGCGAGGTCGACGGCTTCGGTGGCCAGGCGCAGCTCGCTGCGACCCGACTCCTTGGAGAACTCGGTGGCTCCGATCCCGACGATGGCGGTGTTGCCGGTGAAGCTGTGGCTGGCGGTACTCACCGGGCCACCCTCTCCGAGCCGGCGGTGCCGGCCGGAAGCCGGAGCCGCACAGTGCCGGTCACATGGTCCCCGAGACCGTTGGCCCCCCGCAGGGTGACCTCGATCCCCCCGGTGCCGTCAGCGGCGGCATCGTCCTTGGCCGTCACCGACCCGTTCAACGTCATGGTGTCGTCGGGGTAGTTGGGGGCACCCAACCGGATGTTGACATCGGTCAGCACCGTGCCGGGGCCCGACCAGTCGGTCACGTACCGGCCCACGATTCCGTTGGTCGAGAGGATGTTCATGAAGATGTCCTTCGAGCCGCGTTGGTTGGCCAGCACCGGGTCGTGATGCACATCTTGATAGTCGCGTGAGGCGATGGCGGTACTGATGATGAGGGTGCGGGTGAGAGGGATCTCGAGTGTGGGCAGGGTATCGCCCACCGAGACATCGTCGAAGGCGAGGGTGGTGGGATCCATCACGCCGACACCTCCTCTCCGGCCCGGAGGTCGGCCACCACCTGGCGGCCCAAACGGGCCAGTTGCGCGCTCGGGGCCCCGAGCATCAGCTCGATCTGCTTCCCCCAAAGGAAGTACCGGTGGATGGGATAGTCGATATCGGCCCCCATCCCCCCGTGCAGGTGCTGGGTGGCGTGCACCACCCGTTGGCCGGCGTCCTTGGCGAACCACGACGCCACGCCCACCGCCCGGCCGGCGTCCAATCCGTGATCGAGTCTCCACGCCGCCTGCCACATGGTGACCCGCATCGACTCGGTATCGATGGCGGCATCGGCGGCCCGCAGCATGGTCCCCTGAAACGTCGACAACGGACGGCCGAACTGCTCGCGGGTGTTGAGGTACTCGGCGGTCTGGGACAGCGCCGCCTCGGCCACCCCGACCTGCAGCGCGCAGAGTCCCGTCCAGGCCCGATTCAACATCCACCCGATGATGTCGGAGCCCATGGACGCATCCCCTGCACCCAGAAGGTCGTCCGGGGAGACCACGACATCGTCGAGGTGGAGATGGGGATGGATCTCGCGGTTGGTGGTGGCGGCCCGCTCGAGGCGCACCCCGTCGGCATTGGGGTCGACAGCGGCAATCACCACGCCACCGTCGGACGTCGCCGCCGGTACCAGGACCCGATGGGCCACGTGGGCGAAGGGCACGGCAAAGGCAGTTCCGGATAGGTGGACATCCCCGGTCGTTCCTCCTGGATACACCGCCCGCACCAACGGGTTCCCGACTCCCCCGGCAGCGATGTCCGCGGCTACCTCGGTGAGCGCGGCGGTGAGCATGATCCCTCCGTTGGCCACCCCGGGGAGGAGCCGGCTCCGCAGTTGGTCGGAACCGAACTCGGCGACGGGCAGGGACCCGAGGACCAGCGTGGCCCACAATGGAAGTGGCGCCACCGAGCGACCGTGGGCCTCGAGGATGATCGACAACTCCACCAGGCCGTAACCGCCGCCACCGTCGGCCTCGGGTACGGCCAGACCCAACAGATCGGCCTTGGCCAGCTCGGCCCACAGCTCCCGGTCGACCCGGTCCTCGGTGGCTTCCACCTCCCGTACCCGGTCGGGGGTGACTCGGCCGGCGAAGATCCCGTCGGCCGCCTGGCGGACCGCCTCTTGTTCTTCGTTGAAGGTGAAGTCCATCAGTGTGCCCCTTTGGAATCTGTGACCGTCCGCGTGTCCCCGATATCCGAACCGTCGACCGGATGGAACACCGGCAGGGTGAGCTCGTCATCGAATGTCTCGAACCGGGCCTGCACCGGCGTGCCGATGACCACCGCATCGCTGGCGATACCTGAAACATTCGCCACCAGCCGGGTGCCCTCCTCGAGCTCGATGAGGGCCACCACCAATGGGTAGTCGAAGGCCGGAACTCTCGGATGGTGGTTGACCACGTAGCTGTAGATGGTGCCCCGGCCCGACGCCTTGACCGTGTCCCACTCGAACGACCGGCAGGTCGGACAGGCCGGACGGGGCGGGTGCCGCAGGGTGCCGCAGTCGGAGCACCGTTGGATGAGCAGGTTCCCCTCTTTGGTTCCCTCGAAGAAGAACCGATTGTCCTGGGTGAGGGAGGGGCGGGGCCGCTTGGGGCGGGCTGTGGCTTCGGGTGCCCCGGTCGCCTCCGAACCGGGGTCGGCTTCCGTGCGGGGGCGGAACTTGAGGATGCGGAACCGCATGGTGGCCACCGACTCGCCGTGCTGATCGGTGAAGTCCAACCGGTTGCTGATGAAGTGGCCGACGCCGAGCCCGGTGGACTTCTCGGCTGACACCGACTCGATGACCGACGTCATCGATACCCGGTCCCCCAACACCAGGGGACGCACGTAGTGCTGATCGCAGTTGGTGGCCACCACCGAGGTGAAGCCGGCTTCGTCGAGCATCGACATGAGCCGGTCGGTGGGACCGTCGCCCTGGGCGGTGCCGGCAGCCCGGGCGGCTTCGACGTCCTGGGAGGCGCGGAGACCGCGCATGATCCAGGCCTGCAGCATGGTCGGCGGGGCGATGACACCGGGGAAGCCGGCGTCCTTGGCTGCGGCATCATCCACATAGACCGGGTTGGTGTCGCCCATGGCCTCCACCCAATGGCGGATCATGGCCTGGTTGACCTCATCGGGACCCTCGGAGCTCGCACCCGACGACTGGCCGGCGAAGCCCGACAGCCGTTGCTCGAGGTCGTCAGACTCGTCTTGGGCTTGGTCGCTCATCGGGCCGACCGCTTCATACCCAGGCCGGCCATGGCCAGGATCTCCCGTTGGATCTCGTTGACCCCACCGCCGAAGGTGTTGATCTGGGCCTGCCGGGCCGCCCGTTCGAGCTCCCCGTGGAGTACGGCACCCGGTGAGTGCGGGCTCAGGTACCCACCGCTTCCCACAATGCCGAGCAGCATCCGGTAGACCTCGATGGTCGACTCGGTACCGAACACCTTGACCGCCGAGGAGTCGGCCGGGCCCAGGGTGTCGTCGGCCACCGCCGCGGTCATCCTCCAGTTGAGGAGCTTCTGCGCCTCGAGAAGGGCATGGGACCGGGCCAGGTCGGCCTGCACCCATCCGACATCACCCAGGTCGTTGGCCAGAGCCCACTCCGCCACCTCGGCCCACAGCCGGTGGGCCAGGGCACTGACCGCGGCCAGGCCCACCCGTTCGTGGTTGAGCTGGCCGGTGATGAGGCGCCATCCTTCGTTGAGCTCACCGACCAGGGCGCTGTGGGGAACCCGCACCCCGTCGTAGTAGGAGGCGGTTGTGGCCACGCCTCCCACGGTGACAATGGGCGTGCACGAGAACCCCGGGGCCGAGGTCGGTACCAGAAAGATCGAGATCCCTTTGTGCTTGGGGGCGTCGGGGTTGGTCCGGGTGGCCAACCAGATGTAGTCGGCCTGATCGGCGCCGCTGGTGAAGATCTTGTTGCCGTCGATGGTCCACTCGTCGCCGTCCCGCACCGCCTTGGTGCGCAGTGAGGCCAGGTCGGTGCCGGATCCGGGCTCGGTGTAGCCGATGGCGCAGGTGATCTCGCCCTTCAGGATCCCCGACAGAAAGAAGTCCTTCTGGGCCTGGGTGCCGTGGCGCATGATCATCGGGCCCACGGTGTTGAGGGTGACGAACGGGAAGGGAGCCCGCGCCCGTTGCACCTCATTGAAGAAGATGAACTGGTCCGATGCCGGCCGTCCCTGGCCGCCGTACTCCTTGGGCCATCCGATGCCCAGCCAGCCGTCCTTGCCCATTCGGCGGATGATCGAGTGGGACACCACGCCCCCGTCGCCTTCACCGTCGAGGACCGCCCGCACCTCGTCGGTGATCACCTCGGCGAAGTAGGCCCGCAGTTCCGCTCTGAGGGCCTGTTGATCAGAGGTCTCCTGAAGGTACATAGCGTTCGAACTCTCCCCTGGGTTCCATCTCGTGATCGTCGTCCCCGGCATGGGCGACGACGGTGGTTCCGACGCCAGCGTCGGCAACCTAACGGCATCGGGAAGGGGCGTCGAATCGTGGTTGGCGGTGGTCCCTCGGATGCTGTTCGCCTATGATAACTGATACGTGTTCTAGTTAGTAATGCAGGTTGGGGGAGAAACCACATGGAACTGAAGGACATCGACCTGTCCGACTCGAGGAACTTTGTGGATGGGGTCCCCCACCACTGGTTCGCCTACCTGCGGCGCGAATGCCCCGTGCAGTGGCACCTGGATCCGAACGGGCAGGCCGAGGGCTTCTGGTCGGTCACCCGCCATGAGGACTGCGTCAACGTCAACCGCGACTACGAGCACTTCTCCTCGGCCCGGGCCGCCACCTTGTTCACCGACATGGACCCGGAGAACCTGGCCTCCCTGCAGCTGATGATGCTGAACATGGACCCACCCATGCACACCCGGTACCGGCGACTGGTGTCCAAGGGGTTCACCCCCCGGATGATCCGTGACCTGGGGGAGAAGGTGGTCACCGCCACCGACCAGATCATCGATGGTGTCTGCGAGACCGGGTCCGCCGACTTCGTCGAGCAGATCTCGGCCGAGCTACCGCTTCAGGTCATCGCCGATCTGATGGGTGTCCCCCAGTCCGACCGCCATCTGGTGTTCGACTGGTCCAACCACATGATCGGCTCCGAGGACCCCGAGTTCCAGGTCTCTCCCGAGTCGAGCACCCAGGCCTCGATGGAGTTGTACGCCTACGCCGACCAGCTGTGTGAGAAGAAGCGTCTCGATCCCCACGAGGATCTGTTCAGCGTGCTCACCCAGGCCGAGATCGAAGGGGACAGCCTCTCCCAACTCGAGCTCGACCTCTTCTTTCTGCTGTTGGCGGTGGCGGGCAACGAGACGACCAGAAACCTCATCTCGGGGGCCATGGCGGCCTTCTTCGACAATCCCGACCAGTGGGATCGGCTGTTGGCCGACCGTTCGTTGCTGCCCTCGGCCATCGAGGAGATGCTGCGGTTCGTGACCCCGGTCATGCACTTCCGCCGACAAGCCACCATGGATTGGGCCATCGGTGACCAGAAGATCTCCGAAGGGGACAAGGTGGTCTTCTGGCACACCTCGGCCAACCGCGACGAGTCGGTGTTCGGCGAGACCGCCGACAAGTTCGACATCGGCCGGACCCCGAACAACCACATAGCCTTCGGTGGTGGCGGTCCCCACTTCTGCTTGGGCGCCAATCTGGCCCGCATGGAGATAAAGGTCATGTTCGAGCGATTGCTCGACCGGGTCCCCGATATTCGCCAGAGTGGCGAGGTGCAGCACCTGCAGTCCAACTTCATCAACGGGGTCAAGCACCTTCCGGTGGCATTCACTCCCTCGGCCCCCGTCACCCCCTAGCTCCCTCTCACCAACCGGTACTTGTCCTCTTCGGAAGCGGTGTCCCTGAATGCGATTCCACCAAGCGGTGACGTTTCTGCCCATCGACGAATCCCTCGCCTTGGCGTCGGCCTCCGACGACCTGGGCTATTCGGGGATCTACCTCTCGGACCACCTGTTCAATCCCAAGGACCTGAAGTCGCGCTACACCTACTCGAAGGCACCCGACGGTTCGCCCTTCTGGGAGAAGGAGACAGCCTGGCCCGACCCGATGTGCCTGGTCTCGGCCATGGCCGCGGTCACCACCAACCTCACCTTCACCACCGGGATCTACATCGCCCCGGTGCGCGACCTCATCACCGTGGCCAAGACTGTGGGGACCACCGCGGTGCTGTCCCACAACCGGGTCCGGCTCGGGGTGGGAGTGGGCTGGTGCGAAGAGGAGTACATCCAGACCGGTCAGGACTTCCGCACCCGGGGCAAACGACTCAATGACATGATCCCGGCCCTTCGGGCCATGTGGGCCGGAGGTTGGGTCGAGTACCACGGGACCCACTACGACGTCCCGCTCTGCCAGATGAATCCCTCCCCCACCCTTCCCATCCCGATCCTCTGTGGCGGCGATTCGGAGGCGGCTGTTCAACGGGCCACCACCTTGTGCGACGGCTGGATCAACACCGGATCGGTGCAGCCGGACGTGGCCTTCGAACAGGTCGACCGGATCAACGACGCGTTGAAGCGGGCCGACCGCCAAAGCGATGAGTTCTCCATCTATCTGGCCATCCGGGCCATGCCCGACCTCGACCTTTACCGGCGGCTCGAAGACCTGGGCGTCACCGATCTCCTATGTGCACCATGGATGTCGGTCCGGGCCGGAGAGGGCGACACCCCCGAGACGGTTCAGGCCGCCCGGGTGGCAGTGTGCGAGCAGTTCGCCGAGAACGTCATCGCCAAGATGGGCTGATCAGGTCGCCGGTCCTTCCCGTGGCCGGCGGCCGCCGATGTTCGGCACTGCTTCGACGCACCTGAGCTCACCGGACTCTTCGACGACCCCGTGCCACCCCCGCACGTTCGCCACCCATCGACGGATCGGTTTCGACGTCACCGGGTGAGTCGACCCCGCGTGGCGGGCCGGCTTCAACGAGGAGTCGCCAGAATGGTTGCGATCTGACGGAACCGATCGAGCTTGTCCGCGCTCGACCGGCTCAACAAGGGAGCCACCCCCTGTCCGAAGGCCTCCGCTCATTTCGATGTTCGAGTTGTCCCGCTCAGTCGTTGAGCAGTCCCCCAAGGATCGAACCGCCCGATCTGTTGCGCGAGTTCTCATTTTCTGGCAGGTAAGGCACGATCGCGTGAGCAAGCTGGGAGATCGGCATGGTCTGCAGCCAGACCATCCCCGGTCCCGTGAGGGATGCCAGGAAGAGCGAGTCGGCGCCGAAGAGCATGTTCTTGATGCCCTTCACCATCTTGATCTCGAAACTCATGCCGGCGTCGAAGAGCCCGACGTGGCCAGGGATCACCCGCAGGTTTTCGCCTGGGGCCAGGTGGTACTCGACCAGCTCCCCGGAAAGTGCGATCCACGCCGTGCCCTGGCCGGTCACCTTCTGGAGGATGAAGCCGCTACCCCCGAAAATGCCGGCACCGAGCTTCTGTTGGAACCCGATGGAGAGGTTCACCCCTGAGGTCGCGGCAAGGAAGCCGTGGCGGTGGACGAGATACTCACGGTCCGCGGCAATGGCCACCGGGCGGATCTCGCCCGGCATCTTCGCGGCGAAGGAAACCGTGCCCGGCCCGCCCTCCGCCTGGTACTCGGTGAGGAACAGCCCTCCTCCGGCGACGGTCCGCTTCAGTGCGCCGAGCATGCCCTTGGAGCCGGCTCCCGACGTCGAGGTCGACAACTGGATCGACGACGTCATCCACGACAGTTCGCCACCGGGCGAGACGATTCTCTGGCCCGGGTTGAGGTCGACCTGCAGCACCGGCATCACCGTGCCGACCACCCGATGGGCGACCCCGGCGGCGGCGTCGACCGCGCCTGGGTCGTCAGGTGAGGGCGGGGATCCCGGGGGTGGCGACTGATCCGACATAGGAGCTCCTTGGGTCGTTGCCGGCCGACCTGACCGGCCTGGACGGTCTCATTCTGTGAAGTGGTGCCGTCTCCGGTCCGGTCGGGAACGAGAGCACTTCGCTCGTGAAGTTAGTTGTCGCCCGAGGGGTTGTCCACACATCCGGCAGACCCCGGAACCACCTCCATCGAGACCAGTTCGCGTCCACCGGTAACAACGGCCAGATGACCATTTGCCGGTCCATCAGCGGGGCGCCCGGGGCATGCCGAGGCCGACCATGGCGATGATGTCGCGCTGGATCTCATTGGTCCCGCCCCCGAAGGTGAAGATGGTCTGGCTGCGGGCGTTGTGCTCGAGGCGACCCTGCAGGACCGCGCCCGCCGAGCCCTCGGGGAGGTAACCGGCCTGCCCGACGACCTCGAGCAGCAACCGGTAGACCTCCAGGGCGAGCTCGGTGCCGTATACCTTGGTGGCCGAGGCATCCGCCGGGCTCAGCCCCTTGTCAGCTGCCCACGCCACCTTCCAATTGAACAGCTTGAGCACCTCGACCTTGGCGTGCACCCGGGCCAGATGCACCCGCACCCACTCGTGGTCGATGACCCGGCGGCCATCCGCCAGCCTCTCGTGTTGCGCCCACGCCCGCACCTCGGTGAGATTCCGCAGTAGTCCCGAGGCGGGACAGATGGCGACCCGTTCGTGGTTGAGCTGGTTGGTGATGAGCTTCCATCCCTGATTCTCAGCACCCACCAGGTTGTCCACCGGGACGCGCACGTCGTCGTAGAAGGTCGTGCTGGTGAAGTCCCCGGCGATCGTGCGCAACGGCGTCCAATGGAACCCGGGTGCATCGGTCGGGACGATGAACACCGACAGCCCCTTGTGCTTGGGGGCGTCAGGGTCGGTGCGGGCGGCCAACCAGACATAGTCGGCGTACTGGATGGCGCTCGTGTAGAGCTTCTCGCCGGTGATCACAAACTCCTCGCCATCCCGGACCGCCCGGGTCTTGAGCGACGCCAAGTCGGTTCCCGCCGAGGGCTCGGTGTAACCGATGGAGAAGTGCACCTCTCCCCGCAGGATGCCGGGGAGGATTCGGTTCTTCTGCTCGTCGGTGCCGAGCGCCATGAGTGTGGGACCGACGCTGTTGAGGGTGAGGAGCGGAAGCGGGACTCCGGCCCAGTGGGACTCCTCCACGAAGATCATCTGGTCGATGGCGCCCCGGGCCTGACCGCCGTACTCGACAGGCCAACCCAGCCCGAGCCAGCCGTCCTCCCCCATCCGCCGGATGTAGCGCGTATAGGTCGGCTCCCCATCTCCGGTTCCCTCAACTTCGTCCACCAGGCGGACGAAGTACGAACGCAGTTCGTCTTTCAATTCCTGTTGTCGGCCGGTCAATGCCAGATGCATGGGGCACCTCTCGCTTCTCCGGCACCCTAACAATCAGAGTTGGCGCCGGTAGTGAAATGTCTGGCTCGACCGGTGAGCGGGGCCTCGTCCAGACATGGCCCGGTGGGCGTGATTCCGACATTTCCCCCCAAGACGTCGATCGGGCCGGCTTCTCGTTCAACCGCGGCTACGTGCGCGCGTACAGGGCAAAGCCGAGGACCTCGGCGGCGGTGGCTCGGCGTGCGTCGTTGGTGAGGATCATCACGGTGTCATCGCTTGCATCAGCGAGGAGTCCGGCTGAGGCCAGATGCAGGGCATCGACCGTCCGGACCCAAGTCAGCAACACCAGTTCCCGTGCTCGGACCAGCGTGGCGTGGGTGAGTGGCACTACGCCGATCGGACCGTCGTCCGCGGTGTGGTCGTCATAGGCATCAAGACGCTCGGTCATTCCGGCCTCATCGATGCGGCCGTCGGATTTCGCACGCGCCAGCAAGCTCGCGAACTCGACATCAGCCAACTCGCAGATCACGATGGCATCCGACCCCTCGAAGAGGACATTGCCAATCCACTCGGCGTCGATTTCGTCACCCAGATACGCACTCCCGAGTGCGCTTGTGTCGGTAAACAGAGTCAACGTTCCTCCCGCCCGGTGCTGACCATCTCGGCGGCGTAGCCGGCGCGCGTGTTGACGGCCGTCTTGAAGTCCAACGCCCAGTTTCGAGGCCGCCCGGTTCGCATCCCCCGCGGCATCAATCGACCATCGACCACTGCTGGCGCCTTCCACATGTGGCGGAGGGAACCTGGTCCGACTACGGCCGCCCGAAGAAGGCGGTTCACATAGGCATTGACAGACTCGCCCGTCCTCGCTGCTTGGCGCTTAAAGGCAATCGCCAGCTCATCGTCGACCCGAGTAATGATCTGCTTCACGACCGAGATGATGGCAGCGCATCCCATTTGATAGCAATGCCTTTCACACCCGGATCGTAGGTGCCTGCTGTCCCCGGAGACGATGCCCCGGTCTGTCCCCCCACCACACCCGAAGCTATGGTCGTGGCCAGAGCTCACCTGGGGAGATACCGATGAAGGACATGAAACTCGGATTACAACTTGGCTACTGGGGATCCGGTCCGCCGACCAATGCCGTGGAGCTGATCGCCGAGGCCGAACGACTGGGATTCGACTCGATCTGGACCGCCGAGTCCTACGGGTCCGACGCCCTCACCCCTCTCAGTTGGTGGGGATCCCAGACAAAGAAGGTGCGCCTCGGAACGTCGCTGTGCCAACTCTCCGCCCGCACCCCGACAGCCATGGCCATGGCCGCCCTCACCCTCGATCACCTGTCGGGTGGCCGGGTGGTCCTCGGGCTCGGGGTCTCCGGCCCACAGGTCGTCGAAGGCTGGTACGGACAGTCGTTCGAGAAGCCGTTGGCCCGCACCCGTGAGTATGTCGACATCGTCCGCCAAGTGCTGGCCCGTGAAGGAGTGGTCACCAACGACGGGCCCAACTACCCACTCCCTTTCCCGGGCGGGACCGGCCTGGGTAAGCCGTTGAAGTCCATCGTGCACCCACTGCGCAAGGACATCCCGATTATTCTGGGGGCGGAGGGACCGAAAAACGTCGCCTTGGCCGCAGAGATCGCCGAGGGTTGGTTCCCGATCTTCTTTTCTCCCAACGCGGTCAAGGCGTTCGAGCCCTCACTGGCAGAAGGATTTGCCCGACCCGGTGCCCGTCACACCGCCGATGACTTCGAGGTCATCGCCCTGGCCACCACCGTGATCGATGATGACATCGAGCGGGCCGCTGACGTGTTCCGACCCCACATCGCCCTCTACATCGGAGGAATGGGGGCAAAGTCGATGAACTTCCACTTCGACGTATTCGCCCGGATGGGCTACGAGGCAGAAGCGCGCAAGATCCAAGAGCTCTACCTCGACGGGCGGAAGGACGAAGCCGCCGCAGCGGTGCCGACCTCACTCATCGAGGACACCGCCCTCATCGGTCCCAAGGAGAAGGTCCGCGACGATCTCGAGGGGTGGAAGGAGTCCATCGCCACCACCCTCCTCGTTTCGGGAAGTGCCGACACCCTGCGGACCATGGCGGAGTTGGTGCTGTAGAGGGCTTAGCAGAGGAGGTCGTCCCAGCGTTTCCCTCTGTATTTACCTACCGAAGTGTCCGTGATCCAGTGGATCAGCTATTCGCCTGTTGGCACGATGTTGATGTTGGATTGTGAAATCAGTTCGGGCAAAACCCGAGCACATACGTTGCGCAAGGCACCGCATACACGCAGACAGATGCTGGCCAAGGGACCAGACCGTCCACATGCGGCATGAGAAGACCAAACAGGCCAGAGCCTCCGTGAAACCCAGGCCGGTTCACAAAGCCCAGCCGTGCTTGCTGGCTACAAGTAATCCTCGACTATTTCATCGATAGATGCTCGCAATTCTCGGTAGTCAGCTACGTCGAGTTCAAGGTTGGCTACATCACGATCCCACGCCTCTACGTGCTTCGAAGGATTGACGGGCACTTGAAGGCTCGCAATATCCCTCAACTTTCCGTCAAATCCATCCGCCAACCCATTGATCTGAGCCGCAACCGCGTCCGCAAGTCTGGGGCTGTCCTCCTTTATTCTGAGCCCCACGTAGGGGCCATTCTTGCCGGCTCCGTGTACGAGTACTTCGAGTCCGAGCAGAGTGTCGCTGATCTCAACGTGGGAAATTCGCTGAGCCCCCAATGCGCCTTGTGACCGGAACTCCAGCCAGGAAGAATCTTTCGCAAGGGTCGTCCCAATCAAGTTGGGCGGATTCCACTTCCAAGCGTTCGCTGGAGGTTCGGCAATGCTGATGTCATTTAACAGGCAGTCGGTGACGGTGGGGAACGACTGCATCTGAGCTAACTTCCGAACCAAACCCGCCAACTTCAATGACGAGTCCTCAATTTGGCGCTGCTGCTCTGATCCAACTTGTGGTATTCCGAGTTCCTTGAAGTCGCTTATCCGGAGGTAGCCCGGTGGCAGCGTCTCCGCAAGTTGCTGGATCGCAGTGCAATTCAAGACGCCGGAAAGATATGCACCGGACACTGAGTCAGAAATCAATGCGTTAAGGCCCTGAGCGGGCACCGAGTTGGCGGGAGCGAGGCCGACTACAAGTTGGCTCCCACCACCCCAATTTCTTGTCAGTGCAACGTCTGCCCAGACTGTATCGATAGGTGCCTTGAGCACGACCTCTTGGCGCGGGCGATGAAGACTCCACCACGGACGGTCTTCGCCATATTCGGACACCTTGTTTTCAAGGAGCGGCTTGAATCTGGTCAAATGCTGCTGAATGCGGGGCAGTCCCTCTGGAAAGGGTGAACCGGGCATCGATCCGTCAGGAGCGGGCAAATACACGATGACGTTTGGAGTCGTAGGCTCAAGGGTCGCATAGGGGAACACGTCTGCGGTGTTCACAAACAGTTTCAAGTGGTCGGACTCTGTTTGGTTCAGCTGACCCAGGGCAGCTACTTCCGATTCGTCAAGAATGAAAATCCCATGCGACTTGCTCGGCCACCCGATAGATTCGAGGCTCGCGACAGTAAGGTCTTTGTCGTAGCCTTTCCTCATCCTGTTGGCGGATGAAACAACCCCCTGCACCGGGTGTACGTCCACAATTTGTCCGGACGTTCGCTGAGCCTCTCGCGAGTCATACCTCGCCTTGGAGAGCATCAACGGGGACCACGAAGAATCGCCAAGTTCGCTGGGCGGACAGGGTGCCGTGAAGCTTCTTACTCCGAACGAAGAGGCCCCCCTTCTGATGGCATCGATGACACCTCCTCGCGTTGAGGGTTCCAACGAGGGCGATTCGAAAACCGAGATTCTGGGCTTTACTGCCTTTGATGAGTGTTCGACCTTGCGTCGACCCGAAATCAATAGAGTGTGTTGACCCTGTGCGTCGGAAAATGGTCGAAAGTTTCGAAGGAGGACGAGCCGCTCGACGTCGCAGTGATCGGCGAGGTACTGACGAAGAGGCTTCGCCCCAACAGCCCGCAGCCAGTACTCAGTCGTCACAAACCCGAATCGGCCTCCGGGTTTGAGTTTCGAGATTCCCAAGATTAGGAACCAATAGAGATAGTCCATGTGATGGCCGACGTACTGCTCCCAATATGGGTGGCTGCGCCTCATGCGGTCGATAAGTTTGGCCCCGACTTTCTGGCCAATGTAGGGAGGATTGCCGCACGCAACATCCATCGACAACCCAGTCTCTTGGCAATTGATCACTCGGAGGGCTAGCGACCGAGTATCGGCGTCACTCCTCGACAGGTCATTCTCATTGACGGTTGTCGCGCCTTCGAGCGTGTCCACATCGTGCAGCGCCAGTGTGTCGCCTGCCAGGATGCTCAGAGATGGCAATGCTGTCTGAGGATGGGCCGCGATGACCTGCCCAAACTGGACCAGCAGATTTATCTCGGCGAGATATGCCGAGAAGAGCTGAATCTCGACCCCGATGAGGTTTGATGCTGAGTCGTTGATCCAACTTTGGACATCGATTGAAACTCCCTTCTTCTCGTTCGCATTGAGGCGTTTCCGAAGCCTTGCGGCAAACTCGACGAGAAAGCCACCCGATCCGGTTGCGATGTCGAGGACTCTCGGAACCGTGTCTCGTTGCTCTGCCTCTTCGGCCAATTGATCGAAGCCGATCAGATCCCACACGAGCGCGATGATGTCGCGTGGCGTGTAGTACTGCCCCAGCAGCTTCCGATCGATCCTCTCAAGCATTCGTTCGTATACCTGGCCTAACACGTCAGACTGGATCGCACCCAAATACGTGCTTGCGAGTTCATAGATAGCTTCGATGTATGTCGCTTCGCGCGGCTTAAACCAGGTGAAATTGTTGTGCGCCTCGAACAGCGAAGGGTAAACGCGTTCGGCATTGTAGAAAGAGTTGCGAATAACGTCGGCTATTACACCGGCGCACCGCTCCATCTGGGTGTCGAATCCTCCGTCGTACAGCATTGGCTCTAGGAGTCCGAGGTCCTCCCAAGTGCGAACAAGCATAAGGCGCGTCGTAGCGAAATATGCAACATGAGAGCAGTACTGCTGCATTGCCTTGCCAGCCAATGAATCATCCGGAGCGGACACAAAGTCCTCGATCTGGCTGTGTTCGTCTGGGTCGCCCATCCGCGTTGTCAACATGTTGAGCTCGGCGATGAGAGATGTCCGATCCGAATGGCTCACGAGTACTGGGTTCGACAGGGCACCGTGGGCGACGGCTTCCTTTACGCCGTCCGTCAGCAGTTGAACGATCCGATCGAGCCTTCGGAGAATCCACTCGCTGGACGTTATTTCGATGAATGGGTTCCAGGGGGGCGACTCTCGAATTCTCTCGACCTTTTGATCAGGCGACAGTTGCTTTCTGGAAAATTCTTCGATGAACCGCGCGAACCGACTGGCGGTTGGACTGGAGATCGCCAGATCGGGGCTACCCAGCAACAAATATCGAAGGTCGACGGCATAGCACTCGACAAGTTCGTCTTTGTCATCCAGTTCAAATACCCGAATGCCGATGAGATTCGTGAGAACTACTTTCCGGATCCGCGGTCGACCTTCAATGAGGTACCGAGCGACCTGGTGGTCGAATCCCTTTAACGCTGCCCCCTCTTTCGTTGATTTCGTCTCGAAGACGAATGGATGAGTTACCGAGTCGGCAGGAGTGAAGTCAGGCTTCCCTTCGTCCCCCATCTCTTCGGGTGCCAGATTCAACTGGACTTGCCAATCGAGGAATGCGTCTGCGAAAGCGGGAAAAACAGTTGGCTGGATCAGGCGCTCTTCGTCAACGAAACCGGCGCTCTGAATATGTCGGGCCAGAGTGCTGGTCTTACCATTCCAAGTAAACGAGAGAGTGGAGGCGAATTTCCTCCACTCGGTCACCGCTGTTGCTTCACTGGTGGACTTCGTCATCGGCTTCCTGACGCAGAGGCGCCACGTTATTGTGGCTTCGAGTTTCCACGACAAGACTGTAGTTGGATGCCTGAAGGCGAATCAGGGGCCTTCGGATGGTCCCGACCGACCAAAGGGTTGGTGTCGCACGCGCACCGGGCAGAAACTTGAAACCCGACGTGCGTGTACTGAGGCCAATGGCCATGTTTTCTGGACTTCGATGTGGCGTGGAGAACGACCTGCTGAACTGCACCCCTACTGCACCCACGCCATTTCTCGAAATCGGAGTGAATGGGACACCATCGCCTTGAACTGCGAGTTTGTGGTGGAGGTGAACGGACTCGAACCGTCGGCCTCTACATTGCGAATGAGGCGGCCACCTACCTAGGTGCAGTGCTGACCATCCCATTCGGACAATAGACAATCCGAGAGCTGCCAACGTTGCTCCTTCTCCCCTACCCCGCCGGCAACCGTCCTCGACCCGGAGGACCGGCGAATGCTTGTGCAATTCCAATCCACTCCTCCGCACCACTTCCGGTGACGGTGAGCGACGTGTCGGCCACGTTGCGTCGCTGAGTTACCACCAAACAGAAGTCTTCCGCCGGGCCGGTGACCGATGCAACGGGTTCTCCTTCGTCCGACTCACCGATCTCCCAGGTCCATTCCTCACCAGAAGGAGCCACCAGAACCACCTCGATCTTCCCGGGGGGAGCTTCCTGCCCGCGAACCAGATACGAGAACGGCCGAGCCCGCACGCCGAGGTGCGCAATGTGGCGCAGGCGATCTGTCGGGGTTCGGTCGACTCCCAGCGCATCGGCCACATCTTGGCCGTGGGCCCAGGTCTCCATCAGACGGGCGGTCACGAATGACAATGCACCCATCGGCGGGCCGAACCATGGGACCCGCATCTTCGGGTCGGCGTCGGCAAACGCCTCCGACATCCCTCCATGGGCCCGCTCCCACCACTCGATCAACTCGGTCCCATTCATGGCCCGGCCCCGCACCAGGTGCCCCTCCATCGGATCTCCGGTCTGCGCCATGAAGGCCTCCGCCATCAGGGCAAACTTCTGCGGCTCCGAGATGGCCAGGTGTGCGGCGGCGTCGAAATAGGCCAGATGGCTGATCTGATCACGTACCGCCCAGCCCTCCGCCGGGGTCATCCGGTCCCACTCGGGCGCATCGCCGGCCAGCGACTTCACCAGCCGGAGCAGGTCCCGGTGCTCGGCCTCGTGATCATCGAGCAGTTCAGAGAATTCCGTCATAGCCCGAGGCTACGACAGGGTCAGGTCCGGCGGTAGGTGGGCGGACTTCGTCCTACCGCTCGGTATCCAGCCAGGTCCGGCTGGCTCCGATCACCGTCACCTCGGGATGGGACCAGACGAACCGCTCGACCGAGTCGAGCACCTCCTCCACATGCCCGGGCGACCCCGCCACCGCGGCGAAACCCAGTTCCGAACGCTGCCACTGATTTTGGAAACCGACCTCGGCTGCGGCCACCCCGAAACGGACCTTGCTGGTCTCGATCAAGTGCTTGATGACCGTTCGCTTGGCCTTGAGCGAGGCGCTGTCGGCGATATGGAGATCCATGGCCAGGGCGCATACGTGCATCTGCCCATTGTCGGCCTGTTGTCGACCACCTGGCAACGGGCGTGGGTCAGGCACGGCCGAAGGTGGCATCTTCGACCGGCAGTCTCTCCTCTGGGTCGGCCACCAGAAACTGGGCGGGATCGCTGATATTCGTCTTGCAGCGTTGCCGGGCGGCCACAACCAGGGCGGGGCTGATGTCGATACCAACGACGTCGCATCCCCGGGAGAGCAGCCACTCGCCGACGGCACCGGCTGCGCATCCGGCATCGAGGGCGGTGGCGGTGGGATCGGGCTTGTCGGCGAGCAGAGCACGTACTGTCGTCCATTCGAGCGCTTCATTCCACAGGTTGTCATCGGCTGTCATCCCACACACCGGCCATCCGCTCATAGGCGGCAAGCGTGGACATCTTGTGGTCGCTCGACCCTTCAGCCGCATGGTCGTGGACGCCGCCGGTCTCGGAGTCGCCTTGGGCTTGATCCGCTTTGACGG
>PKXA01000001.1:569-22378 GCA_003133325.1 Acidimicrobiaceae bacterium | reverse complement strand
CAAAACCACCTTCAGATAACCGGCGATCTGGCGTGCTCGGGCGCCGATCTCGATTTGCGGTTCGACCGCTCAGATGGAGCGATCTTGACCGCTTGCTGGAGTTAGCATGCGGCCCAGCGCCGTGCCAGATATCGATCCCCAAGCCGCTGTTATGGGATAGGCAATCCGAGAAGACTGCATGACCTACTGGTGACGCGAATCCCCGTTGAACTTCTCAGCTCTCTTTTGGACCAGCTCGATGACGGACATAAACAGCGTCGACCAAAGAGCCACCGCAAAGAACAGACCCGCCAGCGCGGCGAGCACGACCTGCATAATGCCTGACGCTTGAGACGCTCCGAAGGCAAGTCCACAGGCCAAGAGGAACACTGCTCCGTACTGGAGAAATAGCTTTCTGAAGCCCTTGGGATCGAGCACGGGGTCAAGGGTCTGAACCGGATGACATGTGGAGTCGAAGTCCGAGTCACTGGCCATCGAAGGCCGCACGATCCGCCGTTCCCCGCCCGGCAGGGTGACCACGTAGGTGAAGTTACGTGACGAATCGCCCTGGGAGTCCACCGTGGCCCCGTTGATTGATAGGACGAGCCCAGCCTTCGACTGATCCTCGGTCGAGCCGAGGGCCAGGATGTCGAGCATCGCCGGGATCGCCCCGGGGCCGAGCCTCAGGGCCGCCTTCGTGAACTTGCTTGGATTACCTATCGAGTGGGAGGAGATCCAGTCTCTGGCTTCGTCGGGAGAGAGTGACTTCACGCCCATGGTCGAGTTTGTCATGTGGCCGTGATGGGCGCTGACCCGGCGGTAGGGGACGCTCACAGCAATCGATGGCGCCACGCGTTCTGTGGCACCGGCATGCCCGTTTCACAGGGGTTGCTCCAAGCGCCACGTGTGGGTGCAGTGCGACGCGCCCACCCTTCCCCGTGTCATGCAAAACCTCCGCTGCAGAACCACTGCGAAGCTGCGATTGCGGTGTACATCGCTGTCTGCCACGAGTTGACGCGAGCGGCCCTGCGGCTATTAGCCGCCTGATTCAGATGAGCGGCAACCTCAGCGGCGCCTCCAGCAGCAAACACCTCCGCGAGCGCTTGGCGAATATTGACGAGCTCCACGGCTGCCTGAGACGCGTAGAGGTTGCCCAGATGAAGCGTCTTAAACTGATGCGTAACCCGAGCGGCAAGGACATGGGGCCAGGCTGCAGGTGCGCCTACGGAGAACTGGAATGATGGCGGAATGGTCTGCCCGACTTCGGCGACCAGCCACGGCTGGCCCTCCACGTCGTCGAAGTAGGGGTGGAGCATGACCTCGCTGGCATTTGCTGGGATCGCGTCAAGTTTCTGCTTGTTGCAGTCGCTGCACGCAGGGATGAGGTTTGCCGGAGCGACGCAAAGTGCTGGGAACGATGCCTTCGGCAAGTAGTGATCAAGACTCGCAACCTGGCGATGTCCACACATTGGGCACCGACCGTAGACCGCAGCCGTCATGATCTCGTCGTAGACGACCCTGCCTGGCGAACTCGCCCGTACGAAGCGGTTCTTGTAGACCCAGGACAACTCGCCGCCGGTGACGTAGCCAACATTCGCCGCACCCGGGAACGTGCCGATGGTTCCATTCTGGGCTGCGGTCTGGAACCCGTCAGCGGCGGCCACGATGTCGGGCGAGGTTGCGTCGAGCCGGTCGCGCAGATCCTCGTTCTGGACGCCGCGGATGCACCGCTCGTATGTCCAAGCAGCTGTGCGCGTCGGAGCAGGAACGCGCCACATCACGAGAAACGCTGTCGGCGGCGCTCTGCTGCGAGCGCCCGGACGAGGGCAAGCGCCTCGCCTCCCAATTGATCGCCAAAGCGCTCGACCACGTCGTCGTAGTACCCGTCCTCGGCCACGGCCTCGGTGAGGAGGCGATGAAACCCGGACTGCGTGACCTCCAGTCCAAATACCTCGCGGGTGAGCACTCCAACATTTTCGCCGAAAGTCTCGATGTCAGGTCGGTCGGCGGCCATCGCGTTGGCGCTGCGTCGAATCTTCCAGACGCAGCTCCTCGGAGCCTCTTGCAGCACAACGGGCGAGTGAGTCGCGATGATCGCAACTGCATTGCGGTTTGTCATGAGATCAGAGAGGGATCGCACGAACGCCGAGAGCAGCGGTGGGTGCAGATGCGCCTCGGGCTCGTCCAGCAGTACGAGTGTGCGCTCCTCGACCACCTCCACAAGCCTTGTCATCGTGAGGAGCACGATCTTGTGCCCGGAGCTGAGTTGCTGGAACGCGTCCAAGGCCTCTGCCGTGCCCGTGTCGCCGGGGTCTTCGGTGATCGCAGTGATGTTGACGTCATTGAAGATGGGGTCGGCTTCCAGCATCTCCAGCGCCCTCAGCCATCGGTTACTGCGAGCGCCTGAACGACAGATTCGGACGCTCTCGACAAACTCCTTGGAGAGTTGCTCGGGTGACTTCGGTGGCCGTTGCTTGCCGTCCGCACCCCGCTGCCACTTGAGGCCGACGTATGCGTACTGCATCCCCGTTGCCTTGTTGCGACGGTTCGGAAGCGGTTCGAAGTCATCAAAGGCGCTAAAGCTGACAGACACGAGATTGGCGAAGTCACCGCCATCGTTCTCGTTGCTCCAGCGAAGTTCTCCGTTTGTGGAGTTGGACTCCCCGCTCACCAGTGCCTGCGCCATGTACTGGAGGAGTCGTGTCTTGCCGACTCCGTTGCGACCGATGATGACGTGGATGTTCGTCGGGGGTTCCGACTCCGGCCTTACAGCGAAGGAAAGCGTTGCCATCCGTCCCCCGCGAGGAACGGGTGGCGTGTATGAGAACGCGAATTCCGTCAGGCGCGCGCCTCCACTCGCAAGACGGTGGTACTGACCCGTAACGCTCGACGCTGAGACCCCACGCATCAGCGAGACCCCGACCACGTCCTCGTGACGAGCTCGCTCGAAGAGGTTTCGATCGCTGGCGAGATCCCTGAGCGCCGCGAGTATGGAGTCGCGGATCTCGGCACCGAGGTCGTTCAGGCGGGAGTAGTAGGTGTCGTCCTGGCCGAGCGAGAAGTAGTCATCAGGCAGCGTCTCGAATCGCTCAGGGAGGGCCGGATGTCCCCTTTCGGACCCAATCCCGAAACGCGCAATCTTGACCCCACCGATGTCGTGCGACTCGCCGTCCGATCCCACGTAAACGAGGCCATAGAGGGTCTTGTAGCTGTAGTCGTCCCAGTTATCGGTGCGTAGGTATGCACGGTCCCCCGGCGAGGAGGGGGGCCACGAGCCCCTTGGCAGCACGACGAAACGCACTCGCCAACTCTAGGTGAAACGAAGGTGAGCCGCGAAAGGACTGGAGGCCTCGGTCGCCTACCGATGCCGCCTGTCACCTCTCGTCAGGCAGGCACGTTGGCGTCCGAGGTCTACCGGATGCGTACGAGGAATGTGGTCTCGCCAATTGAAACCCATCACCAGCACCGAGCGACGCGAGACACCCCGATTCGAGTACCACGTCGCCGGCATGGTGAGAGTGCAAATGGACGAGCACACGGAATTGCAGCTCATCGGGGCAGACGCGACGGCGCTTTCGTCGGGCCGCAATGCGAGAGTCGCGGGCAACAAGGCGGTCGTCGTCGCCTGGTGAGGCGCATGGAACTACGCGAAGTGGGGTCCGCCTTCCACCGATCCGACGATCGCACCATCAGTCGGCTGTATGGCGTCGACGAGCGTCCGGCTCAGTGCCCGACTAGGGCGCTGCAACCGCCCAAGATGTGCCGCGTCAGTGCACCTTTGAACGTCACCGTAGTGCCGTTCCGGGCGAGGCAACTCTCGCAAGCACTGGACCCCGCAGATATCCGCACAGCCAGACGAGTGCCGGACCCGGAGCATCGGGTGGCGGGACCGTCAGCTCGACGGGCCCGGCTGCCGCGAACTAATTCAGCGACGGTCAGAAGGACGACTTACCCGTGGCGAGCACCTGACCGTCTGACTTCCTCGTGATCACCATTTGCTGAACGGTCGGTCCTTGGGTGGCGTACTGCCGGATGGTGGCTGTGCTCGTAAGCACTTCACCACCATCAGTGTCGGTGTAGTCAACGATCACATCGATGCCCTCCATTGCCCACCATTGGTCCTTGAATCGCTCGGCACCTGGCATTGCGGTTGGGACCGAGACATTCACGCGAAGCAGTGATCCAACCGGGACGAACTTTCGAGACACATAGACATCTCCACCAAAGCCGGGCGTCGTTCGCCATCCGACAATGGCTGCAGGTCCAGAACCGATGTTCTCAAACGCGACGGAGAAGTGAGGAACGCTGCCATCAGGAAGGTGATCCCACCAAAGTCTCCCCCACGGTACGGTCGGTGAGATTCGGCCCGGTGCGCCGAAGAGCAGCTGCTCTTGTTGAGTATCCGACAACTCCGCCGGTCGTGGGTCAGCCAAAAGCGGACGCAAGCCAACGCTTAGTGCCCTCTCTGACACGTCTACGATCCCCGATGTCCTTATAACCAAGAAGAGGGTCGCCGCTGCGAGGCTCAGCGTACCCACGGCAACGAGAAGTTCCACCACGAACTGCCAACCAGGATGCCACTGCATCCAATAACCCTGTCAGATGGTGACACTCGGATCAGAGATGCCCGGTGGCTTCGCTCACGTGCTGGACGACCACTGGGTCGCCCCCCACCCAACCGGCGATCAGAAGCAGTGTGACTCAGTAATCCGGATGAAGGGTCTGGGAGCCCTACAAACGCGAGAAGTCACCCAACTGCTCAGCCGACCTAATGGAGTCATGGGTGGACTGTACCTGGGGGTGGCTCAACGTCTGAAACCGGAGGCTCCAGATAGCTGGCGGTCAACTTCGCTGCCGATGCGCCCGGGTATGAACCCGAAACCGCGTTGAGACGGTCGTTGAGAAACTCATCTAGACCGAGAAAAGCCCGCTCCGCCGCTTCAGTGTCCCCATCGTGAGGGAGATAGCCGCCATGGGTGACCTTATTGCGAAGGAGGTAGAGGTTGGTCCAATAGTGGCCGACTGGACGGTTCGTGTCTGTAACGTCCCAAGATCCTCCCAGATGTTGTGCCAACTCTCGCTTAACCAGTGAGGCGAACGGTAGATTTGCCCGCCTATCGTCAATCTCTGCCTCAGCAATTCCTTTGTCACGGAGCAGTAGTGCCCACAGCTCGTACAGAAGCGTCTCTGCCGCCACTTGGAAGCTGACTATCGCGTCTGCCGAGTCGCCTTCGTACTTTCGACGCTCGGCGCGCGCTTGCCATTGGAAGGTGCTGACAAACGGCTTCTGGTGGAGAATTGAATCAATCGCGTTGGACATTCGCGTCTCGATGGCTGCAACGGAAAGAGGAACCCGTTCCTTCGCATCGGGATGCATCAGCATCAATCCGTCTTCTTCCCAATGATTCTCTAGGTTCAATCGGCCAATCATGATCACAGGTCGCAGCTCCCTGGCGCTAATTGGTCGCATTGAATTGTCCCATCGGGCAAGCCCGTAAGCTGCTAGGAACAAATTGAGATATGCAAGTCCACGATGAAGGGCATACGCTCCGTCCGCCGCATTCTCGCCACTCAGTAGGGCAGCGGGAGTTTCCAATGACACCCACTGTTCGTAGAGTTGAATACCTTTGCCGGCGCCCAATGTGTCGGCCAGTGAGCTTTCCCTACCGTAAAATTCGGCGAGAGCGCCCGCTAGATTTGCGGGCAAGAACTTGTGATCATCGATGTTCCGGTTTATGAAGCGTATTCGCACGGATGGTGGTCCAGGGAAGATCGCAGCGTCACTTGTCGACGCGTAGGGAGCGGCCCCTAGCGTGACTTCGAAGCCGCTGCGGATTCCCAACACAAGTGGCAGACGGAAGGTGTGTGTGTACAGAAATGGACCGGTTTCTGCTGGGTTGCCGATTGGGCCACCTGACGAAGTCATAGCTCGCTTCCTAAAGGATCACGTACCTCCAACACCACTAGAGAACCACATTTCCCGGTGTCCAATGTTGCCTGGCAACTGAACCATGGTGATCCGCTAGTGAGGTATGGATTGCTCCGGGTCTGGCAGTTCGCCGGAAACATCTAGCAGGCTAGGGCGAGCGTAGCGATGGCTTGCCCTCGGCGGCGCTGGATCAGTCGTCACCGCGCCACAACCGGTACGGTTCGCCTTGGGCGGAGGACCGAGCGTCCCATACCGCGCGGTCTCCGACCCGCCGACACCGTCCCCGACGTGCCGGGCGCAGGATACTTTCGCGAGCGGAAAGGACGCCGGATGGGCTTCCCCGGCGCACATAACGTTCGCCGTAGACCGCAGGGCCTGGGAGTGGCGAGGGATGTCAGCGCACCCCGAATCGGCGTTATACGGGTGATCGGTGTCAAGTCGTCTCCTGGATGACCTGCTTCAGGAGGCCGTTGAAGAGCTCGGCGCGGTCCTCCTGGTTGTGCTTCCGGGCATGGTCGCTTTGGCGGATGAGGACCGGCACGAACTCAGGCCCGGTCTTGAAGTAGGCGCAGCTCTCGCAGACCGTCTCCATCCGGCAGTCGAGCTCCACCGGCCTGGTGCACAGCCCGTTGCCGAGCATGCGGGAGTCGGCCTCTTGACGAAGCCGCGTCATGTCCGGGGTCTCGGCGTCGGCGGGCAGCGACGACGGCTGGGCGTACTGCGCGTCGACACGGGCGCTGACGGCCTCGTACTCCTCGGCCACGACGCGGTTGGCGATGCGCGCGTAGACGAGGGTCATCTCCATGTTGCGGTGCCCGAGCATGGCGGCGATCGCCTCCAGGCGCATGCCGCGGTTGATGGCCTGGGTGGCGAGGGTGTGGCGGAGCTGGTGGGGGTGGACGTGGCCGATCCCGGCGTCGCGGCCCATGCGCTTGACGATGCGGTGGACCATGTGGCGGTCCAGCCGGCCGCGGTGGTCTGCCACGAGGCGCTGATGGCGGGCGATGTGCTCGGCGTTCACAACGCTCCACGTCTCCAACAAGGCGGCGACCTCGGGGTGCAGCGGGATCATGCGGTCGTTCCGGAGCTTGCCCACCGGAATGTGCAGCCAGGGCTTGCCTTCCAGATGCACGACGGCGTCGGGGGCCAGGTCGCACAGTTCGCCCGCCCGCATGCCGGTGCGGCCCAGGACCTCGACGACAAGGCGGCGGCGGGGGTCGGGTTCGGCCTGGGCCCTGGCCATGAGCTTGGCGGCGTCTTCGTCGTCGAGGGCCTTGGGCATGGAATCCGGACGACCGGGGAGGTCGCCGATGAACACCGGGTTGCGCGCCGGCGCGCCGGGCCAGTCCCAGTCGATGATCCGCTCGAAGAACATGTGCAGCATGCCGAGGCGCTGGCGCCGGGAGCTCACCGACAGCGGGCCCTTGAGCCCCGGGCGCTCCGACAGCCACACGGCGAAGTCCTCCATGAGGTTGCGGTCGAGCCCGGCGACCGAGCGCACGTCTGACCCCCGCTCGTCGAGGAACCAGGTGAGCGTCCGAAAGGAAAGGTCGGCGGCGATCACGCTGTTCGGGGACAGGAACGTCGAGATCTGGGTGAGATAGCGCCGAAACGTGGCGGCGAGTACCGGCGAGCGGAGCGCGATCTCGGCCCATTCCGCCTCGGCGTGGCTGACGTCGTCGCGCCGGATGGACACCGGCGCCTCAGGCAGGGCCCTGATCATGCGGTCACCTCCTGCATGGCGGTCAGCTCGCGGGCCGCCCGATCGATGAGGCCGCTGGCTCGGTGGTACTCGCCGGCCAGCCAGTCGTTGGTGAGGTGCAGATAGACCCGGGTCGACTCGATGGAGCGGTGGCCCGCCTGGGCCTGCACGGCCTCGAGCGCCATGCCCGCTTCGCGCAGCCGGGTGAGGCAGGTGTGGCGCAGCTCGTGGCAGGTGCCGTGCTCGAGGCGGGCCCGGATCCGCGCCCCGGCCAGGATCTCGTCGACGCCCTCGGCCGAAAGCGGCCGGCCCCGCCGGGGACCTTTCAACACGAGGAAGACCCGGTCCGTGCCGGCGTCTTTGGGCCGCTCCGTCCGCAGGTAGTCGCCGACGGCGGTAAAGAACGGGTTCGCCACTGGCACGACGCGCTGGTGGCCGCCCTTGCCCTCGTTGACGAACAGCGCCCGGTCGCCGACACGCACGTCCTCGAGGCGCAGGCCGAGCACCTCGCAGCGCCGCAGCCCGCCGAGCAGCATGGCGAGCACCATGGCACGGTCCCGGTGCCGGCGAAGCGACGAGAGCAAGGCGTCGGCCTCGCCGGGGGCCAAGATCTTGGGCAGCGTGCGCGGCACCCGCACGAGCGGCGCCATGCGGAGGCGGCCACCGCTGCGTGTCGCCAGGCCCCGAGGCACCGGGTTGGACCGAAGCGCCGTGTCGTCGCGGGCCATCAGGTACGCGTAGAGCCCCGACAGCGACGACAGCCGCCGGGCGAGCGTTCGCGCCGACACGCCCGACTCGCGATCGGCCATGCGCACCACCTTCCGGTCGCCACGCTGCTGGGCCAGGAAGTCGAAGACGTCGGTGGCGACGACGTCGGCCGGGTCCTTGTCGATGACGCTGAAGAAGGTCTTCAAGTCGAACGCAGCGGCACGCAAGGTGTTCGGCCGCGCTCGGCCGGCGACGAACTCCAAGTACCGATCCAACAGCGGATGGCCGAGCGAGTAACGGTCTTCGCCGGACGGCGAGGAGAAGCGAACGAGGGTCAGGGTGGTGGTCATCCCCGGACCCTCTCACCGACGTGTGAAAGACACTGGGATGCTAAATGGATCACCCGTATATTTAGCGTTCTGCCTTTCTTGACCCATGACCGCGAGCCAGTTCCCACAAGCCGATGGACCTCCGGGACCACCATGTCCTACGGTGTGCGACGGAACGATGTCCTGCGTGCCGTCACGTAAGGGTCGCTCCGTACGCCGGAACCGTGCCCAGGTTGACACCGAAACTTGCCCGGCTCAACAGCCCTGATTCATCGCTCCGTCGCTTCCCACCAAGCGCTCCACAGCAGGTCAACGAACGTCGGGTCGGGATTCCACAGCATTGCAACGGATCGGAGCTTCTCGTAATCCACTTCACCAGTCGCGTTCCGGACCGTAACTCCTCGCAGACGAGTCGCGACAGCCTTGCGTATTGACTCCTGGTCCGTCAACCATTTTGAGCTGGAGACTTGCATGATGCCGTAAGTACCCTCAGGAGAAAGTCGACTCTTTAGACGTTCCAGATGGCGAAACCATCGGGGACGTTGGAGATTCTCAGCGATCATGATTGCTTTGACAAGCGTTGGATCCGCACCCCCAGCTTCGGCTATCCGTTTCGCACTGTCCCATAAGGACGAAGGGATGCTGTTTGCGGATCGATTAGCGAGTTTTTGGGCGTTAGCCGTGCGCCCTCTAGACGCCTGAATGGCATAGGCCCCCAGGATGCCTGCGATTGCCGCCGTCCACAACGTTACGACGACGTCATGCACTGAAGGCACCAAGGGCGCCATCACGCCCCGACTAGCGAACGCCAGAATGGCTACAACCTGGATCCCCAGGATCGTGATAACCCGCAGAACGAGGACTGGTGCTCTGTGGCGTCGGATAGTGGGGTCGGCTCGTGCGTCTCTAAGAACAGAGCGTCCTGTGGGTGATGCATAGATGACACCGATTGCAATCACCGCGATCAACGGTGCCGCATGCAGGCGGTTTAGTGTTACTGCGACGAACACGCATGTGGCATATATCGGTAGCAGCCGAAAGGCGAGATACCGAATCGGCGAGACACTGATGGCGTAGGAGACGGTGTCGCCGGCGGCGAAGTAGCTGTCAGGCCATTGAAACTGGATTGCGCGATAAAACGCGAACAGGAAGGCACTTCCGAGCACGATCCCGAGAAAGAACGGCTGGAGGTTGATGACCGCTTGAGGTTCTGGGTGAAGCACGAGAAGGACGATAGCTACACCAGGCACTGGGAGCCAGAACTCAAACCGACCGACGCATCCAGCACTTGCCTGCGCCCTTACGCCCGCCTCGTGACGACTTGCGGTCCCAGTGCGGACCAAACACGATTCCCGCAAGCCGAACGGTTTGCGGCACGGTCAAGCTCATCCTTGAGAGCGGTGTGCGGGTGCCCGTAGGCCGATCCCCTTGCGGTGGCTGGACCCAGGTTTGAGCAAGGCCGATGTGGTGGACCATTTGGCGTTCCCTCTACGAAGCCGGGAACCTCCCAATTCTCCAGTGCTTGGAGCGAGGCAGCGAAGCAGTCGAGAACCGAAATTCCGCGAGGAACCCTGCTTCAACGGGTTTGCTCGACAAGAGCGGCCGCAAATGCTGGAATCGACACATGGCTGGAAGGGTATTCGTGGCGGGGGCGGGGGCATCGGTTGCCGTACCCGCCGGGCTGCCCCTCTTCGAGGTGCTTCGCGACGACTTGACCCAAAGGCTTGGGGTGATAAAGGCGCTGAGGAAGCATGACGAACCGACCGAGGCCCTTAGGAGCCTCGCTCCCGAGACCTTCATGCGGTGCCTGTATGACGGTGGGCTAGATCTTGAGAATTGGCTCACCAGCACCCTCGAGCAAGGTGAGCCCAACGCCGTGCACGCTGTGCTCGCCGCCGCATTGGAAGATGGCGACACTGTCTGGACGGTAAACGTCGACGAACTCATCGAGCGGGCCGCCGGAAGTCAGGTTGTGGTGACGGCCTACGATGAGGAGTTCCCGAATCGTGACGCAAGACTGCTCAAGCCCCACGGGACGATTAGCCGAGGACAGTACCTTTTCCGAAGCGACCAGGTGCTGGCACCTCTCCCCGCGACTTGGTCCCAGCGTTTCATCGACGACTGCAAGGGATCGCACGTCATCTTGATCGGCTATGCCGGACGGGACGTGGACCTGCGCGTTGCCCTCGATGATGCTCTCCGGGACGCCGCTAACGTCACGTGGTTCGAACTGCCGAAAAACCGTCGAGCTCTCGAGGAGAGCATTCCTGCGCTCGCTCGGTTCGAAGATCCTTTCGTGGGGACCGATATTCCCGCAGAACTGAGCCCGCACTTCTTACGCTGGGCGGACGGCCAGCGCCTCACTAGAGCCGTGACCGACGAACAGCGCAACACCATCGCAATTATGGGTGACGCCCCGGTGGCCGAGCTTCAGGGAGACATGCGGCTTGCCAGAGCGCTGCTCTTGGAGAAACTCGGCTACCGCAACGCCGCCCGACGGCTGCTCCTCCCCCTCTTGCTACCGACCGACAAGAAGCGCTCGGCCAAGGCACTCCACGAACTCCGGTCATTGGAGTTTTACGGCGGATCCCTTTGGACCAAGCCTGTGCTTGCCCTCACGGCTACTCGGGCAGCGCGCTTACTCCCCGCCAGCCAGAGGAGATCCTTCGACCGCCTGCACGTGACGGTGCTCAGCTCCCATGAGGGCAGGCATGACAAGGCACTCAGGCGCGCAGAGAAGGCGCTGGAACCGGACGATCCGGCCATTCTTGTCGCCAGAGCCAAGGCTGAGCGGTTTGCTGGGAACCTGGACGATGCCCTCGCTTTGGCGAGACGCTCGGAAGCTCTCTCTCGTCTTTCCAAGCCCATCGACGTGGATGGAGTTGCGCACGCTCTCTATGAGCGCTCTTTCTCCGAGATCTGGTCCGGTGATCTCGATGGCGCCAATGGAACGCTCCGTGAGCTATATGGCGGGGTGGACGGTCTGGCTGGGGTCCGGTGGGTCGCATGGGCGCTCTGGCAGCGGGCGTGCCTTTCGATCTACGCCGACGATGCGGATGGGGCCATTGTGTTGCTGGGGCGCGCCCGAACGCTCTTTGTGAGCGATGGCCTTCAGGCAGGTCAGGTGGCCGTGCTCACGGTCCAGCTCGATGCCTTGCGTCTCCAAGACAGCGAGGTCGGGTTCTGGGATACCTACCGGGAGGTGACCGGCATGAGGGGGACGCGGGGGTGGACGCCTTTTACAGCCGCTTCTGTCGCTGGAGAGCAGTCCGAGTGGCTTCGCTGCCATGGACAGCCGGAGAAGGCTGTAGAAGTGAATGACGGCATCGTGCACGCTTCACGGGATTATCCGGTGCACATGGGCCTGGCGCTGCTTCGCATGGCCGAGCTCCAGCGAACCTCAGGCGTGGACAACGCTGCCACCTGTCGAGAGTTGAAATCACTCCTGGACCGGCACCCGATGGCATACATCAAGGCTCACTTGGTAATCGCCGAATTCCTAGCGGGACGGATGAGCGATGCTGAGGCAATGGAGACGGTGCTGAGCGTTGCTCCCCGGTTGGCTACTGCCACAGGGAAGCCGCCAACGACATCGAAGGACTATTGCCTTGGAAAGCACCCAGAGGCCCACGAACTGTTTCTTCCGTAGAGGATCGTTCACTGGCGATCGAAGGCAATGGCAGACACACCACCTACCATCTGGACTCGACGTCAGGGTGAGAAAGGAATAGCTCATGTCCCTTGAGGTACGAGAGGAGCCGTTGGGCTTGCTGAACGAGCATGTTCGGGTGTCCATCGCGTTTGCGGTCAACCGAACGCTCGCAGTCTCGCTTCGGTCGGACGGCCTGGGGGCATCCTGCTCGATGAACGCCCGGTCGATTCGCCCTATGTGAAGGACCATGACGCCGAAGGCGAAGACCCGACCCATTGGCCCGAACGCTTCGACACGTCACGATGGGGTCTCATCGCCGCTTACGACGGCGACCGGCGTGTCGGTGGTGCAGTCATTGCATTTCAATCTGCCGAGGTGTGGATGCTCGAGGGCCGGGCCGACTTGGCGGCCCTCTGGGACCTTCGGGTCTTGCCCCAGGTTCGGAGCATGGGTATCGGGTCGCAGCTGTTCCATGTCGTCGAAGACTGGGCTCGCGCACGCGGTTGTGGTGAGCTGAAGATCGAAACGCAGAACATCAACGTGCCGGCCAACCACTTCTACGGCCGGATGGGCTGCACCCTTGGGGGCATCAACCGCTTCGCCTATCCGGCCCGGCCACACGAGGCGCAGCTTCTGTGGTTCAAGGACCTCTGAGCGCAGCAATTCGCGTCCGTTTGGCGATCGCTGCCCGGGCTCCACAGGGAGTGAGATCGACGAATACCCAGTACTGCCGGAACTCGCATCGCCACCCGGGCGCCATGGAAGAATCGTCCGCATGAAGGATGCTCGGTTGTGGGGAGTTGTGTCGGTAGCAGGCGTCGTGTACGGGGCCGTCTCAACATTTCCAATTTCAACACAGGCTCGGATAGCCGGTCTGTGCCTCTGGGTTCTGTTGGCCCTCGTGGTCCTTTTCGTGGCAAATGATGCGGTTTCGCGTGCCATCGATTGGATCGAAGCTGTGGAACTCCGACGCCATCCGATGCGCAATGCCCTCCTCGTTGCGACGGTATTCCTTGTGAGCGGATCGCTTCTAGCGGAGAGCGCCGTCGTAGAAGCCAGGCACCCAACATGGCCCACGGGAGCCAATGGTGTGTATCCCCTTCAGCACGGCTCAGTGCACGTTGCTGACTACGGACCGTGGCAGTCCAGTGATAGTGGACTCGTAATGCAAGCAGGCGTTGCGAATGTCTCTGCTGGAGACAATTCATATTCACCGTCCGTGCCCGCAACCTTTGATGAAGTCGTGAAAGTCGAAGTGTCATACTATGAATATAAGGCCGTGCCTTTTGAGGACATCCTTCCGCGTTGCACGCTTCCGTCCAAGCCCGGAGTTCGGCAGAGCATCAGTTGTTCCCTAACTGCATCGCCAGGCGTCTCTCTGAGTTCCACGGTAATCGTTGACGATCAACACCCCTATGAGAAGCTGGCCTATGTGCCTGGAAGCCTCATGTGGAAGCACCAATCGTATCCCGGCGGGGAAGGCAAGCCGTTCCAAACCAATCCGCTCCCCGATGCTGATCTACTAGACCCATCGCACCCGCTTGAATCCATCGCACCTGGCGGAGGGGGGTCGATTTCATTCCTCGAAAGGGTTGTCGAATACGGGATATCGATAATCACCAACGAAAGAAGTCCGTACGGGACGGAGTGGTTGCAGTCGGTAAGCGCGGTTGACGGCGATGAAGTTGAGATTGAACTGGTGATCACAAACTCCGGGAACCTTCCATTGGACCAACTGGTTGTTGGAGATTACTTGCCACCGAAGGCTGAGTATGTCCGCAATACCACTGAACTCGTTGACGACTCAAACCCAAGTGGCATCGGATATCAGGATGGAATTGTCGATCGTCGGGATCCTTATGGGAGCCGATCTCCACGGGTGCAACGGCCGATCGCGGTGGGGTCGCTGCCCGTTGGCGCATCTTTGACAATCCGCTTCGTCGCCCGGATACGTGGTGCGGCGAAGGAAGCCACGATGAAGGATGTTGGTTATGTTCGCGCGAGCGGCGTAGACGAGTACTACAACACTGCAATAACCAAGATTGCGAGCTGATACACAGTTCGCACGAGGATTGTACCTGGCTGCCTATTATTCGGACCTCGCCGATACGCCTTCTCAGGACAGCGCAGGGTCGCGATACACCCAGACGATCGCCCGTCGCTCAGTTGCTCTTGAGTACACCACCGCCGTGCCCTTCGGCAACGTGCGGATGGTGTCGGGGTGCATGTGACGATTCACTTCCCTGCAGGCTGCAGGCTGCAGGCTGCAGGCTGAAATGGGACCCTGACCTCGCGAACGGAACGACTTTGCACATTGCGAGCATGTGATCGAAACGCCCGTGGGCCGCCTCCTCAGTCAGAGCTTGGCCGGAGAAGTTCATGAAGTCGTCATTGCAGAAGAGTTCGACGGACCGTGCTCGGTCCAGCTCGCGGGAGGGGCGCCCCTCCAAGCGTGACGTGACGAGTGTCTTCTCCAAGCTCAAGGCGGTCGACCTCCTCAGCCCCATAATGCCGCTACCGATCGGTACTTGCTTGGCTCCCCGGCCTAGCCCCGTTGTGCCGTTGCGGGCCTAGCGACGATCGCGAGCACGGAGGACGCCCACCCCGACTCCCGGGCATACGGAACCGCACTCGGCAGCCAGTGCTGCGGTTGTCGCTGACCGCACCCGGTGGGGTGCAGAACAACGCGCCAACACGACGACTGTCGCGGTGCCGGTTCACTACCGCAAGTCCTGAAAATACAATCGTGGCCAGAGCGGTGGCGAACTGATCTATCCGAAAGGCTGGGCTTGAACCATCTCCCTCCGATCTGATCTGTCCCCTCAGGTGAGGACGAACGATCGAGTCGCTCGCCCCACTGGGCGCTAGAGGGCCGAACACCTCCCCCTCAAGATATGGGCGAAGGTCAACTTGATACGGGGGCTGTGCAGAAACTTGGCCCAACATAAAGGATAGGCGATTGAGCGGGGTAGGGGCCACTCGGAACGAGGATTGAAGTTGAGCAGCGATGGCACTGGCTAACTGCCTGTCGGTCATCCCGAAGGCCGCCCGCTTCGATGGCCGCTTCAGCTGCACTAGTAGCCAAGCATCTCGTGCCGTCATTGTCCAAGGGTATCGGCGTCCTTGGAGCGCCACTGAAGGTTTGCGGGAGATCCCCGAAGTGCCTGCGGGCGCAGCAACAGGAGCAACCACGCAGGCCGCCCCCGCTGACCGCAACGCATTCAGAACCGCGCTCGGCAGCCGGTGCTGTGGGTGCCGCCGAACGCACATGAGTCGGCGATCTCGCGTCTCCGACCGACTACAGAACGACGCGCCATAACGACGGCCGTTGCCACCATGGGTGCTGTGCAGAACGGCACCTACGCGTGCGCTCGCAGTCCGCAAACCCTCTCGGCGTCGGGCAGTACGCGGTAGGCAGCGAACCGGGAGCAGTATGGGGCACCCGATGAGCGAATGGAGCGAGTACGCCAGTCCGGAGCTACCGCACGGACGAGAAGTTCATGGTGAGCGGGGTCACGGTCGGAGTGAGTTGTCCTCCTCGGACCACCCGTCCGTCAACCTCGACATTCATCTTGACCTGCGCCGAGCCTAGGAGCAATGAGACTTTGCCGTCTGTCGGAACGAAGGTACGAGATTGTCCCGCCTGAAGAAGCTCAGTCTGGCTTGCTTGGCCTGGAGTGTTCGAAGATTGCACCCATGTCAGCCCGGTCGTAGCGACCACTACTCGGTAGTCCGTAGATCGCACGGCAATCGTAGAGGTGTTCGGTCCCGAATGAGTCTGGGTCACAAGCTGTTTCGGCAATGAGGTAGCCGTCGGACCCGTGCACGCTGCTGCAAGGAGAGTCAGTCCGATTAGACCAACGACTATTCGCTTCATGGCATCCCCCGACCCTTTATGTCGCAACCCGCAATCAACTGTAGCGACCGGACTGCGCCTCCGCAGACCGTGGCATACGTGCCGTTTAGCCACGGTCGATAAGCGCCACCGACCCGGCAGGTGACAGTCGACTACGGACAACGTTTTCCGCTGTCCACCTGCCACGTACCATCCGATCCCCGCACGACATGCAAGAGGGTCTTGCCGGAGTAGACGGTCGCACCCTGACCGTTGCGGTTCGCTTCGCTCCATTCCCCTGTTGGGATATTCGGCACACCGCCATGTCTGGCGAACCATTCGGCGGCCTTCACCGGGGACGGCCGTCCACCGTGGTCAGAGACAAGGGAAAGTGCAAAGGCCGAAAATGTGGAGCAGATCGGCGGTCGAGTTGGTGTCGGGGAGGCTGTCGTACTGCATGCCCCAAGACCGACTGAAGCTAACAGCGCTGCCAGAGCAGACGACCATTTACCCATGGTCACAGAATCCCACACGTAAAGCGCTGATGCGGCTCGGCGTCGGACATGACCCAGATGTGTTGTTACACGGGTGCAGCAACGATCGCGAGCACGGAGGCCGCCTGCGCTGACCGCAACGCACTCAGAACCGCGCTCGGCAGCCGGTGCTGTGGGTGCCGCCGAACGGACCTGAGTCGGCGATCTCGCGTCTCCGACCGACTACAGAATGACGCGCCATAACGACGGCCGTCGCCACCCTGGGCGCAGCGCAGGCACGTCCGGAGCGCTCAAGCCGGCGCAGAGAGGCGGTACTTGACTCGCTGAGTCATGATGTACCGGTGAGCGAACGCGGGATCGTGCGGGAGTGGAATGCAGAGGAGGGGTGGGGCGTCATCGACTGTCCCAGCGCACCTGGTGGCTGGGGTCCCGATCAGGGCTCTACCGAAGCCCACGTCTCCAAGCCCGCTGGGACAATGTTTCGGTGACGGACGAGGAGTTCTTCGAGACAGTGCTCGCGGCGTATCGGCGGCTCCCGAATGCGGAGGGGGTGAACCTCGGCGGTACCAGGGCTCGGGGGGCTTCCGCCCGGACAGAGATTGGGATTTCGCCGTCTACTACCGGGGAGAGATCGACATTCGCCCATTCGAGGAACTGGGATGGCCGGGGCAGGTGTTCCGCCCTTTCGAGTCAGCTTGGCGCCCTCACTCGTGGGATTTGACCTCCCTCGCTACCTGCCGAAGGCGCTCCGGCCCAACAAGGGCCTCCATCACCGGGGTAGGGACAGCGAGCGCCTTCAAAGGAGTTTGCGCCTTCGCTTCGTAGCGAGAAGCAGTCGTAGTAGCCGGGCCAACCTCGACGTGGGTGTACTCACATAGAGTGTCCGCGACCGAGTCCCTTACCGGCTTGATAGCCCCGAGCCGCTCGACAGCATCCGCATCGGAAATATGACCGCGCGACACCAGTAGGAGCAGGTCGTTCCCGAGTTCGCCAGAGCGTGTGAAGCGCGGTCGTTCCTGTCCGAGTCGGTCAAGGAAAGCCTTCAACGGACGAAGGTCTTCGAGGTTCGGGGGCATTTGGGAGATGAGGTCGCTGAGCCACTCGTTGGGATTAGAGGACATGGCCACGGTGATCGCGGCGACAGCGGGAAAGGTCGTCCACCAGCCTTCGCGGGTCGCCGCAGGGGCGCGGACCATCGCGTCCGCAGCGAGATACTCCTGGAGAGCGGCGTGGGAGAACTCGTAGTGGCGATCGCCCGCCTCGACCAGCAGCCCGGTATGGGACTCGAGCTCCTGGGCGACCCGTCGGGCCTGCGCCTTTGGAAGCTCATATCGCTCAGCGAGGGCCTCGTAAACATCAATCAGCAACCTCTCTTCGAAACGGAACACCTCCAGTCGGGTGAGCTCAAACGCGAGGTCGGCCAGGAACCGGCGTTTGTCGTCAAGGCCGAAGGTTGCCCAGTTCGAAACGCGGCGGAGGCCGCGCTGCTCGTCCCACTCTTGAATAACCAGTCGCGTTATGGCCTCGTAGAGCTCGACGGGGCGCTCGGGGATTGTGCCACGGCGCTTGTAGATGGCCGCCATGTACGTCAAGAAAAGCGGCCGGTTCGCCAACTCGGCGGCGGGATGTCCTCGTAGTGCCCGGTGGAAGGCCACTGCCTCCTCTCCGCCGAGGATCTGCTCGACCAGCCCCTTGATTTGGCCGGGTGACAGCGGCCGGATCTCGGCGATCTCGAAGCCCTCAAGGGGCGCGACGTAGTCAGCGGATCGGCACGACACAACGATCTTGGCAGTGGTGAGGTGCCGACCGAGTTGCGTGATATCCCGCTCGACAATGGATCGGACGCGAGGGGGCACTTCGTCAAGGCCGTCGATGACGATGAGGGCGCCGACATCGAGGATGTGCCGTATCCGAGCCTCCGGGTTGTCAATATCGTCGAACAGCTTACCGGCGACCCCCACCGCCTTACCGAGCACGTGGTAGAGGTCGGTAGTGTCCCACTGCTCGTCGCGGCATACAACGAGGACCGCGAACTTCCACTGGTCATCGGGCTGCGTTTCGGGTTCTAAGGCGACATAGCTCGCCAGGCGACGCAGCGTGGTCGTCTTACCGGCGCCGAGGTCGCCAAGCACTGCAACGTGGGACGGAGCCAACAAGACGTCCAGTTCATTGAGTTCCTTGCCCGCGACCCCGAGCCGGCGGGGGACGGTACGGAATGACAGGTCGATGGTCGACGCGTCGACCGACACAGTGGCCAGCGACACGTTGTGCCGCTCCTGGCACCACCGTGACACGTACCCATGGTGGTCCGCGATGCCGCGAGACACCTCGTCCTCAAACCGCCGACGAAGTGCCTTCTGATCACTCTTCCACTCTGGCTGCGCCAGCTTGATCAGCGGTCCCAAAACCGCAAGCAACGAGGTCGGATCCACAGTTACCGCTCCCCAAACAGACCCGTAGATCGAAGAAACCTCATGCAGCCAGTCTGCCCGGTCGGGACGAGGCGTCGGACCATGGCCAGCAGCGTCATGGCCGGCACCGCCCACTAACGGTCGGGACCTATCAACCCCGCCCATGCCAGCCTGCGAACGGGAAGGGTTGCCGCCGGCGCCGCTCCGGGGCAGAACGCGGTGACCGAAAGACCGGAGCGCCCCAGCGATCAGCGCTCGATGCCGCGAGCTTGGTTTGGCCCGCGGTTCCGATGATGTCTGGGCTGGCTCTTAGGGATCTCGTGCATCGCTACAGCGGCGTGATCCTCCTGCGTCTGCTCACCGGGAATCAGATCCTGGCTCGAGCTTGTCTCAAATCGTCCGTGAAGCTCGAGGATCTCAGCCGACAGACGCCCCCCGAGCGCCTTGGCCATCTGCGATTCCCCTCGGACCGCATGGGCATCACCGATGGCGTCGAGCGTTCTTCCCAATTGGCCGAGCAACATCGCCCAGGCAATCGCAGAGTCGTTCCCTAGTTCAGATTGCGCCACGATCGCCGCTATCCCCCGGAAGTCACGCACCGCCGCCCGGCTCGGCGGTGGATCCTCTGGTCGGCTCTGTGCTGATCGACCCAACGCCTCTGCAGCATCCGCCATCGGTCCGGGGCTGGCTCCTTCGAAGCGTCTCGACCAGGCGGAAAACACTCCGGCGGCTTCTCGTGCCGCTCCCCTCCAGGCGGCGAGGTCGGACACTGGGACGGCCATCAGTCTTTCGACCGACCTCTCGATGCCCGCCACCGCCCGTTGCCAGTCCCCCGGGTCACCCAGCACGGCTTCTCTGCCCAGGAAGGTCGACTTGGTGGCGCACCATTCGACGACCGCATCCTCGCGTTCCTCTGCCGACTGCTCCCAGACCTGCCGGAGGTTCGGCAACGTCAGATCCCGGGCCAGCTTCCCGCCGCCGAACCAGATCGGCATTGCACCGTCCCGAGCCCTGAGTGCCACCGAGTAGCCGACCACCGCCTCTTTCCCCCCAGTCTCGAAGCGGGGCCGGACGAGGACCCCACTCCCTCGAAGGCGGCGGACGAACTCGGCTTCATCTTTCGATGCGACCGCGGCCTCCCGCACCATGCGGGCCAGGGTGAACCGTGGGGGTTCAGCACGCTGCTCTCTCGCTGTGCGCTCCAGCTCGGCTCTGCTCAACCCGGGCATCCCTCTGCCCTCTCGACCCTGTACAACGGTCAGGCCATAGGCGTGCTCGATCTCGGCACACACCCGGGAGAGCGTTCGTTTGGACTGCCAGAGGTTGACTCCCACACCGTTCTCGCGCACCAGAGATGCGGCGATGTGGATGTGCTGGTTGCCGCTTGCACTCGTCCCATGACCGATGGCCACCCAGGCCGCTGGCTGGAACCCTTCCCGCTCGAACCCGACGGCCCTGACTGCCTTGTCGGCGATCTCTGCCCACTGGTCGTCGGTCAGTTGCCGATCACCAGCAGGGAGAGACAGCGAGAGGTGCCAGACGTGGCCCCCGGCAGGATCGGTCCCATGGGCCTCGTTGGCCGCATCCAGCGCCATGCCCAGGTCGGCATTCTCGGCCAGGTTCAGCATCCTTCCTTCATCCACGCCCACCACGATCCCTGAGGTGATGACACGCTGGTCGGTGTGCTCGTTCGCCCGACCGGGCCCGAAGAGGTAGCGAATGAGCGCTCGCCCACTTGAACCCCGGGTGACCTTGGCGATCACGGCGGTGCGCTCCCCCCCACTCCCCTGCGGCTCTGGTGCTCGTCTCTGAAGACAGTCCCCAGTTCGGACGATGTCTCCTCCACCACGGCCACGGCCCGGGCGAGATCGTCGCCCAGGCGCTCCAGACGGCCGGGAAGGACATGGTTGGCGTTCGCCCACTTCGTCAGCTGGTTGAGGTTGTTGGCCACCCCCTTGAGCACCACCCGGGCCGCCCGTGCGTCGACCGCGGCTCGTCGCCGAGCAGCGGCATTCGCAGCCGACCCCGACATCGCCGATTCGACCAGGTAGCGCTGGACCGACACACCGCCGACTCCCGACAGTCCCCGAAGCGAAGCGAGCTCGTCCTCGGTGAGCAACACCTTCACGACACAACGTCGTCCGCCTGGGGACCGCCTCATCGGTGCCGTCCGTGTCACGGACGCGTTCCTATCGTCACTTCCGGTCGTCGCCAACGCCTGGCTCCTTTCGCCCAGCGCAGCGACCCCGAGTGGTGCTCGGGGACAGGCCCCGGTGAGGCCAACGGCAATACCGTTGTGAACAGACAACCCTTCGGGTTACCTGTTCACCCATCTTGCTCTCTGCTTCAGTCACGGCTTCATCAACTCTGAGAGCGAGTGGAATCCGAGCGAAGGGCGACTGGACAGTGAGCCCTACGGGCTCGCGGCACTGCCTTTCTCTTCGCCCCGGGGGCGACGGTGAAGTGACACAACCGTCGCGAAGACAGGGGGAACCGGCGTTGGCGATGCCAAAGGCTCTCTGGCGCTGCGGGCAGGCCATATGCCTTCCCCACCAGGTGGGCGAGGGCAAGTGCCCAGCAGCCCTGTGGGCTGCTGGGCACTCTGGCCGCCGTTCGGCGGCAGTTGGTTCGACTGGGGTTATGCGCGCAGAAGGAGATAGGGAGCGGTTCGGTCGGGGCGTCGTGGTCCGGTTCGTCGTCGACAAATCGGCCAGCGTCGAGGCTGTTCGCGCATGATGAACCCCACGCACCAAAGTGATGAACCCTCCCA
>PKXA01000001.1:0-537 GCA_003133325.1 Acidimicrobiaceae bacterium | reverse complement strand
GCGGCCTCTCGGTGAGTCGACCCCGTGAGGCCGGTCGAGAAGTGATGATTGGGCTCATGACCAAAGTGATGAACCCTCCCACCTGGGGGTTTAACCATCCTCCGGACCGCCAACCGTCGGAGGCGCCGGATTGCCGGTCGGTGAAGACCTTTTGGATTTTCTCCGGTTGACACAGAGGGTCGTGGCGGTCGTGGACTCCCCCACCATCCGACAGCTCCGAAGAGAATGGCAGGCCCTTGGGACTGCTCCCGCTTCGAGGGCTGCATGTCATCGTCTGCCGGCACGTGCGCCGGCGGTCGACCGGCTCGAAGTCGATGACCTCGCCCAGTTGGTTGTCGCCCTGTCGCCCTCGTCTGCCCGGTTGACCCGCAACGAGGCAGCCACAGTGGTCGCCGACAAAAGCCTTTCGTGGTTGAAACGTGAAAGAGGGGGACCCCTGCGGGGTCCCCCTCTTTCGATCAGCTGTCTTCCGATCAGCCATCTGCGGCCGGAGCCTCGGGCTCGGCGTTGGTGGACTTGTCCAGGAACCGGAACTGG
>PKXA01000074.1 GCA_003133325.1 Acidimicrobiaceae bacterium | reverse complement strand
TCGCTTCTGCGCCGGTGCCGTCAGGTAACCCGTAGTCCATGATCACGACGCGGGGATGGAGAGCACGGGCACTCTGGATGGCATCGTGGACCGACCCAACCACGCCAACCACGGTGAAGTCATCGTCGCGGTCAATGACGCGGCGAAACGCCTCTGCGACCATGTCCTGGTCCTCGACGATCAGGATGGAGACGGGCGCGTCTACCTGATCTGTGCCGTCGGTCAGCTGAATCGTCAAACCCCACCCCCCCCATGTGCCAATGGTCGGGATCCAATGATGATCCTATCGGGAAGGCTAGGAGGCTGCAACGGGGGTAGTCGCTTCCTCGATTCGCGAAATGCCGGCGCCTCTGCGAGTGTTTCGGGTATGGCACTCGGGTCGGCGCAGGTCCAGCAACGCTTCGAGAATCCGAGGGAGATCCTCGGCGACCGGTTGAAGGAAGGCTCTCTGCCCGGGAGGCGACCGATCGTCTGGAAGTGGATCTCCGCTGGCAGGCAGCTGCCGGGGTGGACGCCGGATATGTGGCCTTCCATTCGACGGCCCTGGTCGGCCAGCGCAACAGGTTGCGGGCTTCATCTCGTCCCCGGCGTCTGTTCAAGATCGCCCACTTCGTCCGTCGATCGTGGGGAGGACGCCGGGCATGGACCCGGGGACTCCAACGCATCGCCACCGACCTCGACAACCTCCCGGGCCGGAGCCATCAACTGGGCCCGTCTGGCTGCACTCGGGCTGGGCCACGATGGCAACGGATGGGTGCTCGGAGGAACCTGAGGGAACAAGACCCCACCAGGTCCGCCAACGGGGTCACAGCATCTGCCACATGCTTTCGATCGGACCACCTCCGTCGCTCAATTTCGCGAATCTCAGCGCAAAGAAAACCCTTCAGCCCACCCGGGATCATGTCGACCCACTTCGTCAGGCCAGACCATTGACAGTGGCCCCTACTTCAGCAGCCTCCTAGTACAGATGGATCATCTGTTCATAGTAGATCTTGACCGGTCGGCAATGATAGAGGCGGATCTGTTTCGCGAGCACGCACCATCCGATGATGGAGTGGGGCGCTCTTCGATATCGAGCCCGCGTGCCAGTGGGCGCGAACGTGGAGCGCCCCACTACCGCTTTGTTGGCCTGGGAGTTCGGTGCCTCTGGTCCATCTGGCTCTCCTGACGTATCCGCGGGTGGATCACGGAGCTTCCTGACGACCGGGCAGCGGCGGGCAGTAACCGCCCCGGTCGAGCAGGCACAGGGCGACGAGGTTGTCGGTGGACCTGAACCCGTAGGCCACGCGCGTGAGCAACCGCAGCTTCGTGTTCGTCGACTCCACCAGTGCGTTGGACAACCCGTCATTGTCAGTCGTGACCTTGGAAGCAACCGCTGATCTTCTTATGCAGTCTTGCCATGCGCAACGAACGCTCAGCTTCCTCATTGGTGTCATTCCGATATCGGAATGACACGCCGCCGACCACCCCGGCGGTTCTGCGCGGTCAGGACGATCGGGCCTGCCTACAGTTTCGGACGAGCCCGTTCGAGGATGGCGGAGGTGTCGACACCGGTCGGCAGGGTGCCGAAGGCAACGCCCCAATCCCCACCGAGGCGGGACGCGCAATAGGCGTCCGCCACTGCGGGATGGCCGAACCGCACCAACAGGGTCCCTTGCAGTGCCATGGCCATCGACTCGGCGATCGTGCGGGCCCGATGCTCCATGGCGTCGAGGTCGCCGAGTTGGTGGCGCAATCGGCCAACCGCCGCGTCCAACCGAGAGTCGGCCCCACTGCCGGCGTCGAGCTCATCGAAGAAGACCTCCACCGACTCGGGCTGTTTGGCCATGGCCCGGAGGGTGTCGAGAGCGGCCACGTTTCCCGATCCCTCCCACACCGACAGCACCGGTGCCTCCCGGTAGAGCCGGGGCATGCCTGAGTCCTCGGAGTAACCGTTTCCGCCCAGGCACTCCATCGCTTCCGCGGCGTGGACAGGGCCACGTTTACAGACGTGGTACTTGCTCGAGGCCAAGCCGACCCGCCGGAACAGGGCTTCCCGTTCGTCACCCTGGCCGGCCCGATCGGTGGCGCCGGCCAATCGCATGGCCACGGCGATCGCCGCCTCGGTTTCGACGGCCAGATCGGCCAGGACATTGCGCATCAACGGCTGGTCGATGAGGTACTTCCCGAAGGCCTTCCGATGGGTGGCGTGATGGACCGCCTCGAACAGGCCGAGCTGCATCCCGGCGGCCGCCCCGATGGTGCAGTCGAGCCGGGTCATGTTGACCATCTCCACGATCGTCGGTACGCCACGGCCTTCGTCGCCGACCATCCAGGCTACGGCATCGTCGTACTCGACCTCGGAGCTGGCGTTCGACTTGTTGCCGAGCTTCTCCTTCAATCGCTGCACCTGCATGCCGTTGAGGGAGCCGTCGGGAAGCACCCTGGGCATCAAAAAGCACGAAAGCCCACCGGGGGCCTGGGCCAACACCAGAAACAGATCTGACATCGGTGCCGAGGTGAACCATTTGTGGCCCGTGATCCGGTACGAGCCGTCCGCGGTGGGCTCGGCCCGGGTGGTGTTGGCCCGGACATCGGAGCCGCCCTGTTTCTCCGTCATCGACATGCCGGCGATGAGCCCCCGTTTGGTGAGCGGCGGGCGCGACCCGAAGTCGTAGTCCCGCGACGTGAGCAGGGGCTCGTACTGCGCGGAGAGCTCGGGGTTGGCCCGTAGGGCCGGCACCACCGCATAGGTCATCGAGATGGGGCATCCGTGCCCGGCGTCGGTGGCCGTCCAGGCCAGGAACTTCGCCGCCCGGGACACATGGGCCCCTGGTCGCCCGTCGCTCCAGGGACTGGCATGGAGCCCGAAGCCGACGGCGTGCTCCATCAGGTGGTGATAGGAGGCGTCGTACTCGACCTCGTCGATGCGATTGCCGTAACGGTCGAAACCATGGAGTACCGGAGGATGTGCCTCGGCCAGGCGTCCCCACTCCTGGGCCTCGGCGCTACCGGCCAGACGGCCCACCGCGTGCAGCTCGTCCTCGGCCCATCCGGCCCCTTCGCGGTGGAGTGCCTCGAGAAGGGCGGGGCTGTCGGCGACGTCGAAATCGACAAGGGCCGGGGCCTGATTGGTAACGACATGGGTGTCAGACATGGTGGCTCCTTCTTCGTCGGTGACGCCACCGTCCGGTCTACTACGCCTGACTGTCGGCTTCCGGACGAACATCGGTGTCGGACCGGGTGACGACGAATCGTGCTCCATCCCCGCCCACCGTCAACGAATGACGTATGTCACGAGAGGATGCCCCGATGAGGATCTCGAAGTCACCCCGGTCGACCGACCACCGATTGCCGTCCACATCCCAGTGAGCGAAGGCCCGATCGTCGAGGGTGAAGTGGACGGTTGCGGTCTCCGCCGGGGCCAACTCCACCTTCTCGAATGCCTTGAGCTGCTTCTCGGGTTGCTCCTCGGGTCCGGACACCGAACGCACATAGACCTGCACGACCTCGGAGGCTGCTCGGGTCCCTGTGTTGGTGACCGGCAACTCGACCTCTACCTTGCCGGACTCCCCCACTGTCACCTTCGGCCCGTCGTAGTGGAACGTGGTGTAGGACAGGCCGTGCCCGAAACAGAACAGCGGTTCGATACCGTAGGCATCGAAGTGGCGATAGCCCACCCGGGTGCTCTCGGCGTAGACGACCTTTCCGTCCTTGCCGGGGTAGTGGCCGAAGGCCGGGGTGTCCTCCACCCGGGCCGGGAAGGTGATGGGCAGCCGGCCCGAAGGGCCGGTGTGGCCAAGAAGGTGATCGACCAGGGCCTCGGCCCCCTCTTCGCCCGGGAACCAGAGCATCATGTTGGCGCGCACGGTGCCCACCCATGGCATGGCGATGGGAGAGCCGGCATTGATGATGACGACAGTGTTGGCATTGGCGGCCGCCACCCGCTCCACCAACTCGACCTGGTCACCGGGGAGATCGAGATCGTCACGGTCGAAGCCCTCGGACTCCCCTTCACTGTTGGACCCGACGATGACCACCGCCACCTCGGCGGCGGCGGCCGCTGCCACCGCGCGTTCCATGGCGTCGCCCGCCAGACCGGGAAGGGCGCCGATCCGAAGCCCGGCACCGGGCAGTCCCATCGAGGAGAGCTCGAAACGGAGTTGGTAGTGCCGGTCGGCGACGAGCTCGATCTCCCGCTCGACCGTGGTGCTGCCGAAGCCCATAAATGACGTCCCCGGAGTCGGGTCCCAATTGTCCACCACCAGCTGATCGTCGATGAACAGCCGGCTACGCCCGGCACTTTCGAGGGAGAACCGCCACGGGCCGGACTGGCCGGCGTGAAACCCGGCCGACCCTCGGGCGGAGAAATGCTCCCCGGCAAGGCCGGGCACCGGATCGCCCAACCACAGGAAACGGCCGCGATAGCCGGATTGGGTGGCCACGGGAGTCCCGGCCAGGTCCTGGCCTTGGAAGAATTGGACCCGAAAGCCCGGGGCCCCATCCTCGGTCGGATCGAACCGGCGCGGGTCGATGGTCGGGCAGGTGGCATGTATCCGACACCCCGGTTCATAGACCACCTCCACCGTGTCGCCGAGCCGGGAGCGGAGGGCATCGAGGGGGGACGCCACCCGGTGTGGGTTCACGGTGGCACTGCCTCCACCGCTGAACTCGAGGACGTCGGCCGCCGGGCCGATGAGGGCGATCCGGCTCAGTTCGGTGGCGTCGAAGGGGAGGATCCCGTCGTTGGTCAGCAGCACCGCCGATTCGGCCGCCGCCCGGTGGGCGATGCGGCGTCGTCCCGGATCGTCCTCGCTGCGCTCGGGCACATCGTCGATCCCCCGGGCGAACGTGCCGGTGCGGACCATGAGCCGCAAGATCCGACGGACCGACTCGTCGAGGACTCCGCCATCCAGTTCGCCACCTCGAACGGCGGCAGCAAGTTTGTCGCCCAGCCACCTCGGCGGCCCCGGCATCTCGATGTCGAGTCCGGCCGTGGCTGCCGGCACGGTGCTATGGGCACCGAACCAGTCCGACACCACCACCCCGTCGAAGCCCCATTCGTCCTTGAGGATCCGACCGAGCAGCTCGGGGCTCTCCGCGGCATAGATGCCGTTGACCCGGTTGTAGGCCGACATCACCGCCCACACCCCGGCTTCTTTGACCGCAGCCTCGAACGCTTGGAGATGGATCTCGCGCAGGGCGCGCTGATCGACGTCGGCACTGATCGTCATCCGCTCGAACTCCTGGTCGTTGCAGGCAAAGTGCTTGATACAACTCCCGACCCCGTGTCGCTGGACGCCCCGCACGTAGGCAACCGCGAGTCGACTGGTGAGAAATGGGTCCTCGGAGTACGACTCGAAGGTCCGACCGGCCAGAGGAGTCCGCGGGATGCATACGGTGGGGCCGAGAAGCAGGTGCACCCCCTTGGTGACAGCCTCCGCGGCGAGGACCTCACCCACCTGGCCGACCAGGTCCGGGTTCCAAGTGGCGCCGAGAGCACTGCCACACGGGAGTGACAGCGATCGGTCGATGAATCGGGCTCCCCTCACCCCTGAGGGACCATCGGACATGTTGAGACGCCCGATCCCGAGCCGGGTGATGGGCGGGAGGTGCCACAAGTCGTGACCACCGGTGAGCGATGCCTTCTCTTCGAGGGTCAGTTGGTCCAGAAGCGAATCGATGTGAGCCTCGTCGGCGCCGGCGCCGGCGCCGGTTGCGGTCACCTTCGCATCTCGATTCGCCACTCCACGCTCTTCTCTTCTCGTCCCTGCGGTCACCTGCCGCTCGGACAGGCCGACGCCGGCACCCCCGCTGGAGATTAGACGGGACGAACGACAGCTACCAGGTGGTACGTTCGGACACCGAGTACCGCCCGGAATGCCTTCCCATGGGAGATAGCTATGGACGTCGAACGGATGAGCCCGCTGGATGCATCCTTCCTCCACATCGAGGATGACGTCAGCCATATGCATATTGCCTCGGTCGGAATCTTCGAGGGCCCGGAACCGCCGTTCAACGCCATCGTGGCCATGATCGGGAGCAAGCTTCCCCTCGTCCCCCGCTACCGCCAGGTCGTCAGAAAGGTCCCCTTGGAGCTCGGGCGACCGGTATGGGTGGACGATCCGCACTTCAAGATCGAGTACCACCTCCGGCATTCGGGGTTGCCCGCGCCCGGTGGAGAGGCCGAGCTGCAGAAGCTGGTCGAACGGGTGATGTCCCAGCCGCTCGACCGGGCCAAGCCACTGTGGGAGATCTGGATCGTCGGAGGACTCGAGAACGGCCAGTGGGCGATGATCTCCAAAGTCCACCACGCCATGGTCGACGGAGTATCGGGCACCGACCTGTTGGCGGTCATCATGGACATTTCACCCGAGCATTCCGAATCCGAGCCGCAACCTTGGCGACCGAGGCCGTCGCCATCGGGGGGCCAACTGGTGACGGAAACGATCATGCGGCTGATGCGGAGCCCCTACGAGCAGGTTCGGGCACTACGAGCCACCGCCCGGGTGCCTCGCCAGGCGATGCGTCAGGTCGGGGAAGTGGTCAAAGGCCTGTCCGCCATGTCCGGCCTGGTCCGGTCCACACCGGTTTCGAGCCTCAACGGGCCCCTGGGGCCCCATCGTCGGTACGCCTGGGCGTCGACCTCGGTAGCGGACGTGAAGGCGGTGCGAAAAGCCCATGGCGGCACCTTCAACGACGTGGTGTTGGCGGCCATCACCCACGGGTTCCGGGAGCTCCTCCTCTCTCGCGGCGAGGAGGTGGACCGGGTGCTGCGCACCTTGGTCCCGGTGTCCGTGCGGCCGCGGGATGCCAGTGGCAAAGCCGTTGGCGATGGCACCCTTCGCAACCAAGTGTCAGCCATGTTCGCCGAGCTCCCGATTGGGATTGCCGATCCTGTCGAATGCCTCCACGCCATCACCTCGCAGATGGAAGGCCTGAAGGAATCGAAACAGGCGGTGGCAGCCGAGGCGCTCACCTCCATGTCGGGCTTCGCCCCGTCCATGTTGCTGGCCCTCGGAATGCGCCTGGCCACCCGGTTGCCCCAGCGGAACGTGAATACGGTGACCACCAATGTGCCGGGCCCCCAGATCCCGCTGTACATGCAGGGCCGGAGAATGCTGGAGGTCTATCCCTATGTCCCTCTGGCCGTTCAAGTGCGGTTGGGTGTGGCCATCTTCTCCTACGACGGACAGGTGAACTTCGGGATCACCGGCGATTACGACACCACCGCCGATATCGGCGTCCTGGGCCGCGGTTTCGAAGAGGGGATGAAGGCGTTACTGAAGACCAACGACTGATCGTCGATCAACGCTTCAAGCGACAGACGTCAGGAGCTCGGCGGTGACCGCGGTTGGATTGGTGCTCGGCGCCGGTGGCATCGTGGGACAGGCGTATCACGCCGGCGTGCTGGCAGCGATAGAGACCGAGCTCGGATGGGACCCCCGCACCGCCAACGTGATCGTGGGCTCATCGGCCGGGGCGGTCACCGGCACCTCGCTGCGCATGGGCATTGCCGGATCGGACCTGGCCGCGGTGGCCGCCGGGACGCCGCTGTCACCTGAGGGCGCACAGTTGATGGAGCAGCTCCTCCCTGACGACTCCGATCTGCCGCCGATGCCGCCAGGGTCGTGGCTCCGCCCCTGGCGCCCTCCATCGGGTGCCCTCCTGGCCCGCTTCGGTCGGCGCCCGTGGGCCTTCCGGCCCGGCGTGGCTGCCATGACCCTCATCCCCGCCGGCAAGGTCGATCTCAGCCATCGCGGGGCCTCGCTCCACAAGATGGTCGGCGACCAGTGGCCCGACCGGTTGTGGATCTGCGCGGTTCGACGCACCGATGGTGGGCGGGTCGTGTTCGGGAGGCCGGGGTCCCCACCGGCTTCCTTGGCTTCGGCAGTATTGGCCTCGTGCGCCATCCCGGGCTACTTCGTTCCCATCACCATCGGTGGCGTCGAGTACTTCGACGGTGGGGTCCACTCCCCCACCAACGCCGACGTGCTCCGATCCCACCAGCTCGATCTGGTCATCGTCATATCTCCCATGTCGGCGGCTCGCCCTTCGGGCAGTGCTCCCGATGGGATCCTCCGATGGTCGGCGCATCGACGCCTCGAACGCGAGAGCCGAACACTGCAAAGCCGGGGGACCACGGTCATCCGATTCGAACCGAGCCCGGAGTCCCTCGAGGTGATGGGCCTGAGGCCGATGGCCAACGACCGCTCCGAGCGGGTCGCAGCGGCGGCCTACCGGGAGACACTTCGACGGATGGAGCTCACCCATCTCGGAAGACGCCTCGGAGTGAACGGGACCTGGTCGCAGCCACCTGCCTTCGGCGACCTCGGCGCCATGGGGAGCTGACGTGGTCCCCCAATTCATTTCGGCACCATCTCCCACCATGGCCCGGGCGGGAGCCGGTGGGAATCCCTGCCAAGGCCTGTGGTACGCCCCCGACACCAAACCCAAGGTGGCGTTCATCGCCACCCACTATGACATCGACTTCTCCGAGCATTACCTGGCCGAGTACCTGGCCACCCGCGGGTACGGGTTTCTGGGGTGGAACACCCGCTTCCGGGGTATGGGCTCCTACTTCACCCTCGAACAAGCCGTCGTCGACATCGGGATGGGCGTGCGCTGGCTCCGGGAGGTCGCCGGCATCGACACCGTCGTTCTCCTGGGGAACTCCGGCGGGGCTTCCTTGATGGCCGCCTACCAGAGCCAGGCGATTGAGCCCACCATCTCCCCCACCCGGGGATCGCGCCTTCCCGATGAGGCGTTGACACTTCCGGCTGCCGATCTGTTCGTGTCGCTGAACGCGCACCTCGGCCGACCCGATGTCCTCACCACCTGGCTCGACCCTTCGGTGACCGACGAGGCCGACCCGTTGTCGGTCGATCCGGACCTCGACATGTGCAGTCCCGAACACACCGTTCCCTTTGGGGAGGGATTCGTCTCCCGGTATCGCCGGGCACAGACGGAGCGGAATCACCGGATCACCGAGTGGTGCATCGGAGAGCTCAACCGAATGTCCGCCGGGGGTGCCTATGACCGGGTGTTCAACGTGTTCCGCACCTGGGCCGACCTCCGCTTCCTCGATCTCAGCATCGACCCCTCGGACCGGGAGGTGGGCTGTTACTTCGGCGACCCCAAGGTGGCCAACTACCTGCCGTTCGGGCTGGCGACCACCAACACCCTGCGGGCCTGGCTCTCGATGTGGAGCCTTTCGGAATCACAATGTCGGGCGCAGCCCCACCTGGCCCGTATCTCGCAGCCGGCGCTGGTCATCCAGTCCAGCCACGACCAGGGGTGCTACCCGTCCGACGCCCGATCCATCTTCGACGCCGTCGGCGCCGAGGACAAGACGATGCAGATGATCAGGGGAGACCACTACCTGCAGCACCCGGCAACCGCCCGGGACGAAACCGCCGATATCATCTCAGCATGGGTGGAAACCCGCAGGTGAGCCGCCCTTACGATCGAGCCGAGTCGAAGAGGGTGGCGATCACCGGTTCGTCCGGTCTGATCGGTACCGCCCTCACCGCGTCGTTGCGGGCCGACGGTCACCAGGTGTTGAGGATGCTGCGCCAAGGCGCCCACTCCGACGGCTCCGCCCTGCATTGGGACCCGGCCCACGGTGAGATCGATGCCGGCGGTCTCGAGGGCATCGACGCGGTGATCCACCTGGCCGGAGCCGGCATCGGCGATCAGCGATGGACCGATGACCGCAAGAAGGAGATCCTCGACAGCCGGGTGCTCTCCACCTCGCTGCTGGCCGTGACGCTCGCCTCGATGAAGGCACCGCCCAAGGTACTGCTCTCGGGATCGGCCATCGGCCTGTACGGCGACCGCGGCGACGCGGTGTGCACCGAGAGCACCGCGGCCGGTGCCGGCTTCCTCCCCGATGTGTGCAGGGCGTGGGAAGCAGCCACCCAGCCGGCAGAAGCGGCCGGCATCAGGGTGGTCCACCTACGAACCGGTCTGGTTCAATCCGTCGATGGCGGCATGATGAAGAAGTCGCTGCCTCTTTTCAAACTCGGCCTCGGCGGGAGGTTCGGGGATGGTCGACAGTGGTGGAGTTGGATCTCCATCGCCGATGAGGTCGACGCCATCCGCTTTCTGCTCGATGCCGAGGTGGCGGGCCCGGTCAACCTCACCTCCCCCGAACCGGTGACCAACAGCGATTACACCAAAATCCTCGGTCGGGTACTCAGACGCCCGACGCTCCTCCCCATACCCTCGATCGGCCCCAGAATCCTCTTGGGCACGGAAGCGGCGCTGGCACTGATCTTCGAAGGTCAGCGGGTCCTACCCACTGTGCTCGAACAGGCCGGCTACACGTTTTCCCACCGCACTCTCGAGTCGGCTCTGCGGGACATCCTCGCTTAGGCAGGTGCCCCGGGGTCAACGATGGGAACCGCCACTTCGGTCACCGTGCAGATGCCGACCCTCTCCGAGATGCCCTTGAGGCGCCGGCTCTTCACTTTGCCAAAATGCAGCGTCGGAACGTCGCCGACCTGGGCGGCCACCTCGGCGCTCACCACCACCTCTCCCCCTCCGGCCGTCTCGGTGACCCGGGCAGCCACATTCACAACGTGACCCATCACGTCCCCCGCGCTGACCATGGCTTCGCCGACATGGACGCCGGCCCGAAGCCGGAGCGGGGCCGGAGCCGTCTCCAGTAACTCGAGGGCGGCGTGCACCCCGGACTCCGCGTCGGGAAACGTGCACAACAGCCCGTCGCCCAGGGTCTTCAGGATCTTTCCCGACCACTGTCGCACCACCGGCCTCGCCAGGCGGCGGTGCTCCTCGATGAGGCCCACTGCAGCGGCATCGCCGTGTGTGTCGGTGAAGGCGGTGAAGCCCTCGAGATCGGTGAACACCACCGTCAGCAGTTTGGGGGTGTTGGAATCGGCGGTGCCGTGGGAGGCCAGAAGCTGGACGGCATTGAGCCCGAGGCTGGCCAGCCGGGACGGCCGTTGCTCGACGGCCATCTCGAGAAAGCGTTCGACGATGTCGACAGGAGTGCTGGTGGAGATGGGACGCTCACCGGGGCGATCGAGCCATCGCCGGTCCACGATCCCCATTTCGAGAGCGCGAGCGGCTTCGACGGGATCACTCCGGATGAGGTCGGCCGCCTTTCGGGCCAGGATCCGACGCAAGGCGTCCACCGTACTTGCCCCCGCAGATCGGGCTCGCTCGGTTCGGCCCGGTTCCACGACGAGAACTTAGCCCAGGTCCCCTCCGGCAAAGCCAACACGGCAGGCGTCCTCCAGTGCCGACGACACTGCGGGGTCGGGTCGACGTCGAAGGGTGGCGCCGGGAAGAATGACACCAGCGAGCCCAGCTGGCACGGGGCTGAGAACAACCAACGCGCACACGGCGATCAGCACATCGGTGGCCCGCTACACCGTCAGACCATATCTGGTCCCGGTCACCAAATCCTTCAGGTGACTGCCGTCTCCGGGGCAATGCGGTCGGCCACGTCGCCGCACAGATTGCGAAGCAGTCGGGCGGTGGCGGCAAAGTCGGCGGGAGTGCCGCCGATCGGGTCAGCCACGTCGTCCTCGATGGAGTCCCCCAGCATCTCGTGGCGTTGGCGGCCATGGTGAATGCGGGCCAGCCAGTCGGCAAACGGCTGGTCCGGAGACCAAGGAGTGCATGACTGGCTGCGACGGACGAACTCCTTGAGGCTCGAGCGCAGGTGCATCAGCTTGCCTCGGTAGCGAATGAGCTCACGGAGCTCACGGAGCTCTCGCGGCGCCTCGGCGGAGGGTCGGGGACCACCGGCTGATTGCCGGTTAGTCGCGTACCAATGGCTTGTAGCGGAGGCGATGGGGTTGGTCGGCATCCACTCCGAGCCGTTTCTTCCGGTCGGCTTCGTAATCGCTGAAGTTGCCCTCCCACCAGCGGACCTCGGAATCCCCCTCGAAGGCCAGTACATGGGTGGCGATCCGGTCGAGAAACCATCGATCGTGACTGATGACCACCGCACAACCCGGAAACCCGAGCAGCGCCTCCTCGAGGGAACGAAGGGTATCGACGTCGAGGTCGTTGGTCGGCTCGTCGAGGAGCAGTACGTTGCCACCGCTTTTGAGGACCTTGGCCAACTGGACCCGGTTGCGCTCGCCCCCCGACAGCTGCCCCACCTTCTTCTGCTGGTCGCTGCCCTTGAAGCCGAAGCTGGAGACGTAGGCGCGCCCGTGCAGCTCGCGGTTTCCGACCACGATGCGGTCGACTCCCCCGGTGATCTCGTCGAAGACCGTCGAGTCGGGCTCGAGGTTGTCCCGCGACTGGTCGACGTAGGCCAGCACCACCGTGGCCCCTATCTCCAGCTCACCCCGGTCCGGCTTGTCCTCGCCGACGATCATCCGGAACAGGGTGGTCTTGCCCGCCCCGTTAGGACCGATGACTCCGACGATGCCGCCGGGGGGGAGCAGAAACGACAGGTCGTCGATCAGTAGGCGGTCCCCGAAACCTTTAGACAACCCCTTGGCCTCCACCACCTGGTCGCCGAGGCGAGGCCCGGGGGGGATGGTGATCTCGAGCTTGTCCGGACCCCGCTCGGCCGCCTCGGCCTCGGCCACCAGGTCGCTGTAGGCATTGATCCGGGCCTTGCCCTTGCTTTGGCGGGCGCGGGGTGACATCCGGATCCACTCCAGTTCACGCGCCAGGGCGTCCTGGCGGGACCGATCGGCCTTCTTCTCACCGGCCAGGCGGGCCTGCTTCTGCTCGAGCCACGATGAGTAGTTGCCCTCCCAGGGGATACCACTTCCCCTGTCGAGTTCGAGAATCCAACCGGCCACGTTGTCGAGAAAGTAGCGGTCGTGGGTGACGGCCACCACGGTGCCCGGGTAGTCCTGCAGGGTGCGCTCGAGCCAGGCCACCGACTCTGCGTCGAGATGGTTGGTGGGCTCATCGAGCAGCAACAGGTCGGGTTGGGAGAGCAGCAGCCGACAGAGCGCGACCCGGCGGCGTTCCCCTCCCGACAGGGTGCCCACGTCGGCATCACCGGGCGGTAGGCGCAGCGCGTCCATGGCGATCTCGAAGGTCCGCTCGAGGTCCCAGGCCCCGGCGGCATCGATCTTGTCCTGCAGGGAAGCCTGTTCGGACAGCAGCTTGTCGAAGTCGGCGTCCGGTTCGCCCATGGCGGCGCAGACCTCATTGAAGCGGTCGAGGAGTCCCTTGATCTCGGACACGCCGTCGGAAACGTTGCCGGCCACATCCTTGGTGGGATCGAGTTGGGGCTCTTGGGAGAGGAACCCGACCGTGAAACCGGCGGTGAGGCGGGCCTCACCGGTGAATCCATCGTCCAGCCCGGCCATGATCTGCAACAGCGACGACTTCCCTGACCCGTTGGAGCCGATGACCCCGATTTTGGCCCCCGGATAGAACGACAGGTCGATGCCACGCAGGACTTCCCGGTCAGGGGGGTAGAAGCGGCGCAGGTCGCGCATGGTGAAGATGTACTGGGCTGCCATACCGTCCAGTGTGGCGCGGCCACACCCATAGTGGCGATTCGGGGTCACCGCGGTAGATGATCCGAAGGTGGGGAACCTCGGATCTGGGAGGCGTTTGGCCAGGCCGGGCACGTCCCGTGTAGGTTCTACAGACGCCAACTCATACCCCCGTGGCCAACGGCTCGGGATGTGGAGGAGTTCCCCATGCGCCGTGTCATGATCGCTGCCGTCTGCCTGGTTGTCGGCCTATCGGCCCTTGTGGTGGGCACCGAAGGCTTCGCCACCGGGGCCTCGACCAAATCACCCGGGACCGTCCCGAGCCGAACCTCGGCACAGGATGGAGTGCTCATTCGCAAAAACTCCGACGGAGCCCTGCCCGTTCACGGGGGCGCTACCACCAGCCTCAACTGGTCCGGGTACGTCGTGGCACGAGGTGGGATCACCGCGGTGTCCTCGACCTTCATCGTCCCCGCCGCCGGATTCCTCCCCCCCGGATTCACCGCCACATGGACCGGAATTGGCGGAAACTCCTCCACGGACCTGATCCAAGCAGGGGTGGCCGAGCAGTCACTTCCGGGCCTCCCGTTGCTGGGCGATCAGTACTACGCCTGGTATGAGATGTTGCCCGGGGCCGAAGTACAGCTGACCGGGTGTAACGGGGATGCCAACTGCACGGTCACCCCCGGAGACGCGGTCAGGGTGAACATCGCCCAGGTTCACTCCAACTTGTGGTCGATCGTCATGTATGACGCCAACCGTCATTGGACCTGGAACAACCACTACTTCACCTACAAGTCAACGAATTCCTCCGCGGAGTGGATCCTCGAAGCTCCGTCGGTATCGGGTCTCCAGACCCTGGTGGCCCCGGTGAGCACCACCCACTTCGGTCCCACCTCCACGTACACCGTCGCCGGGGTAACCCACACGGTGGCCCAGGGCAACCCCACCCCGATCGTCCTCTCCCCCGGATTGGTCAACGAGGCCGCTCCATCAGCTCTGGGGTCGAACGGCCAATCATTCAACGTCTGCACCTACGACGTTCAGGCCTGCGCCACGCCATAGGGCGGTACCGAACCGGGAGTTGCGGGCACTCGAGCCCAGGTCGAATCCGATCAGCCCCGAGTTCGCCGTCGGGAGCCTGCCCGGGTTGCATCCACCGGGTAGCCGGCCAGCCCTCCGCGGCGGCCGGAGCGGAAAGATGGTGGCATGGACCACACCCTCGCGGATGATGTCGGCATGACCGGCACAGCGGGCCGTTTCCGAGGTGAGGTGCGACAGCACCCAGCGCACTGACCACGCTGCGAGGTCGTCGGGGTACCACGGCACGCCGCGTGGCACCGAAGCCGGTTGTCCGAGGTCGGAGAAATCGGAGATGACCGCGTCGGTCTGAAGTAGATGTGGCTGCGAAGTGCGAAGCCCCGAAAGCCGCGTAGTGGCTTTGGGAATCCGGCGACTTCAGTCGCCGGAGCAGGTCAACCAGCGCTGCACCCAAGTCCAGGGTTGCGACGGGCGCAGAAGAGACCATCGGCGTTGGCGGCTGGTGACCGAGATGCGAGCGCAAGCCCCTGGCTTCAGCCATGGGGTCGAGCGAGTTGGGGCGCAGCCCCGGAGGCTGTCACATCCGATCCGTAAGGTGAAACCATGAGCATCCGCCAGCGCCTTTGCCCGGACCCCGAGTCCGCCACCTGGTTGGCGAAGCATTGCTCAGATTCCCGATTCGTGTACAACCTCGGTCTGGAACAGAGAAACCTCTGGTGCCGTNNGCCGCCCTCCGGGACCTCGACCGGGCCTTCCAGAACTGGTGGATGAGTCCCCACCACTTTGCCCACCCCACCTGGCGAAGGGCCGGTCACCACGAGGGCTTCTGCATTCGAGACCTCTCGGTCCGGCGACTCAACCGCAAGTGGGGTGAAATACAGGTCCCCAAGGCTGGATGGGTTCGGTTCCGCATCTCTCGACAGTGGACCGATATTGCTGCTGCCACATCAGCCAGGGTCACCCTCGACCGGGCAGGGCGGTGGCACGCCAGCTTCACCACCCCGGCCCCAGCATTCGAGCGACAGTCGACCGGGGCAGCCGTGGGTCTGGACATGGGTGTCGCCCAATCCGTCACCACTTCCGATGGAGAGCACCTACGGATGCCGCCCCTGCTCAGCCCCGACGAGGCCCAGCGCAAGCGCAGGTTGCAGGCCAAGATGGCCCGTCAGCAGAAGGGCTCCGGTCGACGGTGTCGGACCAAGGTATCTTTTCCTCGACTGGCTGCCCGTGAGACCGACCGCCGAAAGGACTGGATCGAGAAGACCACGACCCAACTGGTGCGAGATTTTGACCTCATCGTCATCGAGGACCTCCGGGTCAAGAACATGGTTCGATCCGCCAAGGGCACGGTTGCCAACCCTGGCCGGAACGTCCGCCAGAAGTCCGGTCTCAACCGTTCGATCCATGCTCAATCCTGGGCGCTGTTCCGTCAGCGCCTCACGGACAAGGCCACCCACGCCACCGATCTTGTGGAGCTGGTGGCCGTCAATCCTGCGTACACGTCACAGCGTTGCTCGGATTGCGGGTACCCGGCTAAGGATAATCGCGAGAGCCAAGCGATCTTCCGATGCCGAGTCTGCGGGTTCACCGCCAACGCCGACGTGAACGCAGCTATCAATATCCTTGCCGCCGGTGGACAACCGGTCACAGGACGTGGAGGGACATCGCACGCCCCACCCATCGGGGTGGATCAGGCACAGCGACCCGATGAAGCGTCAACCACCCGAAAGCCGCTGGCGGCGTGAATGCCGCCAGCAATCAGGAATCCCCCGGATTTATCCGTGGGGAGGATGTCAAACGATGCTTACCGGCCCCCAATGAGGGAGACTTCGATGGCCGAGGGAGCCTGGGGTGAGCGCTGGACCTGGTACACGCCGCCGATGAGGTTGGCCACCTGGGACGGGATGGGCTGTAGGTGCGGGGTGTCGACGCTCGACACTGTCACCCGCAGGGAATGGCCCTGGGCGATGGTGTCGAAGGTCGGAAACACCTCGATGTCGTATCGGGTCACCTGGCCGGGGACCACTGTTCGGGCCGATGCCTGGGTGTAGGGGTGATAGGGCAGCAGGTACCCGCCGTCCGGGCTGGTCCAGCTCGACGCTTTGTCCACTGCACGGAACGACCCGAGGAGGGCACCTTCGGTCAGGGGCCGCGAGGTGCCGTCGGGAGCGACGTCTTCGACCTCCACGACCCATTCGGTGTCGGTGCTCGTGGCGCTGGCGTACACGGTGGCGGAGATGGGCCCGGCCAGTGTGCGCGCTGCGGGGAACGGCGCGGTGGTGTAGGTAGTGGAGGTGGGTGGGCTCTGAGTGCTTCGATCGCCCTCGGCGCAGGGCGCCGTCGCACCCACCGCTTGGGCCGCAATGGAGATGGGGCCCATCGACCATTGGTCCACCGGGCGCCCGCATGGGCTCCCAGCACCCGTCCAGGCGATCGTGTCCGCACCGGACGTCCGGGGTGGCGTAGCCGAGAGCGTGCCCGCACCGAAGTACATCCGCGTCGGGGTGGCGCCGGTGAAGGGGTAGGTCGTGGTCTCGGCAAACTTGTCGGTGCCCAGGTCGTAGTAGTGCAGCGGCGTCGGCGTGGCGCCCATTCCCGTGCGCTCTCCCTTGAGCCAGGTGTCGAACCACTCCAACTCGAGCTGGTCCACGTCGACGCTGGAGCCGTTGAGGTGCTCCCAGGGCCCATCGATCAGCTGATACCGGCCCGTGACTTTCTGTCCGGCCACCATCGGGGCAGTGGCCGGTCGACCGGCCCACAGGTTCTGAAGCTCGGCGTAGTTGAGGGGCTCGCCGCGTTGAAAGATGTCAAACTCCCCGCCCACCAGATAGGCCGGGATGCCGTTGGCGACGATGTTGGGCAGCACGTTCCGGGGGTTACGGGCCTGGTAATAAGCCCCGTCGTAGGCAGTGGCACCGCCGCTCTCGGTCTCGGTCGTGAAAGCGGCGTGGTAACTGGCCAGGCCGGCTGCGTGATCGGCCTCAACGTTGGCCAGTTCACCCGCAGCCGCGGCGTTCGGGGGTGATGAGCTGAGGGCGTCGGTGAGGGGGTTGGAGGTGTTGAGGGCGCCGGTCAGTCCCAGGTAGGCGGTGTCGAATTCGTTGTCGAGGATGCCCCCCATGAAGCTGGTGTCGCGGTAAATGTCGTTGGCGGACACGACCGGGAAGATGGCCTTGAGGGGCGAGTGCTGACCGATAGCGCCCGCCAAGAGGAGCTGATTGATACCCAAGTACGACGCGCCATAGGTACCCACCACGCCGGAGGAATGTGCCAGCCGGGCCGCCCAGTGGACCAGGGTGATCCCGTCTTGGGTCTGCACCGGGTCGAACAGCCCCCAGCTGCCTTCGGAGTCCCCGGTGCCTCGTACGTCGGCCACCACCTCGATGTAACCCCGCTGGGCCAGGTATATGTCGGGGCCGCCCGTGGCACTCGAACCACCCGGCTGTGCGGCGCTGCCCGGGCTGCTACTGCCACCGCTTCCCTTACCGTAGGGGTCCTGGGTAAGAAGGACCGGGAAGGGCCCAGCCGCCGCCTTCCCCGTACCGTTCGTCGGATAGATGACGTTGACCCGCAACACCGTGCCGTCGGCCATGGTGACGGGCACATCGTTGAGGGAGGCCGTGCCATAACGCGCCGGCTCCGGCTTCCAGGTGCTGCGTGGCGCGGCGCTGGCCGATACCACGCCGGCCGGCAGCTCTGGGGCCAGGGCCGATCCCCCGCCGGACGGCCCCGGGGCGCTGGCCGCAACAGCGCTGACAGCGCCGGACGTGACCATGGCGGCGGCCCCCAGAGAGGTGATCAGGACAACAGATGAGCGCCACAACAGGTGTCCCCGTCTCAGGCATGCCAGGTTCACTCGAAACTTCGCTTTCTCACCGGTGCAGATCCATCTCGACTAGCCAGATAACGCCGTCAGGAAGTGAAGCTTGCGGAATGGTTTTCAGAGGGCGGGAAAACCGGGGGACGGGGCTACGGGGCCAAGATCATCGGGCTCGGCAATGAGCACCCTTACCTGCCACGACGCGCTGCGTGCCATCTCGGGCGACGCCTGCGTTCTCAGAGCTTCCCAGCTCCGGAGCGACGACCGATCGCCGGCTGCCCGACCACGCGAGACCGTGTCCGGGCCACTGGCACCAGACGACCCTCATTTGCCTCCCACGGTTTTCCCGCTCTCCGAGTCCACCAGGGCCGGGTGGTCAATAAGGTTCGTATGCGATTTTTATCCACTTTGACTAAATATCCCACACCGATCTAAACGGACTCTCGGGTGTGACCGCCGACGGTCCCCGCTCCGTCTCCCGCAGCCCGCACGATGTCCGTAGGGCGATCGTCATCTGCAGGAAGAGCGACAACCGGCCGATTCATGATGAAGCGGCTGCGGCCGTTGTCGGTAACCCGGGAATCCTCCGGGCCGACCCACCACTGGAGGTGCGCAATGACAGCGCTACTCATCGGATACGCCCGAGTGTCCACTGATCAGCAGGACCTTACTTCCCAACGCGACGGCCTGGCCGGGCTCGGAGTCGCTCCCAATCGGATCTACGTTGACCATGGACTGACCGGCACCAATCGCGAACGGCCTGGCCTTCGCGAAGCCCCGGCCGCTTGTCGAGAGGGGGACACGCTCGTTGTCACCAAGCTTGATCGATTGGAGCGGTTCCTTCCGGATGCACGAGCGATCGCCGACGAACTAACGGTTCGACAGTTGAGTCTCAATCTGGGTGGATCCGTCTACGATCCCAACGATCCGATTGGTCGGCTGCTCTGCAACGTCCTTGCCATGGTTGCCGAGTTCGAGTCCGACCTCATTCGGCTACGGACTCGCGAAGGAATGAAGGCAGCCACTACGGCCACGGATTCGCCCAGCTGATACAGATGGTTCGCGGCGCATTAGCCGGTCCAGGGCGGGCGGACACTTGGCGCACCGAACTTCCTGATCCCGGGCTCCCGCCGGCGACAGTCGCCCACATCCAAATACCACCGCGCCGGGTTGAGTTCGGTGTCCGGAAGTTCGCGACAAGGCCGATAGCGACCCGTCTATGTCACCGCCCCCGTTGGGAGATCCGTACCGCCCGTCGTTGGAGGTAGTCGTGAAACTTCGGGGCCGTGTACTCGTACTGGCCCTTTTGGATCCGGAAGACGACGCCCTGCTCGGCGAGGCGTCCCATGAGGACATTCACATTGCTCTCGCTCTTGCCCACCCTGCCGTGGATGTCAGCGGTCCTGAGCGGCGGGTATTCGCAGGCTGCAGTCGACATCAGGAGGTCCTGCTCGGCGGGGGTGAGAGATTCGACCCGGCCATCGTAGAAGTCAATGTCCAGCCGCCGGTAGATGTCCGGCTCGACCGAGTCCAGAAGTGTGACATCGAAGTGGTCGACGCCAGCGAGCTGTGCGGCTTCCCACAGCTCCGCACCCCACAATTGGATGAAAAAGGGGTATCCCTCGACCTCGTCGACGACCCGCTCGGTCAGTTCCTCCCCGGCGGTGACCCCGGTGCCGTCGAGCGGCCGGACCAACGCCTCGACCGCCTCGCTTCCGGCCAGCCGGCTGATCTCCTCACCCCGGAACATGCGCTCGGTGTAGGTCCTGGCCTTGAGCAAGTTGGCGCGCAGGGTGGGCAGGCCGCACAGCGTCAGGCCGATCGGGACCTCCTTCTCTTGGAGGCTATTGACGGCTGCGATGAGCAAGGAGAGCGGGTGTTGCCCTCCTCGTTCTCGGTCGTCGCGTATGACCTGTGCTTCGTCCAGCATCAGCAGGTAGCCGCTGTACCCGTGCTGGTCGGCAGCCAGGGCAACGTCGAAAAGCGCCTTTACGACGCTGCGGTGCCGGTCGGCTCCGCCACCGGGCCCGAGAGACACCTCGATGTCCTGCCAGGTCACCCGTACCAGCCCCCGGGCGGACGCGGTGACACCTTTCATGGTCTCCCGGATGCGAGCCGCTCTGGAGATTTGAAGCTCAGCGTTGTGACAGAGGCCCAAGATGAGCTCGGACAGGTCGTCTTCGGTGTTGTGGCGCGGCTCGGCCTGTACCCGGCTGGTGAGCCAGCCTTCCTCGTCCGCGGCGATCTCTTCTAGCCGCTTCAACAGCACGCTCTTGCCCACGCCGCGCAGACCGGTGAGTCGAACGTTGGCGGGCAGCTCCGGAGCCCCGCGGAGCGTCGCTCCGAAGCGACGTATCTCGTGCTGACGGCCGGCAAGAAACAGCGGGCTGACGGCTGCACCAGGTCGGTAGGGGTTGCGAGGCCTCGGATTCTCTGACATAACAGAATCTATGTTATCTCAGATCATCCTAAGAGTAAACCTGTTATGTACCGAGTGCCGGGCAGCGGCGGCACTCCGCCCTATCGATCCGCGTTCCGATCGGCCAACATGTCCTCGAACGATGTCTCAGGATTGTGATTGCCGACGACCGCACCGACGACCACATCCCGACACGATGACACGAGCGGGGGTCATCGTCTGACCCGAAGGACCGGCTCGTTTTTTGTGCCGATATCCATTTTTCCGGTCATATGTTCGGAAAACTGGTACTGTATGGACATGGACTACGTGCACTCGGTGGAAGCTCTCATCCCTGGTGTCCAGGGCCGAGTCCTTGGAGCACTGGCTCGCACGCAAGGCGACCTGTCAATGCGCCAGGTCGCAAAGCTGGCGGCTGTCAGCCAGACCCAAGCCAGTGAAGTGCTCGGCCGACTGGGCAAGCTTGGCGTGATACAACGCCGAGACATTGGCCGTTCGGCTCTCGTAACATTGGACCGATCGAACGCCGCAGGTCAGCTAATCGAGCGTCTCGCCACGCTGCACCGGGAAGTGCTTGAGCAGCTCCGAGGTGCCGCTACGGATATCGCACCCGCTCCGGCCGCTCTTGTCGTATTCGGATCGTTCGCACGTGGGCAGGCCACACCGGCGAGCGACGTGGATGTGCTCGCGGTCCGACCGAAGGGCACTGGGGCCGACGATCCGCATTGGGTTTCAAGCCTTGGCCACTGGGCCGATCTCGCTGGGCATATCACTGGCAACCCGGTAAACCTCCTCGACGTGGCCTTGTCCGACGTGAGACCGCGCCCGAAACTCGACGGCAGACTGTGGCGCAACATCAAGACGGACGGCATTTCGCTTGTCGGACCCGATCCCGAGGACATCACCAAACCGTGATCAAGCGAGGCAGCAACACCCGCCCAGGCACGCCCGACGACGGCCGGGCATACCTGGGCAAGGCAGTGGAATGGCTCGAGGCAGCTGAAGACGCGGACGAACGAGAGAACCACACTGCGACGGTCGGAGCGTGCGTACACGCAGGGACTGACCAAATGACATACAACAGTATGTGTTACTATCGTATGCATGCAAGTCGATCGCCTGTCAGTCACCATGGATCCCGACCTGGGCAAGTCAGTTCGCGAAGCTGCCGCCCGATCTGGATCGAGTGTCTCGGCCTGGCTGGCCGCTGCCGCCGCGGACCGCCTTCGCAACGAGTTGCTTGGAGCGGCCCTTGATGCATGGGAGGAAGCGTCTACGCCGTTCAGCGACAAAGAGCTGGATGCGGCGGCCAAACTGCTTGGCGTGACTCGACACGCTCGGGGCACCGCCGCCTGATGACGCTCGTGCTCGATGCCGGAGGATTGATCGCCGTCGATCGGCAGGACCGAGTGGTCGGCGCGATGCTGCGGGTCGCTCAGCAAGAGACGATCCCGGTCCGAACTAGCGCTTCCGTGATCGCACAGGTGTGGCGAAACGGATCCCTCCAGGCGAACTTGGCCCGTGTGCTGGCTGGCGTCGACACCGCAGCACTCGATGGCCCCACTGGAAGATTGGTCGGCGAGTTGTTGGGAAGAAGCAGAACCTCCGATGTGGTCGACGGTCACCTCGGTCTCATTGTGCGCTCCGGAGACACCGTTCTCACCAGCGACCCCAAGGACATCAAGATGATTCTCAACGCCCGCGGAGTCAGTGCGACGGTGCGGCGGATCTGAGGTACGACCCAGGCCGTCGCTGAACCGATACAGGTGATCCGCTGGTCCTGGGCTTTGTTCTATGAGAGCACACTCACTGGGCGTCGGCGACGGAGGCCTTGCCGATTGTGGCATAGGTGTGGCACACTTATGCCATGACAAGAGTGCGGGTTAGTACGACCGTGGACGAACAACTGCTGACCAAAGCGCGCAGCCTCCGTACAAACGCGACGGACGCCGTCCTGCTCGATGAGGCACTGCGAGCGTTGCTCCTTCGCCACCGCGCTGCCGAAATCGACTCCGCTTACGAGGCCTACGACGAGCACCCGATCAACGAGCCTGACGAGTGGGGCGATCTTGAGTCATTCCGCACCGCAGCAGCCGCGACGTGACCGACACACCTCGTCGAGGGGAGCTGTGGTGGTGCGAACTCTCTGACATTGGCCGTCGCCCCGTGCTGGTCCTCTCGCGAGATGCAGCCATACCCAGATTGCGGCGCTCACTCATTGCCCCTTGCACGACGACTGTCCGACACCTCCCTAGCGAGGTCCTCCTCGAACCTGGCCTGGACCCGGTTCCCCACCTCACGGCGATCAATCTTGACTCGGTCGAGAGCGTCTCGATCGCTGTACTCGTCGACCGACTCGGCGCTCTAAGCAGCGAGCGGATGCGCGAGGTGTGCGCCGCCCTCGAAGTTGCCGTCGACTGCCAAGGCTGATCCGACTTACTGCCTCGGCGAACTGGGCACCCAACATGTTGGCGTGGCGGCTGCCTTTGATCGTGTCGACTAGAGGTCGCCCGAGGGTAGGTCCGGCATCTCGAAGGATCCTGAGAGCAGCGAGGAGCGCCTCAGCGTCCTGCTGGCCAAGATCATTGGTCCAGGCTTCAAAACTCGGATGGACTCGACCGACCAAGTACGCCTTGCCACAACTGATAGTAATAATATTATCGCTGAAGATCTTCAAGCGACCCATCGACGTGGTGCCAGGCCGGCGAACTGGGTGTCACCCTGGGACGCTGGGTCGATGAACATACGGGGGCACCGGTGCCCATCGAGACGGATCAACTCCACGCCGTCCCTTGTCCCAGGTGCAGGTGCTAAAACAGCGAGCATGCAACTCGATCTCCACGTTTCGCGATTCGACTGGGCTGGCGGTGCGACAGGCATCGGGCCGGGCGTCGCCGACTTGGCCCAGCGTGCCGAGGCAATTGGAGTGCGCACACTGTCGTTTATGGATCACTACTTCCAGATGGACTCGATGGCTCCGGCAGAGCACCCGATGCTCGAGGGTTACACAGCGCTTGGTTTCATCGCCGGTCGCACTGATCGGTTGCGGCTGCGGCTCCTAGTGACCGGGGTGACTTATCGCCATCCCGGGCTCCTGGCCAAGACCGTGACGACCCTCGATGTGATGTCGAGCGGTCGCGCTGAGCTCGGGATCGGTGCGGCGTGGTACGAACGTGAGCACCGGGGTCTCGGCGTACCGTTCCCACCCACGTCAGAGCGCTTCGAGCGGCTGGAAGAGGCGATCCAGATCTGCCTGCAGATGTGGAGCGATGACAACGGTCCCTACCATGGTCGGCACTACCGACTCGACGAGACGCTGTGCAGCCCGATGCCGGTGAGCACGCCTCGCCCGCGGATCCTGATTGGAGGTAGCGGCGAACGCAAGACGTTGCGGCTCGTTGCTCAGTATGCCGACGCGTGCAACATCTTCGGTGGCCCCGACGAGGTGGCACACAAGATCGACGTCCTCCGCCGGCACTGTGACGCAGTGGGACGTGACCCCAACGAGATCGAGGTGACCGCGATGTACCGAGATTTCCCTGCGGACGCAACGCTCGACAGCATCATTCGGGGAGCGGAAGCCTTCGCGAAGATCGGCGTATCTACCGTAGTGACCGGTGCCGTCGGCGACGACCCTGGTGGTTGGCTCGAGTCAACCTTCGGTCCCGCGATGGAACAGCTCGCAGCCATCGAGCCCGCAGCCTTAAATTAGAGCCTCAACTTGGGCGCGATCAGTCAAACTCGCGGACGCCTTCGAGCCGGCGACCTGGGGCAGGTCGACAGCTTTCGAGCGGCCCGCCCTGAAGCTCTCGTTCATTACTCGAGTCGTTGGATGAGCCATCCAGGTCCAACCACCTCTGCTCCGAGGGCCTCAGCCCGCTGCCGCAACTCGCGATCCGCTGTGACCAGCGTGACCTGATCAGACGCATCCGAGGTCAATTCAATGAGCATGTCGTCGCCGCTGCCAGCGGCATGGAGGACCGTCACGCCGTCAACAACGCCAGCCTGGACTCCATCGCGAGCTCTCCCTTCTAGGACCACAACAACAGGTTCGGTGAGCCGGCCCGATCTCAGGGCTGCGCTTACCTGTTCTACGAACGCTCGGGCCGCTCCAAATCGGTCCCGCCACCAGTCGGTCGGACGGGACCCCACGACGTTCGCTGCATCAATGAGAAGCACTGCTCCAGTCTGATCGCTACGGCGGCGGTGGAAGGTGCATTCTTCCTGTCAGTTTCCACCCCGTCCCGGCAGCGAGGCACCCGAATATGATTTCGAAGTGCGTTCCCTGCGGTGGTTAGGTATTGCATTAGGAGTCGTGCTCGCTCTGTTTCTCGTCGTTCGAGGCATCGTGGAACTTTTCACCATCGCCTACACGCAACCCGCCAGCTACCAACAGGACTGGGGCGGACCGCATCTCGCCGGAGTACTCGCCGTTCATAGTGGTCCGGCTGTCGTGATCGTGGTGGGGATTCTGTATTGGGTGCATTGGCGCAAGCGAAACACCGACGGCTGAAGGATGGCTTCAAGTCGAAGGCGACCGCTGGCAAGGTGTTGGGCCGCGCACGGCCGGCCACGAACTCCAAGTAGCGATCAAGGAGCGGATCACCGAACGAGTAGCGGTTCCTTCCAGACCGCATGTGCCGTTCCGGGCGCCGCACGTTCGGGAGCACCAAGGTAGCCGCGCCAGCTCTCAGTGTCTCGTAGACCGATGGTCTATCGAATCAGGCGG
>PKXA01000032.1 GCA_003133325.1 Acidimicrobiaceae bacterium | reverse complement strand
GCGCGATCATCCCCGTCGATGGCGGGATAGCGACGGTAGGTGCGTAAGGGGGCAGGCGGCCCGGCGTGGCCCGAACCGGACCTATCGGTGCCCCTATGACAGACGAACCCATGGCTGAGCTCGCCGGGTTACGCCTGCGCCGGGCCGGCGGCGTCCGTGGGGACATTGCGGACGCTTCCGTTGGCCTGGATGCCGAGAGAGGTGATCGCGGAATTCGGGGTGATCGTCTGGATGCCGATTTTGGCATCGGCGGCGGACATGGCACGGAACTGGGCCAAGTTCGACTTCACCTCATCGGCGATGGTGACTGCTGCGTAAGCCGCGGCAGCACCGAGTCCGAGGGTAAGCGCTCCACCGCTGATACCTAGGCCCGTGAGGCCGCCCGCTAGCTGCGCGTCCATGCGCGCTTTTTCTGCTGCGCTAATGCCCGCACCAGCCCCGCCCGCCGCGCCTTCGGCTGCGCCAAGGGCACCGACCTCTCCATCTACTCCCAGCAGGACCTCGACCGCATCAGTCACAGGATCAACACCATGCCCCGACGGATCCACCAGTGGGAGTCAGCCGCCGACCGCTACAATGCGGCCGTCGTTGCGCTGACCACTTGAACTCGCCGACGGTTATCTCAAGCCAAGTGGCCGTTATTCAATCCGCTGGCCAACCGAGCCCGTTACGATCCCCAATCACCCCGCTCAATTCCGAGGAGCGGCTACCCCCGCCTCCCCAGCACGCAGTCGGGGACGGTCTGGGGAGGTCCCGGTCGGTAGTTAGTTGTCCCTACGCATAACCGGAATGCCGTCGGATCGATCTGCACGGAAGGCGAGATGGTGGGCCCCACCGTCCACGTCCACGCCTGTGCCCGATACTGGGGACCCACGCCGAGTGCCAACGTGATCAGTCCCACCGCATAGGCGGTGTGGTTCCCCTGGTCATACCTCGGGAGGTTTGGCTGATCGGGGATGACCACCAGGGTCGTCCCCCAGCCGGCGATCGCTCGGTGCACCTTGGTGACGGTGGAGGGAAGGAATGCGGTCGCCGGATCGAGGGAGAAGGTGGCATCGGCGAGAACTGTGAACCCCGGGCGCTCGGCCCCGGCCCGCTGAGCGACGCTGGCGGGCCCATCCCCGCCGACCAGGGCGAAGGACATCTTGTCGACCGCCTGCCAGGCCATCGGAGCCGGAATGCCGCCGAACGCTGCCGGGTAGGTGAGGACGACGTGTCCGGCAGGGAGGTGGGGCCCGACGGTTTGGAACCACTCAGGGAGGACCACAGGCTCCATGGTCAGCGGGATGTTCCCCGCGTAGGTGGCAGCGATGGGAACCAACGCTGTCAAGGCGACGGCGAGGGCGACGACACCGGCCACGAGACGCGGCCAGATTGGTGGTACCGAATGTGATCGGCCTCTGGCGGCGGTACGCACCCTCACGATGAGCTGGAGCGATGAAGTCCGGGTGTGGTCGACGATGATCCCGAGCATCACTGCGGCGGCCAGGTAGACCATGGCGGCAAACCGGATGGGAAGGATGTTCTGTACCACCGGGATGTGGGCGAGGATCCGCCACGGGACCCAGAAATGGTTCGCCCATGTGAACGGCGCCAGGCACAGCGCAATGGCGGCCACTTCGAGGAATGCAAGGAGCCACAGTCGTCGATCGCGCCACCACAAGAGAACCCCGGCGATGAGCACGACGGCCAACGCGACGCCGACATACTCGGCCTGGTGGAGTGAGGTCCCCTGATATCCCCCATACCGCCGCTGGGCCACGGTGGCTTGCGCCGTTCCGGCCAAGCGGAAGAACTCAGAGAGGACGGCCCCGTAGTACCCCGGTGTGATGGCGGGCCAGACCAGACCTCTCAAGTGGGCCGGCCCTGCTAACGCGAACCAAAGCGGATAGGCCAACAGTGCGAACGCCACCCCCGCGGCGACACCCAAGCCGGAGGCGATCCGCCGGGCCTGTCGCCTGAGCTCGCCGAAGTGGAATACGGCGGCGTAGAGGCCCACCACGACCATGCCGATCCCGGCGGTGACGACGGTGATGGCCAGCGTTTCCGTACTGATGAAGAACTGCACCGCCAGCAGAACACCGAGAGCTGCTCCGACCGCGCCAGGCCGCCGGCGACGGCGACCCACACACAGTTCATCGAGGCATCCCACGATGAGCGGTGGTACCGCCAGCATGATGTTCAACCATCCCGTCACCAGTCCGTTGAGGATGAAAGGCGAGAAGCCGAAGAGCAGCCCGCCGACGAAGGCGGCCGGCGCCCACGACACCCATCGGCGCAACAACCAGAACATCGAGAGGGCCGAGAGCACCGGAATGAGGGTGGAGGCGGTGTTGAGGGATGCGATCGGACCGAACAGCCAGGTGACCGGGGCTAGAACGATTCCGAAGGCCAGCACGCTGGTGTCGTCCAGCAGGTTGAGGCCGGTCGGATGGAACATCCACTGCGAGTAGAGGACATTGTGGCCGTGGGTCAGGGCGTAGGCCGGCCATTCGAGGAACCACAGGTACCGAGAGGCGTCGCCACAACCACAGGTCGTGGAGGTCGAGGGGTGGGTGCTCCAGGCTCCCCACCAAAGCGCCACGGAGATGGCCAGATAGATACCAGCTGCCACCGCACCCGGTAGCAGGCGAGCCGCCCGTGGTGGACGGGAAACCTTCGGCGCGCCTCCATCGGCCACAGCGTCCTCGGTCGATCCACCGTGACCCGAATCATTCGGGTCGGCGCCAATCCATCCGTCTATGTCACCCGACGGGTCCGACTGCTCGAGCACTCCGGTGACCCCTGTGGTCGCGGTGCTCTGGGTCATGTCCGGACCCACTCGTGAGTGTGTCACTACGGCTCCATCGATGCCGCGGTCAGCGCGCAACTCGCCTCGCCGGTGATGGAGGAGACGCTGCCGGCGACTGCGCCCGCCACGCACTGGGTCAAAGAGGCAACGGTCGGAGACGCCGAGGGGCCGGCGTGGTCTACCCCGGTCCATACCCAGGCACCCGCCTGACGGATCGGCGCTTCGCCCGTGGCGGCCGTGATCAAGCCAACGGCGATGGGCACCGAGGTGACTCGGTCATATGCCGGAAGGTCGGACTGATCCGGGATGACCACCATGGTCACTCCCCAACCGTCGAGGGCGATGCCGGCAGCGGAGGATTGGCCGAACCGTCGCCGCGAGGTGTCGTAACCTGTGCGATCCGCGATCATCACTTGGGATTAGGAACCTCTGGCCGCATGGGGCGACAATAGCGACCAATTGCAATTGCGCGGATTCCAGACGAAGGCCGCTCCGCCGAACGCTGCCGCAGTGGCAGGAGGCGACTTCGGTCGGAGATTGCTGTGAGGTAGAGCATGATCGTGAACTCAGCCAGTCCGGAGGCAGAGCCAGACGTGGCTGGCGTGGTGCCGGCCGAGCGTCCGGCCGGGTCTCTCGAACCGAAGGGTCGAGCACGTCTTCCGTTTCTCGACGGCATTCGGGCGATCGCCGTCGCTGCCGTGCTCCTGTACCACGGGGGGATCACCGGCATCAACGGGGGCCTGCTCGGAGTCGATGTGTTCTTTGTCCTCTCCGGTTTCCTCATCACCTGTCTCCTCTGCACCGAGTACCTGGCCTCGGGGAGGATCCGCCTGGCAAGGTTCTGGGCGGGACGCGCCCGCAGGCTTCTGCCGGCCTTGTTTCTGTTGTTGGCGGGGGTCGCGCTGTACGCGTGGGTCTTTCGCTCCACCCTCGATGTGTCGAGTATCCGCGGCGACGCTCTCTCGACGCTCCTCTACTTTGCCAACTGGCATTTCGTGGTCTCCGGCCAGGGCTACTTCGCCCAATCGACGGCTCCGTCCCCGCTCCTGCACATGTGGTCCCTGAGCATCGAGGAGCAGTACTACCTGGTCTGGCCGCTCATTGCCCTCTTCGTCCTACACCGACGAGGGCCGAGGGGAGTGGCGTGGGTCGCCGCCATAGGGGCGCTCGCCTCCTCCCTCCTCATGGGCGCGATGTATCTGCATCACGTGTCGATCGACCGCCTGTATTACGGGACCGATACCAGGGCGCAAGCACTGCTCGTGGGTTCGGCCCTCGGCGCCGTCGCGGCCAAACGCGAATGGAGGGTGATCGCCACCGAGTGGGCACGTACCTCTCTCGGCAGAGTCGTAGGCCCCTGCCTCGCGGTGTTGAGCACCGCTCTCTTGCTGTGGGCCTTCCATGCCGGCACAGGCCAGTCCGCCCTGCTGTACAAGGGCGGATTCCTGGTTGTGGCGGTGGCTGCCGGTGCGATGATCACGGCGGTCACCAGCTGGCGGACTTCTGTGTTGTGCTCGATCCTCTCGCTGCGACCATTCACCTACATCGGTCGCATCTCCTATGGCCTCTATCTCTACCACTGGCCCCTCTTCCTCGCCCTCGACCACGCCCGGACCGGACTCTCCGGGATATCCCTGCTCGCAATCAGGTTGGTCGCCACCTTCGCCATTGCCGTGGTTTCCTTTCATGTCGTCGAAGAACCGATTCGCAAGGGGCATCTGGCTCGGACCTGGCGGGGTCTCCTCGTGGCCGGAGGCGGCGCCGTCGCCACCGCCGCACTGCTGGTGGTGGCCACCGCTCCGGCCGGGTTCGCCGGAGTCCCCTCGAGCGGTTCGTTGAAGACCGGGCTGACGTCGTCGCAGCGTCACGCGCTGGTTGCCGCCGGGGCCTTCGGGCCTCACCCCGTCCGGCTGTTGTGGCTCGGCGATTCCGTCGCCTTCACCGCGGCGGTGGGCTTGACAGTCCAGTCGGTACCGCGCTACGGGATCCAGCTGAACCAGGATGCGCTCCTGGGATGCGATCTCGACCTGGCACCGAGCCGTCTCGGCGGTGTCGTCTACAAGGGCGTGCCCGGGTTCAACTGCGGGTCATGGCAGTCGCTGTGGAGCAAGGAGGTGGCCAAGGTTCGACCCGAGGTGGTGGGCCTTCTGATCGGTCGTTTCGACATCGCCGACCATTTCTACAATGGACACTGGATGCATGTCGGTCAGCCGATCTGGGATGCCCATCTCGAAGCCGACCTCGAGCAGGCCATCACTATCCTCACGGCTGGTGGCGCGCATGTCGCCCTGCTCACCTTTCCTGACATCGATCCTCCGCTCGAGCAGGCCAACGGCGCCATCTACCCGGAGAACGACCCGGCCCGGGTTGTTGCCTGGAATCGACTGCTGACCGAGATAGCCAAGAAGCACCGCAGTACGGTCACGCTCATGGATCTCAATCGGATGCTCGATCCGAACGGCCATTTCACCGAGACCGTCGACGGCATCGCTGTGCGCTGGCCCGGTGACGGTATCCATGTCTCCAAGGCCGGAGGACTGTGGCTCCAGCCGCAACTGCTCCCGGAGATCGGCCAACTCGGGCTGCAGGTGCGCTCGCGTGGTCAGTGAGCCCCAGCAAACGGGGCACCAAGCCCCGCCGGTGATGGTCGGGTCCGCGACGCTGACAGGACCGCCGGAGGACCCGAGCCACTGCTGCCGCCACCATTGCGCTCGTCATCCATGCCACTTAATAGCCGATGGCTCCCGGCCGTGCTCGTCACGCTGCGTTTTGAGCCGAGCGGATGCGCCGAACCTGTCCGCCCGAAACCCAGCAGAAGTCCGGCCTTGCGTCAAACCGATCCGGGCTATTTGGCTGGGCATCAGAAGTCAACCCAGATTGCTGCCTTGTCCATTTTTTTGTCCATTTTCATGGACAACAAGACCCCGAGGTCAAATCTCGCCACCGACAAACTCCCTGCTAGACGGGTCGTAACGAGTCTCGGCTGTAAGCAACGGCAAGGCTGGGGCACCTCGCTGGGGTTGTTCCTCGGTACCACCTTCGAACCGCGCAACATCGGGTTGATGTTCGGTTTCGTCATCCTCCCGGTCACCTTCCTCGGCGGCATTTACTACCAGTGGACCCGCTTGGCCCCGGTCCAGGTGGGCGGATGGCACTGGTTGCAGACGATCGTGCTGGTCAACCCGTTGATCTACGTCAACGAGGGTATGCGGGCGGCCTTTACCAATGCCTCGCATATGCATCTCTACGTGGTGTACCCGGTCCTGGTCGGGTTCACCGCCCTCTTCCTTGGCCTCGGGCTCCGGAACTTCCGTCAGCGGGTTCTTTCGTAAGGTGGTTGTTGGACTCCTCCCTATAGGCTGAGGGTGTTGTAGCTAGCGGGCATTCACTGTCGAGATCGGAGGTGGTTCCCACGGGAACCGAGGTGGCATCGGAGCACAAGGCATCGGGGCACGGCGGGGTCGAGGAAGGTGCAAACGACACCTACGACGTCGTCATTATCGGCGGGGGTCCCGGGGGGTACGCTGCCGCGCTGTATGGGGCAGCCGCCGGGCTGTCGACGGCAATCGTCGAGCTTGACAAGGTAGGGGGTACCTGCCTGCACCGGGGGTGCGTACCGGCCAAGGAATTCCTCGAAACCGCGGCTGTCTATCGAACAGTGGCGAGTGCGTCTCAATTCGGGATCGGCAGCGGTACGGCCGATGATGCGAAGCCGACCGTGGAATTCGCGGTGAGCCAGGCCCGTAAGCAACAGGTTGTCGACCAGTTGTTCAAGGGGCTGTCCGGGCTATTGAAAGGGCGAGGTATCGCCGTGTTCAACGGGACCGGCACGCTGCTGCCCGATCACAAGGTACGAATCACCAGGGACGATGGGTCGACGACGGAGATCACCGGTACCGATGTCGTGCTCGCTGCCGGCTCCCTGCCCCGGACGATCCCCGGCTTCGATGTCGATGGCACCGTCGTGCTGACGTCGGACGAAGTCCTGGCCCTCGACACGCTCCCGGCCTCAGTGGCTGTTGTAGGTGGCGGTGCCATTGGGTGCGAGTTTGCCTCTCTTTTTGCCGATCTGGGCTCCAAGGTGACAGTGTTCGAGGCACTCCCGACCATCCTGACCGGGTGTGACCCCGACGTGGTCAACGTGGTGGCCAGGTCCTTCCGAAAACGAGGGATCGATGTCAAAGCCGGCATGGAGCTGCAGGGCCACACGCTTGGCCCTCCTGGCCAAGGGACGGTTGTTCTCTATGGTGACGGCGAGAAACTGGCTGTCGATGCGGTAGTCGTCTCTGTGGGCCGTCGGCCGCGCACCGACGGACTCCTGGCCGAGGGGACCGGAGTCATCATCGATGAGCGGGGATTTGTGGTGGCGGACGAAACGATGCTCACGGCGGCGCCGGGGGTTTGGGCGGTAGGTGACGTAGTGGCAAACACACCGCAGCTCGCCCACGTGGGATTTGCAGAAGCGATTGTGGTCATCAAGTCGATTCTGGGAGAGCCCGTGCTCCCGGTGGACTATGACCGGGTTCCCTGGGCGATCTACTGCCATCCCGAGGTGGCGTTCGCGGGTCTGACCGAGGCAGCCGCCAAGGAGGCAGGGTATGAGATCGTGGTGAAGAAGGATCCTTTCGGCGGCAACAGTCGAGCTCGCATCATCGGGGACACCGAGGGTGTCGTCAAGGTCATTGCCCAGCGTCGTCCTGACGGGACCGCGGGAAAGATCCTCGGAGTCCACATGGCTGGGCCCTGGGTCACCGAGCAGTTGGGTGCCGGGTACCTGGCAGTCAACTGGGAGGCCACCCCTGACGAGGTGGCACAGTTCATCCAGCCGCACCCCTCGTTGTCGGAGACCTTTGGTGAGACGGTGCTGGCCTTGACCGGAAGGGGGCTTCACGTTGCCTGACGTGACCATGCCGCAGTTGGGTGAGACGGTGACCGAAGGAACGATCACCAAATGGTTGAAGTCCGTGGGTGAGGAGGTCCAGCGGGACGAGCCTCTGTTTGAGGTGTCAACCGACAAAGTCGATTCAGAGGTCCCTTCTCCGGCCGGTGGCGTCCTCACCGAGATACTGGTGGAAGAAGGGGACACAGTGGATGTCGGGGTTCGCTTGGCTGTTATCGGCGACAGCGGATCGACCAACGGTTCGGCCGCGCCCGAAGCGGCAACTTCGGAAACCGGGGCA
>PKXA01000030.1 GCA_003133325.1 Acidimicrobiaceae bacterium | reverse complement strand
CAGAGAGGAAGGATCCATCAGCCGGCAGAATTATGTCGAATGACTACGCTCGATCTGCTGCCTGACAGCACCACACTTCGCTTTGATGCGGCATTATCCGCTGTGCGGCATTAAAGGAGGACCAACCCGCCTCCTCGCGGCACTCGAGGCGATCGACGAGGCGTCCTACGGCGACGAGCACACGACCGCCAACCGGGGACACGGACGCATCGAGACCCGCTACGCGGCGGTCGCTCCCGTGCCTGAAGGGCTCTTCCCGCACGCCGCACAGGTCGTCCGCGTCACCCGGGACCGTGCCAACCTCTCCAACGAGGGCACGATCACCGTTGCGTGGTACATCACGAGCCTGCCCGCGGACCGGGCAGGAGCGAAGGAGCTCGGTGACCTGGCCAGGAGTCATTGGGGCATCGAGAACCGGCTGCACTGGGTACGCGACGTCGTCTACCGGGAGGACGCGTCGACCATCAGGACCGGGAACGCTCCACGGGTGATGGCGACCCTGCGGAACACCGCGATCGGCCTCCTGCGGATCGACGGGGCAACCAACATCGCAGCCGCACTGTGCACATGCGCGTGGAGCCTCGCCGCTCTCCTCGCCGTCCTCAAACTATGACTCGACTTTGCGGTTGTCCCTGAATAGTGCCCCCGGGGCCTATCCGAAGTTCGTCTAGTTCTCTTTGTGCCCAGAGGTGTGAGGCTGTGCGTTATGGGATCCATCGTCCTGCCCAATTGATTCATCCTCCTGCCCAATTATGGAAGCATGTTGCCGTGGCTAGCGGTGGGCTTGGGCGGCGTTGGTATGTAGGCGTACCTATGGTGCTCCGAATCGCCAGCCACGTGGCAGTGTGGCTGGTTGTCGCCGTGCCCTTAATTGTGGTCCTCTCCAAGGGTTGGGTTGCCACGGCGGACGACGCGGCCATCGCCATCCGCTCCCACCAGGTCCTCACACTCCATCCCCCACTGGTGGGCCTAGCCTCTACCGCGGCGGTGGGTTCAGGGCAGTACCTCCACGATCCCGGGCCCCTCTTATTCTGGCTTCTGGCCATTCCTGTACGCATCGATCCGACGCACGGGCCGTTGTGGGGCGCAGCGCTGCTGGGCGGTGTCGCGCTCTCGGTGGCTATCGAGGCAGCATGGTCGACAAGAAGGTGGTTGGGGTGTGTCCTCATCGCCTTTGCCGCCGTGGACTATCTGTGGCTCGTGCCTTTGGTCTTCGAGAATCTAATTTGGAATGCGTACTTTCCCATTCCGTTCCTGATTGCCACCGTGGTGCTCGCCTGGGTCGTTGGATCGGGTTCAATCGGTTGGTGGCCCGTGCTTGTTTTTGTCGGATCAGTGGCCGCCCAGACCCACCTGATCTACACCATCCCGACAGCGGTGTTGGTTCTGAGCGCCCCTCTTGTCGCAGTGGCGATGCGCGGCCGTCCTCAACGACTCCGTTGGCTGGTCTTCGGAGTACTGGCGGGAGCTGTTTGTTGGCTTGCGCCGCTGATTCAGAATTTCGGATCTGACGGCAATCTTTCCGCATTGGCGAGCAGTGACCAAGGGCAGAAGTCCTTGGGATTCGCCTTCGGGCTAAGAGTAGTGGCTTTCCTCGGTTCGCCTCCACCGCTCTGGCTTCGTCACGAGCCGAGCAACTTTTATTCGGTAGTCGGGTCAATCGACGCTAACGCCACGGTTGTCGGCTTCCTCGTCCTTTTCGCCTTGGCGGTGATCGCGCTGTTTGCGTGGCGTCATGATCGCCAAAGACTCTGCGTGCTATCCCTGGTCGCCTTCGTCAGTTGCATATGCACCGCGATCAGTTTCTCGATCATCCCGAATAGAAACGTTTTGAGTGTCGACTATGTGATCTCCTTCTTGTGGGCTCTAAGCATTCTGGTGTGGACCGTAGCGGTATGGGCCGCAGTTCTCCTTGGATCGGCATTGTTCCGTCGACGCACCGCCGTGGAAATCGGGCGCCCATCTCCGTTGTGGAGGGCGATGACAGGGTGGGTGGCGATCGGCGTGGTGGCGATTATCGGGTTCGTTGGCGTCGCCTCGTTGAGGACGTTCGTCCCCAGTGAGGCCAATGTCGGGTTGGATTCCGCCGGATTCTCCTCAGTAAAGGAGATCGCCAAACATATAGAGCGATCTGTCCCCCCAGGGCCCGTTGTGATCCGAGTTACGGCGCTCCACGCCGACGACTTCTACGTTTTCGACATCGAGGAAGGAGTGGCCTGGCAACTCGAGGCCGACGGGTGGAAACCAGGTCTCTACTCCTCCGGCGAACAGCAATGGACCGGTCTTGTGCCCTCACCGAACTCCTCCGCGTTCTTTGTCACCGTGGATCCGCAGAGGGTGGTTTCGATCCGGAGAGTCAGGTGTCCGCCGCTGTCCGCGGGATGTCTAGATCTAGACTTACTTTCGTGATTGGACGTCAAATCTGTCAAAGGCTCGTCGAGCACCCAAGGAAGGTGTTTACCGGGAGCGAGTCGTCGAGACTGCGGCGGTGCCGGTCTTGGTCGTTACCGCTTCTACGGCCAAGCGCACGGCCAGCAGCGGCGCAACTCTCCTCACTGTCTTGCTGAACAACCTTTAGAGCCCCATGATTGCCTGGATTGGTCCACCTCCCCTCTCCCCCACCAGATTGGGTTCGGGCCGACGGACGCGGTAAGGACCTGGAAGCCGAACGTGATTCCGGTCGTGGGCCCCGGGTTTTGCTCAGAGTGCAACAACAGGGACAGGTTGCCCGGTGCGACGTGAATTGTTGCACGACTGGCACAATCCAACAGGCGACTCCGGCCAGGATGCCGGCGGGCAACCACCAACTGATTCGGCGGCTGAGGGCAAACCCGACGATGGGGGCCACAACCACACACGACAGCGACCCTATGGCAAACATCAGATGGCACTGGGTGGCGAAGGACGCGGCGACCACCACTACCGGCCACCATTGAAGGTGCCCGACGGCGACGGCCCAGGCAATCGCGGCCGTGGATACGAACCACACCAATCCGATGTGCGCGTTCCACGTCGGGTCCAATGCCACTGCCGGGAACTCGGCGACCATAGTCAGGATGACGGCCGCTACCCCGACGGCGGCAGGCCAGCCCATCGTCGACCACGCGGCCTCCACCGCCAGGGAAACGCCCACGACGCAGAGAAGAGCCGCCCCCCAAAGCCCACCCTGGCGGTGATCCAGGTGAACAGGGATGGTCAGAGACCAGAACAACATCGGCCCTGGGTCAAAGACGGCGTGACTCGAGGTCGCGTGAGTGAGCTGACCGACCAATGGCGAATGAGACGACAGGACTGCCCAGGAGCGGAAGACGATCGCGCCGTCATCGCCCTGTGGTGCCCAGCCGTGCGCCATCTCGATGGCGCACGCCACCACGAAAGGGGTCGCGGCCGCAACATGACACGCCACTCGCACGCCCTGGCGAGAAAGGAGCCGATTCAGCGGCAACCTAAAGACCCAATCAGTTCCGACGAATCCATCGCCATCCTGCGTTGAAGCCCACGGCGGCCAGTACCACCAGTGACACCTCGAAATCGGCACGGAACCGAACCAGCCCGTAGCCGGTCGCGGCGACTACGGTCACCGCTACCGCGATCACCACCATCGGCCATACCGGGACCCCCCGGCGGCGCAAGGCGACGATCCCGACCGCGGCCGCCGGCAACAACAGGTAGTAGGCCATCAGGCCGGCGAACGAGGCCGGGACCGGCCGCCCCTCGTTCACGTCGCCGTCCACCATCTGCAGAGGTTCGTAGAAGTCCCACACCCGCCCCACTCGGGCGAGGACCACCACGGGGAGCCGACCCGGATTGCTCTCTATATTGCGCTCGGCCGCAGCCGTCTGACGCGCCGACTCCACGGACTGATCAGCGGCGTGGGGCACGGCAATCGAGCAGGCAAGGCTCCAGCTCCCGAGCTCCGGTCCGTAATAGGTCGCCGGGCAATTCGCCCCGAGCAGCACCGGCCCTTCGCCGGTCGACAGGAAGGTCGGGTCTTTGAACGAGGCCAGGTTGCGACCCACCCACGGGCCCACGGTGAGACCCGCTACCACAACGCCAACGGTGAGGAGCTTGAGGCGGCCCTTCCAGGATACGCTTCTGACCACGAGCGCCGCCGGAACGAGGAGACACAGCACAAGTAGTGCGAGCTCGGCCCTCACCAACATCTCCATCCCGCATACCAATCCCATGAGTGCGGCGTTGCCCCATGTCGGCGAGCGGAACAGGCGATATGTCGCCAGCAGGATAAGGGCGACCATCACCATGCTCACCGTCTCGGACATGACGATGCCGTTCGGCATCCACATGTTCGGGTACGCCGCCGCCACCAACGCGGCCAGCAGCCCAACGCCTGGCCCGACCAGGGTTCGCCCCAGGATCCCGACGAGCAGGACGACCACGGCGCCGAGGACGGCCATGGTCAGCCGTTGGGGCGCGGCGCCGGGAGGGAGGCCAAAGAAGTACGTGACTGGCGTGATGACCAGCGAAGTGAGCGGCGGGTGAGCGGCATCCGGTCGGAATCCGAGAACGACGGGAAAGAAACGCCCGGAGGCCAGGCCCAGTGCCTGTAACTCGTACCACCACGAGTCATAGAGCTTGGCGTTTTGGTGCCGGGTGACGATCATCACGTAGAGGATCCGCCCCACCAGGCCGCCGGCCACGATCAGTCCCAGCCCGGTCCAGAACCGTCGGCGCTCTCGGCGAGGCCGGGGGTGCGCTCTACGTGGCTGCTGGGACGCGGTGGGTTGTTCTGTTCCGAGCTCTAGCATTGGCGACCATTATGTTCGGCGTGGGCGGGCTGTGACCGGCCACCGTAGCCACGGAGAAGATGGGATGCAGTGGCGTACCAGCATTCGGCGTCCGGGTGCAGCACCCACGGATGCACGGCCCGGTGGAGGAGCTACAACGCGGTCTCCGGTTGGGCGGTAGCCGATTGCCCCGATCCGACCTGGTGCGCCACCGGTACTCGGCGTACACTGCGGCGGGCGGCGAGCAGCTCACGGACCAACGGGAGCAGCACGTTGCCAATGGAGAGGCGCGAATCGGGCCGGTTGCTCCATTCGATGCCTGTCTCTCGTACGGTATAGCCCATGCGGCGGGCCAGGGCGAGCGCTTCCGCGTCGAAGGCCCAGCCGTCCAGGTGCACCCTCTCGAACACCGCGTGGGCAGCTTCCCCCCGCCAGAGCTTGAACCCGCAGTAGATGTCCCGCGGAAGTCGCCCCATGACGACGCGGGTCAGGGCGAGAAAGCCCACCCCCACAAAACGCCGACGGAGTGGCTGTTGACGTGAGACTCGTGCTCCTGGGCTCAGGCGCGAACCCACCACCACGTCGACCTCTCTGGCGACGTCCTCCATGTGGGGGAGCGAGCGCAGCGACACGACACAATCGGCATCGCACATGAGGCGCAGATCACCGCGCGCCTCGAGCATCCCGCGCCGGACGGAGTAACCCTTGCCCCGATTGACCTCGTTGCGCAGAAACCGCACGTGCGTACCATCGACAAACGGCTCTGCACGTAAAGAGGTCTCGTCTGAGCTCGCGTTGTCGACGATGATGATCTCCCACTCGCCGCCCCGCTTTTCGAGAAGAGTCTTTGTCGCCGTCAGGATGCGGCCGATCTCCTCTTCCTCGTTGAGAACCGGGATGACAACCGACAGCGAAGGTAGTCTTGGCATTGCGCTACCCTAGACTACTGGGATGCGCAGAGTCTCGGGCAGCATGCCGAGCCTGGCAGCAACCGGCGGCCGAGGTCATAGCTGCCCCGGAAGAGCACTTTCAGTCCCCTTCATTTGATCGATGGATCCTCAGGGACGCGCCGTCCAAGCATCATCGGGACGAACCAGTTGAGAGATTTCAACCGCAATGCGTGTTTCTCGATCGCCCACCAACTAGCCGTAGCAAACGGGACCACCGCAACCACGCTCAAAAGCGCGTAGGGCCAGTACCCCCATCTGCTGGCGCCCCAAATGACCAGCAGTTGCTGGACAGGATACGCGTAGATGTAGACCCCGTAGGAATAGTCGTTGCGCGCTCCAACCATATGGAATGGCAGGTGGATGCCGAGCCACAGCAGTGGATAAACAAGGAACACTGATGTCAAGTCCATGCTGGTGAAGGTAAAGGTGGGAACACTGTTGCCCACCGGGAGGACCAGCCCGAAGAGGAACGCGAGGCTGCAGCCCAACGCCAGCAATCCCGAGTCCGGGATCTTCTCGCGATACAGGTACAGGAGCGACCCTCCGAGGAAGATGGGCACAAAGGTGAGCATCTTCATGACATACCAGTGGTGAGACGGAGAGAAGCTCTGGTTCAAGGTCGGGACCGAGGTAATGGTGATCTCGGTCAACCACACCGCACCTGCCAACGCGGCTACGGCCAAACGGTGCCTCAGCAGGCCGATCCAGGCCAAGAATGCCAGCATGAGGTAACAGAGAAATTCAAAGAAGAGCGTCCAAAGCGAACCGTTCCAAACGGGCCGAAAGTAACCCAACGGAAGCGTATGGGCAATGGTCGATTGAGGGACCCGGAGCCACAGGTTATGGAAGACGTAACCCAGGGGGCCTCCCGGTTCCTTTACGTAGCAGGAGATGCCGCAGCGATGGGCCAGGACCGGATTGGCGCGGTACCAGACGATGACGCCGACCAAGAAGGCGGTCACGATCAGGCAGACCCAGAATGCCGGAAAGATCCGTAGGAAGCGTTGCCAGAGAAAGCGTCCAACGTGGTTTCGTGATGCGCTTCCGGCGATCAAATATCCGCTGAGGCCGAAGAAGCCGTACACGGCCACTGTACCCAGTGTCGTCTTGTTGAGGATCGTCTCGCTGCCAAAGTTGCCGATAGTGATGGCGTGCGAGAAGACCACCGCGAACGCCAGTACGAGCCGAAGGAAGTTGAGGCTGTTGTGCCGGGGCCGGAACGAGCTTTCGACCGTCGCTCGATCGGCAGGCGTTCGGGCATGGGCACCGGCTTTTCTCGCCTTCCCCACCTCGCGGTGTCCCATCGCCATGAAGATGGTAGTTTCGTGCTCCGGTTCTCGACTGTCAACGGTCCAGGGCATCGACATTTCTTGGGACACTAGTGTCCCTGCAATGCGAGACGGTCCAGGTGTTCCACCGCCCGCAACACATCGAAGGGATTCTGAGACCTCGGCCCGTCGATTCCTGTACGGCTCCACGGTTGGCATCACCATCGCCGGCGCCGCCTTCGCCTGGATGGTGACCGGAGGCACGTTCCAGTTCTTTCGGTCCGTTCCTTTTTCCACCTTCTACGACGTCCAGGCGCGGTCGTTCTTGCACGGCACATGGAGTATGCCGGCCAGTGTTCTGTCGATCGAGGGCATCCGCACCGGCGGCCGAACCGACATGTACTTCGGACCGGTCCCCGCGCTCTTTCGCCTCCCGGTCCTCATCTTCACGCACCGCCTCGATGGCCGCCTCACCGAACCGTCGTTGTTGATCGGCTTCGTCGTCGCCCTCGTCTTCGCCAGCCTCCTCAGCTGGAGGGTCCGAGGCATGATCCGTGGGGCAGCCCCCGTCAGTCGGTTCGAGGCCGCCCTGACCGCGGCCATCATCGTGGTCATCGGCCTGGGGTCCGTCCTCTTCTTCCTGGGCGCCACCGCCCAGGTCTACGAGGAAGCCGAGATGTGGGGTGCCGCGCTGGCGTTGGGCTCGTTCTACGCGCTGGTCGGATTCCTGAATCGACCCAGCGCCGGCCGTCTGGTAGCCACCGGGGTACTCACGACGCTGGCGCTGTTGACTCGAGGGTCGGTGGGTGCCGGCCCCGTGGTGGCGCTCGGCTTGGCCGCCGCGGTCTACCTGCTCGCCTGGATGGCGACGCGAGTCCCTCGTTGGCAGTCGACGATCCAACGGCTCCCCCGGGCCTTTGGCATGCAGGTAGCCGACCCGCCGGGCCGGTTTGGTGTCGGCTTGGTGGCGGCCGTGGCCATCCCCGTGGTCCTGTACGTGGCGATCAACGAGATCAAATTCGGCACACTGTTCAGCCTCCCGTTGAACCACCAGGTGGCCACGTTGACCAACGCCCATCCGCAGGCCGTGCTGGCGGCCAACGGCGGCAGCCTGTTCGGCCTGAAGTTCCTCCCCACCAACCTGTTGCAGTTCGCTCGCCCCGACGCGCTGACCCCGACCCGGCTGTTTCCCTGGGTCTTCTTTCCCGGGAAGGCTCTGGTCCTCGGCCACCTTCTCTACTACTCACGAGACTGGACGTCGAGCGTCCCGGCGAGCATGCCCGTCCTGTTCCTCCTCGCCGTGCTTGGCGTCGTTTCGGTGTTCAGGCCCGCCCGTCTTCGGGGCCGCTTTGCCCCGGTTCGGGGCCGCTTTGCCGCCCCCGGCTCTGGCATTGCACCAGCCGGGCCCGAGCCGGTCACCATCGAGGAGGCACTCGCCTCACCGGGGATCGCTGGGCTGCGGCTCCCGCTGGTGGGGAGTGTCGCGGGCACGGCCGGCATGTTGGTCATTGCCTTCATCGCCGAACGCTATCTGTCCGACGCCATGCCGATGCTGTTGCTTGCCGCCCTCCCCGGCTGGCACGTTGTGATGCGACGGTGGGTCGGGCCGGGTACGATCCCGACCCCCAAGGTGGTGCGAACGGTGGGAGCAGCCGTGCTGGTGGTGCTGGCCCTGTTCGAACTGTGGACGACCTTCTCCCTGAGCCTCTTTTACCAACGAGAACTGGGCTCGGCCATCACCATTCCGCAGCGGGCGGGCATGGTGTCCTTCCAAGAGCAGGTCGACCAAACGCTGGTAGGCGGCCCGGCGCCCGGCGTTCGCTTTGCCCCCACGCTGCCTACCCATGCAGAAGCACTCGACTTGGCGGTGATCGGGAACTGTGCCGGCGTCTATCAATTCGACGGGAAAAGTTGGCAGCCCGTCGAGCTGGGGGCCCACGGCGGCGCCCTGCTGCTCAACGTGGACTTCCCGCGCACCGAATTGGGCCGACGTCAGCCCCTGCTCGTTACCGGTGGGGCGACCCCCCAGGACGTGGTCGCGGTCACCTGGGAGGGCGGGGATCTCTATCGCTTCTCGTACCTGTTCGACGGGTCGGCGTTCGGCGGGACGGGACGGGATTGGTACACCGAGCCTGCCGTCGCGGTGGCCCCCGGACAACCGCACCGGGTCCAGGTGGACCTGGTCACCGGGCTCGGCCAGATCTACATCACTGTGGATGGATCCCCGGTCTTCTCGCTGCTGTACCCGGTGGCACCCCCGAACGGCGTCAGGCTGGGCTCGGCGCCGCCGTCGATCTCGACCACCCCGGTGTTCGCCGGCCGGGTTCGCTCGCTCCCGGTGCCAACACCGATCTGCAACGACCTCGAACGCCGCCGGTAGAAGCCGGGAACCTGCGTCTTGGCGCCCTATCGAGGGTTCGATGTCGCGGACGGGCCCAGGATGGTCCGACCGCCCATCTCCGGTGTCATCCCGGGTTCCGGCAGAGCATCCCGAGCGACACGCCGGCCGGCAGGCGGGCCCCGTGTCCGATCATTATCGCCTCGAGTTTCATGGGGAGCTCGAGCACGCCGTTGAGGATTGCCGGGGTGCGGTCCAGGTCCGTGTGCCCCCGCCGTGACGACGGTCGCTCCGCCAGCCGCGCCGCGGCAACGAGCGGCAACGCCAGCGAGTTGAAGTACGTGGCGCGAACCAGGTCCCATCCTGCATCTCGCACACGGAAGCGCAGGTTCCGCAATGTATAGCGGCGGAAGTGGTGGAGTTGGACATCGTGCTCCGTCCACATCCACTGATAGGCGGGCACGGTGATGAGCAGCATCCCGCCGGCCGAGGCGACCCGGCGGAGCTCTGTCAGCGCTCCGCCGTCGTCCTCGACGTGCTCGAGCACGTCGCAGGCCAACAGGAGGTCGAACTCGCCCGGACCGAACGGAAGGGCCTCGAGACCGGCTTGGCGTACGTCGTGCAACCCGCGCTCTTGGCAGAAGGCGACGGCATCGGCCGACGGGTCCACTCCGGCCGCCGACCCCAGGGAACCGAACTCGACGAGGTTTCGACCCGTGCCGCAACCGGCGTCTAGCAGGCGGACCGTTGGGGGAAGCTTGGCGTGATCGAGGAGCGCCCGGATCACGGCCCGCCGGCCGCGGAACCACCAATGGGCGTCCTCTAGACCGTACATCTCCGCGTAGGCGCCTTCTTCCATATCCCGGCAACTTTACTTCGGCCGACACGCGCCAGTATCCTCGCCTGCTTATGCGCGAGGACGACGCTCGCCCGGCGCCGCTCAGGTGGGCGCTGGGCCGACCCACATTCCTCGTACTGTGTGCGTACGTTCTGCTGGCGGTGATCTTCTTTTGGCCCGGGCTCCTTCCGGGTCACACCGTGTCGGCCGCCGATTATCTGTGGAACGCCGCACCGTGGAACACGGCGCGGCCGAGCGGAGTGCCTACGCAGAGCCTGCATCCGCTCGTGTTCGGGTCCAACCCGCAACTGGTCGACGGCATTACCGTGTTCGAACCGTTCTTGCAGTACTCGGCATCCCAACTGCCCCATATACCACTATGGAACCCATACATCATGGGCGGTGCGCCCTATCTCGCCGACATGCAATCGGCAGTATTCTCGCCCTTCAGCCTGCCCGCGTATATTTTGCCTTTCTGGCTGTCATTGAGCGTTATCGCATTGCTCAAGGTCGTTGTTGCCGCGATGGGCGCCTACCTGCTCGGGCGCACCCTGAAGATGGGTACTGCGGGGGCATTTCTCTGCGGCCTGGTCTTCGGATTCGGGATGTTCATGGTGGCCTGGATCCCGTGGCCGCTGACCAGCGTGTTCGCCCTCATCCCCTGGATGTTGGTGGCCACCGAACGGCTCATACGGCGTCCCGGCGTACTCTGGGCCAGCGCCTTAGCCGCACTGGTGGCCCTCCAGTTCTTCGGCGGTCATCCCGAGACGAGCGTGTACGCGCTGTTCGCCACTGCCGGTTACTTCATCCTGCGCGTTCTCCAAGAGCCCGGTGGTGGCGCCTCGGCCATGGCGGCCGCGTCTCGGCGGGGCCGTTCCCGGGTCGGGGCTTTGTTCAAGGCGGCACGACGACCGGTCATTGCCATCGTCATCGCCATCGTCGTCGGGACCGCTATCGCCGCAGTGGCCATCCTCCCGTTCCTCGAGCTCCTCAAGAACTCCGCGGACTTGACCGCTAGGCCCCGTAGCCAGGTCCACGTCCAAGCCAAGTACTTCTTCTCCGCGTTTCTACCCCAGTACTTCCCCTCCGGGTTCGTGATCGAGACGGGCTTCTACGCCGGTGCGCTCCCGCTCATGCTTGCCGTCATCGCCCTGTTCCGTCGGCGAGTGGAGCGCGTGGTCATCGCCGTGGTCGGCGCACTGACCATTGCCGTGGTGCTCGGCATCCAGCCGTTCTTTTACATCGCCGGCCATATCCCCGGTCTCGACCAGACGTACCTGAGTCGGCTGACGATCGTCTATCTCCTCTGCGTCGCCCTCTTGGCCGGATGGGGAATCGACGACGTGATCCGCGGCCGCGTGCGCGGTCGTCGTGCCCGGGCCGGCCTGGTCGTCGCCATCGGCCTGCTTGTCCTACCTGTGGTCGTCGTGGCCGCCACGGGGGGTACGTCGACCCGATTTCTCGGACGGGCCGTGCACATCGCCTGGTTGTTCGCGTCGGCCCCCCTGCTCAATACCCCCAACGTCGATCCCATCTACCGCTTGACCGCGCTCATTGCCTGGATCACCGTTGCCGCCGTGGCCGTGGTGCTGCTCTCTCTCGTGCTCAGACGAAGGATACGGCCAACGGTCTTCGCTGCCCTCGCCATCGCCCTGGTTGTCGGCGACCTCTTCCAGGCAGGTATGGGCTACAACCCCGCGATTCCCGAGTCCCACGCCGTCCAGCCCGTCACTCCGGCCATCCGATACCTGCAACGACAGCGGCCGGCCCGCTACGTGGGGGTGACTCCGTACGCCGGGATCAACCCGCTGCCCCCCGACGTCAACATGCGGTACGGGCTGTACGACTTGCGCGGATACGACCTTCCGGTGGTCAGCCGGTTCGGCAACCTCTGGCAGCGGTACGTGGCTCCGCCCACACCCTTGCTCCCGCTGGACACGCCATCGGTCCCGCTCACTCTCGACAATGGGCTCACGCCGGACACCATGAGAGTGCTGTCGCTCTTCGGCGTGCGCGACGTCCTCGAGGACATCCACGGGCCGCTTCTCCAGGTGCCCGGCCTGCGCCTGGTCTACGACGGACCTGACGCCAAGATCTACGCCAACGACGACTCCCTGCCTCGGACGTGGCTCGTCGCCGGGCAGGACCTCGTCAAAGGCGACAGCCAAGCGTTGGCCAAGATCGTCTCGTCCGACTTCGACCCCCGCCGAGCCGTGGTCACCGAAAGTCCGCTACCGGCGCTCTCCGACCATAACGCCAGTGGCACCGCTCCCGGCGATGCCCGTATCACCCACTACGGAGCGGAACGGGTGGAGATCTCGGCACGAGCAAACCGTGCAGCTGAGCTCGTGCTGTCCGACACTGCCTATCCAGGGTGGCAGGTGACCGTCAACGGGCGCCCCGCCCAGATCAACCGGGTCGACTATCTCCTGCGAGGGGTGGCCGTCCCTGCAGGAGACGACCGCATCGTCTTCACCTACGACCCCACCAGCTTTCGCAACGGCTGGTTGGTGAGCCTGGTCGCGGTGGTGGTCACGGTGACGGCGATCGTGATCACCCTCCAACGAAGGCGAAGGCGCAGTCGGGGGCGCCACGCCCGGTCCGCGACTCCGGCCGGGAAACCGCTTCGTACGAACCCGCCGGTGCCGAACGAGCCAACACGGTCATCGGCGCTTTCGTCACGGTCACCGCCGAAGGGCTGAAGGCTCATATAGGACGCGAGGCTGCCAACACACAATTTGGCACGGCCAGACGGTCCGGGCTTTTGTACACTGCCTCTGTCGTACACCCTGCGAACGCCTGGGCCGAGATCGAGAGGCGCGTCGCGACAGGGCGCGCTTCGGTCCAGACCCAGGCATCGTGGCGGAATTGCGGCTTCTGGCCGATGGCGAGGGTGAAGAACCCGAGTGCCCACGCGGTGCTGCTGGTTCGGTCGTAGCGGGGCACGAACGCAGTGGGGTCGGGAACCACGAGCAGCGTCACCCCCCAACCGGCGACCGCTTGGCGTACGGCATCGACGTTCGTCCTCGTTGCCGGGGCCAACTTGGAAAATAGCGACGAAGCCGCTGTGATGACCTCCAGACCGGCGCGCTCCTTGCCCGCGCGCTCGGGGATGCTCGAGGGTCCGGCACCAGTGGCCATGGCAAAGTGGAGGGAGTCGACCGCCTGCCACGTCATGGCCGATCCACCCGTAACCGCTGGTGGAAAGGTCAGAATCACCTGGCCAGGCGGAAGATGAGGGGCTACCTCGGCGAACCAGCGAGGGATCGACACCGGCTGGGCAGTGAGCGGGACGTTGCCGGCGAGCGCCGTACCCATCGGAACGACGGCGACGGCGGCGACGGCAAGGGCCACCCCGGCCCCCAGCACTCCGGTCCAGGCCCGAGCTGAACGGTGCCGAGACCGCCTACTCGCCCCGAGGCTCCAAGCCCACGTCTTGACCCAGTCGTGGGCACGGCCGACGATAATGGCCAGCAGTATGGATACGCACACGGACGTAATCGCAACAAAGCGCCCGGAGACGACGTTTTGGACCAAAGGGACGTGAGCCAGGACGCGCCAGGGAGTCCAGAAGCTCTGCCGGCCGAGGGATAAGACGACGGAGATGACCCCTAGGGCCGCGAAGAACCACAGCCGGCGATCGCGCCGCCAAGCGATCACGCCGCAGCCGAGGACGATGATCATCCCGAGGCCCAAGTATTCGGCTTGGGGTAACCGCGGCCCCTGGTAGCCGGCGAAGACGTTGACAGCCTGCTTGCTTAGAAAGCGCAGGTGCCAGAGGTTGTCGATCGAGATCCCCCCTGCTCCGGGTGCAATATCCGGCCAGACGAGACCCGAGAGGTGCGCCGGGCCTTCGAGAGCGAACCAAACTGGGTAGGCCAGGAGTACCGCTGTCACGGCGGCGGCGGCGGCGAGGCCGCGCCCGGCGTGCGGTGCTCGCGCAGCGAGCTCGGCTCGGTGGCGGAGGGCGGCGTACGCGACGAGGACGACCACGGCGGCGGCGGCGCACACGGCGACCATGGCCAGGACCTCGGAGCTCACGAAGAACTGCACTGTCACCAGCAGGCCCAGGGCAGCGCCGGTCACCCAGGGCCGTCGTCGCTGGCGCACCAATAGTTCATCGAGGCAAGCGACCATGAGTGGCAGCAGAGCGAGCGCCACCAGGTTTAGGTGGGCCACTGCCATGTTCACAAACACGAACGGTGAGAAGCCAAAGACGAGGCCTCCGACGAACGCCGCCGGGGTCCAGGGCACCCAGCGCCGCAGCAACCAGAACATCGTCACGGCCGATAAGGGCGGCCCTAGCGACAAAGCCACATTGAGGCTGGCGACTGGTCCAAAGAGCCAGGTAACCGGAGCCAAGGGAATACCGATGGCGAGCATGCCGGTGTTCGACACCAGATTGATACCAGTGGGGTGGAACAACGCCGCGGAGTAGAAGGGGTTGTGACCATGCGCGAGTGCATAGGCGGGCCACTCGAGGAACCACGCGGACAGCGAAGGGTCGTCGCATCCGCAGATGGTCACGGTAGTCGGATGAGCCGACCACACATGCCACCACAGCACCAGCGATACCCCCAGGTAAGCGGCGAAAGCCAGCCCGATCGTTGTCGCCGATCGCCGCCGCCACGGCGCCGTCGATGAACGCATCCATCGGCTTCGACTGGTAGCTCATGGTNNGGGGGCGGTCATCGAAGGGAGCGTCGCCCGCTCGGAGGCTTACTGGCTCCACGACCGGAGTAGTGGCCTGATCGGTCATCTCGCTTGCCGCCAAGGGCCGGTTCACGAGGTGGGGCGGGAGGCCGCCATCACGCAGTCCGGTACTGCCGACGAGGAGCTCGCCAACGACTGGGTCGTGGTGCAGCCGGCAAAGTCGTCCGCCGATATCGAGCGACGGGGGCTGAGGGCGCCGACATCAGTCCAGACCCAGGCTCCCGCCTGGTACTGCGGTCTGCGGCCGAGGACCATGGTGAACAGACCGAGCGCCGACGCCGGGTTCGTCCCTCTCTCGTAGCGGGGTAGGGATGAGGGATTGGGGACGACGAGCAGCGTCACGCCCCAACCGGTGAGGGCCTGCCGTACCGCGTCGATGTTGGCCGCCGTTGCCTTCGGTGGCCCGACGAGCGAGAAGGAGGCGGCGGCGATCACTTCCTGGCCGGCCCGCTCCTCGCCGGCGCGCTGAGCAATGCTCCCGGGCCCCGAACCACCGACCATGGCGAAGCGGAGCGAGTCGACGGCCTGCCACCCCTCCGCCGACTGCTGAAGAGCGAAGGGCGCCGGGTAGGCCAGCACCACCTGGCCAGGCGGAAGGTGCGGAGCAACCGCGGTGAACCAGCGGGGAAGCGACACGGTCCGAGTGGTGAGCGGGACGTTGCCGGCAAGCGCCCTGGCCATCGGGACGACGGCGACGGCTGCGACGGCAAGCGCCAATCCGGTCCCCAGTGTCCCGGCCCAGGTCCGGGCCCCGAATCGGGCCGGGGCGTGCCTGCCCGGCCTCAACCACGACGACGGACCCGACCTCGCGGCCGCCATGCGCCGGGCCCGGGTCCTGACCCAGTCGTGCGTGTGGCCGACGATGATGGCCACCATGACGGCCACGCAGAGCGAGGTGATGACGGCAAAGCGTCCGGAGATGATGTTCTGGATGAGCGGGACGTGAGCGAGGATGCGCCAGGGGGTCCAGTAGCCCTGGGAGCCGAGGGACAACACGACGGCGACCAGTCCGAGGGCGCCGAAGAACCACAGCCGCCGATCGCGCCGCCAGGCCACCACGCCGGCGACGAGGACGGCGATCATCCCCGCCCCGAGGTACTCGGGGTCGGGCAGCGCCGGGCCTTCATAGCCGCCCGTAGCTTGCATCTGACCGCGCAACGCGGTCATGAAGCGAAGGTGCCAGAGGTTGCCGAGCGTGATGCCACCGTGCCCGGGCTCGATGGTGGGCCACACGAGTCCCGACAGGTGCGCCGGTCCTTCGAGGGCGAACCACACCGGGTAGGCCAAAAAGACGGCGGCGACAGCCAAGGCGGCGAGAAGGCCGCGTCCGGCATGTGGTGCTCGAGCGGCGAGGTGGCCCGGGTGGCGAAGGGCATAGACGATGAGCAGCACCAGGGCGGCGACGGCACACAGCACGACCAAGGCGAGGACCTCGGTACTCAAGAAGAACTGCACCGTCACCAGAAGGCCCAGGAAGGCGCCGGTCAAAAGGGGCCGTCGCCGCTGGCGCACCAGCAGCTCGTCCAGGCAGGCGACCATGAGGGGCAGCAGAACCAGGATCCCGGTCATCAGATGGGCTCCGGCCAGGTTCACGAAGACAAAGGGTGAGAAACCGAAGACGAGGCCTCCGACGAACGCCGCCGGGGTCCAGGCCACCCAGCGCCGCAGCAACCAGAACATGGACAGGGCCGACAGGGCGGGGCCCAGGGTGGACGCCACGTTCAACGTGGCCACCGGTCCGAACAGCCATGTCACCGGGGCCAGGGGGATGCCGATGGCCAGCACGCTCGTGTTCGCCAGCAGGTTGATGCCGCCGGGGTGGAACAGCGCTGTCGAGTAGAACGGGTTGTGGCCGTGGGCCAGCGCGTAGGCGGGCCACTCGAGGAACCACAAGAAGAGCGAGGTGTCTCCGCACCCACAGGTGGTGACGGTAGTCGGGTGGGTCGACCAGGCATGCCACCACAACACAACCGCCACCGCCAGGTAGCCGGCGAAGACCAGCCCGAACAGGGCGGCCGACCGCATGCCGCGGCGTGGTTGCCGCCGAACCTGTTCGGACACGGGGTCGGTCCGAGCATCGGGCGGTGCCTCGCCATCGCCAGGCAGCGGCGCCACCAACGCGGTGGTCCGACCGGACTTGCTTGCCCCTACCCCCAACACACCCACGTTACGGCGTTTCCGGCCTCAAGCCGAGAACACCGAGCCCGACTGCTGCAGCTCCCGGCGGTACCAGCTGATGGTCTCTTCCAACCCTTCGCGCAATGGTCGGAAGGGGAGAAGACCCAGTCGACTGCGAGCCTTGGTGACGTCACTGCGCATGGACCAGATCTCCGTAGGACGGTCGGGAAGGGCACCGAACTCGGGACTGATGGGATCACCCATGAGCTCGAGAATGGTTTGGGCCAGGTCGCGCATCGACACCTCCTCGCCGCCCCCGATGTTGAACACCTCACCCTCGATGCCGGCTACGGTGGCCGCCCGGATGAAGCCGTCAACAAGGTCCTCGACGTAGTTGAACTCGCGGGTCTGGCGACCCTGAGTCATGGCCAGGCGCTCCTTCCGTAACGCCTTGACGATGATCTCGGGAATGATCCGATCAGGGCTCTGAGCCGGCCCGTAGGCATTGAACGGACGCACGACTACGATCGGCCACGATTTTCCCTTGTGGAGCATGGAGCAGAACAGCTCTCCGGAGTACTTACTAACCGAGTACGGGGAGCTCGGGTCCACCGCGGCGTCTTCCCGGAAGGGAACCGCGATACCGCCGTAGACCTCGCTGGTGCTCGTGTAGACGAAGCGCTCGTAGTTGGACCGGGCCAAGGCCTGGAGAAGGTTCACGCTCCCATGGACGTTGGTCTGGATACACTCGTCCACCCGCTCCCAGGACTTGCCGACGTGGGTGTACGCACCGAGGTGGAACACGACCTTCGGGTCGGCGTGCTCGACCAGCGACGCCATGGCCCCGCTGTCGTTGAGGTTCCCACCGTGGAGGGTGATCCGGTCGCGTACGTCGACGAGCCGGATCGGATAGACGGACGAGACCGTGCTGGTCAATGCATGGACTTGCGCTCCATGCTCAACGAGTCGCCGGGTGAGATGCGATCCGATAAAGCCAGTTGCTCCGGTTATGAGGACTCGGGCTCCGACAAGATCGTCCACGGTCCGTCTCCTTTCCGACAGAGGGCGCTCAGCTCCAACGCGTCCTTGTACGTGTCCATCGAACGCCAGAAGCCGAGGTGCCGGTATGCGTACAGTTCTCCGGCGGCGGCCAGCGCGGGGAGAACTTCCCCTTCCAGATCGTCGCCGTCCCAGTGGTCGAACGCCCGCTCGTCGATCACGAAGAAGCCGGCATTGATCCAGTGGTCGGTGAGCGTCGGCTTCTCGATGAAACGCCGCACTCGACCGGTCTCGTCCCACTCCAAGGTGCCATAGGGGGAAGGCAGTGGAACCGCGGTGACGGTCACGGCGCCCGGATGGGCTTCGTGGAAATCAACGAGTCCTTGCACGTCGACGGAGCCGAGACCGTCGCCGTAGGTTGCCAGAAAAGTCTGGCCCAATGTCGATGCGCACCCGATGATTCGGCCCGCGGTCCCCGTGTCCTCCCCGGTGTCGATCACCTCGACGTTCCATCGTCGTGGCAGTTCGGCGGCGAAGCTGGCGATGAGGTCGGCGCGGTATCCGGCAGAGAGGACGAACTGCTCAAATCCCTGTCGGGCGTAGATGTCCATCACGTGGAGGAGGACCGGCGAATCGCCCACCTCCATCAGCGGCTTGGGCAGCTCGAGGGTATGGGGGTAAGCCCGAGTCCCCTTGCCCCCGCAGAGAATCAGGGTCTTCATCCGAGGTCGACCGTCACGACTCTGGGTTCAGCCCGGCGCGCGGTGACTGCCGTTTCTCGTGCCCGACCGGCTCGGCTTTCTTCAACACCGGGCCCGCACCGGCAGTCCAACATAGCTAAGCATAACCTTGCCTTTGTAGTCAGTGCCCAAGTCTGCTGGGCACACGAACCACTCACCTTAGTCGTGGTCATCTCGACTTCGAGAGCACGAGAGTGATTGTGGTCACCCGTGAGAGGTAAACAGCGTTAGACCTTCACCAAGACCGGGTTCGCCGGTGCGGGTGGGTCGAGCTCCTCGTCGGAGGTCGCAGCTTGGGACTTCTTGCCCGACGAGTTGGCCGCAACGACGATCACCGGGGCCGGCGGTCGAACTGTGAGCGGAGATGCGGTGAGCGTCTTGTCATCCTTCGGCAATGGTCCCACCTGCCAGCAGGGCCAGCTCAGCATTTCGCAGATGAGGCTCGTGATCGGCGTCGGCTTTGGCCGCAGTTGCCGTGGGAATGAAGAAGGCCGCAAGGATTGCCACCACGGTCATCGCAGCCAGGAACGCGAACCCCGTGGTGTACCCCGATGCCGCCGGCAGTCCGTTGGCAAGCAACTGGGACGTCACGATGCTCGACATCACCGCAGCGCCGATGGCCCCACCGATGGTGCGGATATTGGCATTCATCCCACTGGCGACACCGGTCTGCGCCGGGGGAACTGCTTGGACGATGAGGTTGGACATGGCGGAGAAGGCAAGACCCAGACCTACCCCGAGCAGAGTGCTCGCTGCATAGATCTCCCACGCCTGTTCGTGGGCGAAGGCAAGGATGAGATACGCGCCACATGAAGCAATGGATCCCATGATGACGGCCGACTTCGAACCGACAGCAGCGGCGATGCGGCCGGAGAACAGCCCGAAGAAGAACATTGTCACGGTGAGAGGCAACAGGAACAGGCCCGACTGGATGATGCTGGCCCCGAACCCGTAGCCGGCAGATTTTGGCGTCTGCAGGAACTCGGGCAGGAATGCCATGACCGAGTACATGCCCACCCCGAATAGGAAGGCGACCAGATTGTTGGTCCACACCGCGGGCACTCGCATCATTTCCATGTCGACGAGAGGCTGCTTGGAGCGCAACTCCACGATGACCCACGCCACACCGATGACCACAGCAAGCACGATCAACCCGATGACCTTGCTCGATCCCCATCCCCAAGTGGGAGCCTGACTGACGCCGAGGAGCAACGCGACCAACCACCCCGAGAGCAATACAGCTGCCAACCAACTGATCCGACCCGGGGTTCGCACCGGCGACTCGGGGACGAACAACTGGGCGCACACCGCGGCGATCACGGTGATGATCAATGGGATCCAGAACAGCCAGTGGTAGTTGAGATGGCTTACGATCGGTCCGGCGAGGACGATTCCCGCACCGCCTCCCACCGCTGCCATGGCGGCGACGATGCCCACCCCGGTGGCCACCTTGGTTGCCGGGAACTCGTCACGGATGATGCCGAACGACAGTGGGAGGACCGCACCGCCGATGCCTTGGATGCCACGGGCGACGATCAGCAGCCCGATCGAATGGGCCAAACCCGCCATCACCGATCCGAGGGCCAACGCGCCGAGGGTGACAACCAGCATCCGCTCCTTGCCCACCATGTCTCCCACTCGCCCGAGGATCGGCGTGAAAATGGATGCGGACAGCAGATAGGCGGTCAATACCCAGGTCACGGTGCTCTGGGACGTATGCAGGTCGTGTTGGATCGTCGGGAGAATCGGCGTCACGAGCGACTGCAAAAGGGCATAGGCCGACACTCCGAGCAAGAGGACTGCGAATGTGGCCTTGTAGTTGGCTCGTTCGAGCGATCTGGTCATCCGGTCTCCTTCAAGCGATCGTCCCGTTAATAAGCGGAGCTAGAATTCCGCTTATTGAGTTACCATAAACGGAACTGATGCTCCGCCTTCAAAAAGAGCGAGAGCGGCGGTTCGCTGGTCGAGAAGTGCCGATTGGTTCCGCTCAGCGACACACGTCGGAGCGTCATCGACCCGGCATGCGTGCATCCTCGTGCAGGGCGCGGTTCCCGCGCCCCGCTCATATCCGAAGTGTCGGGTAGCCGGCCGAGTTGTTGATCCGTAACGTCCGGCCCGGCCTGTCCCGGATACGCAGCAGCCCGGGATGCACTCCTGCATCCCGGGCCGGCGAACTCACCTCCACTACCCAGAAACCAGCACAGCAAAATCCGCGTTGGCCGAGCAGATGTCGGAAATACGCAGCGTGTTACCTCACTCGCTGAGCGTGATGGGTTGATCGTCGGACGCCAGAGCGCCGATGTCATCAGGCACGGTCGGCGACGCCTCTTCGGCCTTGGCAGCGTTCAACGCGGCAATGTGCTCGCGAATGCGTTCGTCGATCTCCGCCATCAGTTGCGGGTTTTCGATGAGGAACGTTTTGACGTTCTCTCGTCCTTGACCGAGTTGCTCACCTTCGTAGGTGAACCATGCTCCCGATTTCTTCACGAAGCCCAGCTCCACACCCACATCGAGCAGCGAGCCCTCGCGGCTGATGCCCTTCCCGAAGGTGATGTCGAACTCCGCCTGCTTGAACGGCGGCGAGCATTTGTTCTTCACCACCTTGACCCGAGTGCGGTTCCCGACCATGTCAGCCCCGTCCTTGATGGTCTCGATCCGACGGATGTCGAGACGGATCGACGAATAGAACTTGAGCGCCCGGCCACCGGGGGTGACCTCGGGTGAGCCGTACATCACGCCGATCTTTTCGCGGAGTTGGTTGATGAAGATGGCGATGGTGCGGGACTTGGACAACGTGCCCGTCAACTTGCGCAACGCCTGGGACATCAGGCGGGCCTGGAGGCCGACATGGGTATCCCCCATCTCTCCCTCGATCTCCGCTCGGGGAGTGAGGGCGGCCACCGAGTCGATGACCAGCACATCGAGCGCACCCGAACGGATCAGCATGTCGGCGATCTCCAACGCCTGCTCACCGGTATCGGGCTGCGAGATCAACAGATCGTCGATGTTGACGCCGATTGCCTTGGCGTACACCGGATCCATGGCGTGCTCGGCGTCGATGTAGGCGCAGATACCACCGTTGCGCTGTGCTTCGGCCACTGCGTGCATGGCCAGCGTCGACTTACCCGATGACTCCGGTCCGAAGATCTCAACGATGCGGCCACGAGGCAGGCCGCCGATGCCGAGCGCGAGGTCGAGTGCCAGCGCCCCGGTGGGGATTGATTCGATGTTCATGTGGAGGTTTTCCCCCATCCGCATGACAGACCCCTTGCCAAACTGCTTCTCGATCTGGCTCAGGGCCATGTCGAGCGCCTTGTCACGTTCCATTTCCTTCACTCTCCTTCAATGCCTGTATTCACTTGACCGGGCCGACCCTACGGAGAGGGTGTGACACCCGACTGGGGGGTCCGGATCGGGTCCGGTACCGATGGATACTGCTCGACGAGGTCACTGTAGACCCGAACGCATGTTCGATGTTGGACCCTGGCACCACTGATTGTCAAGGGCCCTGCCAAGGGACCGGCCGGCACGGTTCCCCGGCCTGGGATCACCCGGGACGGAGCTGAGTTCGGGATAGTCTCTCGGCGCGATGACTGACGATCAGCCCTCCCTCAGTTCCGGTGACGAGGGCGCCGAGCACCTATCTGACCGCCCCGAAGCGAGTTCTTCAACCCGTTCCGAGACACCCCATGGGTCACGGGACACCGCTTCGGCCACAGGTCCTTCTTCGGCCCCACGCCCTGCATGGGCGCCCGCCGCGGCTCCGCCGCTACCGACCATTCTCTCCCGGAAACAAGCCAACCAAGACCCGGCCCGCCACAAGAGTGGCAAACCTCACGCCGTTTCGCTGGTGATCGGCGTGGTGGTGGTCGTGCTCGTGGGCGCGATGATTGCGCTTTTCACCACTACCGGTTCAAGAGCCGCGGCGGTGAAGGTGCCTGCCCCGGTACCCACCACGGTCACGGTGGCGCCGGCACCAGTCGTGCCAACCTGTCCCCTCACCGGTGTTCCGGCACCCGGGGGGGCGGTGCCCGCCCGACCCGCGCTCGGCATCAAGATCGGCAACTATCCGAACGATCGCCCGTCCTCGGGCCTCAACAATGCGGACATCGTTTTCGAGGAGCCAGTGGAGGGTGCCATCACCCGCCTGGTGGCGGTATTTCAGTGTCAGAGTGCAGCCCTGGTCGGTGACCTCCGCTCCGCCCGACAGCCAGATTCCGGCATCCTCTCCCAGCTGTCGGATCCGCTGTTTGTCCACGCCGGCGGCATTCCCCCGGTGATCGCCCTCATGAAGAGCTCGCCCTTGATCGACAAGAACCTCAACGAGGGGGGCAACGGGTCAGCCACCATCCAGCAACCCGGTCGAGTGGCACCGTACTCAACGTTCGTGAATACCGCCTCGCTGTGGGCATTCGATCCGACCAACGTGACGCCTCCGGCTCCGATTTTCCAGTTCTCGAATACGCTTCCCGCCGGTTCGGTTCCAAGGTCGGGTGCGAGCGTGCACGTTCCGTTCTCCGCTGCTTCTGATGTGACCTGGACCTGGAACCCGACCGGAGGCAACTACCTCCGCTCCTATGCAGGTATCCCCGACACGCTGCTCGACGGTGCCCGTACGACCGCCACCAATGTCGTGATCATGACGGTGCAGACCTCGGCGGGGACCTGGGTCGAGAACGAACAAGGCGGGAGGGAAGTTCTGGTGACCACCGTCGGCACCGGTCCTCTGGTCGTCATGCGCAACGGTGTGGCCATCACCGGCACCTGGACCCGGACAGCACTGACATCACCGGCTACCTTCACGGCTGCCAACGGCGCACCCATCACGCTGCAACCGGGCAACACTTGGGAAGAGTTGGTCCCCGCCGGGGTCACGGTCACACCCACACCTGGCTGACCAACCCCGCTGTCCCACCGGTGTATGGACCGGAGCCGACCCCGACCCTCTCTCACGGCAGTTCGAACAGCAGGTGTGACCCGAGTTCTCCCAGCAGGTCAACGATGACGTGAAAGGCGCTGATCCGCCATTGGGTGTTCGAGTACTCGAAACGGTGGCGGTACCGGCCGGCGATGACAGGCTGCAGCGCCAGCTCGCCGCGGACGGCTTGGAGCACTGTGAAGTATGACCGGCTTTCCGCCGTACCGTCCTCGCCCTCGGCGACGATCACGTTTGTAACCACATGCTTTGGTCATCGACGGCATCACCGTTCGCTGGAGCGATGGCATTCACATCTCCAAGGATGGGGGGATGTGGCTGCGATCACGGATACTTCCCGAGATCGCCGCGCTGGCCCGGCCACCCCGGGGAACCTAACGCCCGAAGAGACGTGCCGAGGGCGGTGGTCCCTCTGACCCCACCGTGCGGCGAAGCAGATCGAGGGCGGCAATGGTGGCGTATTGGCGGACCCGTTCGCGATCGCCGGGCACGGTGAACCCCACCACCTCGGTGGCGCGATCCGATCGGGCCATACCGACGAACACGGTGCCCGGTGGCTGATCGTCCTGGGGATCGGGCCCGGCCACACCGGTGATCGACAGCCCCACGTCGGCGCCCAGTACCCGGCGTGCCCCCTCGGCCATGGCAGTTGCCGCCTCCTCGGAGACCACCGGTCCCTTGGGAACGCCAAGCACGTCGAACTTCACCTCCGAGGCGTAGGAGACCACCGAGCCCCGAAACCATCGACTGGCCCCGGGCACGTTGACCAGCCGGGACGATGCCAGACCCCCGGTGAGCGACTCCGCCAGACCCAGGGTCAGTCCGTCCACAGCCAGGGCCCGGGCCACCGCGTGCTCAATGGCTTCGTCATCGACCCCGAACACCACGTCCCCCGCCGCGACGGACAGGATGCGCCTGATCTCGGTTTCCTCTGCATCCAGGAGGCCGGCCGCTGCGTCCGGGTCATCGGCGCGGACAGTCACCCTCACCTTGATCCCTTCGATGCCACTGGCCAAGAAGGCGATGGTGGCGTTACCGGCCGGGACATCCAGCTCACCGATGTGAGCAGCCAGGGCGTCGGCCAGGCCCGATTCGCTCATCCCCCAGGTCCGCAGTACCCGGCTGGCGATGACCCCTGTCGCTTCCCCGTTCTCGCTCATCCGGCGCCGGAGATCGGGCAGTATCCCCCGGTCGAACATGTCGGACATCTCGTAGGGCACACCCGGCACCGCATAGATCACCTTGTGACCCAATGGGCAGATCAGCCCGGGTGCAGTGCCTTTGGTCTGGGGAATGATGGTCGCACCTTTGGGCACATCGGCCTGGCGGAGGTTGGACGGCGGCATCTCGCGCCCGCGGGAAGTGAACATGGAGCTGATCCTCTCGACCAACTTCTCGTCCCGTTCCAGAGGGACATTCATCACCTCGGCGATGGCATCCCGGGTGATGTCGTCATGGGTGGGTCCGAGCCCGCCGCACACGATGACGCCGTCGCTCCGGGCCAGTGCGGTACGGAAGGCCAGCACCATGCGCTGGTGGTTGTCCCCGACCGCCTGGTGGAAATGTGAGCCGATGCCGGCGGCGGCCAGATGCTCACCCAGCCATGCCGAGTTGGTGTCGGCGATCTGGCCCAGCAACAGTTCGGTCCCGACCGCCACGATCTCGATCCTCATGTCCGGCTCAGACCCCGTCTCTCGGATCGCTGGCGTGACGGCGACCTGCCGCCGACTTGCGGCCGTCGAGGTAGTACTGACCTCCGGTGAACACCGTGAGGATCGTCGCCACCCAGATCGCCACCGCCAACACCGTGTGGTGCTTGGCCAACGGGGGGACCAGGCAAAGGGCGACGGCCACGCTCTGGAAGAGCGTCTTCACCTTGGCGGTTGTTCGGGCCGGGATCGACACGCCCTTTCGGCCGACCACCGATCGGTAGATGGTGATGTAGACCTCACGCACCGCGATGATGGCCACCGGCAACCACCACACGATGCTCTTCGCCACCAGCGCAAACAACGCGCCCAGCACCACCACCTTGTCGGCCAGTGGGTCGAGGAATGCACCCGACCGGGTGGTCCCGTGTCGCCGAGCCACCCAGCCGTCGATCCCGTCGGTGAAGGAGAGCGCTCCCCACACCACGAAGTTGACCCAGTTGGCCCCTCTCATCATGATGAGGGCGATGAGCAGCGGGGTGGCCAGCAAGCGCAACCCGGTGATGCCGTTGGCCGGCGTCAACAGGGCCGAAGGACCGAAGGTGGAGTTACCGAGGGGCGAAGTCGCTGCTGTCGCTGCTGCGGTCGATGCCGTCGCTGCTGCGGTCGATGTCGCTGCCGTCGCTGCTGCGGTCGATGCCGATGTCGATGCCGTGGAGGTCTCGTCGTTCATCGGGCGGCCGCAGCCTCGTGTCCGATGTTCGCCGGTTCAGCCACGAGATCGGGACCATCGGCGCCGGTCACGATGACGTCCACAAACGAACCGACGGGCAGGTGGTCGGGCAGGACGACGATTCCGTCGATTTCGGGAGCTTCCCGGTAGGTCCGCCCCTCGCCGGGGGCGTCCACCAATACCTCGACCCGGGTGCCGATCAGCTCGTCGCGGCGGTGGGCGGTGATGGAATCTTGGAGCTCGGTACATTCACGTAAGCGCTCGGTCACCAGGTTCTCAGGTATCTGATCATCGAGACCGGCGGCGTAGGTCCCCACCTCGTTGCTGAACGGGAAGAAACCCACCCAGTCCAGTTGGGCCTCACCGATCCACTCGAGGAGTTGATCGTGATCGGCTTCGGTCTCGCCCGGGTAGCCAACGATGAACGATGACCGGAAGGCGGCAGTGGGCTCCGCCTGGCGGATGGTTCGGATGCGCTCGAGGAACCGATCGCCTTCGCCCCAGCGCCGCATCCGCTTGAGGAGCGGTCGGGCGACGTGCTGCAGCGAAAGGTCGAAGTAGGGCACACCGGTGGCCAACATGGCCTCGACCAATGCGTCGTCAAGCGTCGATGGGTACAGATAGAGCAACCGGGTCCACGCCACCCGCTCCGACATCGCGGCCACCAACTCCACGATCGGCCGCCTGCCACCGACGGCGGGTCCATCGATGCGTGGTTCGATCCGACCGGTCGACCGGTCGAGGGCGAACGAGGAAAGGTCCTGAGCCACCAGCACCACCTCTTTGAGGTTGCCGTTGGCCGCACCCAGCTGGTCGGCTTCGGCCAGGATCGACTCGGTGGAACGGGACCGCTGTTTGCCTCGGAACGACGGGATGGCGCAAAATCCGCAATTCCGGTCGCAACCTTCCGCCACTTTGATGTACGACCACGGTACGGTCGCCGCAGGTCGCGGCAGGTTCAACAGGTCGAAGGACGGCAGTGGCCCTCGGCCGACGGTATCCGGACCAGTGGATTCGGACTTGCGGGTCAACGACACGGGAGTGCCTGGTATCGCGACTTCGGCGGGAGCGACATGGGCCAGCAGCGACACCCCGAATGGTGCCACCAGGTCCACTTCGGGAAGCGATTGGGCCAGTTCATCGCCGTATCGCTCGGCCATACAGCCGGTCACCACCAGCCGGGCACCGTCTCGGCGGGCATCCGACAACTCGAGGATGGTGTCGATCGATTCCTGGCGGGCCGCCTCGATAAACGCACAGGTGTTCACGACCACCAGGTCGGCGTCCTCGGGAGTGTCCGCCGGCTCATACCCGTCGAGGCCGAGGGTCCCCGCCAATTTGTCCGAGTCGACCTTGTTCTTCGGGCAGCCCAACGTCTCCAACCAGAAACGCTCTGCCATCGGGACATTCTACCGAGGACTGGGCGGATGGCCTACGGCAGCAACAGGGGACAACGTGCGCAGGCACAAAGACGCCCTCACGGGACGACGTCCAGCAGGCCGGCCAGGCGGGAGTACTGCTCGGAACCATCCCCCACAAGCTCTGACACCCATCGGAGGGCCTCAGTCCTGTCGATCTCAGTGCCCCAGGCGATCATGGCGTCGATGTCGACCCAGTCTTTCGGGCGGTCGAAGATGGCCTTGCACACCACCAGGTGCTCCGGCGCCAGGATGGGGATACGCATCGGCCCGAATTCGACCAGGCACTGACGCCGGGCCATCTCGTAGTGCAGCTCCAACGTGGCGAAGAACGCATCGAGGTAGGACCCGGCCCAGTTGAGCCGTGCCTGACCATCCTGCTTGATCATGATCCGGTCGGATTCCGAGATGGTGACGCCCAGGTGGGTCAGCGCCCCGAGCACCGGGTCGGCCTGGGCGGGAGGTACCGTCAGGTTCAGATCGATGTCGGTCGTGGCACGCGGGTTGCGATACCAGGCGAGAGCGATGGCACCGCCGAACTGATGGGTCACCCGCATCGAGTCGAGCAGTTCGTGTACCTCCAATATCTTTGCCACCAGCCCGCCGGGACGTTCCGGCTCGTTCACCTTCAGCCCGGGCTCGCGCCGACGCTCCGTTGCTCGGCCATCCGGGACAGAACCGGAAATCCCAGCGGTTCGAACGGCCTGGGCGGCTGGGAACCCAGGATGGCGTCGGTGAAACCCAGCAGGTCGATCAGCACCGGGCCCGGGTCCGGTCGCTCTCTGGTCGGCGGTTGTTCGAGAGCCTGCGCCATGCGGCGCGAGGACTCCACAAAATGGCGATGGGGCCCGTCGACTGCCTCGGCCACCACGCGCTCGACGACCCGGGCTTCCATCGCCGTCACCCGCGCCCCGGCTCGCCGGGCCGAAGCAAGGACGGCCGGTGCATCGAATGGTCGCTCCGCCCGACCGGCGGCCACGACCAGAACCTGGTCTGTGAGGGTGCCGAAGTTGGCCAGGCTGCGGGCTCGGGGGCCCTTGTCCGTATGGACCGACTCGCGGATCTCGAATCGCCCGGCCGGTCGGGCGACGACATAGGCCATACCCACTAGATTACCACTACGGCATACCCACTAGGTTGTGCCGGCTGTCGTGAGCGGAGAGGGAGGGATTTGAACCCTCGGACCCAGTTACCTAGGTCAACTCATTAGCAGTGAGTCCGATTCGGCCGCTCTCGCACCTCTCCGTGCTGCTCAGAGCTAGTTTTTCAACTTCGCTCTGCCCTCTGTGCCTATATCGTGCCCGTAATCCCTCCTATGACCGAAGTGATCACGGGCAAGACGCAAACATGGAGGAGACCAAAGGGTAGTGGATCGGTCCAAGGGTGGCCACAAGGCAAGTGCCGGATCCGGATCCGCATCTTCATCGGCACAACCCTCTGACCGGACGCACCGGATCTCAGTGGGACGGATGGCCGCCTGCAATTCTCTGCGTGCCAACACTTCAATTCAGACGAATTCGGGGCTTGCGTCAGCGGATCTTCGTTCAGGATCGCGGTTGTCCGACAATCTCCCGATGACGAACTGGTTGACTGTCGGCCTCGGCGTCGGCGTATTCGTCTCCCATGGCAGCCAGGGCGATGAACGTGGTCACCGCCAATCCGAGAACCAGGCCCAAGAGGGCTTTGTAGACGACGAACTCGTAGCGAGAAATACCGTCACCGAATCCGATCAGGAGAATCGCGATAGCTACGGGAGCGCTGAATAGTAGGACCACCCCACTTAGCCTGGCAGCACGACGCGGAATTGCGGCAGGGAGATTGGATAACCAACTGGGGCCTTTTTGATGAGTCTCGAGGTTCGTCAGTTGCCCTCGACCCTGTGACTTCCTCACGGCGTAGCTCACCACGACACACGTTGTGAAAGGCAACAAGTACAGAGTCCCGATGGTGTCGGTGATGAGGTTGGGCCCCCCAAGGAGAGGGATGGACCACAACGGGATGTGGTGCTTGCTATACGAGGTGATCCAAGCGATCGCGCTGTTGATCAAGAGGTTCGAAACCGCTGAGATGACAACTGCGTTGATCACGATCCATCGACGATGTGCGGCGGGCACCAACCGCCAATAGCTCAGAGCCATGCTGAGAGTCCCCAAGTGACCGAGACATGACCTCGAGCCATCCCGCACGTCGGCCTGACAGACAGGCAAGCAAGAAGGGGTTGGGCGGGGTTGCCCGCGGGCGCAACCATCCGGAAGTGGTGGTCCATGCAAAGGGTAACGCTCCAATGGCCAAATGATTGTGCATGCCACCCTGCCTATCCGAAGTACTTGGGCACTCGCGTTCCGCTATCACGCACTCGTAACGTGCTGTTTCAATGCAAAGATCCGAAAAAACGTCACGCAAGGGGATCCTGGGGTTGCGCCGCGCATNNCGCATAGCGCGGCGCCGAGCCCGGGAGATACGTGTAATCGGTCGCGCTCACGAAAGGCAGCGCCGGCCGCCGGACACCCGCTGAGCCGTGCAGGGCGTTCGCGGCAAGATGCAAGAAGCAAGGCTTCGAATGAGGGGGCAAGCCTCACGGCTGCGTTACTGATCAGCCTACGATCGTCCCGTACATATCGTNNAAAGTAGACCGAGGTGCCGTTCACGATGTGGGTCTCGACTCCGGCAACTTCCAGTTTGTCAACCAACCGATCCCACTGCTCAGGAATGACCGAAATGGCGATGTGATGAAGGCCTCCGAACACTTCGCGGTATTCACCGAGGTCAAGGCCGGGGAAGTCGAAGTACGCCAGGTAGTTGCCATGGCCGACGAAGCAGGTCGTTCTTCTCGAGGCCGGAGGTAGCGGGCCTTCAAGGCCTCCCATTCCGCGCTTCGGTCGATGTCGCTTCCGTGCCCAGCCATTGACATTTCTCCTTGGTCGAACCGTATCCCCGAAACCCACATCGTCGTCAGTGAATCGGTGCCCACAAATGACAGACCCGGGTACCCTCGTCATTGTCGCCGTGGGTTCAATCGAGGCCGATGCTCCTTGAGCCTTGGAGACTGCAGAAGTTGGCCCTGGACGGGATTGCACCGCATGGGACCGCCCCAGTGCCGCGCTGCGGCTCGGGATTGGATGAAGTGTTCGACCTACCCGGCAGCGTTATCTGGGTGATCCATGTCAAGGACCTTCCCGTCGGTGATGTTGCCTTCTACGTGAGTTCGACAGTATCGGCGCCCCGAACTCCTTGATTTCGCGGCTCAATAGCCCTGGCTCCACGTGCCCCTGTCAACGCTTCGCCTCCGACCGCACGGGCGACGACGATTGCGGTAGGGACTGCCGTGGACCGCTCTTCCTTCGATGTCGGACTCTTTCATTCCTTTCTCCATGCCGGTCCATCCCGGCGCTCCTCATCCACAGGTCAACGCCATACTGGGTGCCGAGAGGGTCCGGTAAACCCATGGCTCGGCACTGGCTCATTGCCAGCACAAAACAACGCTGGGAGTGCAGCCTCCACCCGGGACACTGGACGAGGGCCCAGGTTCAGGGCCTGGATGGCGATTTCGGGACCTACGCGGTCCACCCGCAGCACTCAGGCCATCTCGTGAACCGTTTCGGATGGAGCTCAGCCTTTGACAGCCCCCGCCGTCAGCCCCCGGACCAGCTGCTTCTGGAAGGCCAGTAGCAGGACAAAGATGGGCATGGCGGCCAGGAGGGTGCCTGCGAAGATCACATTGATCTGGTCGATGCTGAGCGACTCCAGCTGGCGCAGGCCGATCTGCACGGTCCGGACGTTGTTGGAGTCGGTGGCGATGAGCGGCCACAGGTACTGGTTCCAGGAGGTCAGGAAGGCGTAGACGCCGAAGGCGGCGATGATAGGCCGGTTGAGGGGCACTACCACCCGCAGCAGAAACCGCAGGTGGCCGTAGCCGTCGAGGGTGGCGGCGTCGTGCAGCTCGCGGGGCAATTGCATAAAGGCCTGCCGCAACAGGAACACCCCCACTCCGCTGGCCATGAACGGCACGATCAGGGCAGGGAACGTGTTGTACCAGCCGAAGGCGCCGATCGTCTGACGGTTGGGGATCAAGGTCGCCTCCATGGGCACCATCAACGTGGCCAGGCACACGAAGAACAGGGCGCGCCGGAAGGGAAACGCCACGAAGGTGAAGGCGTAGGCGGCCAGCACCGACGTCACCAGTGCCGCCACCGTGATGGCCACCGTGACCACTGCCGAGTTGCGCAGGTACAGTCCCAGGTGGCCGGAGGTGAAGGCTTGGCCGAAGGCCCCCCACTGCGGGTGGAGCGGGAACAAGGTGGGGGGCCGGTGGGCGATCTGCTGCGGGGTGAGCAACGAATTGACCACCGTGATGTAGATGGGGAAGCCCACCACCACCGCGGTCACCGTCAGCAGCGCGTAGCGCCCAGCCCGCCCCCAGTGCCTAGCCATAGAACACCCTCCGTTCCAAGAAGCGGAACTGCACCAGGGTGACGGCCAACAGGATGACGAACAGGGCCGCGGCCAACACCGAGGCCTTGCCGAAGTCGTTGTTCTGGAACGACGTGTAGAGGTAGTAGACCAGCACGTTCGTGTGATTGTCGGGACCGCCCTGGGTCAGCAGGTCGATTTGGCCGAAGGCCTCGAAGGAGGCGATGATCCCGACCACCGCGGCGAAGAACACGGTGGGGGACAGCAACGGCAGCGTTACACGCCAGAACCGGGACCGGCCGCCGGCGCCATCGATTCGGGCCGCCTCCAGCAGCTCCTCGGGGATGGCCTGCAGCGCCGCGCTCATCAAGATGAAGGTGAAGCCGATGTTCTGCCACACCGTCACGGTGGCCACGGCCGGCAGCGCCCAAGTGTTGGACTGCAGGATCCCGTTCCCACCCTCGATTCCGAGCCAGTAGCTGAACAGTCCGACCGTGGGGTTGAGCAGAGTGAAGAAGATCACCGAGACCACCGCCACGCTGGTGGCGACGGTGGAGGAGTAGATCGTGCGGAAGAATCGGATGCCGCGGATGCGGGCATCGGCCATTGCCGCGAGGGCCAGACCCAGCACGATGCCGATCGGGACGGTCAACAGCACGAACTCCACCGTGTCGCCCAGGCTGGCAAAGAAGTCGTGGGAGGTGAGGACGCTCCGGTACTGCGACAGCCCCACGAACTTCGACGGGATGGTCGGGTAGGGCGCCACCCGGAACAGGCCCAGCCAGAAGGTGCGCAGGAGGGGGTAGAAGACGAACACGGCGAAGACCGCCATGGCCGGCAGGACGAACAGGTAACCCACCGCCGCCTCCCGGAGGGTGCGGCCCAGCCAGCGGTGGCCACTCGCCGCGCCCTCGGACGCGCCGGCGGCCACCTCGCCCAGCGCAGCAGTGCCCGGGGCCAGGTCGGCGTCAGACATCGATCCGGGTCCCGTCGACCGGGTCGAACAGGTGGGGGTCCCCCTCGACAGCCAGGGCCAACGTGTCGCCGAGTACCAGGGCGGAGCTTGTCCCGGTCAGGCGCACGGTGAGCATCCCTCCCCCCGGCAGCCGGCACCCGAGGTGCTGCTCGTAGCCCAGGTACTCGGCCAGGGCCACCGTCACCTTCAGGGTGCCGTCCGGGTCGGCCCGCAAGTGCTCGGGTCGGACGCCCACCGTCACGTCGGGCAGGCCCCGCCGACGGAGTGCCGCGGTGGCGGCCGGGCCGAGAGGGATGCTCCCTCCGTCGACCACCACCTCGGCGGTGCCGTCGGCCGTGCCGTCGGCCGTGTCGAAACGGCCGGCCAGGATGTTCATGGGGGGGCTGCCGATGAAGCCGGCGACGAAGGCGTTGGCCGGTCGGTCGTGGACGGTCCGGGGCACGTCGACCTGTTGGAGGACCCCGTCGCGCAGGACGGCGATGCGCTGGCCCATGGTCATGGCCTCCACCTGGTCGTGGGTCACATAGAGGACGGTGACGCCGAGGCGGTGGTGGAGCTCGGCCAGCTCGGCCCGCATCTCGGTCCGCAGCTGGGCGTCGAGGTTCGACAGCGGCTCGTCCATGAGGAAGGCGCGTGGGTGGCGCACGATGGCCCGGGCTAGCGCCACTCGCTGGCGCTGGCCACCTGACAGCTGGGCCGGCTTGCGATCCAGCAGGGTCTCCAACCCCAAGCTCCGGGCCGTGGAAGTCACCAGGCGGGCACGTTCTTCGGCCGGCACGTGCCGGCTGCGCAGAGGGAACTCGATATTGCGCCGCACGTTGAGGTGGGGGTAGAGGGCGTAGCTCTGGAACACCATGGCCACGTCGCGGTCTTTGGCGTCCACGTCGTTGACGACCCGGTCGCCGATGCGCACCACCCCGGCGGTGGGGGTCTCCAAACCGGCCATGATGCGCAGGGCGGTGGACTTGCCGCAGCCCGACGGGCCCAGCAGCACCAGGGACTCGCCGGCCTCCACCTCCAGGGTGAGGTCGTCGACGGCGATCACGTCGCCGAAGCGCTTGGTCACCCCCTCGAACGACAGCCGACAGGGCTCGGCCACTGTCAGGGTCCCCAGTCCGGTCCCGCCGTCACCTGCGCCCACCGGCCGGCCCCCTTGACCGCTCACGCCGGGCTCAGGCGCCGACCCGGGCGTTGTAGCTCGAGATGGCGGCGTTCGCCGTACCGACCAGCTGGGACATGGCCGACTTGGCCGAGGTGCCGGTCGAGATGGAGCTGAGCGCGGAGTCGATGGCCTGCTCCACCTGGGCCTGGGGGCCGTAAACTGCGCCGGCGGTGGCGACATTCTGGGGGCTCTGGGCCAACTGCTGGTAGGACACCTCGAATTCGGGCTGTGTGGCCCACAGCTGGGTGATGGCCGGCAGGGCGGCGGCGCTCTTGCGGATGGGGATGTAACCGGTGCCCACCGCCCACTGGGCCTGTTGCGCCGGCTCGTCGAGGTAGGTGATGTACTGCCAGGCACCGTCCTGCTGGGCCGGCGAGGACTTGCTCACCATGTAGAGGCCGGCCCCCCCGGGGAAGACGCCGTTGCGGTTGGCCGTCGTGCTCGGGACCTGAGCCACCCCCAGCTTGACGTTGGCGTACTGCCCCCCGCTCAGGATGGATTGGATGGTGCCCAGGGCCGCCGATGTCTCGAGGCAGATCGGGGCGATCCCGTTGGCAATGCCCAGGAGGTTGTCGTAGGTGGTGGCCGAGGTGGGCTGTGCCAGTTTGCTGTCCAGCATGTCCGCATACCACTCGAAGAGGGAAGTGCCCACCGGCCCGTCGAAGACCACGTCGGTGGCCCGCCCACTGCGGCCGTTCTGCTCGTTCACCATGAGGGCGTCGGCAAGGGTCACCCACTGCTCGAAGTATGACGAATCGAGTTTGAGGCTCATGCCGTACTTGGCCGTGCGACTCGATACGACCTGCTGGCAGGCCGCCTTGAGCTCCGCGATGGTGGTGGGCGGTTTGGCGGGGTCGAGGCCGGCCTTCTTGAAGGCATTCTGGTCGTAGTACAGGACGTTGCTCGAGATGTCGAAGGGCATGGCCCACTGGGTCCCCTGCACCTTGAAGAAATTGATGGTGGAGGGCAGGAAGTCCGACAGGTCGTAGTGGGCGGCGTCGATCGCCTTCTGGGCCGGCACCACGCTTCGGGAGTCGATCATCAACTGCAGATTGACGGTCTCCATCTGCACCAGGTCGGGGAGGCCACCGCTGCTCAGCGCGGCGGTGAAGAGTGTCAGGGTGTCGGTATAGCTGTTCTGGTTGACCAGGTTGACGTGGACATCGCCCTGCGAGGAGTTGAAGGCGTCGGTGAGCTTCTGCAGGGTCGTCTGGTTGTTGTAGCTCATAGAGTGCCACAGGGTGACCGTGGTCGGCTTCGACGACGCTTTGGCCGCCGCCCCCAGAGGGAAGGCCGCCGTCGGGCTGGTCGACGACCCTGACGACCCTGACGACCCTGACGAGCACGCCCCGAGCAACAGCCCGCCCGCGCCCACCGACAGCAGCCCGAGGAACCCCCGGCGGTCCAACCGGCCCTCTTCCCCTGGCTCCGCTCCGCTTGACTCGGTCATGGTTCCCTCCTAGCACGGCATCTGCATTTGCGAAGCTAGCGCGATTGCTCACGCGCTTGGGTGGATTCCCTTGGCCAACCGAGCGAATGCGCCCTCCTGTGGAAGAAAGCGCAGGTCTCGGACGCCGGCGATGTCGATGTCGATGTCGAGACGGCACGGCACGGTACGGCCCCTATGAAACCCGGGCCCACACGGCACGGCACGGCGTTTCGCTGGGAACCCTTCCCTGGGTTCGAGCCACTCTGCCGGCCAGACCAACGCTAAATGTCCCAGAGTGAACCCCGCCTGAACGGAATACCCGCAAGGCCGGACCATCGGTGTGCTCTGATCTGATGCATGGACTATCGACCGCTGCCTCGGGCGCCAGAGTGGTTTCTACGTGCGTTGGCCATCCCGCAGACTGACATTGAAGTCCGAGTCGACGGCTGTACAATCCATGCCTTGGCGTGTGGGATGCCAGGTGCACGTGGGCTCGTCTTTGTCCACGGTGGAGGGGCCCATGCCCATTGGTGGACGCATGTGGCTGCCACTTTCAGCCAGGACTTCCGGGTCATCTCCCTCGACCTGTCTGGGCACGGGGACAGCGAACACCGCTCGCGATACTCCCTTGAGCAGTGGACGGAGGAGGTTATGGCCGTGGCCACGGCTGGACAGATCAACGGTCCGCCTGTAGTGATCGGGCACAGCATGGGCGGATTCGTCACGATCGCCACAGCCGCACGTCACGCCGACCTGGTGAGCGGGGCAATCGTGTGCGATTCGCCAGTGACGGAGCCCGATCCGGAGATCGGTGCGTACCGGCTACGAGAGGCGTTCGGGCGTCCTCGGATCTATCCCAGCGTGGAAGAAGCGGTGGATCATTTTCGAACCGTTCCGGCCCAAGAGCATTACCTCGACTACGTCATCGACCACGTTGCTCGCCGCTCGGTTCGCTCGGTTCCCGGCGGCTGGCAGTGGAAATTCGATCGAGAGGTCTTCGCGCAGTTCGGCGGCGGGCTTCGGGGGGTGGCTCTCCCCTATCTCTCACGCGTGCGCTGCCGATTCGCCCTACTCCGTTCCGAACATGGCCTCGTCACCGCTGACATCGGGCGATCTATGTACGACGAACTGGGCCGGGTCACACCAGTCATCGAGATCCCCGAAGCAGGGCATCACGCCATGCTGGACCAACCCCTCCTCCTACTCACGGCATTGCGCACACTGCTGGCCGACTGGGACCACTCGGAGCCTCGTCGAAGAGAGCCCGAGGAGCTGTCTCGGTCGAATGAGGCGCTTGGCCAGTAGCGGGAGTCCATCGACTGGATCGTTGCAACAGATCCGGTTGCCGATCTCCGTGTTCCCGAGGTCCGTGCCGCCGCCCGCCGGTGAGCCGCCATCTCGTCGACAACTGCGTCCTGCAACCCGCTCTCCGAGTTGTGGTTGGCTTCTGATGGTCCATGCCTCGGCGAACTCGACCGGGGTCAGGCCGCGACGTGAACTGTATGGACGGTTCCCCGGGGTGCCTCCGGCGCGAGGAAAGAGTCGTTAGGCCCGGGAACAACGCCGTGCAGGCGCATACACTTTCTCCATGCCGAGACGAACGCTCAAGGACCTGCCCTGGGACGAGTGCTTCATGCTGCTCGGGCAAGAGACCGTCGGCCGGTTCGTCTATGTGGACGACTTGGGACCAGCAGCCGTTCCAGTCAACTATGCCCTCGCCGGCCAGGACATCGTGTTCCGCTCTGAGGATGGGTCCAAAGTGCGCGGTTTGCGGAACCACGGTGTCGCCTTCGAGGTCGATCACACCGACGACACCAGTCGCTCGGGATGGAGCGTCCTCGTTCGTGGCACTTCCGAAGAGGTCGAAATGGAACGCGTTCCCGAGCTGCTGCGGCGGATCGATGGCGACATGCCGTTGCCCTGGAAGAAGGGCATCCACAAGATCTGGGTGGTGATCACGCCAAAAATGGTTACCGGAAGGCGATTGGCAGACATTGCCCTTGAAGACTTCTTTTGAACCGGGCCAGCCTCGGTTCACGCGGATGCAAACCTCCGCCCATGGTGTCCGTAATCACCTGCCGTTCGCGGTTCGGGCGGATGGCTCAGGTCCCCCGATTTGATGTGATGTGCCGTGATCTGGAGCCTCCCGCTCACGAGCCTTGCGGAAGAAGGCCCGATGCGTCGTAGACAAGTCCTCACGGGTGATTGCCGGGTTGGTGAGATCGCCCTTCCCTGAGGACGCTCCCAGTATGAGTGTCACAGCCCCTGGGTAGTCTTCGTCCGTGCTCCACCTCTCCAGCGCCAGCGAGGCCGGCCCGCTCGCCGCCACCCTGGCCGAGGTGCTGGCCGAGCCGCTCGCCGACCCGATGACCTCGGAGTGGGTTGCGGTCCCGACCGTGGGCATGCACCGGTGGCTCGCCCTCGAACTGGCCAGATCACTCGGCGCGTCCGACCCCCATGCCGGCGACGGCGTCGCCGCCAACATCACGTTCACCTTTCCCGGCGCGCTGCGCCAAGCGGTCCTCGGCGCCGGCAAGGCCGACGGCACCACCGATCCCTGGCAGGTCGAGCATCTCGTCTGGGCCGTGCTCGACGTGCTGCACACCGGGAACGACGACGACCGCCTGGGCCCGCTCACGATCCTGCCCCCCGGAGCCACCTGGTTTGGCCGGGCCCGGCGCCTCGCCGACCTCTTCGACCGGTACTCCGTGCGCCGGCCCGACCTCGTGGCGCAGTGGAACGCCGGGCGGGACGTCGACGCCACCGGTCGGGCACTCGCTGACCACGACCGCTGGCAGCCCCACCTGTGGCGCCTGACCCGCGCCCGCATCGGCGAGCCCAGCCCTGCAGAGCGCCTCCCCGACCTGCTCGACGCTCTCTACGCCGGAACGCTTCGCCTCGATCTGCCGCCCCGGTTGGCCGTGTTCGGCGTCACGACCATTCCGGGCGGGGCGCCATTCGTGGAGCTGGTCGACGCCGTCGCCGCCCATCGGAACCTCCACCTCTTCTTGCTCGACCCCTCGCCTACCGCCACCAGCCGCGTGCGCGCCACCACCCTGGCCTCGCCACCACCGGCCGACCTACTGCGCGCCGACGACCGGTCCGACGGCGTCGTACTCCACCCGCTCCTGCGCTCGTGGGGGCGGCCCTACCGTGAGCGGACTGTTCTCCTAGCGGCGGCCGAACCAGGTGGATTCCCCGAAGCACGACCCGTCGACACGGCCGGGCCGGCCGGGAGCGACGGACTGCGTACTCTCCTGGCGCAGGTCCAACACGACCTGCGGGCCGACGTTGCGCCGACTGGCGACTTCGATCCCGACGCCTCCGACCGCTCGATCCAGGTGCACTCGTGCCACGGGCCGGCCCGCCAGGTGGAGGTGCTGCGCGACGCCATCCTGCATCTGCTGGCCGACGACCCCACACTGAGTGAAGAAGATTTCGTCGTTCTGTGCCCCGCCATCGCCCAGTTCGCGCCTCTGGTGGAAGCCGGCTTCGGGACGTCGGCCGAGCTGACCGGTGCCGCACCGACCTGTACAGCACCCCGGCTCCTCTACCGCATCACTGATCGTTCGTTGCGCGAGTCGAACCCCGTGCTGGCAGCCCTCGACGCGCTGCTCGAGCTGGTCTCGGGCCGCTGCACGGCATCGGAGATGCTCACGTTCCTGTCGCTGGCTCCGGTCCGGCAGCGCTTCCGGTTCGACGACGATGCCCTGGGCACCATCGCTGATTGGATCGCCGAGACCAACGTGCGCTGGGGATTCGACGGTGGGCACCGAGCGTCGTGGGGCGTCCCGCCGGAGCTCACCGCCAACTCGTGGCAGGCCGCGATCGACCGGGTGCTCATGGGGGTGGCGGTCAGCGATGACGACCTCAGTCTCACCTCCGGTGATATCGCGCCGCTCGGCGTCGAGGGCAGCGACATCACCGTCGCCGGTCGGTTTGCAGACCTCGTGGCCCGCCTCGAGGCCGTTTCCGATGACATGGCCCGGCCTCGGACCGCCGTCGAGTGGTGCGAGGCACTCTCCGACGCCAGTGAGCAGTTTTTCGGCGTCGAGACCGCTCACCAGTGGGAACTCGAGCAGCTCCGCCGGATCATCGCTGAGATCGGTGACCAGGCCGTAGTGAGGGACGAGCCCGCTGCCGTCGAACTCACCCTCGCCGATGTGCGCCGCCTCCTCGCCGATGTGCTTCGGGGGGCGCCGCGGCGCCCCGACTTCTTCCGGGGTGGCATCACCGTCAGCTCGCTGACCCCACTGCGTGGCCTTCCTTTTCGCGTGGTCTGCCTGCTCGGATTCGACGAGGCCGGCACGAGCACCGGGTCCAACCAGGCCGACGGTGACGACCTGGCCGCCCTGGCCCCACGTCTCGGCGACCGCGACCCCCGGTCGGAGTCCCGCCAGGCCATCCTCGAAGCCGTGCTCGCCGCCGGTGACCACCTCGTCGTCACCCGGACCGGTCACGACATCCGCACCAACCGGGAAGTGCCGAGCGCGGTGGCGTTCGCCGAGCTGCGCGACACCATCACGGCCACACTGTCGCCGGCCAGCCGCGGAACCTACCGGGACCTGATCGAGACAATCCACCCCCGCCAACCCTTCGACGACCGCTGCTTCGAGCCCGGCGCCCCGCACCGGCGCGGTCCCTGGAGCTTCGATGCCGGTGCACTCGCCGGCGCCCGTGCCCGCACCGGCCGAGCCGACCAGGACAAGCCGTTCATCGCTGGCCCGGTGGCCCTCCAGGGCAACGAAGAACACGTGATCACGCTCGCCGAGTTGCGGGTGTTCCTCAACCATCCGGTCAAGGCATTCCTGCAGCGACGGCTTCAGCTCCATCTCGCCGGCGGCGACCGCAGCCAGTCCGACGATTTTGCCACCTCGATAGGCGGGCTCGAAGAGTGGTCGGTCGCCAATCGGCTCATCAACGCCCGGCTCGCCGGACATACCAACGCCGAATGGGAACACCACGAACGGGCGCTCGGCACGCTCCCGCCCGGGGGCCTGGGTGACGTGGCCGTCAGCCAGATCAGCGAATCTGTCGACGCGCTCCTCACCGAGGCCACGGCGCTCAGCGTCGACCCCGCCCGCCCGGACCAGTACCCGGTCGACATCGAGCTTGCCGACGGCACCCGGATCGTCGGTGTGGTGGAGTGTCGCTGCGAATCCCCGAAACCGGGACCGGCCACGATCACCTACAGCAGGGCCGCACCCAGGCAGCACCTGGCAGCCTGGCTCGACCTTGTGGCCCTGGTGGCCAGCGACCCACAGTCGACCTGGCGCAGCGTCGTAGTACGCCGGGCCGCTCAGGGTAGAACGCTGGATACTCTCGAGATCATCGGAAGCGGTGCGACACCCGACGATCGCCACGCCCGTGCCATCGCCGCCCTCGAGGTGGCGGTCGACTGCTACCGGCGCGGGCAGCTCGAGCCCATTCCGCTCTTCCCGAAGCTCTCCCCCCGGCTCTACGCGGGGGACGCCAAGGCGACCGACTGGAAGGCATTCGAAGGCCTCGGCGACGGCGACGACGAAGCCCACCAGCTGGCATTCGGCAACCTCGACTTCGACGAGGTGTGCGCACTGCCCGCATGCGGCGACGACCCTCCCGGATCGTCGCCGGGGCGGGCAGACAGGTACGCCCACTACCTGTGGGGCGCGGTCGATACGAGCTCCGAGCCGTCGCAATGAACACACCTCCGACCTTCTCACTCACCGGCCCCCTGCCAGCAGGCCGCGTCGCCATCGAGGCCAGCGCAGGCACCGGCAAGACCTACACGCTGGCGGGACTCGTTGTCCGCTACGTCGCCGAAGCCACCGTTCCCGTCGACGAGCTCCTGCTCGTCACGTTCACCCGAGCGGCGGCCGCGGAGCTGCGCGATCGGGTCAGGACCCGGCTCACCGAGGCCGTCGCCGCCCTGCGCAATCCGCCCGGCACACCATTCGAGGACGAACTCTTCGCTCTGCTGGCGGAGACCGACAGCCACGGTCGGCTCGGTCGGCTCGAGAGGGCCGTCGTCGACTTCGACGCGGCCACCATCACCACCATCCACGGCTTCGCCCAGCAGGTCCTCGCTACCCTCGGCTCCACTGCTTCCGGCGACCTCGATGCCACCCTCGTCGACGACACCAATGAGCTCATCGCCAGCGTATGCGCCGACATGCTCGCCGCCGAGTCCGTGGCCGATCCGAGCACCACCGACCAGCTCCCCGGATTGTCCGACCTGCGGGGACTCGTAACCAAGGTGCTCGGTAACCCAGGCCTCTGTGTCATCCCGGGTCCCGATGACGCCCAGTCCACCCAGGCGGCCGCACGACGCCGCCGTCTCGTCGACCACGCCGTCGACGAGGTGCAGCGCCGTCACCGCGTTGCCGGCACACTCTCCTTTGACGATCTGTTGACCCAGCTCCGCGATGCGCTGGTCGACAGCCCGGCCGCAGTTGCCGCACTGCGCCGTCGATTCCGCATCGCCCTCATCGACGAGTTCCAGGACACCGACCCGGTGCAGTGGAAGCTCTTCTCGACGCTGTTCGGAGACCCCGAAGGCGGCTCCACCCTCGTACTCGTCGCGGACCCCAAGCAGGCCATCTACGCCTTTCGGGGTGCGAACGTGCACACGTACCTCGACGCCGCCTACCAGCCCGGAACGTCCCGGTCGACGCTCGGGGTGAACTGGCGATCGGACAAGGCACTTCTCGACGGGCTCGAGCAGCTGCTCGGTGGCGCCACCTTCGGCGACCCCCGTATCGGGTTCGTGCCGGTCAACGCCGCACCCGACAACCGGGACCGTCGCCTCACGACCGATGACGGCACCGTCCTCCCCGCACTCTGCGTGCGTGCCACCCTCGGCCCCGACATCCCTCGCACCAAGCGCGACCAGATCCCCAGCCCCGCCGCCGACGCTGCCATCGCCCGCGACCTCGCCCTCCAGGTGCAGGAGCTGTTGGAGTCGGCGTTGCTCCCGGCCCGAGGCGACCTCACTCCGGCGCGCCGCGTGCGTCCCGGCGACGTCGCCGTGCTCATCGGGAAGCATTCCGAGGCGCAGGCCATCCAGCGTGAGCTCCGCCGGCGGAGCATCCCCGCCATCGTGACCCGGGGTGACAGTGTGATGAAGTCGGACGCCGCCACACAATGGCGTTGGCTCCTCACCGCCCTCACCCGGCCGGCCGACCCGACCCGGGCCCGCACTGCCGCGCTCTCGTGGTTCTTCGGCTGGTCACTGACGCAGATCGACTCCGCCGACGACCCCGAGCTCAGCGCGGTCCAGGAACGCCTCGTCCAGTGGGCCGAGATCCTCGGCACCCTTGGCACGGTCGAGTTCTGCGCCCACGTCTGGTCCGACAGCGGCGTCACCGCCCGCGTGCTGTCATTTCCGGACGGCGACCGCTTCCTCACCGATCTCGACCACGTTGCCGGGCTGCTGCAAGCTGCCAGCGCCACCAGCAGACGACCGAGCGCGGCCGGGCTGCTGGCAGCTCTCGACCAGCTGGCGACCGATCGCGCCTCCGACCCCGAGAACGACGTCACCGCCCGGCGCGTCGAATCGGAAGCCGAAGCGGTGCAGATCATGACGGTGTATGCCGCCAAGGGGCTCGAGTTCCCCGTGGTGTGCGTCCCCACCCTGTGGCGCGGGAGCTACGCCACCGCCAGCGACATCGTGTTCCAGGATCCCGCGACCGGGCTCCGCACATTCGACATCGCCAACGACCAAGCGTGGCCCACAAAGGTCGAGGCGGGAGCACGCAATGCACTCGCCAACCGCGAGGCGGTCGGGGAGAACCTCCGGCTGCTCTACGTGGCCCTCACCCGGGCCGAGCACCAGACGCTGGTGTGGTGGACCCGGGCCCAAGGGAGCGAGAAGACCGGCCTGGCGCGCCTTCTCTTCGCACGCGACGGCGGGACGACAGACCCTGACCGCTTCTCGGGGCCGAAGGTCGCCCTCCCCGCCGATATCGACGTGTCGGCCGCGCTCGACCTCGCGCTCTCTCCTGCCGGCGATGCCGTGGCCGTGACTATCGCTGGCCTCGCCGACGACCCGCTTGTGCCCTGGGTCGACCAGGCCACACCTCACCCGGCGGGCGCGCTCGATCTCGCCGTCCTCGGTCGGGTCCTCGAACGCGCGATCAGGCGCTGGTCGTTCAGCGCCATCAGCAACCGGGCCCACGCCGTAGACCTCGACCCCGGCGACGAGAGCCTCGGTGACGCCGGCGCCGCCGACGAGCCGGTCGGCACACCCCACGACGAGCCGGAAGGCAGAATCGAGCCCGGCACCGATATCCCGCTCGGCGCCGTCCGCGGCGGTGCGCAGTTCGGGACCCTGGTCCACGAGGTGCTCGAACGGGTCGACTTCGCGGCCGAGGATCTCGACGGCGAGCTACGAGCCCACGTCGGTGACCGGCTTCGCTGGAACCCATGGCCTGTCGACGAAGCAACCCTGGTCGCCGGTCTGCGCGCCACCATCGAGGCGCCCCTCGGCCCACTGTTCGCCGGGCGGAGAATGCGCGATTTCGCGGCCCGCGACTGCCTGCGCGAGCTGAGCTTCGAGTTCCGCCTCGGGGAGACGACCCGCCATGCCACCGACCGCGACATCGGTGCGCTCGTGCTGCAGCATCTGCCCGGCGACGACCCGCTCCGCCCCTGGGCACAGAGCCTCGCTTCCGGGCTGTTCGACGTCGAACTGGCCGGGCATCTCACTGGTTCGATCGACGTAATCTTCCGCGTCCACAACTCTGCGGATCCGGATGCCGAGCCGCGGTTCGTCATCGCCGACTACAAGACCAACACACTGGCCGAAGCCGGACACGAGCCCCAGTCGCGCGATTACCACCCGGACCGCCTTCCGGCCGCCATGGCCGAGCACCACTACCCGCTGCAGGCCCTGCTCTATTCGGTGGCGCTTCACCGCTACCTACGCTGGCGCGTACCCGGCTACGAGCCCTCCGTGCACCTCGGCGGCGCCGCCTACCTCTTCGTGCGCGGCATGACCGGAGCCGGCACGCCGACCGTCAACGGACATCCCCACGGGATCTTCTCCTGGTGCATCCCCGCCGCACTCGTCGCCGCCCTCAGCGATCTGCTCGACGGACGGGAGGTGCCAGCGTGAGCGCCTCGGCTCCACTTCTGCACCCTGCCACCGCCGCGCTCGCACCGTTCGTCGATGCCGGCGTTCTCGACGCGTCGGCCGTCCATGTCGCCGACGCCATTGCCCGATCGGTCGGTGGAGTGGAACCCGAAGTGCTACTCGGCGCCGCCCTCGCGGCCCGAGCCCCGCGTTTCGGCCACATCTGCGTGGTGCCCGCTGAAGTCGCCGGGTCCATCGTCATCGACGATGCGCTGCTCCCGGCCATCGAGGCGCTGCCCTGGCCCGATCCGAGCCACTGGGCGGCACTGCTAGCGGCGAACCCGGCCGTGCGCTGCCCCGACCAGCGGCCGGGCGACGTAACTCTGCCGCTCGTCTGGGATGGCACCCGCCTCTACTTGGAGCGCTACTGGCGCTACGAGGAGAACGTCGCCAACGAACTGCTGCGTCGATCCGGCACCGTCGGAGGCCTTACCACCGCATCGGCCGAACTCGATGCCATCCTCGACACGATCTTCGGACCCGTCGACCCCTTGTTCCTCGATCGTCAACGGGCGGCGGCCCGGCACGCCCTGACCCGTAGGCTCGCCGTCGTGGCCGGCGGGCCGGGCACCGGGAAGACCCGGACGATCGCCCGCCTGCTCGCCGCCGCTCACCGGGTGGCGCTGGAGCGGGGCCAAACCCTGGAGGTGGCGCTGGCCGCCCCCACCGGCAAAGCCTCGGCGCGCATAACCGAGGCGGTGCACAGCGAGGTCGAGATGGCGGGCCTGCCCGAAGACGTCGCCGGCGCCCTGCACGACACCGGGGCCACGACCCTGCACCGGCTGCTGGGCCTCCGCGGAAGCGGGAAGCCCCGTCATGACCGGTTCAACCCCCTGCCCCACGACATGGTCGTGGTCGACGAGACGTCCATGGTGTCACTCCCTCTGATGGCCCGTCTGCTCGACGCTGTGCGTCCCGACGCCACACTCGTGCTGGTCGGCGACCCGTTCCAACTGGTGAGCGTCGAGGCCGGCGCCGTGCTCGGAGAAATCGTCGGGCCCGCCGCGACGGAGGCGGCCGAAGGGCCGCTCGCCGCCGACATTGTGCTGCTCGAACGCGTCCACCGGTTCGGCTCAGACTCGGCCATCGCCGCCCTCGCCGATGCCATCCGGACCGGCGACGCCGACCGGGCCATCGACCTGCTCCGGCACGACAAGACGAGCGAACTGAGCTGGGTCGACGACGACGACGACGGTGGCATCGACCGCCTCCACCGGGAAGCGGCGGCCGCTGCCGTCGAAGTGGCCCGCGCCGCGTACGCCGGTGACGCCGAGGCCGGCCTGCGGCTCGCATCCGACCTCAAGGTGCTGTGCGCGACCCGACTCGGCCCCCTCGGGGTCTACAGGTGGAGTGATCGCATTGAAACCCTGGTGGCGCGGGAGATGCCCGAAGTGGGAAGTGGCCGACGCTGGTACGTCGGCCGGCCCATCATCATCACCAGCAACGACTATCTCAACCGGCTCTTCAACGGCGACATCGGGCTCGTCGTCGCCGGCGACAACGGACCTGTTGCGGCGTTCCCCGACCCAAGCGGTATCCGCGAGCTGGCCATGTCACAGCTGGGAGACGTCGAAACTTGGTGGGCGATGACGATCCACAAGAGCCAAGGCTCGGAATTCCGACGGGTGATCGTCACACTACCGCCACCCCCGTCACCAATCCTCACTCGAGAACTCCTGTACACCGCTGTCACTCGCGCCAAGGAGCAGGTCACCTTGGTGGCCACCGAGTCATCACTGCGCGCCGCGATCGATCGCCCCGTGGCCAGAGCTTCAGGCCTTGGCCCGAAGCTCTGGCCTTGACCGACTGTCCGCCGTGGCGGACCAGAGGCCCTGGCTGAGTACCCCCGGTGTCACCGCCGAAGGGCCTCGGAGGCACCCCGAGTCAGCGTCAAGGAAACTCCGGAACCGACCTTCGCCCTTTTTGGTGGCACGATTGATCTGATGCCATCGATCACTGGGTTGAATCATGTTCGCCTCCCTGTCAGCGACGTAGGCACCAGCACAGATTGGTATGTGACGGTCTTTGAACTCGAAACCCTTCTCTACAATGAGGAGGAATCCGGTCCCATCGGCGCCGTCCTTCGTCACTCGAGTGGTTTTGTGGTCGGCTTGCATCTCGACCCGGCCAGGGCAAAAGCGATGCAAGGCTTCGCCATCCTTGGATTTACGGTCGATAACCGTAGCGATCTCGAATGGTGGATTCGCCGGCTCGACGGACTGGGCGTAAGCCATGGTGGGCCCCTGAAGGGACAGCTGGGGTGGTATCTCGAGGTACCTGATCCCGATGGAATCATCCTCCAGCTGCATACCGGGGAACAGCCGAACACCGAGGAGGACTGAGGGCCTGTCCCGGCGGTGCTTCTTCCGCCAGACGGTGGAGTGGTGGAGCGGATCGGGTGGATCGCCACCCTTACGGTTCTGATGGGGACGGTGAGGTGAGGACCTTCGGCACTACTGGACTATCGGCTGTTGGCACAGCATGGTGCCATGAGTACTCTCATTACAGTCTTGGTCCTCGTTGTCGTGGTGCTCCTGATCGGCATGGCGTTGGCGTTGCGGATCGTCAAGCAGTATGAGCAGGGCGTCCTGTTCCGACTGGGCCGCGTGATCGGTACGCGCGAGCCTGGGTTGCGGATGATCATTCCGTTCATCGACATCCTGAGACGAATCTCATTGAGGATCGTCACCATGCCGATCCAATCCCAGGGCATCATCACCCGGGACAACGTCAGTGTGGACGTCTCTGCCGTCGCGTACTTCCGTGTCGTCGACGCGGTGAAGTCGGTTGTCGCCATCGAGAGCGTCGACGCCGCCATCGACCAGATCGCTCAAACCACACTCAGGAAGGTGGTCGGCCAACACACCCTCGACGAGACGCTGTCCGAGACTGACCGTATCAATCTCGATATTCGCGAGATCCTCGATCGCACTACCGCAGACTGGGGTGTCGAAGTCACCTTGGTGGAGTTGAAAGACATCCAACTACCCGAGAGCATGAAGCGGGCGATGGCTCGTCAAGCTGAAGCCGAGCGCGAGAAGCGGGCAAAGATCATCAACGCGGAGGGAGAGTCCCTGGCCGCAGCGGCGTTGGGTGACGCCTCAGACATCATGATGGCCCACCCTTTGGCGCTGCAGCTCCGGAATCTCCAGACCCTGGTCGAGATCGGCACGGACAAGAACTCCACCGTCGTGTTCCCCGCACCGCTGATGTCCACCATTACGGAGCTCGGAACGTTCCTCGCCCGCGAGGCGTCCGCTTCGAAAATGCCAGCACCGGATGCCGCCACCGTGGCTCGAGCGGGCGTGGCGAGAGAGAGCGAGCGAGACTGACAAACTCTCCCAAGAGGGTCCAAACGAGCAACGCCGCTAAATGGCCGGTCATCGGGCCACCGGGAACCACCTGATGATCGTGCCAACGCCGGCATCATGGCCAGCTTCGGGGATATGCCGATCTCAAGAGCGTGGACCGGCGCGCCGTCGCCTCCTTGCTCATCGCCAAGCTCATCGATTGGCGGGACCGCCGAGCCAGTTGTGGGGCATTTAGCGGGTCAAGTATCACCAGATGAACAGGTTCTTCCAGACAGAAGATCTACATTTCGTCTACACTTGGGCAATGGCGTCGTCCGATACCACCACCGTCCGGGTCCGCCGACCCGATTCCGAACGCCTGGCGGCACTGGCGAAGAGCCGACAGACAACCGTTGTCGAGGTGGTCCACACCGCAATCGACGCTCTGGAGCGCCAAGAGTTCGCCCGTGGCCTGAGCGAGGACTACCGGCACCTGGACCCCGAGAGCCGGGAGGCCCTGTTGGCTGAGTGCCAGGAGTGGGATCCATTGGCTTGATCTGGCGGGGTGAGGTCTACGTCGTGGACCTGGGCATACCGGTTGGACATGAGCCGGCTCGTCTTCGGCCTGGCCTCGTGGTGTCAGCTGACCTGATCAATAATGGGCATGGCGAACTTGTCGGAATCGTTCCCATCACCTCGACTCGGTACGGCTTGCGTAGCCATATTGAACTGGGGCCTGGTACAACCGGACTCGACCATGAGTCTTACGCCCGGTGCGACCAAGTTCGCATGATCTCTACCCAGCGCCTTTCGGCACGACGAGGGCGCGTCGCGACCGATGAGCTCCACGCGATCGAACGGGCCTTACGCTTCGTCTTCGACCTTTGACAAGTGGGTTCCCACCCGTCATGGGTCGACACCTGTGCGCCATGCGCTTACCCGGTGTTCAGTCACACCACGAACCGTCTGATCGGCGCGCGTGAACCGCGGCGGCGAAGGGCGCTGGCGTTGCATACAGATCAAGTGATCGGTGGCTGTCTCAGGTGGTAACTCCGCCGGCGCTGCGTGCGTCACAATGGAACAGACAATTCGAGCGACGGCAGGTGGGAGTCGACGTGGAACCGGCGATTCGTGTCGAGCACCTACAGGTGAAACGTGGTGGGAGGACCGTGGTAGCGGACGTCTCGTTCACCGTTCCCTCGGGATCTTTGGTGGGCTTGCTCGGCCCGAGCGGATGTGGCAAGACAACGCTCATGCGGTCCCTGGTCGGGACGCAGATCGTAGCCGGCGGGTCGGTGGAATTGTTTGGGCAACCGGCCGGGTCGCCGGCCCTGCGAAGTCAGGTGGGGTACGTCACCCAGGCACCGTCGGTCTATGCAGATCTCACCGTCTCGGAGAACCTTCGCTACTTCGCCACCGTCTTGGCGGTGCCACCCACTGCCGCCGACCGCGTCATCAACGATGTCGGCCTTGGTCGACACACCGATACGGTCGTGGGACGCCTCTCAGGGGGCGAGCAGGCGCGCGTGTCGTTGGCCACCGCCCTTCTCGGTTCGCCCCGACTGCTTGTGCTCGACGAGCCCACCGTGGGCCTCGACCCTCTGCTACGGCGAGACCTCTGGGTGTTGTTCGCCGCCCTTGCCTCATCCGGGACGACGCTCATCGTGTCGAGCCATGTCATGGAGGAGGCAGAGCGGTGCCAGAGGCTCCTGCTCATGCGCGACGGCCAGATCCTGGCGGACGACTCGCCAGAGGCGCTCTTGGCGCGCACCGGATCGACCGACTTCGAATCGGCCTTCATCGCCCTCATCGAGAACCCGTCGACATGACCCTGCGCCGCACCGTTGCCACTACCCGCCGCGTTCTGCGACAGCTGCGCCACGACCTGCGGACTGTGGCCCTGATCTTGGCTGTGCCGGCCGTCCTGATGGGACTGCTCGCTTGGATCCTCCACGGCCGCGCCGGCGATTTCAACCAGTTCGGGCCACCCTTGCTCGGGATCTTCCCGCTCATCGTCATGTTCCTCGTGACCTCGGTCGCCACCCTTCGCGAGCGGACGAGTGGGACCCTCGAGCGCCTGTTGACCACGCCACTGGCCAAAGCGGACTTCGTCATGGGCTATGCGCTCGCCTTCGGGCTCAGCGCGGTCGTCCAGGCTCTCGTCGTGTCGGGGCTCTCGTTCAGCCTCTACGGCCTTCACGTGAGCGGTTCGGCGTGGCTGGTCGTAGTGGTGGCAGTGATGGACGCCTTACTGGGTACCGCACTCGGACTCTCGCTCAGCGCCCTGGCGTCTACCGAATTCCAGGCCGTGCAGTTCATGCCCGCGTTCATCCTGCCGCAGCTGCTGGTCTGCGGCATCATCGTGCCCCGCTCCCAACTGCCGCCCACCCTCCACTGGCTGTCCGACGTCTTGCCGATGTCCTACGCGGTGGACGCGACGCAGCAGCTGAGCGCGTCCGCCGCGGTAACCTCCGAGTTCCTGCTCGACATCGGTGTGGTGGCAATGTTTGTGGTGGCCGCTCTACTGATCGGCGCTGCGACCCTCCGCCGCCGGACCCATTAGGTCATTCGAGGTGCCCGAGAACAGAGGGAGATCCATTCGGCGTCGGCGAAGAAATACGCGAACGTTGCGCAACGAGTCAGTGGAAAAGTGCCGCCGTCGCCCGGCGCGACACCGACAAGTCACCCGAGGATCGGGGTTCCGTGTGGTCGAGACAGCCTTCGGCCTCGATTCATGAAACGGTTGGACCGCATTCTCCGATTGAGCGTTTTCCCGCGCCCACCGACGACCAGATGCCGGGGGTCGCTCTCGAACGGAAACGGTCACCATGGACGTTTGGAGCTTCTCGAGTAGTTCGGTGAGAGTTCGAACCTGATCGGTTTCCCAGTCTCTTACGTACAGAGCGAATCGCTTGAGTCCGAATTGGAAGAACACCGCGGCGTACGGATTCCCTGACGAACTTGATGCCCTGGTCAATCATTCGGTTCCCCAGCAATCGCGGATGTACCCCTGAATCATCCGGTTCTGTGGCGCGCCAGAACACCATCCGCTAACGGCGGCCGACTGCCAAATAGCCGGCACCCCGCATCGGTCAGGACGCACGTGAGTATCCGTCTGATTGGAGCGCTGCAGCTAGCTGTCCGCCCAGAACTCGTCGAACTGGTAGGTGTCGGCCTGGTAGACGGTGACCTCGGTGACCTTCCCGTGATGGATCTCGAAGTCGACCGCCGCGATCACGTCCAAGTCTTTACCGTCCCGTGTCGCCGTCTCGCGCTGAAAGACCACCGCCCGTGCCGGCTCACTGAGCACGTCCAAGACCTCGATCTTGAAGGTGCCCCCGCTGCGTGCCTTCAACTCCCCCAAGAAGGCAAGCACGGCGTCTGGGCCTTTGTAGTCACCGGCCAGACTGCTGCGCCCCGGCTCGTGCCATACCACGCCCTGCCCCATGACCACTCGAAGCAAGTCCGGGTCACCCAACTCGAAATCCTGGTATGTCCGCCGGATCAACGATTCATACGCATCTTCCTTCATGATGCTCTCCTTCCACTCCCCTTGGCTCTCGCGTCAAGCCTCTGCTCCTTGCCGGCCGGGCGTCAAGAGGCGAAAGTCCTCATTCAGGGGACCGCAAGACGGTTGTCCTTGCGTGACGGACCGCAGAAACCTCCGCCGCAGAAACCTCCGCCGTAGACACCTCCGCCAGAGCCTCAATCAGCTGTCCTTTGCCAACGGATCAGTGGTCTTTCTCGCCGGGGTGGAATGACCAAATCGTGAGCGCAAG
>PKXA01000132.1 GCA_003133325.1 Acidimicrobiaceae bacterium | reverse complement strand
GCTTGACATAGGAGCATCTCTCGAGGAGGTCAGCCGAGCGTGAATCCGTCGCCCGGGGATCGCCTCTCCGGCCGGTAAACGACCCGGCTGGTACCAGGTGCGGCCCATGACATGCTCACCCAACTATGAGGGCGTCACCACGTTCCAGGCGAAGCACGCTATGCCATTACATAGGCCTTTGTCCCCTAGTAATGGCGCCGGTCGCCTCATATCATGACTCTGACCTTGGACGCGAGGAAAGGACTCACCATGACTGACGACACCCCTGAGCGGCGCTCCGGGCCGCTCGGCGAGCGCATCATCCTCGTGGGCGTTGACGCCTCAGACGAGTCACGCGATGCTCTGCGCTGGGCAGCACGTTACGCAGCGCTGGTGGGGGACCGCCTTGAGGTCGTGCACGCCTGGAATACGAAACAGGAGCTCGTCTGGTTGCCCGAAGCGCCCCCGCCGCCGGCCCCCATCGACGTGGCCCGCAACGGGCTGACCCAGATGGTCGACGACGTCTTGGGTGCCGATTCATCGGTGGCCAAGTCTGTGGATGTTATCGAAGGACACGCTAGCAAAGTGCTCGTCGAACGCAGCCGCCACGCCGAGCTGCTGGTGGTCGGTAGCCGTGGCCGTGGTGGGTTCGATGGGATGACCCTCGGGTCGGTGAGTGGGCATTGTGCAGAGCATGCCCACTGTTCGGTGATGATCGTGCGGCCATCGACTGAGTCCGAAATGTCCTCGGGAAGTTGACCCACACCGCTGTCCCAGCACCCCGCTACGCGCTCGGGGATCCCCGACCCCGCTGAAATCCGAAGCGCCACCAATGGCTGGTGTCGGCCAGATGCTGCAGTGACCCATCGGAGGTCACCGACAAGTTGGTGTCGAATGTCTGTCGGCCCGAATACGCGAGGGGAAGATGGAGAAACGACCCCCCGATCGACAGTGTCGGCCAAAGTGCGAGCCAACTGCGTCGGTCAATGCCAGGATGGTGTCAGCGCGACCACACATCACACCGAACATCGCAAACAGCAGGGCCGGCCCGGGGGGGCCTCCCTCCGACAGCGCGAATCCGCTGAGAAGCAGCCCGAAGGGTTCGCCGAGCCGCCAGATCACCAGGGCCCACGCCACCGAAATGCCGAGAGCCGGGCGGGCAAAGGGCCCGCTCACCAAAATGGCCCCGATAGCCAAGTGCGTAAGCACGCTTCCCAAGTTCGACAGTGTCCAGTGGAAGACAAAGGGATGGATCCCCGCAAATTCCGACTGGTTCACTCTCATGGGTATGCCAATGAGCGATTGGGCCAGGGTGCCAAGGGGATAGTCCCGCAAAACTTCCGTCCTTCGGCCTGCAAGAGACCGCCGAATATCCAGATGACGCCAAGCTCAATTTGGAGTCCTCGCTGGCCCACCCGGAGTGATGAGCCCCAGGCTCCGACCGCACTGGCCACCGACACGCACCTTCTTTCCCGGATCGTTTCATGGCTGCCCATTGGTACGACGTCACAGGCGATATGGATGAGGCCTATGTGGCTGACGCGGGGCAATCTCGGCGTTGCGGCTTCTTCATGCCATCATCAAGGCCGTGACCGACCCACTCGACGCGTTCGACGAGTCCGCCTGAATCCACATGGCCGCCACTCGCCAAGTTCTTGCCGAAGCTGCCGCGTCATTGAGCCGGCGCGACCCAATTCTGAGAGACCTCATCGACCAACACGGCAAGCCACCACCGCGACCCCACATCCCCGCATCACTGCGGTTCGCCGCCCTGGCTCGCTCGATTCTCTACCAACAGTTGGCCGGCAATGCCGCCGGCGCCATTCACGCCCGGTTCGTGAGTGCACTGGGAGGGGTGATCACTCCCGATCGGCTCCTCTCCCTTTCACCCGACATCCTGGCGTCGTGCGGACTGAGCGGAGCCAAGTCCACGGCTATCCGAGATTTGGCCGAGAAGGTCTCGTCCGGACAGGTATCGCTGGATCGGATCGGCCGCCTCTCCGACAAGGCGGTGATCGAACACTTGGTGCAGGTCCGGGGAATCGGTCCGTGGACAGCTGAGATGTTTCTGTTGGGGACATTGGGCCGACTCGACGTCTGGCCGGTCGGGGATTACGGAGTACGGGCCGGCTATGCCCTGAGCTGGCGGTTGCCCGACATTCCATCGCCGAAGGAGCTCATGGCACTGGGCGATCCCTATCGGCCGTATCGAAGTGTGGTGGCGTGGTATTGCTGGCGAGCGTTGGACACCCGCATCTAGCCAGGGGTTCATCCCCACTGGTCCCGTGATCGTTCAGCCGTACAGCAGCTCATCAACCGGTATCGGGGATCAGTTGCCCTTCCCCGACTTGCCATTGTTTCCGTTCCCTTTCACGGGACCGGACGGCGTGGTGGGTGGGGAAGTGGGGAGTGTGCTGGCAGCGCTCAGTCCCCGCTCTGCAGCAAGGGCCGAAAGATCCGCCTAAAGCACCGATCCCCCGGGCTGCTCGAATGACCCGTTCTCCATGCCGTGTGTCCGTGGACGATCGCCGTGGCCGCCTGCTGCGGGTCCCTGGCAGCCTGGGTGGAAATGGTCTGACCGGTACCGGGGTCGATGACCCCTGCGGTCATGCCTGATGTCACATCCCCAGCGAAGGTGGCGAGCGCCTGGGTTGCAGTCGGAGCGCTGGCGGTCGCGGTGGCCGGCGACGTTGGCGGCGCAGGTTGTGAGGTGGCCGTCGAAGCGGCATGAGCAGAGGTGCCAGCCTTCGGGGTGCCCCCCGTAGACCCAAGGGCGACGGCCAACCCAACGGCGAGAGCCACCAGCACGATGGCGGCAAGGACCCCGATGTGCTGCCGGTGAACGGGACGTACTGGATCCGTACCCACTCGACAGCATCGGCGCCGGCTCCCATGGAGCCGTGCTCGTTCCCCGGCCCAACCGGATGGCCAATGGCCAGCGCGATGAGTCCCGGCATAGCACCCTGTTCAACGTGGCCGGCCATGGCCTCCCGCATCGGTCTGAGCCCCTCTTCGGACAATCCCGCAGTGAGCATCCGCGACACTTCTCACGCTCACTTCGGATGTAGTGGTGCTTTGGTGTGTTCGACTGACCGACAACGTCGGACTCATCGCCGGCCATGGCCGGCATGGCCCGAGATGACTGTGGCGTGGCATCCGTCGGCAATACGGGTATTCCGGCCCGGGCTACCGGGATGCCTCTCCATCGGCGCAGGTCAGGGGCATTTCGAGGGCTCCATCAACCTCCGCACTGTCATTCGGCCGGCAGGATTGGTGGCCTGTTGTCAGGCGACCTGCCTGTCACCCCTAGCATCCGTTGGATGTCCGATGACTTGAGTGCCGCATCAGTAGAGCAGGCCGCGGCCCGTCTGGCGCCCATCGTGCGCCGCACCCCGCTCGAGATCAGCGAGCGGCTGACCACCATCCACGGGTTCCCGGTGTCGCTGAAGCGCGAAGACAGCCAGTTGTGCCGGTCGTACAAAGTGCGGGGTGCCTACAACTTGATCTCCTCACTCAGCGCGAACGAGCGCGAGGCGGGCGTCGTCTGCGCCAGCGCCGGCAACCATGGCCAGGGACTCGCGTTCTGCTGCCGCCAGCTATGTATCCGGGGTCGGGTCTTCCTCCCCGCGAATACCTCGCGGCAGAAGCGTCAACGAATTGCCGCCATCGGTGGAGACTGGGTCGAGGTGGTCATCGTCGGTAGCTCGTACGACGAGGCCAGCGTCGCCGCCCTCGCCCATACTGCCCGGACCGGCGCCGTCTACGTCCACCCCTTCGACGACCCCCGGACCATCGCGGGCCAGGGCACGGTGGGTATCGAGCTGGCCGAGCAAAGCGAGGGTCCGATCGACACGGTCATCATTCCGATTGGCGGAGGCGGTCTGGCCGCCGGGATCGCCCTGTGGTTCCGGGAGCACCACCCTCACACACGGCTGGTCGGCGCCGAGCCGTCCGGGGCGGCCAGCATGCGAGCCGCGTTGGCCAGGGGTGGGCCGGTCAACCTCGAGCACATGGACACCTTCGTCGACGGAGCCGCGGTGGGACGAGTGGGCGACCTGACGTTCCCCATCGTGCGGGATCTGGTGGACGAGGTGGTTGCCGTGCCCGAGGGGGCGGTGTGCACCGAGATGCTCGACCTGTACCAGTCCGAAGGCATCATCGCTGAACCCGCTGGGGCCCTCGCCAGCGCTGCCCTCGGACAGCCCTTGGCCTGCCGGCCCGAGGGCCCGACCGTGTGCATCATCTCAGGGGGCAACAACGACGTGAGCCGCTACGGCGAGGTGCTCGAACGGTCGTTGCTGCACGAGGGGCTGCGTCACTACTTCCTCGTCACGTTTCCTCAGGAGCCGGGGGCTCTGCGCCACTTCCTCAATGAAGTGCTGGCTCAAGGGGAGGACATCGTCGTGTTCGAATACGTAAAGAAGAACAACCGAGAGACTGGCCCAGCTCTGGTGGGCATTGAGGTGGAACGGGCCGCGGACATCGATCCCCTGCTTGCCCGCATGGCGGCCAGCCCCTTGCAGATCGACCGTGTTCCTCCTGGTTCTCCGCTGTTCACATTTCTCATGTAGATGCGCCTCGACGTGGCTATCCCCACCGGTCTCCGGAAGGTGCGGGCTGCGTTGCTCGGCGTCGATGACTGCGAATCGGATCGTGAGCGGACACCTCGATGCCCACTCCATCGTTGTCTGGGAAACACAGATCGTTCAGCTGCGATGCACCCCCAATGAGAATGCACGCCCCGACATCCGAAAGCTCGCATCAGTTGACAATGCGGGAGCAAACGTCTTGCTCAGGTTCACCACTCTGGTCGAATCGCGACACCGACAACTCAGCATCGTTGGGACCCTCCCGGAAACCGCCCATGCGACGAACGCTCACCAATGAGAAGTGACCCAGGGCGGAGCTGTCCACTGACCACGGGTTGCAGCAATTGGTGAACCCGTGGCCGAGTCCCCGCCAATGGCGAAGGGATCCGGGGCCTCGGGTCTCAGGAGGGTGTGCTCTCTGGTGCTGATGGACGATCAGAACTCGATGCAAGCGCATCGACCACGCTGTCGTGGACAGGGAACAGCTCCGTCAACTGCGTAATCCGGAATACCTTGAGGATCTTCTGCTGCACGCACGCCAACTGTACAGATCCGTCTTTTGCCAGGGCCTTTTTGCGCGCACCGACCAGGGCCCCCAACCCCGTCGAGTCGATGAACCCCACACCGCCCATGTCGATGATCAGGTCAACATGATCTTCGTTGATGAGTTCGTCGAGTTGATCACTGAGTTGGGGGACGGTGGAGAGGTCGATTTCGCCTCGGACGACCACGACGGTGGACCGACCTTCCGTGCGAGTGCCCAACTCCAGATCCGCCGAGCCTTCCTCCATCTACTACACGCTCCTTGACATTCACGCCGTGAAGCATCGTCTCTGAGTGATGATAATTCCGTCATGCTCGGCGCCTCATCCTAACATGACTGCCCCACAGCCCATTATTGGCGAGGTTGCTCTTTACCCGCGTCTTTACGCTTCATTGGCTCGTTTGTAGTGTGGTTGCATGGTCCAACCGGCCAATGGCCCTGCCATGCAACCCTTGGACGACGCAGTCCGTGAACTGTTCTACGCCAGTGGTGACGTGGGCCGCGACCTGCTGGCGGTCGACTGGACCTCCACGCCCCTGGGGGCCCCGAGCACATGGCCGCAAAGCCTGATCAGCGTCATACGCCTTCTGATCGGTTCGCGTTTTTCGATGTGGATGGCGTGGGGCCCCGAGCTCACATTCTTCTGCAATGACGCCTACCGTCGTGACACTCTCGGTGAGAAATACCCCTGGGCACTGGGCAAACCCGCTTCCGAAGTTTGGGCGGAGATTTGGGGAGACGTCGGTCCGCTTGTTGAACAGGTGATGAGCACAGGGGTCGCAACCTGGGACGAAGGAATGCTGCTGTTCCTCGAGCGAAACGGCTACGTGGAAGAGACATATCACACCTTTTCGTACAGCCCCCTGACCGACGAGGAGGCACGCGTTGTCGGCATGTTGTGCGTGGTGAGTGAAGTCACCGACCAAGTCATCGGTGAGCGTCGAATGTCCAACTTGATCGAATTGGGATCCGAACTGACCAAGGCCAATACCGAGGCCCAAGTAGTCGCGGCAGTCGAGGAGCGCCTCGGTGCCGAACGACGTGGCTTTCCGTTCACACTCATGTACCTGTTTGATGACGACGGGATGTGGGCGCGCCTGACATGCTCTCCCGGGATTCCGGCAGGCCACCCTGTCGCACCGGGACTGATCGAGGTGGCAGACCCGAACCCGTGCTGGCCGGTGGGAACATTGGCCAAGGGAGAGACGGTTGCCATCGACGAACTGGCGGAGCGTTTCCCGTCGATCCCGAGCGGTGCCTGGGACCGACCTCCACACCAGGCACTGGGCCTGCCGTTGCTCCAGCGGGGCGAAGATGTTCCCTACGGTTTCCTGATCTTCGGCCTGAACCCGTACCTACCACTGGATGCTGCCTATACCGGATTCCTGCACCTCATCAGCGGCCAGGTCGCGGCCAGCATCACCCGTGCCCGGGCCTTCGAGTTCGAGCGGGTGCGGACGGCAGAGTTGGCCGAGTTGAACCGGGCCAAGACCGCATTCTTCACCAACATCAGCCACGAACTTCGCACCCCGCTGACCCTGCTCCTCGGGCCGGCGACTGACGCTCTCGCCGACTCGGACAGTCCTCTACCGCCGGCACAACGGGCCCGAACCGAAGTGATGCACCGCAATGCGTTACGACTGCTCAAACTGGTCAATGTGCTGCTCGACTTCTCTCGCCTCGAGGCCGGGCGGGCCGATCCTCGCTTCGAGGCTCTCGACCTGGCCCGGCACACAGCTGACGTGGCCGCCATGTTCAGCGCGGCGGTCGAACGGGCTGGCCTTGCGTTCACCGTTGACTGTCCTCCGGTCGATGCCCTTGTCTACGTCGACCCGGACATGTGGACCAACATCGTCTCAAATCTTCTGTCGAACGCACTGAAGGCAACCTTTTCCGGTGGCATCACCATCCGACTTGCCATCAGTGACGGGGAAGCCGAACTGGAGGTGGCGGACACCGGCATCGGGATCGAATCCGGCGAGCTGCACCGGTTGTTCGAGCGATTCCACCGGATCACCGGTGCGCGCTCTCGAAGCCACGAAGGATCCGGCATTGGACTGGCATTGACGGCCGAATTGGTGAGTTTGCATGGCGGGACGATCGTGGCGGACAGTCAGCCCGGCAAAGGAACACGATTTTCCGTGCGGGTCCCTCTGGGAACTGCACATCTCCCGGTTGAGCAGATTGCCGCGGAGCCAGATGACGCGACGGGCAGAGCCGCTCGCAACACCGAGGGTTTCTTGGCCGAGTCGTCGCGTTGGCTCGACGCCGAAACCCGCGATACCGATCATTCGGCTGTCCCGGTGCCGGTGCAACCAGTCGGTGCAGTCGATCGACTGCGGATCCTCGTGGTCGACGACAACCTCGACATGCGCGAGTACATCACCGGCCTGCTTTCCGACCTCTACGCCGTCGAAACCGCCCGGGATGGCCTCGTCGCGCTCGAGATGGTGCGGGCCTCTCCACCCGATCTCGTTCTCACCGATGTCATGCTTGCGGGTCTGGATGGGTTTGGCCTACTGGCCGCCATGCGCTCCGACCCCGCCACCATGCACGTGCCGATCGTAATGCTGTCAGCTCGGGCCGGGGATGACGCCGCCGTCGAAGGATTGGAAGCAGGCGCGGATGACTTCCTGACAAAACCGTTCACCGCCCGCGAGCTCGTCGCCCGAATCCGCGCCAACCTCGAACTCGACAAAGTGCGCCGACTTGCGACCGAACTGCAAAAGCAACGGACCCTCCTCGATCAGGCGCAGCGCCTGGCTCAGGTCGGCAGTTGGGAATTGGATCTCGCTTCTGGTGCAGTAGCCGGATCAGGAGAGTTCCTCCGCCAGATCCAGCTCACCCAGAACGAGTTGCATGACGGTGGCATCGCCGAAGTTCTCGGCCGGATACATCCCGGCGATGTCGAGCGGGTACGGGCTGCTCTGATCGCGGCGACAGACGGCGAGATCATCAATTTCGAAATGCGTTCCCATACGGTGGAGGGAGCAGAGAGGACCTTCCATACCGTCGGCGAACTTGTTTGCGACTCCGAAGGGCATCCCATGCAGCTGCGAGGAAGCATTCAGGACATCACCGACCAGATCCTGGCCAAACAAGCCACCGATGCGGCCGCCGCCGACAAGCAGACCGCGGCTCGCGAACGTCTGCTGGCCGAAGAGCTGCAACGGAGCCTCCTTCCGGTGCGCGCATTCACTCCAAAGCAACTGAAGGTCGCCACGCATTACCAGGCAGGGGTGGACGACACCCAAGTCGGCGGCGATTGGTACGACGTCATCGAGTTGGACCGCGACCGTACGGCCTTGGTGGTGGGTGACGTGATGGGCCGTGGCATTCGCGCCGCCGCGGTGATGGGTCAACTCCGCGCGACCATCCGCGCCTACGCCCAGCTCGACCTGTCTCCGACCCGCGTCCTCGAGCACCTCGACGCCACGATCCGCGAGATAAGCGAAGAAAAGATTGCCACCTGCATCTATGCCGTCTTCGACCCGCAGGACCGGTCCCTTGTGTATGCGAATGCTGGGCACCTACCTCCACTTGTGCGCTCCTCAAATGGCGCTACGAAGCGTCTCATCGGAACGTTTGGCCCGCCACTGGGTACCGGACCCCATGACCTGGTTGAGACAACATTGACCCTGTCTGCCGGAGACCTACTGACTTTGTACACGGACGGCCTGGTGGAGCATCGCGGAAGCGACATCGAACACGGGATCGATGACCTTGTCAGCGCACTTACCGCCAACAGCGGCCGGGTCGAGGATCTGCCCCGGGCACTGGTTGACGCTCTCCTCCCCAATGGGTCCGACGATGATGTTGCCGTGCTCGTCGCCGAGGTTCCCGGCCAGGCGTTGGACCCCGCGTTCGTCACGGTCCCTGTGCTTCCCGAAGCAGAATCCGTGGCCGGCGTTCGTCGGTTCACTACGGAGGTGTTGGCCGCTTGGGCAGTCACTCCCAACTTGACCAGCGATCTCGTAGTAGTGGTCAACGAACTTGTTACCAATGCCATCCTCCACAGCCGATCGCCCATCGAGCTCAGGTTGAGCCGCACCGCCGACCGGATTGTGGTGGCCGTTCACGATGGCACCGACGTCGTTCCCCGCATGCGGCGGGCCAACCTCAACGCCGAACACGGTCGCGGGTTGCAGATGGTCGCCTCGCTCACTGACCGATGGGGCGTTCGACCGACTGCAACTGGTAAATCGGTGTGGTGCGAAATCTCCACGCAGTGAGCTCGACATGGCCACATACCGGGTGCCCAACCGTCCGGTCATTCGTGCCCGACAGCCTGGTCACGTCTTGGGAGACCCAACGGTGACCACGAGTCCGTCCGAAGCCCGAGCTCTCGCGCCGAGTGGCTCGGTCCAGCAATCTGAGCCGGCGACGCCGGTATTTTCGGTCCCATCGACCCGTTGCCGCTTGATTGGCCCCTGGCCATGGGCTAGCCATGCCCCTTGCACATACCGGATCGCACGAGAGCAACAGCGAGGAGACTCCCGATGGCCACCGACCGAGATTTGATCTCCGTAACCGACGACGAAGCCGTTCGGATCATCACGATCAACCGTCCCGAGAGGCGCAACGCGGTCGACCGGGCAACGGGTGCCGCATTGGCGGAGGCGTTCCGGGCCTTCGACGCAGATCGAAGTTCGTCGGTGGCGATTCTCACTGGAGCATCCGGTACCTTCTGCGCCGGTGCCGACTTGAAAGGACTGGCCGAAGGTGGGGGCAACCGGGTCAGCGAGGTCGGTGATGGGCCCATGGGTGTGTCCCGACTCCGATTGTCCAAGCCGGTCATCGCGGCCATCGAGGGTTTTGCCGTGGCCGGTGGTCTGGAGTTGGCGGCCTGGTGTGATCTGCGGGTGGCATCTTCCGACGCCACCCTCGGTGTCTACTGCCGACGATTCGGCGTACCGCTCGTCGACCTCGGGACCATCCGCCTTCCCCGTCTCATCGGGCACAGCCGGGCCATGGATCTGATCCTCACCGGAAGAGGTGTGAGCGGCACCGAGGGGTTCACCATGGGCCTGGTGAACCGGGTAACCGAGCCCGGTGAAGCACTGAACGAAGCCATTGCCCTCGGCCATCAACTCGCGGACTTTCCCCAGACCTGCATGCGGCACGACCGCCTCTCGGCCATTGAACAGTGGGACCTCGGCGAACCTCAGGCCATACTCAATGAGGTCCGCCATGGTCTCGTCACCATCGGCAGTGGCGAGACCCTCGAAGGTGCCGCCCGCTTCACGTCCGGAGTTGGTCGCCACGGTGAATTCCACCAGGATTAGGTCTCGCTGACAGGCTGTCGGTCGGGAGGCGGCGGCTCGAGAGTCCCGTTCATCAGCCGGTACGGTAGGCCATGCCCGTGATGACCGTGGATGAGCTCCAACAGTTTCTGCTTGACGGGTTCCCTCTCGACCCCCCAGCCTTCGTGGTCGAAGACATACGTGAACAACAAGTCCGTCTTCGCCTACCCATCTCGGCTTTCCACGGTCGGCCCGGTGGGACGGTGTCGGGTCCCATCCTGATGTCGTTGGCCGACTGCGCGGCGTGGCTCGCCATCGTGGGCCACATCGGTCCGGTGGCGCTGGCTGTGACCACCAGCCTCCACATCGACTTCCTCCGCAAACCCGCCCTGGTTGACGTGGTGGCGACGGCCACCTTGCTCAAATTGGGAAAGCGCCTGGCGGTGGTGGAGGTCGCCATGGTATCCGACGGGAGCAAAGCCATCCTTGCCAAGGCGCAGGTCACCTACTCCATTCCGCCTGGCTAGGGTGGGCATCGAAGAGGCTCATTGAACGAGGGGGATCTCGCCGTGCACGACCTTGTCATCAGAGGGGGGACCGTCGTCGACGGAACCGGGGCGGCGGCGCGCACTGCAGATATCACCGTGGACGACGGGCGCATCACCGGGGTTGGTTCGTTTCCCGGGGTTGGGGCAGAGCGGACCGTGGACGCCGATGGGCTGCTGGTCACCCCGGGATGGGTGGACATCCACACCCACTACGACGGCCAGGCCACCTGGGACGACGTGTTGGCCCCCAGCAGCTGGCACGGGGTCACCACCATCGTGACCGGTAACTGTGGGGTCGGTTTCGCACCGGCCCGACCCGATCGCCACGAGTGGCTCATCGGTCTCATGGAAGGCGTCGAGGACATCCCCGGCACCGCGCTGGCCGAGGGCATCACCTGGGACTGGGAGACCTTCCCCGAATACCTCGATACGCTCGGCCAACGGAACTGGACTGTCGACATCGGCACCCAGATCGCCCACGGCGCCGTCCGCTCCTATGTGATGGGCGAACGTGGCGCCCGCAACCAACCAGCCACATCCGAGGACATCGCCTCTATGAAGCAACTGGTGAAGGAGGCCATCGCCGCCGGCGCCCTCGGCTTCTCCACCTCGCGGACACTGGCCCATCAGGCCATCGATGGTGAGCCGGTGCCCGGCACGTTCGCGGCGGAGGACGAGCTCTTCGGCATCGGCAGCGCCCTCGGTGAGCTGAAAACAGGAGTGTTCGAACTCGCCCCCACCGGCGCTGCCGGTGAGGACATCATCGGACCGGCCAAGGAAGTCGACTGGATGCGGCGGCTGTCCACCGCCATCGGACGACCCGTCACCTTCGCCCTTGTGCAGGTGGACAGCGCCCCCGACCTCTGGCGACAGTTGATGGACGAGTCGTTGCGGGCCACCTCCGAAGGGGCCGACCTCTGGCCCCAGGTAGCCGGCCGGGCCACCGGATTGCTGTCCGGCCACTTCACCACCTACAGCCTGTTCGACATGGTGCCTGCCTATCAGGCCATCAAATCCAAGGGGCTGGCACCCGCGGACCTGGTCGAGGTGCTCCGCCGTCCCGACGTTCGGCACTCGATCGAGTCTTGGACTCCCCCGGACCCCGCGTCGGTGGCCCGCATGGAACAGGCGTACCGTTCCACATTCGCCCTCGGAAGCCCCCCCGAGTACGAGCCGGGGCCCGAACGATCGCTGGCCGGCCTGGCCGCCGCCACCGGTCGGACTCCACTCGAAGTGGCCTACGAGGCCATGCTCGAAGACGATGGGCGGGGGTTGCTCTACGTGCCGATCCTCAACTACTCCAATGGCGATCTCGAACCGGCCCGGGACATGCTCCTCCACCCCAGGTCTGTGGTCGGTCTGGGGGATGGGGGCGCCCACTGCGGGGTCATCTGCGACGCATCACAGCCCACCTTCATGCTGACCCACTGGACCCGTGACCGGGTACGCGGCGAACGGCTCCCCCTCGAGTGGATTGTGAAGAAGCAGACCCACGACACGGCCCGCCTCTACGGTCTCACCGACCGGGGCACCCTCGAAGCCGGAGCCATCGCCGACCTCAACCTCATTGACTACGACCACTTGCAGTTGGGAAATCCGACGGTGGTGGCCGACTTGCCGGCCGGCGGTATGCGCCTGGTGCAGGGTGCCATGGGTTACGTGGAGACCATCAAGACAGGGGTCACCACCTTCTCGGAGGGAAAGGACACCGGGGCCCGGCCGGGCGAACTGGTGCGGGGTGCCCGCTGACCTTGGCGCCCGTGTACCCCTGGTTCACCTCTGCTATCTGAGGGTCGTGCGGTTCGATCCCCATGCAGCCGATCCGGCCTCCTATCGACCCAGAGAATCCAAGGTGGCCGGTTCGGCCGCGGCTGTCGCCTCCGCCTGTTGCGACCGCTCTGCGTTCATGCGCCGGGTGATCCAGTGCTCCACGAAGAAGGCGAGAAACGGGACGAACCCACCGCACACCACGAACAGGATTCTGCCCAGGTGCCAGTGGGCCCGGCGGGCGAGGTCGGCCCCGGCTACCAGGTAGACCAGGTAGAGGTAGCCGTGGATGGGAGCGACAATCTCTGCCACCAACTTCTGGTGGCCCCAGTACTGCAAGGGGATGGCCACGAACACCAGAATTATCAGGGCCGTCCCCACGATGTAGGCCATCACCCGGTAGCGCATCAGAGCGCCGGCCATGGGGTCGGTCCTCTTCGTCTTCGGCGGCGACGACAGGGTCTCGGGCACGTTTACCATCGCTTCCTGTCAGAACTGGCGCTGAGGTCGGCAAGGTACCGGTTGTACTCGGCCAGCTCGGGGTCTTCTGCCTCACGGCCATCGTCTTCGGCAATCTCCGGTGCGGCGACCTTCGTTGCCACCAGAGGGGTCACGGTGGAGTCAATCAACGTATCGGTACCGGCGAGGGGTCCGGAACCGGTGACCGATCCCGGTTCAACCCGGGAAGCCTGGCGCTTGGCCCGCCGACCCCCTCCGAGGGCCCAACCCGGTTCTTCCTGGGGGCCCAACGGCTCACCGTCTGCTCCGAACCGCTCACCCGTACGGCCATGGGCGAATACGGTGGGGTCGTCATGAATCAGTTGCCACCATACGTAGATGGCGTACCCGCCGAACAACGGCCATTCAAAGGTATAGGCCCAGCTCAACGTGTTCCCGTGATACGCCCTCTCGAACTGCCACCAGGTCAGCCAGGCAAACGTCGGAATCACGAGGAGGAGGGTCACGTGCATCCCGATGCAGCGGGGCGTGAAATAGCGTTGCACTGCCCCAGCGTACCGCCCACATCTGCGGAGTCCCGTTCGCCGGTTCCCCTGGTGATCCACCCCTTCGGTGGCTGGCCTTCCTAAGATCTCGTCCCATATCCCCGTTGTCACACCTCCGCCGTAACTTCGCCTCCATGACCTACACCATCGAACCACCTGATCTGTTCCGGCCCGATGTCGAAATTCGGGTCAGCAGTCGACGGAAGAAGACTGCCGGTGCCCACTGGGAGGGCGATCGCATCATCGTGGTGGTCCCTCCCCATCTACGCGGGGTCGACAGGGATGAGATGGTCGACCACCTGTCCCGCCGGCTGCATCGGCACCGTCCCTACCTTCATGCTTCCGATGCGCATCTCGAAGAGCGTGCCGCGGTGCTGGGTGATAGGTACCTCGACGGCATCCGACCCACTTCGATCCGGTGGTCGACCACCCAGAACAAACGATGGGGATCGTGCACGCTGCTCACCCGGGAGATCCGGATTTCCGAGCGGTTACGGGTCGCCCCCAGTTGGGTACTCGACGCGGTCATCGCCCACGAGTTGGCCCACCTCATCGAGCCGAATCACAGCCCCCGCTTCAAGGAACTCGAGAATCGGTATCCGCGGAGACGTGAAGCCGATACCTTTCTCGATGGCTACTCACTGGGTCTGCACATGCCCGACGACGGGGGTGCGTCACGTGGACCCGACACCGAGGACGACGGCGACATCGTCGGGTAGATCCGCCGGTCAAGACCCAGGCGGTCAACCCCGGCGGTCAAAACCCAGGCGGAACGAGCGGACAGCGCCCGCAAAGATGTTCGCTTCGATATCGGGAGCCTCGATCACAGACAGGTTGGTGATCCGTCGGGTCAATCGCTCCATCAACATGCGCAGCTCGAACCGGGCCAGCGGGGCGCCCAGGCAGAAGTGGGTACCGAACCCGAACGACACATGGGGGTTGTGGGTCCGACGGATATCGAATGCATAGGGATCGTCGAACACAATCTCGTCACGGTTGGCCGACGGATAGAGGAGGATCACCCGGTCCCCCGCTTCCACCCCCACCCCACCGATTGCGGCCGGCTCCACTGCCGTGCGGAAGAAGTTGTTCAACGGGGTCACCCACCTGACCATCTCCTCCACCGCGCCGGGGATGAGGGACGGGTCGTCGGCCAGGGCCTCCCACTGGTCGGGGTGGTCACAGAATTCGGCCAACGACCTGGTGATCACGGTGCGGGTGGTCTCCGCCCCTCCGGAGATCATCAACCCCGTCTCGTTCATGATGGTGCCGTCGCCCATCGGACATCCGCCGATCTCCGCGTGGGTCCACACCGAGATCAAATCGTCGGCCGGCTCCGCCCGTCGGGCCGAGGCCACGTCGGCCAGCACCACCGCGAACTCGCCGATGGCTTCGAAGAACCCTTGTGCGGCCTCTGGATCATTGGCTGCCTTGTCGTAGCGCATCAGCCTTTCCGACCACGACGTGATGTCCGGCCAGTGGTCCTCGGAGAGCCCGAGGAGGTGGGCGGTGAGCCGGGCCGGCAACGGAGCGGCCAGCTCGGACACGATCTCCACTTCGCCTTGGTCGATCCACGCGTCGATGAGCTCGTCCATGATGCCGGCCAGCTTCGGCTCGAGGCTGCGCACAGCTTTCGGCGTAAACCGTCGCGAGATGAGCTTCCGTTGCTCGCTGTGCCGGGGCTCATCGAGCGCAATCATGTTGTCCTCACCCGGCGCGTGGAACGAGCGGTACCCCTGGCCGCTGACAAAGACTTCGTCTCTCCGTTCCACATCGACCACGTCGGCGTGACGGAGCACGGCCCACAGACTGTTCTTCTCATCCCACACCACCGGATGGTCATGGCGGAGTGGACGCAGTGCATTGTGCATGGCATCGATGTCGACGTAGAACCCGGGGTCCAACAGATCGGGAACCTCAGCTGACGACGGTGCGGTGGGTGCAGCGGTCACGGTGATGTCGGCCATGGCGGTCATGTTACCGATCAACCGATCCGACAGGGTCTTCCGGCCGCCAGAAGCACTGGCCCATGACAGGACACCAATGCGGTCCACGGTTCCTCGGTCATCAGGTTCTTCGAATCTGAGCAACGCGTAGAGCATTCACCCGGTGACGACGGTCAGTGGCAGCCAACCAGATCGGGGCGACGTGGGCGGCACCGTAGCCGGCGACGGGCTACAACTAGTCCCGTGTCCTACCTTCTGGCCGTCATCGCCGCCTTCGTCAACGCCCTCACCTCGGTGTTGCAGAGGATCGGCGTGGAGTCGGCACCGTCCTCTGCGGCTCTGCGGCTGAGCCTGATCGCCCACGCCGTCCGGCGCCGGATCTGGTTGGTCGGCTTCGCTCTGATGTTGGTGGAGTTCGCCCTTCAGGCCACCGCGTTGCGCTTGGGTCAACTCAGTGTGGTCCAACCCGTACTCACCACCGAACTGTTGTTCTTGATGCTCATCCTCGCCGTCTGGTTCCGCTATCGACTGGGCTGGCGGGAATGGGCCGGCTCCATCGCCATCGTGGCCGGCCTCGGGGGCTTCTTTCTGGCCGCTGAGCCCAGGGGTGGCGCCCTCATCCCCGACAATCGCCAATGGGTCGTGGCCTCCTCCATTCTGCTCGTGGCCGTCGCCGGGTTCATCTTGGCCGGCATGCGGGGCCCCCGCTGGTGGCGGGCTGCCGCCTTCGGCACCGCCACTGCCATCACCGCGGCCTACGGCGCGGCGTTGACCAAGGCAACCACCACGTACATCACCCACGGATGGGGCCATGTGTTCACCCACGCCCAGCCCTACCTGGTGGCGGTCACCGGTCTCAGTACCGTCTTTCTGCTTCAGAACGCTCTCCACGCCGGGCCGATCACCGCGTCCCGTACGACCTTGGTCACCGTGAACCCCCTGGTCAGCATCATCATCGGGATCACCATGTTCGGGGACCGGCTCCGCGGCGGCGCTCGGTGGACGGTGCTGGAGTGCGTGGCACTGGCCGTCCTGATCACCGGGGTGGTGGTGCTGGCCCAGACCTCGTTGGTGGTCGGGATCCCCCATGGAGATGTTCCCGGGGAGCTATTGGCGAACGCCCGTCACCGAGGATTGCGGCCAGTGGACAGTGTCGGCGACAACACCGGAGTCGGCGACAACACCGGAACCTCGCCCAGGTCCGGACCCTGACGACCCCGGATGGTGGGGCGGACGCTCGCCGCCCCCGGCCATCGGACGTCTTGCGCCCGGGCCAACAGCTCGGTGATCCCCAGCATGTCGTCACCCAACCTGTTCTTCATTGCGATGAACAACGCAGCAGTGACCCGGGCGTCTCCCAAGGCGCTGTGGTGATCGTCCCAGCTGAGGCCGAAGTAGTCACAGCACTCCACCAACCTGGCCCGGCCGTAGAGATCCAGCCGGTCCCGGGCCACCGTCATGGTGTCGACAAGAGGCACATCCCCGACCACCAGCTCGTCTCCACCGTGCCGGTGGCACTCGGCCCGGATGAACCCCAGATCGAACCGACCCACGTTGTGACCCACGATCACCCGCCCCGACAGCAGATCGGCGAGGTAGGGGTGAATGTGGCCGAATGTCGGCGCGCCCAGGACCATGGCAGCGGTAATCCCGTGGACATGGGTGGGACCCGGGTCACATCCCGGGTCGACCACCGTGCAGAACGCTTCGAGCTCGACTCCGGCCGGATCGATCACCACCACCGCCACTTCGACGATCCGATCACGCGATGCCGAGAACCCGGTGGTCTCCACATCGATGACCCCAAACCCCGACCGCAAGGCATCCTCGTCCTTCATCGCCACCACCGTAGATCGTGGGTGCGACGGTGGGCGTACGCTCGTCGCATACCGGATCGGGGTTGGGTCCGCCACTCGTCACAGGGGGTTCAGGCATGCCGGGTTGGGCCCTCCACCACGATCTGAGAGGGCCGGCGTTCGGGACTCCCCGACCGGCGCTCTATCGCGAGGCTCTGGCCATGACGGCATGGGCCGACACCCGGGGATGTCCTCGAGTGGTGCTCTCCGAGCACCATGGCTCCGAGGATGGCTATCTGCCTTCGCCCTTTGTGTTCGGGGCCGCCATCGCGGCCCGCACCGAGCATCTGCGGATCATGATTTCGGCGCTCATCCTGACCCTGCGCGACCCGGTTGCCACCGCTGAGGATGCCGCCGTGCTCGATGTGATCAGCAACGGTCGACTGGAGTTGACGGTCGTTCCCGGGTACGTCCCCGATGAGTTCGCCATGTTCGGAGTTCCCTTCGACGGGCGGGGCGCCCTCTTCGAGGAGAAGCTCGCCACCTTCGTGCAGTTGTTGTCCGGCCAACCGTGTCGGGTCGGTGGGCGGATCATCACCATCACACCACCGCCGTCCCAACGACCCCGTCCATTCATCATCGTGGGTGGGAGCGCCCCCAAACGGGCGGCCCGGCTGGGCGACGCCTTTCTGCCGGCGGTGGCCGACCCGGCCCAAGCCGACACGTACCGCACCGAATGCCGGAGGTTGGGCAAGGGCGACGGGATCCTCTTGTGGCCCGGTGGGCCGATGTGGGTCTTCGTCACCGAGGACCCTGACCGGTCGTGGGCCCAACTCGCCCCCCACGTCCTCCACGAGGCAAATGCATACGCGGCGTGGGCCGCCGGCGTGCCCGGGGCCAACCCGTTCCGGCCGGCAAAAGACGTGAGCCAGCTGAAGGAGTCAGGGCTCTACGCGGTGGTTACCCCCGAGGAGTGCCTGGCCCTGGCGGCCACCCTCGACCCGCTGGCCGCCCTCACGGTAAAGCCCCTGGTGGCCGGGCTCGACCCCGACCTCGGGTGGGCGTCGTTGGAGCTGTTCGTCGATCGGGTGGCGCCGGCCCTGGCCTGATCGACCGCTTATCGGGGGGCATCGAGGACGGCGGCGGCAACCAGTTCCTCCAGGTAACGGGTATCCCACCAGGAGATCTGGAGTTGCTTGGCCCGGCGGAAGTACAGCTGGATGTCGAACTCGAGGGTGAAGCCGATCCCCCCGAAGATCTGCTGGGCGGTGGCAGTCACCTGGCGGTAGGTGTTGCAGGCGAAGAGCTTGGCCATCGGGGCCAACTTGGAGATATCCCGATTCACCGAGGCGGCCCATGCCGCCTCGTGCACGAGCACTTCGGCTCCGTCGACGGCAGTAGTGCCATCGGCCAAGTAGTGGGCCAGAGCCTGAAATGCCCCGAGGGGCTTGTCGAACTGATGGCGGTCCTTGGCGTACTGCACGGTGATATCCATGGCGTACTGGGATCCACCCACCGCCTGGGCAGCGGCCAGGATGATGCCGTCGTGCATCACCGCCTCCCAAGTTGCCCAACCGGTCCCGGGAGCTCCGATGCGATCGGCGGCGGTCACCCGCACCCGGTCGAGATCGACACGGTATTGGGCATCAGAGGCGATGGTCATGTGTTGGGTGAGTGTCACCCCCTCGGCGTCGGGATCGACCAGGAAGAGGTCGACGTCGTCACGACCGTCACCGGTACGGGCCAATACCACCAGGCGACTGGCAGCGCGCGCGAACCCGACGTGGCGCTTCACCCCGGTCAGGAGGAACCCGTCGCCATCGGGGACGGCCCGGAGCTGGATCCCGTTGGGTCCGAAGCCGTTCTCGGGCTCGAGCCATGCCGGGGTCAGGATCGCCTCACCACTCACCATCTTCGGGAGCCACTCACTCTTCATCTCGTCGCTTCCCGAGCGGGCCAGGGCTCCCCCACTCAGCACCGAGCTCACGAAGTGGGGAGAAGGCGCCAGCGACCGACCGAACTCCTCGTAGACCACCACGCCTTCGAGGGCGGTCATGCCCGACCCGCCGTACTCGTCGGGGAGCTGCAGTCCGATGAGGTCGAGGTGGGCCAGTTGCTTCCACAGGTCGGGCGAATACCCGATGGGGTCGTCTTCGAACTGGCGGACAACACTGAGAGGGCTGGTGGAGGCGCACACGCCCCGTACCGTCTCGCGCAACATCTCTTGTTCGGCGCTGAATTTGAGGTCCAACATGGTCAGTTCTCCTCTACTGGTGTGATGCGTTCGGGTGCGGTGAGCCTCATGGTTGCCACTGGTCGCCCTTGCGCTGCCACGGGTTGTCCTGGCCTGAGGCCGGGAGAGCGACCCGCGCCTTACAGGTTGTCTTGGCGTCGTCGCCCACCGACAATGAAATGTCGATGGCCACCCACCCGCATCCCGCCGGGTCGACTCCGGTATCGGTCACTGTGCCCCGGAACACCATGGTGTCCCCGGGGAAGACCGAGCCGAGCATGCGGAACGTCATGCGCTGCAGGCGACCGTACGGACCTGTCCAGTCCGTGATGAACCGCTCGAACCACGCCGCCTGGTTGGGGGTGTTGAGAAAAATGTCCTGGGTGCCGTTCCGGTTGACGGCGAAGTCCTTGTCGTGGTGCATCGGTCGCCAGTCCCGAGCCGCCAATGCGCCCAGCACCACGGTGGTGGCGGTGACCGGATAGGCGAGCTCGGGAAGGGTGTCGCCCACGTGTACGTCCCCGAGCAACCGGGTCGGCGTTGTCTTCGTGGTCACTGTCCGGCTCCCGTCTTCTGGCCCGCGGTCGGGGCGGCGCCGGCCGCGTCCGAACCGGCCCGGCCGTAGCCGAAGCCCGTATAGCTTTCGACCGCCACCAGCTCGCCGCGTTGGTTCTGGTACTCGACGTCGATCACCCAGAAGCGCCCGGTCCCGAGCCGGGTGGTCTTCTCGGCGCTGACCGACCGGAGGATCTGGCTGGTGCGGAGGATGTCCCCTGGCCTCACCGGCTCGTGGAAGATCATGGTGTTGTCGCTCATCACCGCCTCGGGGAGACCCAGCCCTTCCTTGAGATCAAAATGGATCTGCAGCGGAAGGGCGGCCCGGGTGCGCCCGGGTGCCCAGTGGTGAGGCCTGAACCACACCGACACCATGGAAGGCGGGGCGATGGGCCCGCCGGTCACCTCTTTCGCCACCTGGTCGTCCCAGAACAAGGGGTTGCCGTTCTCGACCGATGAGCAGGTCGTCCATACATACCCCTGCTCCACCGGGAACTCGCCCACCTCGACGTACTGCTCTACCCCGATCAGGCCCTCGATATCGGTCACGCCTATGCCACTCATGCCACCACTCCCTTCGCTCGCAGTTCGGCGATCCGGTCGGGTGGGATGCCCGCCGCTTCCAAGAGGGCGCCAGCATCGGAGGTTGCCGGATCACGCACCGCCACCGGGCCATCTGGGCGTACCATCCCGGCCAGCACCGGCCCGACTTGTCGAAACCTCATGGGCCCGCCGGCATCACTTCCGTCGTCAGTGCCGGCACCGTCTTCGGTGCCCATGACCACATCGACCATGGCCCCCCGGGACAGGTACTGCTCATCGTCGACCAGTTCGGCCACCGTCTGGACCGGCGACACGCAGGTGTCGAACCCGGCCAACTCGGCCACCCAGGTTGCCTGGGCCCTGGAGGCGATCGCCGCCCGGAAGTCGGCGCGGATCTTCTCTTGCACCCCGTCATCGAGTTGATGTGCCACCCACTGCTCACACCCGAGTCGCCGGCACAGGTTGGCGTAGAACTTCGGCTCGATGGCGCCGACGGCCAGCCATTTCCCATCGGCGGCCTGATAGGTGTCGTAACAGGCATACCGGCCGCTGATGATGCTGTGGCCCGGCCCCACCTCGGCCCCGGTGGCCAGGTGCTCGTCCACCGCCAGGGAGGTCAGCCACAACACCCCCTCGGCGATGGAGACGTCGAGATGGGCTCCGGCCCCTGTCTCGCGCCGCCCGATCAACGCGGCCATGATGGCCATGGCTGCGTGCATGCCCCCGCCGGCGGCGTCGGCCAGGGTGGCCCCGGCGATCGGCGGTCCACCGTCGCCCCGTGGCTCCGACGACGCCAGATACCCGCCGACGGCCAGGTAATTGATGTCGTGCCCGGCCCAGTCCGAACGGGGTCCCGACTGCCCGAAGCCGGTGGTCGAACACAGGATGACGCCGGGGTTGACCGCCATCAGGGCGTGGTATCCGATGCCCAACCGATCGATCACCCCGGGTCGGAAGCTCTCCACCACCACGTCGGCCGATTCCACCAGGTCGAGGAAGGCGTCGCGCCCGTCGGGGTCCTTGAGGTCGATAGCGATGCGTTGCAGCCCCCGCGAGGCGCTGTAGGCGTAGAACGGCGGGTTGATGGGTTGGGCTCCCCGGCCGGGAACCGCCCCCACCTTCACCACGGTCGCCCCATAGTCGGCGAGCAACCGGGTACAGCGCGCCGCCGGTCCCACACTGGACAGATCGAGCACCACCACGCCGGCCAACAGTCCGGTCGAGGACGCGGTCGACGCCGAGGGAGGCATGGCCGGCGGGGTGGGTGTGGTCACAGAGAGGCGTCGATCAGAAGTTCTTCGGCAAACCGAGTTTGCGGCGGGCGATGATGTTCTTCTGAATCTCCGAGGCGCCGCCGCCGATGGTGTCGATCACCGTGTAGCGATAGGTCGACTCGGACCGGCCCTTCATCGGGGCATCCTCGGATCGGACCCGAAGCTGGCTTCCCGGTCCGGCCAGGTCCATCGACGCGTCGGCCAACCGCCGTGAATACTCGGTGGTGAACAGCTTGTACTCGGAAGCCTCCGAGGTCGGCGGCGCCCCACCCTCTCCCGCCTTGAAGACGAACTTGAGCCCGAGGACCCGGGCCACTTCGGCCTCGGTGTGGAGCTGGGCAATCCGCTCGCGCACCACCGCATCGTCTTTGAGGGGCTCGCCGTCCCGGGTGGCGGTGGCCACATACTCGGTGAGCAGATCGAGCCGTTGGGCGATCGGTGAGTAGGTGAAGAGGGTGAACCGCTCCAGATCGAGCGCCTCGGAGATGTACTGGAACCCCTTGTTCAGCTCCCCCACCACATAATCGTCGGGCACGAAGACGTCGTCGAGATAGACCTCGTTGGTCCGCTCGTCGCCCATCGTCCAGATCTCTTTCACGGTGATGTTGGGATGGTCCATCGGCACCAGAAACAGGGTGATGCCGTGGTGTTTGGGAGCGTCGGGGTCGGTGCGGGCCCCCACCCAGTACCAGTCGGCGAAGTGGGCCGAGGTGGTCCAGGTCTTCTGGCCGTTCAACCGCCAGCCGTCGCCGTCCCGGGTGGCCTTCAATTGCATCGAGGCGGCATCCGATCCGGCATTCGGCTCGGAATAGCCCACCGCGAACTCGACCTCGTTGTTGAGGATCTTGGGCAGAAACTCGTGCTTCAGGCGTTCGCTGCCATGGCTGATGATCGTCTTGCCGATGATGCCGACGCCCTTGCCGATCTGCGGTCCGCCCCGGGCGGCCAGCGCCTCGTTCAACAGGTATTCGTAGATTCCCTCACCCTCGGAGCCGCCGACCACCTTGGGCCAGGTGATTCCCAGCCAGCCCTGTTCGCCGAGCTTGGCCATGAACTTGCGGCGTGGGGGCGTATCCACAATCTGCGCCATGTTCTCGCGGGTGACGTCAAAGACCTCAGGATCGTCGTTGGCGTCCAGGAACGCCTCGACCTCCGCCACGAATTCGATCTGCTCGGGGGTGAACTCGAAGTCCATGTGGTCTCCTCCCTCCCGGCGCACCTGCGCCGCAGTGATTACCTGACTGACCGTCAGATACTGTGGGCATCATAGGATGAGGGTCGGGCCCGAGCCAACGCTGCGGGTATTACAAGCATTCTCCCAGCCCAGCACGGTTGTCGTCGGGAGTTCGGCGAAACGGAGCCGACCGGCCACTCGCCCGGTCGCAGTCAGAACGAAGGGGTCGTCAGAGAAATGAGAGGCATCGTCAGCGTCGCCGGGTACGTCCCTTACCGCCGCCTGCAGCGGTCCGCCGTCGCCCAGGTCTTCGGAAACGGAGGGGGCAAAGGGAGCCGGGCGGTGGCCTCCCATGACGAGGACACCACGACCATGGGGGTGGAGGCAGCCCGCCTGGCCCTTCGCGCTGCGCCCACTGTGGCGCCCGACGGGTTGTGGTTCGCCACCGCCACTCCCGCCTACCTCGACAAGACCAATGCCACCGCCATCCACGCCGCGCTCCGGCTCCCGGCCGAGGTACCGGCCTTCGACTTCGGTGGCGCCCTGCGCTCCGGGGTCGGCGCCGTGGTGAGCGCGCTCAGGGCCGAAGGTTCGGGCACCACCCTGGTGGTGCTGGCCGACATGCGTGACGGCATGCCCACCTCGGCCGACGAATCCGCCGGCGGAGACGGAGCCGCGGCGCTGGTCGTCGGTGATGACGGGCCCGGTCATCCGGCCATCGCCGAGTATCTCGGAGGTGCATCGCTCACCGACGAATTCCTCGATCGGTGGCGGACAGTCGGGGACCGCCGCTCCAAGACCTGGGAGGAGCGTTTCGGGGAGAACCGGTACGTGGCCCTGGGCGAGCAGGCGTGGGCCTCGGCGCTCAAGACGTCAGGGGTGACAGCCGAAGAGATCGACAAGGTGGTGGTGACCGGCATGCACGCCCGGTCGACCAAGGCCCTGGGGCGGAAACTGGGCGTGAAGCCGGAGAGCCTGGTCGACGACCTCTCGGCCACGGTAGGACAGACCGGCTCCGCCCACGTCGGCCTGATGTTGGCATCCATCCTCGAACAGTCGGAGCCGGGTCAGCTGGTGGCGCTGGTGGCGCTGGCCGACGGAGCTGACGTACTGGTGTTTCGCGCCACCCCGGCCCTGGCCGACTGGTCGCCATCCGACTCGGTCGCCGACCAGATCGCCGGCGGGGCGGACCTCCCCTACGGCAAGTTCCTCACCTGGCGGGGCATGGTGACCCCCGAACCGCCCCGTCGTCCTGAGCCTCAGCGGGTCTCCTCTACCGCCGCCTGGCGTAACGAAGACTGGAAGTACGGCTTTGTCGGGTCGAAGGACCGTTCCTCCGAGGCCGTACACCTTCCCCCCTCCCGCATTTCGATGAAGGGTGGGGCCGTCGACGACATGGAACCCATCGGTCGGGCCGACTCGGTGGCCACCATCGCCACCTACACCATCGACCGGATGGCGTACTCCCCCAGCCCGCCCATTGTCTTCGCGGTGGTCGACTTCGACGGGGGCGGCCGTTTCCCTGTCGAGTTGACCGATGTCGAACCCGACTCGGTCGAGATCGGCGATCGGGTGACCATGACCTTCCGGAAGCTGTTCACCGCGGATGGGATCCACGATTACTTCTGGAAGGCGAAGCCGCTTCGGGCCGGCGCCGCCGAATAGACGAACTGCGAGGTCCCCGGCCGCAGGTGCGGCCCGGGCCAGCCAACCGGACACCAACGATTGACACGGAAGCCAGAGGAGACGAGCGATGGGATCGCATGGGATCAAGGACCAGGTCGCAATCGTGGGCATGGGTTGTACCCGGTTCGCCGAGCACTGGGACAAGAGCCTCGATGACCTGATTGTCGAGGCAGCGGGAGACACCTTCGCCTCCGCCGGGGTCACCAAGGACGACGTGGACGCCTACTGGTTCGGCACCGCCCAGTCGGGCATGAGTGGGATCACCCTGGCCCGACCGTTGCAGCTCGAAGGCAAACCGGTCACCCGAGTGGAGAACTACTGCACCACCGGCTCCGAGGCGCTCAGAGCCGCGGCCTACGCGGTGGCCTCCGGTGCCTACGACGTGGCCATGGCTGTCGGGGCCGAAAAGGTGAAGGACTCCGGGTACCAGGGGTTGAATGCCTACCCGATCCCGAATGACGGTACGGCCCGCACCCTCACCGCCGCGGCCATGTTCTCCATGGTGGCCCCGGCTTACGGCAAGAAGTACGGGGTCAGTGAGGACGAGCTCTCCGAAGTGCTGGCCCGGATCTCGTGGAAGAACCACCAGAACGGTGCCCGTAACCCGAGGGCCCAGTTCCGCAAGGAGGTCTCCACCGAGACGATCTGCGCCTCGCCACGGGTGGCCGGCCGCTTGGGCGTGTTCGACTGTGCCGGGGTCGCAGACGGGGCGGCCGCCGCCATCGTGGTGAGGGCCGAGGACGCCCATCGCTACACCGACAAGCCCATCTACATCAAGGCACTGTCGTTCGCAGCCGGTAGCGGCTCAGGGCTCATCGACCCCGGGTACGACTACACGTGGTTTCCGGAGTGCGCACTGGCGGCGGAAGACGCCTACCGTCAAGCCGGGATCACCGATCCGAGGGGCCAGTTGGCCATGGCGGAGGTGCATGACTGCTTTACCCCCACCGAGCTGGTGCTGATGGAGGACCTCGGGTTCTGCGCCCGGGGAACGGCGTGGAAAGAGGTCCTGGCCGGTACGTTCGACCGGACCGGCGAACTGCCGATCAACCCCGACGGCGGCCTGAAGAGCTTCGGCCACCCGGTCGGCGCCTCGGGTCTCCGCATGTTCTTCGAAGCATGGTTGCAACTCCGGGGCGAAGCCACCCCCGAGCGTCAGATCGAGACCGATCGGAAGCTGGCCCTCACCCACAACCTGGGCGGCTATCCCGGGGAGATGGTGTCGTTCGTCTCCGTGGTAGGCACCGAGCTCGGCTGAGGATCAGATAGAGACTGTCCGGATAGCGGCTGTCCGCGGCGATCCGTAAGATGAGCCGATGCCAGCTTCCCCGCTCACCGTCGACGTCGCCCGCTCCCCCGAGGAGAGCGCCGGGCAACGGCGGTCACGGCTCGGTCTGGCCGGGATGCTGTTGGTGTCGAGCGTTGCCCACTTCATCATTCCCAGGGCGTTCATGAAGATCGTGCCCCGGTACCTGGGGCATCCTCGCTTCTGGGTCTACGCCTCGGGCGTGGTCGAAGCGGCAGCCGGAGCTCTGATGTTGTCCTCCGACCCGGCCACCCGACGGCGCGGCGGGATGCTCGCTACCGCCACCCTGGTCGGCGTCTACCCGGCCAACATCCAGATGGCGGTGGACGCCGGCCGTCCGCGCTCCCTCACCTCGTGGGGACCGTGGCTGCGACTTCCTCTACAGGTGCCGATGGTGCTTTCCGCTGTTCGGGTCGCCCGCGGCTGACGACGGCTCAGAATTCCCTACCTGTGTTGACTGATCAGCTGGCGCACAAGGCGGCGCCGACAGGAGCATCGGCTTCACGCTCGTCGAGGAATTCCCACCACGCATCGGCGGCCCGCTTTGCCGCCTTGGCGACTGCAGTCGGGTCGGCCTCGAGATGGGTCAAAGCGTCGATGGCCCAGTCGCCGTGATCGGCATCCATGACCGCGTGCACATCCCAAAAGGCCGCACCGGCATCGCCGATCCCGTACCACCGGCGGAGCCCCTCGGCCTTCGAAGCAGCAATGGCCGAGGCCTGCGTTTCGTAGGCGGCCACCGCTGACAAGGCGGCCACTGATCCTTCTTCCACCAAGTCGAGATAGGTGGCGACCAACCCGGCGGCGGCCGGACCGGCGCCGATTCGGGCATCGGTCGATGGGTCCTGGGCCGAGACCGCAGCCGCGAACCGGTCGAACAGGGCGAGATGGGGCTCGGGGTGGCCAAGCTCGTCGTCTAGATTGCGCTGCACCATTTCGGCGACGTCCTTCGACCCGTCGGCGGCCAGACGCTCGATCACCCCGGACAGGACCTGCGGGAGGGCGGCTTCGAAGGACCGATACTGCCGGGCATACTCGCCGAGTTCCCCCGGTTGCAGCGTTCCGGCTTCCCACCGCTTGTAGAAGGGGTGTGTAAGCAGCATTCGTCCTTCGAGGGCATCCTCGATCGCCTTGGCGATCGGAGAGGCTGTCGGTCCGTGTGCGGTATTCGGGGTCGTGACCATGCCGCATAGTACCCAGTCCGCATGGGGGCTGCACCGTGGTGGGGACTCGGCCGCCGTGAGCGATGTGACACCAGCGATAGGACTCCCATAGCGGGCGAAGGTTGCCGAGTGACCTTGGAGGTTCACCGCCATAGCCGAGGGTCTGGGCCTCCTCTGGCTCACGAGAATCCACCTCCTTCACCTCAAGCGCGGTTCATCGGCAAAGGGGCTAACCGTGGCCAATAATCGTTGCCGATCAGGTTGAAGGATGCCGGAGCCTTAAGGGAACTCCTTCTGACCGCGCTGCACCAGCTAACTGATGCTGATGGTCAACGTATATGGGCCGAACTCCAATATCGATGGACCGCCCAAAACGACGACGTACACTGCGTTTAACGTGCCGGGATTCGAGGTAGAGGCACCCGCGGCGATGGTCACAGTTCCGCTACTTTGGCCCGTCTCGGCGATCGACGATGACTGCGTAGTGCTGTAGACGACCTGTGTGCCGCTGGAGTTCGCGAACTCGACATAGAAGGAGATCGACCCGGCGGCGAGGAGCCCGGTCACGTTGCAGGTGTAGGTAGTGCTAACTGTCGTACACCCCGACCCCAGTGTTCCTAGTGATCCAGGCGCAATGAAGATCGCCAGCCCGGCAGGCGCAACAGTGATGGTTTCCGTTTGGGTACCGGAAACGTAGTTGGTGGCCGACGCAGTGATGGTGGGCGATCCGGTGTTGCTATCCCCGTACCAGAAGCTGGCCGTGCCGGTCCCACTAGCGATGCTGACCGTTGTCTCGGGTGTCCCGGCGAACTGTGAGGCGCCGAATTTTCCGCCAGACGAGGTGCTCGCGAGGGCGACAGTCAGAATGCTTCCAGTCGTGATCGGCATGCCCGCCCCGTTCTCTAGCTGCACCGTGATTTGACCGAGGTTGGGGGTGGTTGTGGTGGAAGGGGGGGAGGAAGCCCCGGATACCGCCGGCGTGGTGATCACAAGTTTCCCTATATGAACGGGGTTGATCGTCTGTTGAAACTGCAGAGCGGCGCTGTAGTTCGTGCCACCAGACTGATTCGCGTCGATTGTGCAGGTGCCGGTGGTATTGAAGGTCACCACGCTGGCGGAGATGCTGCATACCGTGGAGGTGGTGGCGTCGATCGTCAGGGCAACCGGCAACCCCGAGGTCGCCGACGCCACCGGCGCATAGGTGCCGGCGACTGCAGCATCAGCGGGCGCCGGGGTCGTGAAGGTCACAGTCTGAGTTGCCTTGCTGACAGTGAGGCCTGTCGACGCCGAGCCAGTGGACCCGCTGAGGTTGGTGTCACCGGCGTAGGAGGCACCCACCGTATAGGCAGTACCCGAGGCGGCGAGGGCCGTGTTGGCGATGGTGCAGGTACCAGTGCCGGCGGTCAGTGTCACCGTGCAGCTCGTCGAGCCGACGTTGACGGTGACAGTTTCGCTGTTGGGCACAGCCTCACCATGGGTAGCGCTGACCGAAGCGGTGAAGATCGAGGCCGACTCATTGCCGTAGGTGACCGTCGTCGGGGTCTCCGACACCGTCGTGATGGTGGAGTCCTTGTTCACCGTCACACTGGTGGTCTTGGTGGCGGTGGTGACGAAGTTGGGGTCGGCCCCTGTGCTGTTGAAGGTGGCGGTCACGATGTAGGGGCTTCCCGAGACCCCAAGGACCGTGGCCGAGGACGGGCTGCACGTCCCGGACCTCGAGGTGAGCGTCACCGTGCACAGGGTGGTCGCTCCCTGGGTGACCGTCACTGTGTCGGTGTTGGGGATGCCCTCGCCGTGGCCCGAGGCCACCGTGGTCGAGAAGACCAGGCTGGTTTCCGCCCCATAGGTGGCGGGGCTGCCGGCCACGGTGAAGACGCTGACGGTGGCGCTGTCCGGGCTCACCGTCACACTGGTGGTCTTGGTGGCCGTGGTGATGAAGTTGGGGTCGGCCCCGGCGCTGTTGAAGGTGGCGGTGGCGGTGTAGGCGCTGCCCGAGGCCGCAAGGACGGTGGCCGACGCCGGGCTGCACGTCCCGGACCTCGAGGTGAGGGTCACGGTGCACAGGGTGGTTGCCCCCTGGGTGACGGTCACCGTGTCGGTGTTGGGGATGCCCTCGCCGTGGCCCGAGGCCACCGTGGTCGAGAAGACCAGGCTGGTCTCGGCTCCGTAGGTGGCGGGGCTGCCGGCCACGGTGAAGGCGGTGACGGTGGCCGTGTCCGGGTTCACCGTGAGTGAGAGCGAAACCGACGTAGTTGTATAGCCGAGGGAGTCCGTAACAACAAACGTGAGCCCCGACGTGGTGCCTGCAGCGTTCGGGGTTCCGGTGATCGCCCCCGTAGATGTGTTCAACGTCGCCCACGATGGCAAGGTTCCCGAGCCGAGCGCCCAGTGGGAGTACGTGCCGCTGCCACCAATGGCGGTGAGGGTCGTCGAATAGGACGCACCCACGACACCCCCGGGCAATGAGCTGGTCGTCACCTCCAGGGCGGTTCCCGACGTCGTGATCGTCGATGACTGCCAGCTGTGGAGCACCGCCATGACCGAGTACCCGTACGTCGTTCCGGCGGACAGTCCGGTGTCGGGGCAGGACGTCGTGGCCGACGTGACAGTACAGACCGTCGTCGGGCTACCAGGGCCGCTAGTGCGGGTCACTTGGTACTGGGCTCCCGAAAGCTGGCTACCCGGCAAGGTCCACCCGACGGTGATGGTCGCGCTCCCGGTCTCCGTGCTGGTTGGCGACAGTGGGGCGGACAGGCTGGCAGCCACCGCCTGGGCCGGGTTGGCACCGTTGGTCGTCAGCCAGTAGCCGAACGCCACCCCCACCCCCAGAACGCCGATACCGGTCGCGGTGCCGAGCACGGCGACCAATACGCGTGAGCGCCAGGTGGCGGCCCGGTAGGTCCTGGAGGAGGACCGGTTCATGGCGTGTGGGCCGTGATCGTGACGGGGATGTTGAAGGTGGCCCCCTGGCAGCCGCTCACTGATGCCGTTGACATTGCCACGGCTCCCGGAAGACGCACCAGCTGGGTGGTCGTTGCCGGGATGGCAACGGAAAGTCCAGTCTGATCGGTGAAGGTCACGCCGGAGTTGGCCAGGGTGCAGCCGCTACCGCCGGAGACGCTGATGGCGCCCGCCGCCACCGCGCTCACCAGATGGACGGAGTAGCTGTTGGGGTTGTCGACCTTGACGATGACCTCACCGGTCGACCCTGGCTGCAGGGCGGTTGCCGGCGTCTCGCCGGAGATGGCTGCCACGGTGACGGTCGCCATGGAGCCGGTACTCCCCGTCCCAGTTCCGGAACCCGTCGAGGTGAACGAGCCGTAAGCCACGCCCCCGCTCACGCCCACGGCGAAGACGGCGATGGCGCTGACCACGAGACTCCGGCGCGTTATCCGACGGTGCTTCATCCGACGGTGCTTCCCGAGTAGAGGAGGGTCAGCGAGACACCCTTGCAAGCGTCTTGATTGGTGTGCGTTTCGATCATGGTGATCACCGGCCAGTAAACCTGGGCGACTCCGAGGTCCGCCAGCGACTCAGTCGAATTGGCAGGGACCGTCACACTCGACGTGAGTCCCTGTTCCACGGCGAAGTTGGCGGACGCAGAGCAGTCCGCCAGCGACGTTGAGATGGTGATGGCGATAGCCCCCGACGCCACGGTGATAGGCGACGGATTCGGATTGGTGAATACGAGATCCACCTTCTGGCTGGTGCCGGGGAAGAATCGCGTGGTGACGTCACCCGATATCGTGAAATTGGCACTGTTGGTGAGCGAGAAGGCCGCCGACGTCCCCAGCCCGGCCACCGTCGCGGTCACCGAGTAGGCACCCGGCGTGTTGTTGGCGGTGTAGGTGGAAGCAGTGGCCAACCCGGCGGCGCTGGTGGTCACGGTGCACGCGCTCCAGTTCACGTTGCCGTCGGCGCACGGCATGAACGTCCCGGACGGCCCAGTGGCTGGTGCAGTGAAGGTGACGGATATGTCGGGCACTGGATCACCGAGAGTATTGGACACACGTGCAACCAGATGGGAGCTGTGGGCAGTGCCTACGGTGGCGAACTGCGGCGTTCCCGAGTACTGGCGGACGGAACCGGCTATGCCGGTCCCGCCGTTCGCCGGGCCGTGCGTGATCGTCGGTGCCGGAATCTTGCCCGAATCGACAGCAGTGCCGATAGCGATAGCGAGGAGGAGGAGAATGAGGACTGCCACAATCATCACTAGCCTCCTTCGCTTCGATCATTGGTTCGGCTGCTGCCCAACTACTCCTCACGGAGGTTCTTCAGTCGCCGACCACATCGAGCCAGTTTGGGTCGGTGGCACTCCTCGCACTGGTCGCCGACATGGCCAAGCGATGACCGATCGGAGTTCGGCTCGGTCAGGGTCAACGCAAGACTGATGCGGCCGAGTGACGGGTCACAGAGAGACTCCTCCGCGACCCGGACTTTCGGCCGAATCGAGCGGGTGGAGAAGTGGGCCGCAGCCCACCTCTCGCCTGCTCTTGCTACTTACGCGGTGGTGAAGGTCAGGGTCAGCGTTGCACCCTCGCAGGCGTTCTGGTTCGTGCTGGTGTCGCCCATGACAAGCGTCCCGGTCTCGGTTATTGACTGAGCCGTCGCGCCCGCAGCAATGGTCCCGTCAGAACCAACCGGAACATCGGCCATCGAGAAGTCACCCAGGGCCTGGGAGCAGCCAGTTCCGGAGGCGCTCATAAAATGGATGTTCGACAGATGCTCTGGGTTAGCTCCACTGTTGGCGACCGTGAAGGTCACCGTGCCAGTCGCGCCACCGGGAAACACCGGAGTCAACTCGGTGCCGGTCACGACGATATTGTTCGTCGCGGTGCCGACCACACCCGAGCCGGACCCTGTACCCGTTGATGTGAAGTAGGCAAACGCCACACCGGCGGTGCCAAGCACCATGGCGCCGACCAAAACAATGGCGGCCGCCTTCTTGTGCCTGAATCTCCTCATTTGATCCCCTTTTGTAGTTAGATTACCACTTACCGTGGTTATTGGCACATCCGGTGGAAATCTTGAATGACCTATATATCTCGGAGCTCTTCGGTCAGCCGGTGGCGTGCAGAAGGCCGCCCTGGTGGTGATCCCTACCGTGCGGGGCCGTCCTCGGTGTCCGAAAGACCTGACTGGCGGGGTCGGCGCCCCGAGCGGATGATCCAGATCATCCCGACCACGCAGATGATCAGGCCGGCAGCCGCGATCAACGCGGCCCGGGCCACCCCGCCGCCCAATGCATTGAGGACACGACCGACAAATGGAACTTCGGCAATCACTTCGGGCGTCGTGTCGGAGGTAAGGCGGGCATGCCAAGCGTCACGAGTGGGGTTGTTGTCCCCTTTGGTCATGACCACGGGATGAGCGGCCGATCCGCTGAGCGAAACGGTCCGGTGGGCATATTCGACTTCTTGTTCAGGTGGGGTGAACACGATGACGTCCCCCACCTTCAACGTGGATGTGGGAACCGGACAGGGATATTGGCCCACCAAGGTCCGTAGGTCGGTTCCAAGCTGAACGAAAGGACCGGTCGAACGGTGAGATGGAATGCCAAGGTGGCCACCGGCACCACCACGTCTTCAGCATTTGGCGATCGCTCAAAACCTTGAGCCATCGAACCTCTGCGAATGGTGACTGGGTCGATGCCACCACCGTTTGGATCTTCCACAGAACGGCCCCTCCACCGTCCCCTCCAACTTCGGTGGGTGAGGCGAGTGCCCAGGTCCCTAATCCGGCGTTCCCGACCGACCGGGCTCGACAGCCACCGGCGCCTGGCCAAAAGGTACCTGGGACATACCTTCGATAGCCCGCTGCAGCTGAATCTGCAGCGTGGTGGTGGTGACGTCAGACCGGCTCCGCTCGAGCACGGCCCGCAGTGTGTCGGTGGACCGGCGGAGCCCACCGGTAATGGCGTCGGGAAAGTCCACCGTCACCAGCACGTCGTAGCAATCACCCATGGCATCGAGCAGCGCGGACCCGCGGGCGAGGTCGCCGTCGCGAAGGCGATCGAGGAGGTGCCGGCGGAGTTCGGATGCGGCTTCCGCCAGCCCGTTGAGCCAGGCGGGAATGGCGATTCCCAGAGCGTTGTGATCCGGCAGCGGTGAGCCAGCCACCAACGCGGCAGTCAAACGGGCCTCGGCGTACTCCTTCTCGGCGTCGTGCAGAAACCCGGCCGCGGCCAACTGCGGGAACGGGTCGAGTGCGTCCTGGGCGATCCGAAGGGATACTTCGGCGGCGGCCGCATGTTCTCGCTCCTGGTCGGGCAGAAGCCGGTGAACGGCCCGAATGGCCAGACTGCACTGGCGGATCGTGTCGCGGCACGCCCGCAGCGAGACCTCCCGGGCCTGGTGGGCACCGGCGAGCTCTTCTCGCATATTGGGACCGACCACCGCCAACTGCCCGGCGAGTTGTGCGCCCGGCGTCGCGGCCGAACCCGACGACGCGGGATCGCTCGCCACCGGAATGAGCCCGCTCAACGGGCGGCGGCCCGGCCAGCCAGGTGTTCGTACCGGCTGTCTCCGTGCTGCACGGCCCCGAGCGCGTCGTACCCGTCGCGTGCCGCCACCTGCATGGCGTCAGGTCGAAGATAGTGGAGCTTGCGCTCGCTCTCGGCCACCATTGCCTGCATGTGGACCAGCATCGCCACATAGGCGACCAACGCCACCGCGGAGATGGCGGTGACCACCCAGGCGGCTTCGGCACCCGGGATCCACCCGATGACAATGCTGAGGGTGAACACCAGCGCCAACCCGGCCAAGGTGTCACGACGACGACGGCGGGCCACGAGCCTGGCTTCGGGGTTGCCGGGGCGGGGTGGCGCGGTCAGTACGGGTTTCGACTGCCGATAGGGAGGTTCGCCACTGGGGAGCTCTTCGCCCAAGAAAGCCAAGGCCGGCCTGGGCAGATGCTTGGCGCCAACCACAGTGAGAACAGGCCGACTGGGCACGTCCCCGGCGTTCATTTCGGCCGGAGCAGGTTGGCCTGCCACCGATCGGAGCCGAAACGCCGGCAAGACGATCGGCACTCCCCTCGAGTGCTCCAGCACACGGAGTTGATGATGGAAATGCGAGATGGAGCTGACTCCGCCACCGTGTTCGGACCGCCTCCGAAACACAGTGGGACCCAGAATCACCAGCCATGCCACCACGAGGATCATCACAAGGACCATGAGCGTCAACTCCTCGACCTACCTTCTTTCCTGGAAAACCATAACGACAGGCTTTTCAGCAGTGGTGGATGGTCGGAGAATGACGATGCCGACATGGAACACCGAGGTGTTCGCAACGGCCTCCCCCGGTTGTTCTGGGAATGTTGTACACCGTTCCCGGGCCGCGCTCAACCGATTTCTGATATCGCAGGTCGAGCCGGGTGATGACCCGGTATCGTCCTGCGGGTGACCGCGGTCTCGACCCTCATCGTGCTGGCCGGTGTGGCCGCTCTGGTCGATTGGGTCGCCGTAGGCACCTCCAATAACCGGCTCCAGTACGCCGCCAAACCCGCGGTGCTGGCGCTGCTTGTGGCCGCCGCCGCCCTGATCCCCGCGGCACACTCCGACCTTGGCGCCCGGCGCGGTTGGTTCGTGGTGGCACTGGTGTGTTGCCTGGTCGGCGACGTGTTGTTGATGCTGCCCCAGAGCCTTTTTATCCCGGGCCTGGTCGCCTTTCTGGCCGGCCATGGCTTCTTCATTGTCGGCCTCCTCCAGCCCGCAGCAACCCCGACAAGCCCGCCGTTCGCGTTTTCCGCCACCGGGCTTACCCTTTCAGTTGTCGTTGTCCTGGCCGTCGAGTGCCTCCCCGGCTACGCCATTGTCCGATCGCTCCACCGCCATGGGCAGAGTTCTCTGACCGGACCGGTCTGCCTCTATATGGCGGCCATCCTGACGATGGTGGTGCTGGCCGCCAACGTGGGACGACCAGCAGCGGCATTTGGGGCGGTGTGCTTCTTGGCGTCGGACACCCTGCTGGCCACTGATCGGTTTGTTCGCCCTCTCCGCCAGGGGACGCTGTTGGTCCACGTCACCTATCACCTGGCGCAAGGGCTGCTGGTAATTTCGCTGATCTGCTAGTGCCGTGTCGACATCGTTGCCTGGTGGTGAACGAATAGCCGGTGGGCGGGAGCCTGTCGGTTGGTCAGCGTTCGCCAACGACGTTGGTGAGGTGGTCGGTGGGCCCTTCTGCCGGCATCGGGTCCACCTCATCGGGGAGTGCCACCAGTCCCACTGAGGCACCGGGCGAGGTCACGACTGTCAGAGCAGGTACCTCGTCACAGTGCTCAATCTCGGTGACCACATCGAACGGGGTCGGCTTGATGTCGGGCTCGCCCGCAGCCTGTCCTTCACCGGCAGACACTGCCTCGGTCGGGGCGGTCGAAGGCTCGGTCGAAGGCTCGGTCGGGGCGCCAGGCAACGCCCCGCTCGACGGATTGGGACGGGTCCTCGGGCGGGGAATCGGGATGGCGGCGACGGCCTCATCGCGGCGATCGGCCATGAGATGGGCCAGCGCCTTCCATTCGTCACCGTCGAGCACCTTTAGCCGGCGGGTCATCGAAGCCAGCAGGTCGGCGGCCTCGACCCGATAGCGCTCCGCCACGCTGCCCATGGCGAAGACGGTGAGCGAGGGGAGGTCCGAACCGCTGGCCGCGGTGATCGCCAACAGTTGTGCGGTGGCAACCTCCGCATCCTGCATGAGGCCGAGCGCGTCTTGAAGGCGGGCCAGCCGGCGGACGAACCTCTCAGTGCGGGATCCGTAGAGATCGGCGGTGAACTCGAGGGAGTAGCGGAGCCGCTTCGCCCGAATGCGCAGCCGGTGAAAATCGGCAGCCAAACCGCTCTTGCGGGCCCGGCGCGCACCCTTCAGAACGCTGCGGTGGCGTGACGCCAGTAGATCGGGGACCGAGATCACAGCCGGCACACCGGCAGCGGCGAAACGACGGGAGGGTCCCTGCACGGCCAGGGCGGTGAGACCCTTCAGGAGTCGTTGGTAGCGGGCAGAGTCGAGGGCGGCGAGCAGGCGCCCACGCGCCTCATCGCGATGCTCGTCCAGGAGTTGGCGGAGGTGGATCAGAGGGTCCTCGGTCACTTCCGAGCTCGCCCAGGCAATGCTCCACTCGCCCATGTTGTCCAGGTGCTCGAGTTGGACGTCCAGATCCCGCACCTCGCCCAGTACCGCGGCCAGCCAGCCGAGCTCGCTGCGCAGACCGTTGATCCGCACCGGCAGCACACTGATGAACACGTCGATGGCGGCCCGCAGCCGTCGGGTGGCGACCCGCATGACATGCAGGTCCTCGACGTCTTCGCCGAGCCGGGTGCCCGATTCCCGAGCCAGTACCACGCCCAGATGGCGCCGGAGCACGGCGTAGGCCACCTCACCCAGGGAAGCATCGGGCGAGACCGCGGTCGAGCCGAGGTCGGGCAGACCGGGAATGGTGATGCCGAGCGCCAGCAGTCCCGCCTCGTACTTCGACAAGGTGGCCGGTTGCAGTCCGCAGGCCTCACGGAGATCGGCCACCATCGGCTCGAGGGCTACCACCCACCCATGGGCCACCTCCACCTCCACCCTTCGCAGGCGGACCGGCCGGGCAGCGGTGTCGCCGACAATGGTGGTCTCATCCAGTGCCAACTCGGCCACCTCCTCGCCCGCTACCCGTAGTGAGAATGCCCGGCGACGGGTACGAATCTCCAGTATCTGGTGGAGGGGCCGACTGCCGGCCACCGCCCAGAGCCGACGCCCCACCGGTCCGCCGGTGCCGAGACCGGCGATCCCGTCGGGCCGCAGCGGCTCGGTCACCTCCAGTCGCCGGCGAAGGCCATCCTCGCCGGCTGGACGCGAGTCTTTGAGGGTCGCCTCGTCCCGGCGCCTCTTCCGCCTTGTCCGCAACACGAACCCGGCCCGCCCGATCCGCCAGTCCTCGGTATCGAGGTAGCGGTCGACCTGGTGGACCACCGGTTTGGCCAGCGCGGTGAACGCCTGTGTCGCCGTGAGACCACCGATAGGTCGCCCCGGGAGATCGGCCAACCATCGTTCCACCGGCCGCAGATCCAGGGCGTCGAATTGCCACTCCACCTCGACGTCGTCGGTGGTGGAAGCGGCTGCTTCACTCGCCCGGTCGCTCATGGTCGCAGACTACAGCCCAGGCCACTATGAATCCCTGGCCTGTGCCCGTTGATGCCTGCTCCCGGCAATCCACGGCGGTAGAGTCGCTTCTGTGGGAAACAGCCGAAGCGCTACGGTCGGGACGAGCCAATCCAACGACGTTGTCAGGGCGGGGGGCGGGCTGGTGGTACGGCAGGCCGGGAGTCGGTGGGACGTGGCCCTGGTCCACCGCCCGATGCGGGAGGACTGGAGCTTCCCCAAGGGCAAGCTCGAAGAGGACGAGACCTTGGAGGATTGCGCTCTGCGGGAAGTTCTCGAGGAGACCAGTCTCATCTGCCAGTTGGTCAGGTTCCTCGGTCATACCGAATACGAGGATCGCAAGGGGCGCTCCAAGGTTGTCGCCTATTGGATGATGACGGTGGAGCACGACGACGGGTTCGAGACCAACGACGAGGTCGACGAGGTGAGGTGGGTGGACCTGGCCGGCGCCACCGATCTGCTCAGCTATGAACGCGACCGCGCTCTGCTTGCCATCTTTGCCGCCTCTGACGATCTGGATACCCTGCTCGCCTAACCACCACCGATGTCGTCGGGGTCTGTTCACGTAAAGCCAGGGTCCCAGGTGCGAGAGCGCTTCAACTCGAAGAAATCGTCGGTCCCGGCCACGCCGAGCACACCGTCCCACAGGACAACGGCAGCTTCTCCCCGCAGGCCGGGGAGACCACCGGACCGAAGAACGCCAACCCTTCCACACTGATGACCGGGGTTCCCGCCTCATGGCCGACCTGGTCCGTGCCCAGATGGCGGGACACCTCGATTGCCTTGTCGAATGCTTCGCCGTCCGCGGCATCGGCCAAGCCGGTGGGAAGCCCGGCAGTCGCCGGCGCCTCTTCGGTGGCCACCCGTTCCCTCGGCTTGCCCTCAAGATGGAAGCGATTGCCCAACTCGGTGTACAACGGCGACAGGAGGTCGTCTCCGCGGGCCTCCTGAGCGGCGATGCAGACCCGGGCCGGCCCCCACGAAGAGTCGACCATCTTGCGGTACACCCCGTTGAGACCCTCCTTTTCCGAGTTGAAAGAGGTCAGACGCATCACGTTCCAGCGCACGGTGACGGGCCGGACCTCGGACGCGAAAAGAATCCGACCTGACGCTATCCATGCCCACGGACAGATGGAAGCGCCCAGAACTCTGCGGCGACCCGGTTGTCGGGCTCCTCGTACACCTGGGTGTTGGGCATGGCCACACCTCGACTTGTCGCTTGTTGCTTACCAGCGCTCGGCCCGGGCCGACCAGCGGCCGTCGGTGTGATCTACCGCGACATCGATTCCGAACGCATCGGAAACGACGCTGCTCGTGAGCACGTCATCTACCGGTCCCGACGCCACCATGCTCCCGTCACGAAGGAGGGCAGCATGGGTCATCCCCGTCGGTATCTCTTCCAGGTGATGGGTGACAAACACCAGTGCCGGCACCGACGGGTCGTCGGCCAGCGCCGAGAGCCGGCCGACCAATCGCTCCCGCGCCCCGAGGTCGAGCCCGGCGGCAGGCTCGTCCATCAGCAGTAGCTCGGGTCGGCCCATCAACGCCCGGGCCAGCAATACCTGTTGGCGCTCTCCTTCCGACAACAGCCCGAACGACCGTCCGTCGAACGAATCGCCTCCGAACCCGGCCCGTTGCAGCAAGCGATCAGCCTCGGCTCTGTCCTCGGTGGAAAACTCGTGCCACCATGTCTCGAGAACCGAATAGCGACCGGTCAACACCACATCGAGGGCAGACAGCTCTGGGCGGAGCGACCGGCTGATCGACGCGCTCACCGTGGCGATCCGTTGCCTCAGAGCACGCATGTCGACGCGGCCCAGGCGCTCGCCCAGAATCTCCACGACGCCCCGGGTAGGCCACAGGGCCGAGCCGACCACGCGCAGCAGGGTGGTCTTTCCCGAGCCGTTGGGGCCGAGCAGCACCCACCGTTCGCCTGCCCGCACTTCCCAGGTGATGTCCTCGATCAGCGCAGTACCATCACGCACCACGCTGACCCCGTCCACCCGGATGAGGATGTCGGAGCTCATACGTCGAACCGGAACGTCGCAGGCACGGATGGCAATCGCTCGGAGTGTGCTGTCACCTGCTCTTATGCCTCTGACGGGCGTTGGTTGTCATTGGCCGTTTGCTGACTCCGTGCTGACTCCGTGCGGGCTGGACGCGGACTGGCAGCGATGTCGCCGGCGACAGCGGGGGGTGCTGTGCGAGGAGACGCCACAACATTCCCATGACCAGACGCTACCGCCCGAGCGGCTTCGGCCGCCGGGTTCCGCACACACTCGCCCCCCGTGCCTCAGAAGCGCTCGGGCTGGAAGTTTCTCGTAAGAGGTGCCGGGTCCGGAGCATCGGTTGGCGGGAACCTTTGCTACGACGGACCCGGCGCCGGCATATTACCGAGAAGCAACTGCGGTCGAAGTGATGGTCGAAGCCACCCGGCAGGCTACGACCAGCTATCGGTCGTGGACCTCGCGGCGATGTCCGAGGGCCACGACCACGATCAGGAGCACGTCGTCGGCAACCGTGTAGATGATGCGGTAGTCGCCCACCCGTACCCGGTAACCCGGCCGACCCCGCAGAGGCCGGGCTGCCGGCGGTCGCGGGTCGTGGGCAAGGAGAGCAATCGCTCCCTGGATGCGCGGACGGATGTCCGGGTCGAGCTTGCGTAGCGCCCGTGCTGCGGCGGGACGGACCTCGATGCGGTGGGTGGTCACTTCCAGCCGAGATCGGCCTTGACCTCTTCCCAGGGGATATTGGCGCCTTCCTCAACCATCGCGGCATCGAAAGCCTCGACGTCTTCCGCTTCCTCGAGCGCCTCCATCAGTTCTTCGTAGCGCTCAGGGCTGACGAGTACGGCGGCTGGATGGCCATAACGCTCCAAGAAGACTGCTTCAGTGTGGGAGGTCTCAACCGCTTCGGAAAGTCGTTCCCGGGCTTCGCTGACTGCCATTGTTGCCATGCTGAGAAGTGTACAACCTGTTTACATAGTTGTACAGATTGGAAGCACCAGCTCCCGCCGTGGAGGTCCGCGTCGGACCAGACGCACACTCGGCCGTCGAAACTCGAGATGCCGGGTGAAAGGCCGGGACGCGATCCTGTCACCCTTCAAGTTCCGATCACGTCGAAAGACCAACGGGAGGACGCGGTTCGTACATCACAAAGTTCGTGCTGAGGGAATCGAACCCCCGGCCTGCTGGTTGCAAACCTGATCGGCCTGAACGTTGTCCTCGCCTCTATGACCGCAAGCGAACCTCGGACGAAACTGGAACATCTCACAGGTGTCGTTCAGGCCAGGTGCAGCCGGTCGCTAATTTTGCCCTTCGGCCGATACCGTTTCTGTCAGCGGTTTCTCACCAACTCGGTCCGTGTGACACGTCGCTCATGGCTCATTCCTTGACGCCTTGGGCGAGACCGACTGGTAGCGCGCCACGGCGAATCCGAACATCATCGGGATGTCGACGGCGAAGAGCACGAGAGCGGCGATGAGCACCGCCAGCGTGGCGCTCGGTACGTGGTCCAAGACGAATACAAAAACGAGCATCCCGGCGATCACCGCGTACTCGAGCAGCGCCCAACCGAAGACCATCCGGAACTTGCCCCAGGCAAACTTGCCGATGCGCGCCAGCATGACCACCGCCACCGCCACCACAACGCCGGCCAGGGTCAGGGCGATGACCGCTGGCACCAGATTCGGATGGCGGTTCGTCTGGGCGGTCAGGTAGATTCCAGCGGCCACAACGAGGATCAGCGCAGCAATCCCCATCTCGCCGATCGGGGGAAGCGTGAGCTCGTCGGTAAGGTCGGCGTTCTCCATGACCGCGGTCACGAGGTGGCCAACCTCGTCATGATCACCAGGGTCGCAACCTGCATCAGTCCCGTAATGCCGGCGGTGAGGATGAAGATCCGCATCAGCTTGCCGATGCGCTCGCCATTGGGGCGCTCTTTCTTCAATTCGAAGAGCACAGCCAGGTTTGCCGGCTCCAGTAGGCCCAAAGCGATTACCGTCATCACCCCGACCACGATGTATGAGGCGACCAGCAAGCCGTGGTTCGGGGAATTCGGCGCAAGGTAGCCCAGGCGGCGCGCCAGTTGGTACCCCGCGGCCAACGTCACGATGACCAGCGTGGGCATGATCACGAGCATCTTTGGCATGAACCGGGTGGAGAACTCGATGCGGGCCGGCACGGACATCCTGGCGATGATGGGCCCGATGGCCAGGCCGACGAAGAGATCGATTCCGGTCCACAGACCCCCGCCGGCCACGTGGAAGAAATCCAGAGCCCAGAGCCAGTTTCCGGCGATGGACACAATCAGCAGGACGATAATGGCCCCAGCGATCGCCACGCCCACCCGAGGGACAATGGAGAAGTCGGGAACCGGCGGTGGTCCTGGCGGTGGTCCAAGCGGCGCTTCCGCCGATATCGGGCCGATCTTGACCGTGTCACTCATCAGTACGGCCTCCTCCCCTGGCAAGACCCTAATTACAGCACGCTTCGCCCCCTCGCGCCGGGTTGTCGGTGGCGGCCTCCAGGGGTCGCCTGTGGGGTGCACACACTCGAATGCCAGCTTGACGAGGCGCGATAGGTGGGGTGGGACCTTTGCGGCCGTGGCCCTCTCGTTCCTCTACCGACTGGCCCGCCGCGCCTTCGAGCTTCTTCGAGTTCATCGTGCTTCGTCATCAACTCGGGGTCTGTGCACCGAGGCACGCCACGTCCGCGGTTCGCCTGGCCTGATCGGGCATTCCTAGCACTAGCCGTTGCCGCCGCTCCTCCCCCGCCGCCGAAGCTCGGCCGTGAACTTTGACAGCGTGAGAGCCACGCGAACCCGGGGCACGGTGACGGCCATGCTGACCGCCCACATTCGCGCCCTGCCCCAGTAGCGCTCGACGTGGGGATTTGGCTGCGGGAGACAACGGGACAGTGTGGACCATCTCCGACCCGGTGCCAGTGACGCTCGGTCCGAGATCAATTGGGTCTTTAGGCACTTCTCAAAGTGACCGCTCTTCGGCAGAATGGCAATGAAGGATCCGGAGGAGGTGGCTTATCGAAACCTCATCAGGATGGTTCATCCTGAGAACGGGATGCAGGGGATCGTCCGGGACGGCTTCCCGGAAGGCTCGCGAAGTAGGCAAAGGCAAGCAGCTCGGAGCGGGAGCGTTGCAAAGGCAAGGGGCTCCGAAGCCCCGCTGAGCGCCACTCCCCGACTGCAGTTCGTTTCTCGGAGTACAAGTTCAGCAGAGCGCCCGATCCCCGTCAGCCCGTGGGACGGGCGCTTTCGCGTCGGGCCGCGCGTGGCCCGCAACTCATGTAGGAGGGGGTTGGGTGCCAGGCCCGGCGCGAGGCGGCGAATCCTCTCTCAACGGACCCGGCAGTCTGGAGCTATGGCCTACGAACGCCGTCCCGCTCTCGGAGGTGCGTCGTGAACCACGCCATGAGCCAGTCGCGGTCGAGGGCAACGCCTAGGGTGACGTCATGAAGCCCGTCGACTACTCGTTTATCACGTTCGACGTTCTCGGGGGCGAGTATGAGCATGTTTGCGAGGTTGCTGGTCTTGATCCCACTGAAGACGGCTGGGGGTTGCTCCATTGCGTTGCCGACGACGGCACGCATATCACGGCCGTCACAGACGACCCGGCATATCTGCTGCGGCTGCTCGAGGCCAGCGGCCGCACCACACTGGACGGGTTGGAGATTCCTACGAGCAAGGTTGCGATGGAGCGACGCGGTTGGCCCGACGAATGGGGTGACTGAACAAGTCACCCGTTCGACTTACGATGGCCCCCGATTCCGGCCGGGGGTCTTTCACGTGCCGTTTGGCAGACCGGTTCGCGGATCGAAAGGCGCGATGGACACCAGTCACCTAGACCTAGACCTAGGCCAGCCTGCTTTGATGGTGCAATGGCAGATTCTGGGTACCCCATCGATCCAATCAACTTCTCGGCGCCCGGAGATGCCGAAAAGGTCATGGCCATCGAATGGAGGAGCGAAGCCGGTAGAGGGATCGCGACCGTTGAATTCACCGATGGTGAGACAGAGAGCCTTCCAATGACCAGGGCCGAAGCTCGGGCGAAGGCTGACCGGTGCTTCGGATACGACGAGATCACCGAGACATACGAGAACGGCATCTCATACCGATGGAGCCGGATGCCGCGTTCCGGTTGATCCGCCAGGTCGTTGATGAATCACTATGGATCCACCGGAGGCTCTGGATCCCGCAAGGGGACATCTTGCGGACCCTGTGCGGACTCTGTGCGGACTCTGGAGGGATCCCAAGCCTCTGACCTCGGCAAATGGTGCTTCCTACACGTTGAAGCGGAACTCGACCACGTCGCCGTCGCGCATCACGTACTCCTTGCCTTCCACCCGCGCCTTGCCGGCGGAACGCACCGCGGCCAGAGATCCGGCCTCCACCAGATCGTCGTACCCGACGATCTCCGCCTTGATGAAACCGCGTTCGAAGTCGGTATGGATGGTGCCGGCGGCCTGGGGGGCGGTGTCGCCGATGTGGATGGTCCACGCGCGCGACTCCTTGGGCCCGGCGGTGAGGAAGGTCTGGAGGCCGAGGGTGGAGAAGCCCACGTGGACCAATTGCACCAGGCCCGACTCGTCCTGGCCGTAACTGGCCAACAACTCGGTCGCATCCTCGGCGTCGAGAGCGGCCACTTCCGCCTCGATCTGAGCACAGACGACCACCGCCTCGGCGGGAGCCACCAGTGCCACGAGTTCGGCCCGCAAAGAATCGTCGTTCAATGCACCCTCGTTGACGTTGAACACATAGATGAACGGCTTGGCGCTGAGCAGATGGAGATCGGCCAGAAGTCCGAGGTCGATCTCACCGATGGCGGCGGCCGATGCGATGGTGCGACCCGAGTCGAGAATCTGCCGTGCCTTCTCCGCCTCGTTCAGCGCCGGTCCGAGTTCCGGCTGCTTCCGCGCTTCTTTGGCCAGCTTGATCAGCCGATTCTCCACTGTCTGCAGATCGGCCAACATGAGTTCGGTGTTGATGGTGGCAATGTCGTCGCCCGGGGCAATCCGGCCGTCCATATGGATGACGTCGGGGTCGGTGAATACCCGGACCACTTGGCAGATGGCGTCGCTTTCGCGGATGGCGCCCAGAAACTTGTTCCCGAGGCCCTCACCCTCCGATGCCCCCTTGACGATCCCGGCGATGTCCACGAACGTCACCGTGGCCGGAACCAGTTCCTTGCTTTCGAAGAGTTCGCCCAGTCGATTGAGTCGGGGATCGGGCACGGCCACCACGCCGACGTTGGGTTCGATGGTGGCAAATGGATAGTTGGCCGCCAGTACGTCGTTCCGGGTCAAGGCGTTGAACAGGGTGGACTTTCCCACATTGGGAAGACCGACGATGCCGATGGACAGTCCCATGGGGGCACCCTACCTGAGCGATTCTCCCCGCTTTCCCGCTTCCCATGTTGACTACCGAGTCACCTGAGCGACTTGACCAGGTATTCGCTCATGGTCGAACTGCGGAGTCGGCCCAGGTCGAGACAGGCGTTGACGCTCTCGACCATCCGGGACACGTTGGCATTCAATTCTTCCGGTGACGAGGCGTTGAAGAACAGCATGGGATCGGCAACGTGGCCTATCGACGGCCACCCCTCTTCCACGATTCCGTGGATCTCGGGGGCGTTCTCGGTCAACGGACGTACCACCTCATTGCGCACGTAGCGGGTGCGAGGCTGCAGCTCACCGGACACCGGTGACTGGGTGCCATGCCATCGTCGTATCCACTCGGCGTAGCCGAGCCCCTCGGGACGGTGGATGAGGGCCACGGTCAAGACCCCGGGCGACCGGGCGCCGTCCTCCCAGTCCCTCGGCTCGGCGTGAGCAGTGGTGCCATAGTCGTCATAGATCGACTCCACCACCAGGTAACCCGCGAAGCGAAGCCCCAGCTCGGAGAGGGCCGCCTCTACTCCGTCCCGCCGTTCATAACAGTCGACCCACACCGATACCTCGGCCACGTGGGGTAGCTCACCCTCAGGCGGAGGGGCGGGCGATGGCGCCAAAGCGGCCTCGGCATCGTGAACGTTGATTCCCAACGCTCGGACATTCATGTCCAACAGGCGACGGGTCGTCTCCCCGAGCAACCGTGACCGAACCGCTTCCCCCGACTCCGCCGCCCCGTCGCCCCACAGGAGGTAGATCAACTTCTCCATGGTTCAGGTATCCGCGCTTCGGTCGGCGGCGCTACCGGTCGGACGGGTTTGGGGTGGGCTCCCCGGTGGCCAGAACCGGCATCCGCCGAGCCACCCGCCCGGCCAGCCCGGTGACGTACTCGACCCAGACCCGGTCGCCGACCAGCCAGAGCCATAGTTCGCGCCGATACTCCGTCACCAAATCCACGAACTCGTCCCGACCAAAACCGGCGGGCTCCAACGTCGGCTGCCACTGGCCCCAGAGCCACACGCCGATGCAGATGTCGTCACTCAGGCCTTCGCGCCAATCCTGACCCTCGAGCAACGCTTCGCGCAGCCCGACCTTCAGTTCGACCGGCTCTTCGGGAAGAGCCAACCGAGCGCCCCCCGCCAACTCGATGATCGTCATCGTCCCCACCCTATCCATAACGCCACGTGCCCTGCCGGCGGCACCCGGCCGGGAAAGGTCGCCATTGGATGTTGGCTGGTCAACGGTCGATCACCACCGGAGCGCGGTCGGTGTCGCCGTAGTTCGAGAGATGCTCCTCATAGTCGATGAACAGCGGAGCATCCGGATCGAACTTGCGTTGGAGGCTCTTGAAGGCGATCCGCTTATCGAAGGCGTCCAGCTTGACCAACGCCTCGGGATTGTCGAGGTCCCGCAAGTCGAGTCGGCCTCGGGCATTGTCCACGGCCATCCGGCCCCGTTCGGTCCGCACCAGCACACTGCTCCAGCCGTCGATGGACCCCACGCTTCCCACCGACAGGTCGGCGCCGCGACCGAGAAAGTCCGCGCACTCGTCGCAACCCTTGAGGGCGGCGCCATGGAAGTTCTTGATCGGCTCGTCGACCGCCACTTCCCCGTCGCGGTACTCCACGATCATCCGACCGTGAATCACATCGACTTTGCTGACCCGCTCGATGTCGATGTCGCGATCGTCGCGCAGCAGGCGCAGCATGAGGCCCTGGTAGTCGAAACTCTTGGTGCACAACAGGGCGATGGTCAAGACGACCGCGTCGACCCGGTGCACGCCTGTCGGCCACCGGCGCGACTGCATGGCCCGAATGCCCTGGATCTCACATGGGGTACCCACCACCGCGATCCGAGGATTGGTGGGCAGCTCGTACTTGGTGAGATCGAGCTCGGCCAATGCCATCGTCTGGTTGTAGTAGCTACCGGCGGCGTCGATGATCTCTTTCGCCGTGGTGGCCAGGTGGGACACGCCCTTCCATGGCTCGTCGGGGTCGGAGCTCGGCTTGGTCACCAGTGCCCCGTCGATCTCACCAGAGGCCAGGGCCGCCAACAACAGGGCGGAAACTACCCCGCCGTCCTGGGCAAACTCGGGACGGGCACCCGTCCGGGCCGCGTAGGACTCGAGCACCGCACCGAGCCCGTCCCCCGGGGGCCCACCGGTGATCTTCCAATACGGATCGGCCGGGTCGGGTCGCTCCACGAAGTTGACCGGTGTCTCGTCCGCCATGGGTGTCGAAGGAGGCCAGGCGGCTTCGTAGCGGAGGCCGCCCCGCGGACAGAAGTCCCAGCACAGTGAACACCCCGTGCACATCTTCACCAACTCGGGCAGGAGCGTGTCCTCGCCGACACCGATGGAGTTCGATGGGCAGACGGCGACACAGGTCCCACACTGGATGCAGCGGTCGGCGGCGATCACCCCGGCTTCCAGCTCCCAGAACCAGGTCTTCCCGGGGGGCTCGGCGGTCCCGTTCATCTCCTCGCGGATTCTGTAGCCCCTCATTGGACCCGCTCAATCGGCTTGGTGGTCAACAACACTGGTGTCCCGGTTCCCTCTTCGCCCAACGTGGCCCGGAGGTCGTCGTTGGGTATCCGCCGGGCCCAATTGTAAAACGGCTCGTCGTGCCGCCGTTCCGACTGGTAGCGCCGGACCAGCCGCAGCAGGGCGTCGGGCACCTCATTGACCGGTCGGGCACCTTCGACCCAGTCGATGAATCCCGGGGCAGCGCCGAGTGACCCTCCCAGACCGATATCGACGGCTTCGGCCAGGTGGTTCCCCACGTGGGCGGTCGCCCCCCGGAAGCCGATGTCGGCGATCTGCGGCTGGGCACAGCTGGCCGAGCATCCTGAGAAGTGCATACGGATCACCCCGGCATCCTCGTTGGGCCCCGACCACCCGTCCGGGGTCGGGGCGGAGCCGACCGGCTCCCCGGCCAACTGCGCATCGAGGAAGCGGGCCCATTTCACCGCCCGCTCCTTGGTTTCGACCAGCGCGTACCGGCAGAACTCGGTCCCCGTGCAGGCCACCACCCCTCGCGAGAAAGGTCCCGGATACGGTGAGTATTTCGTCAGCAGATCTTCGGCCAGCAACCGTTCGACCTTGTCCCCGGGGACACCGGTGAACGTGAAGTTCTGGTCGGTGGCGAGACGGACGGTACCGTCCCCGTAGGTCTCGGCCAGCCGTGCCACTTCCACCAGTTCGGGGCCGTTCATCCTGCCCACCGGCACTGAGCACCCCACGTAGAACATCCCGTCTTCCTTCTGTGGGTGCACGCCTACGTGATCGCCGCGGTAGCGACGGGTCAGCGACTCTCCCGCCGGCGCCAGGTCGAACTCAGCCCGGGCTTCCACCTCGGCCCGGAAGCCCTCCGGCCCTAATTCCTGGACGAGGTAACGCATCCGGCACACACCCCGGTTCTCGCGATTACCGAGTTCACCGAAGGTCTGGGCGATGGCCCGGCTGAGCTCCAGAGCCTGATCCTGGCGCACGAACACATCGATGTCCGAGGCCATGCGTTCACCGTCGGACAGTCCCCCGCCCGCCAGCACATTGAATCCGAGGGTCCCGTCGTCGGCCCGCGCCGGCATCAGGCCGATGTCATTGATCTCGGCCTGGGCACAGTCCTCCAGGCAGCCGGTGGCGGAGATCTTGAACTTACGGGGCAGGTTGGCGTACTCGCGGTTCCCGGTGAAGAACGCCGAGATCTCCCGGACCACCGGATAAGCATTGAAAGCCTCGTCGGCGTCGACACCGGCTACCGGGCAGCACAGCACGTTACGGGACCCGTCCCCGCATCCCTGAATGGTGGTGAGGCCGACCGACGCGAACCGACGCCAGATCCGAGGGATGTCCTCGATACGGATCCAGTGGATCTGGATCGACTGGCGGGTGGTGAGATCGGCGTACCGAGACCCGAAGACCCGGCTGTCGGTGCCGTCAGGTCCCTCCCCGAAGGCGTCGGCCACCACCCCGACCTCGCGAACCTGCGCGGCGGTGAGGTGACCTCCGGGGACCTTGATCCGCATCATGTAGGCATCCCCGCCCTGCTTTTGGGGGTAGATCCCCGCCCACTTCAGCCGTTCCAGCTCGCCGGGCACCTTGGCGATGGCGGACGGTCCCTCTTTGGAGTAGGTGTCGATGATGGAGGCAACACTGTCCAGGGGATGCCGAGCGAGCTTCTGCTGCTCGATCTCGTTGAGTTGGCCGTGGGTGCGATACGGGTTGATGAATGGCATGGGGCGGTCGGTGCCCCGAATCGTCAGTCCGTAGAGTTCGTCGCGATCTTTGGTCATCTCAGCCGTGCAGCCCGCACTCGACCTTGTCGGATCCCGACCAACGGCCGGCCCGGGGGTTCTCACCCGCTGCCACCGGACGGGTGGTCGGCGCACATCCGATGGAGAGATAACCCTGCGACAACAGAGGATGCCGGGGGATGCCGTGATCGGCCTCGTAGCCGGCGATGTCCTGGTCGGTCCAGGTGGCCAACGGATTGATCTTGACCATCCCCCATTTCTCGTCATAGGAGACGATGGGCGTGGTGACCCGGGTCGGCGCGTCCACCCGTTTCAGGCCGGTCAGCCATGCCTCGTTACCGGCCAGCGCCTGTTTGAGGGGACCGACCTTCCGGAATTCGCAGCACTTCTCGGACCCGCACGGCCACGCCTCGGCATCCGCCCCCGGCGTGGTGGTGGTCAGGTTGAGGTCATAACGCGCGCGGATTGCCTCCACGTAGGCGAGGGTCTCGGGGAAATGTGCTCCGGTGTCGAGAAAGATGACTTCGATCCCCGGATCGACGGCCACGGCCAGGTCGACGATGACCGCGTCCTGAAATGAGCAGGCGAGCGCTAGTTTGGATCCGAATCGCTGCAGAGCCCAGGAGATCACCGATCCGGCCGGGGCGGACTCGAGCTCGACCGATCGCTCGGCCAGTTCATCGTGGACTGTCGTCAGGTCTGGACGGGTGGACAACGGGGCTCGCTCTCGTGGCTTTCGGTCGTAGGGGAACCCGGGGGCCTTGCGGGGAACACGCCAACGATAGTATACATGACTAATCAGATCATATTTTAGTGGAATCAAGTCGGAGACGCCGATATTGTACAAGAACGAGCAGGCCCGCTAGCTGATTCCGCCCCACCCACATCCGCCGCTCAATAGGGAAAGAAACGATTTCCACTATGACAACCACCCTCGATCCTCCGACATCCACCACTGTGGCATCTCGGTCGAGTATCGCCGCCAGGCCGACCGTCGACCACCTCGACCTGCTGGAGGCGCATGCCATCTTCATCATGCGGGAGGTGGCGGCCGAATGTGAGCGCCCGGTTCTCCTCTTCAGTGGCGGCAAGGACTCGGCGGTGCTGCTCCGGGTGGCCGAAAAGGCGTTCCGCCCCGGTCGTCTGCCTTTCCCGGTGATGCACATCGACACCGGGCACAACTTCCCCGAGGTCATCGACTTTCGCGACCGGCGCGTCGCTGAGTTGGGCGAGCGTCTGCTCATCGCCTCGGTGCAGGAGTCGATCGACACCGGTCGAGTGGCCGACCCCGGACACGGCGGCATGAGGAATCGGCTGCAGACCACTGCGCTCCTCGACGCCATCACCGCCCACGGTTTCGATGCCTGTATCGGCGGCGCCCGTCGCGACGAAGACAAGGCGCGGGCCAAGGAAAGGGTCCTCTCGTTTCGGGACGCGTTTGGACAGTGGGACCCCAAGCGCCAGCGGCCCGAGCTGTGGCAGCTGTACTCGGGTCAGGTTGGGCCGGGCGAGCACCTGCGGGCCTTTCCGTTGTCGGACTGGACCGAGCTCGATATCTGGCAGTACATCGAACGCGAGGCCATCGAGCTTCCGTCCATCTATTACGCCCACCGTCGATCGGTCATCGAACGCGACGGCATGCTGTTGGCTGAATCCGAGTGGGTGGCTCCCCGCCCGGGCGAGGCTTCCTATGAGGAAACCGTGCGATTCCGCACGGTGGGTGATGCCACCTGCACCGGGGCGGTCCGGTCGGAGGCGTCCACTGTGGAGCGCATCATCCACGAAGTAGCCATCTCCCGGGTATCGGAACGAGGCGCCACCCGGGCCGACGACCGGTTCTCGGAAACATCGATGGAAGACCGCAAACGCGAGGGTTACTTCTAACCAATGGCCGCAATTGCTGACGGCACCGACGCCGTCGTCGAGGCTGGCGGGAAATCCGGACGCGGCTCTGACGCTGACGTGAGCCGTGGTGCAGCGGGACAACCGGTGATGGATCTTCTGCGCTTTGCCGCGGTGGGATCTGTCGACGACGGTAAGTCCACCCTGATCGGGCGCCTGCTTCACGACACCAAGCAGCTCTTCGACGACCAGATCGAGGCGATCGAGGCGGCTTCGCGGCGGCGGGGCATCGACGGCATGGACCTGTCGTTCGTGACCGACGGCCTGCGAGCCGAGCGGGAGCAGGGCATCACCATCGATGTCGCCTACCGCTATGCCGCCACCCCCACCCGCAAGTTCGTCATCGCCGACTGCCCGGGGCACGTGCAGTACACCCGCAACATGGCCACCGGTGCCTCGACCGCCGACCTGGCGCTGGTGGTGGTGGATGCACCCAAAGGCCTACGCGAACAAACCCGCCGGCACGTCTGCATCGCCGCACTGCTGGGTGTCCGCCATCTGATCGTGGCCGCCAACAAGATGGACCAGATCGATTGGGACCAGTCGGCCTACGACCGGGTGGTGACCGAGATGGCCCACCTGTCGGAGCGGCTGGGCGTGGTGTCGTGCACGGTGATTCCCGTCTCCGCGCTCCACGGCGACAACGTGGCCGACCGCACCCATGCGGCTCTGTGGTATGACGGCCCTACCATCCTGGAGGCGCTCGAGCAGGCCCCGGCCGGCGAATGGGCCGGAGTGCAGGGGACCCACCGGGGCTCGGGCGCCCGCCTCCCGGTCCAGTGGGTGCTGCGCCAACCCGGCGGGGGTCGCACCTACGCCGGCATGATCAATGGCGGTCCCCTCCGCCCCGGGGGAGAGGTCGTGGTGCTCCCGAGTGGTCAACGCTCCAAGGTGACAGCGGTGGAGACCCTCGACGGTCCGCTCGGTGAGGCCGCGGTGGGGCTGTCGGTGTCGGTGCAGTTGGCTGACGACGTGGATGTGAGCCGGGGAGACCTTCTGGCCGCGGCCGACGATCTACCCGACGTGGTCACCCAGTTGGTGGCCACCGTCTGCTGGTTCGACAGGAAACCTCTCGTCGCCGGTGCCCAGTACCGGATCAAACACACCACCCGGGTCACCCCGGCGCGCATCGTGTCGGTGGATGCCCGGTTGGATGTCAACCGACTGGAATTGCTGCCGGCCGACTCTCTGGGGGAGAACGACATTGGCACCGTCACCATCTCGGTGGCATCTCCCCTGGCCGTCGATCCCTATCACCGGAACCGGATCACCGGCAGTTTCGTGGTGATCGACCCGACCACCAACGGAACGGTGGCGGCTGGCATGGTGGGCCTCCCTGACCTGACCCCGCCGGACGAGGACCCCGCCTCCCTCGTCGATCACGCCTGATCAGCGGGCAGCTGTGGCATACGAGGCCCCGCTGTACCCGGTATCTCTGGCGGTCTCGGGGCGAAGATGCCTGGTGGTCGGCGGAGGCCGGGTCGCAGCCCGAAAGATAGAGGGGTTACTCGCCTGCGGTGCCCAGGTGACGGTGGTGGCTCCCGACGTGATCGACACCATCCGCTCGTTGGCCACAACGCCGCACCACGGGACGGAAACGGGTTTGCTCACTGTGGAGGTGCGCCCGTATAGGAGCCCCGAAGCTGCCGACTACCGACTGGTGGTCACCGCCACCGGAATAGCCGAGATAGACCACGCTGTCTTCGGCGATGCGGACGCCGCCGGAGTGTGGGTGAACAGTGCCGACGATGTCAACAATTGTTCCTTCCTGTTGCCGGCGGTACACCGGGACGGGACGGTGACCGTGGCGGTGTCCACCGGAGGAGCCAGTCCGGCGCTGGCCCGGTGGATACGGACCCGGGTGGCGGAGACCGTCGGGACCGACATGTCGGTCGTGTCCGAGTTGCTCGACGAGGCCCGGTCCCGGATGAAGATCTCCGGCAAGTCGACCGAGACGCTCGACTGGGCGCAGATTCTCGAACAGGAGGTGGTGCCGCTGGTGCGCCGAGGTCATGTCGAGGAAGCCCGTTCGGTCCTACGCCAGTTTGTCGACGGGTGACAGTATGACGGCCGGCCGTCAGCCCACGAATCGAGAATGTGGCCACTGACGCACCTTCGGTGGCCATGACGGCTCGGGCACCCCAAACCTCGCCACTTGGAATTGAGCGGTGTCCCGGTTCCGGCTGTTTGGAAACGATGGCATCCATGCGGTCAGTCTCGACAACGCTGAGGAGCTGTGGCGACTTCCTGCACACCACGTGCCGATGGATCCGAGGCAACTAGGGCTTGGCCACCATCACGACCATCGCCACCACAAAGATGATCATCAGGGCGGCCGACGTCCACGCCACTCGCAACCTCAGGGACCGGTGAGCCGAGCCATCCCACGCCCCGCCGGCCACCAACCGTTGGAGGCCCCGCTCGGCCGGCCACAGCACCATCTCGCCGGCCAGGGCGGCGGCGACCCACAGGATGAGCCCCACTGTGACCCATCCGTCCGACGACGAGTAGGCATGGGCACCGTGGCTCATCCCGAGGAGCACGAACCCGAGGATGGGAACCAGAAAGATGATCCGCCCAGCCCAGTTGACTCCGGGACGGTAGTACCGCCTCACCGACTCGGGGATCGGCCCGGAATGGCCGAGCACCACCGCGTAGACGCCGGCCACCCACACTGCTCCGAACCCGATGAGCGCCACCAGCACATGGGCCAGCAACACCACGTCGTAGGCGGCGCCCCGGTTCACGGAGACGGCCACCAAGGTGGCGGTCATCGGGACGTGGGTGGGCATCCCACCGATTCTTTCATCCCCCGATCACCCGGCACCCCCGGGGATTCCCGGCACCACCCACGTGACACCCACGTGACACCCACGTGACACCAACTGTGCACCAACTGTGCACCAACCGTGCCCCCAGGCACCCCATTCACTACCCGGCCCCGAGCATTGCTACGTTGGTAGGCAGGACGACACCAGGAGGTCCCTCTCAGGAACCATCGACAACCTGCCGATAAAACTTGGGTAGCCTCGACCACAGCCGCTTCGATCCCGATTGCGAATCCCATGGGACACCACCACAGCAGATGAACCAGCTCCGCCTCGATCCACTCACCGGCCGTTGGGTAGTGGTGAGTACCGACCGGGCCGATCCGCCCATGGCGTTCTCGCCGGTGGCCACCACGCAGGCGGATCCGTCCCGCGCCTGCCCGTTCTGCCCCGGCAACGAGGAGTCGGTCCCTGCGGCGCTGGAGACGTACGGTCCAGAGGGTCGTTGGCTGGTACGGGTCGTCCCCAGTCTCTATCCGGCCTTCGAAGGCGATGGGCCCTTCGTGGTCACCAACCGCGGACCTGTATTCACCCAAGCCACGGCCGGTGGCATCCATGAGGTGCTGGTCCTCTCTCCCGACCACGACAAGAAATGGTCGATGTTGGACGACGACCAGACCAACCTGGTGATGGCCGCCATCCGCGACCGGATCGAAGAACACTCGAGCATCCCGGGTCTCCGCTACAGCCAGGCCATCCTCAACTCGGGCCGGGAAGCCGGCGCATCGGTCGATCATCCGCACGGGCAGCTGTTGGGAATGTCGTTCGTCCCCCGCGAGTTGGTGGAGGAACAGGCCGGATTCGCCCGGTTCGCCGGACGCTGCCTTCTCTGTACCGCCGTCGACGCCGAGGAGAATGTCGGCCACCGCGTGGTGTATGCCGACGAGCGGGTGCTGGTCATCTGTCCGTTCTGGAGCGGGTCACCCTACGAGATGATGATCATCCCCCGCATTCACTGCCCCCACCTCCACCACAGTCCCCCGGCTGACCTGAGGGCGGTCGGTAAGGCACTGAAAGAGACACTGTCCAGCCTCAGCAGCCTGGTCGGCGACGTGGCCTACAACCTGGTCTTCCACTCTGCCCCCTACCGGGCCCCCGAGCCGTACCACTGGCACGTCCACGTGGTGCCCAAGCTGACCACGGTGGCCGGATTCGAACTGGGCACCGGTGTGTTGATCAATATCAAAAACCCCGAGCAGGCGGCCGAAGAGCTGAGGGTGCGGGTTCCCGTCAACAGCCGACACTGAACCTACCGGTGTCAGCGGCACCTGACCCAACCAACTGCGCGTGACCGGTCAGGCCAGCCCCTTCCGATCACCCGCTCAACCGAGATAGGGCCCGGCCACGTTCTCGAACAGGTCGGGGTCGACGGTCTTCGGCTTGCCGGCCGCTTCCGACAGCTGAATACGCACGATGTGCCCCGCCTGGAGGGCCACCATGGTCCCGAACTCGCCATCGTGGACCGCCGCCAGCGCGGCGGCACCGAACCGGGTGGCCAGCACCCGATCGAAGGCGGTCGGCGATCCTCCTCGTTGGATATGGCCCAATATGGTGGCTCGCGCCTCGTAGCCGGTGTTCCTCTCGATCTCCCGGGCCAGCCACTCGCCGATCCCCCCGAGCCGGCCGTGCCCGAACTGGTCGGTCCCACCAGCTGGCACCCGGGCCCCCCGGGCCGCCGCCGCCGCTCTCTCGTCACGGGGGAGTGCGCCTTCGGCCACCACGACGGTGGAGAAGAAGCGACCGCCGGAGTGCCGGCGGCGGAGCCGTTCACAGACAGCCTCGACCGAGAATGGCACCTCCGGGATCAGAATCTCCGCCGCACCTCCGGCGATGCCGGCGTGCACGGCGATGTGGCCCACGTTACGGCCCATCACCTCGCACACCATTACCCGATGGTGCGACTCGGCGGTCGTCTGCAGGCGGTCGATGGCCTCCGTGGCCACCAGTACGGCGGTATCGAACCCGAAGGTCACCTCGGTGTCCGAAAGGTCGTTGTCGATGGTTTTGGGTACCCCCACCACCCGCAAGCCCAGGCTGGCCAGGCGGGCGGCAGCGCCCAGGGTGTCGTCGCCGCCGATGGCCACCAGGGCGTCGATCCCCAGTCGTTGGACAGTGGCCAGGACCTGATCCGGTCCGGCATCGGTGGCGAACGGGTTGGTACGGGATGAGCCGAGGATGGTGCCGCCACGGGTGAGGATCCCTCGGCACTCGTCGGCAAGCAGTGGTACAGCGTCGCCTTCGATCACCCCCCGCCAGCCGTCGAGGAAGCCGACCGCTTCGTCCTCATAGACAACGGAACCGCCGACCACCACGGCGCGGATCGCCGCATTGAGGCCGGGGCAATCGCCGCCGCCGGTCAGGATCCCGATCCGCATAGTCAGGTCCCCACCCGTGAGGTCCGCATCGCCATCATCGATGCCGAGCGCTCGAGTTCGAATGCCGCCGCCAGTTCCCGCACCACGTTCCGCGCTGGTGGGACCAGGCCCCCGATGCCCGGAGTGGCCAGATACGCGGCCAGAAACGCCCGTCGATTCCGGCCTTCCCATGCCTGGCCCAGCTCACTCAACCCGAGACGGTCGTTCGGGTCCCGCTCGGTGGCAGCCACCATTGCCACGTGGTGGAACGACCACAGCATGTCAGCCACGTCGGCCAGAGGCGATCGATAGCTGGCCCCGTCGGCCTCCAACACTCCGGCGGTGAACTCCGGCCTCCCCCCCGGCGAGAAGTCGAGCACGTACCATCCCAGATCGGTGCGGGCCACTCGGCCCAGGTGAAAGTCGCCGTGGGTTCTGATGGCTGCACACCGGGTGGCCGACGACCGCAGGTCGTCAAGGAGAAGGGACACCGTATCGGTGGACAACAGGTCAGGGGCCACCGGGCGGACCGCATCCTCCACCTCGGTGACCCAGGCGGCGATGTTCCCCGTCTTGCGGCCGAAGGCCTGTTCGAGCCCCAGGTGCATCCGCGCGGTCATGGTGCCCAGACGCCGGGCTTCGGCGGCGAAGTCGCCCCCGGCATGGCCGGGCTCACCGCCGGCGGCGTAGAGATCCCGCAACGAGGTGAGGGCCAGGGACCAACCCACGGTGGACCCGGCCTCGTACTCCTGGACAATGCCCAGGTCGGTCCGCCCCCGGCGCCACACCACCACGGGAGCCAGGAGATGATTGAAACCGACCCCGTCGAGGCCGAGGAAGAGCTCGAGCCCGGGATGAGGTCCCTGGTCGGGAGGGAGCTGCTGGAAGATGGTCAATGCCAACCGGTCATCGAAGGTGAGTGACACCGTGTCCTCGGTGGACGCGATCTGACGTACCCGCTCGAGTTCACCGGTGGCGCCACCGATAGCCTCGAGGAGGCACAACATTAGCTCCCCATCGGCCGTCGCATCAAAGACGACGGCCACGCCGTCGGTATCCTCGAAGATCCCGAGCGGCGAGTCGTCGGCATCGGTCAGGAACTGCACCTCGTCGCCGGGAGACCGGAGACCGAACACGGTGTGGACCAGCCGGCCGGGGACGTCAGCGATGACACTGATCAGGCCGGGGCGCCCCGGACGCACCACATCGGCGCTGAGGATGGTGACCGACCCGGGAGAGACATCGGGTGGTTCGTCCCCGGTCGAACGTTCGCCGTCGCCATCGGCAGCCAAGCGGGCCCGGCGGCTGACAAAGGCGGCCACCAGCTCACGCAACGCCGGGTGGGAAGAAGCCGGAACTTCCTCTACCGGGGGGGCCGACTCTGACCAGGTCACAGCGATCCCTCCCGGGGGAGCTCTCCGGTCAGGAGGAACTCCCCGGCCAGTGTCTGGATCGGTTCCACCAACTCGAACCACTGGTAGCCGTAGGGGGCCATGGTGACCGGATACGGTTGGGTGCCCACAATGGGAAACGGTACTCTCCCCAACAACTCGATGGGTTGGCGGCCCGCCCACCTGCCCAAATACAGATCAGCCGGTTGGGCGAACCGGCTCAGGTTGTGAATGCAGAGGAGCGGGTTGATCTCCTCTGGGTCCTCCCCCGGTGCCAGATACCCGTCGGCCCCGACTTCGGCGTCGGGGGCTCCCTCCATGGTGACCCCAGGCCCCCGTTCGGTGCCCTCATCATCCGGTGGCGCCGAGCGCACAAAGGCCAACACCGATGGATTGGCGCACGGGAGCGCCTCGAACGACCCGGTCCCGAACAACGGGGACTGACGGCGAACCGCCAACATGCGTCTGAGCCAGTGGAGAAACGAGCTGGGATTCCGTTGCTGGGCTTCCACGTTGACGGCGGCGAAGCCGTAGACCGGATCCATCAAGGGGGGAAGATAGAGCTGGGCGAAGTCGGCCCGGCTGAACCCCCCGTTGCGGTCGGGGGTCCACTGCATCGGCGTGCGGACCGAGTCACGATCACCCAGAAACAGGTTGTCACCCATCTGCAGCTCGTCCCCGTAGTAGAGCACCGGGCTCCCCGGAAGCGAGAGGAGGAGCGCGCACAGCAGTTCGGTAAGCCTCCGATCCCGGTCGAGCAGGGGGGCCAGGCGTCGGCCGATCCCCATGTGTCGTTTCATCCGGGGGTCCTTGGCGTACTCGGAGAAGAGATAGTCGCGATCTTCGTCGGAGACCATCTCCAGCGTCATCTCGTCGTGGTTGCGCAGGAAGATCGCCCATTGGGCGCTGGCGGGGGACTCGGGGGTTAGGGCGAGAATCTCCGTGATCGGATAGCGCTGCTCGCGTCGCACCGCCATAAAGAGCCGGGGCATCAACGGAAAGTGGAAGCAGAGGTGGCACTCGTCACCGTCTCCGAAATAGTCGGCCACGTCGGCCGGCCACCCATTGGCCTCGGCCAGAAGGATCCGGCCCGGGTAGTTCGCATCGAGCTCGGCGCGTAGCCGGCGGATGAAGGCATGGGTCTCGGGGAGGTTCTCCCCCGACGTCCCGTCCCGTTGGAACAGGAACGGGACTGCGTCGAGACGGAACCCGTCGAGTCCGAGATCGAGCCAGAACCTGACCACGTCCAACATGGCGTCGGCCACCTCGGGGTTGGCGTAGTTGAGGTCGGGCTGGTGGCTGTAGAACCGGTGCCAGTAGAACTGCTCGCGGGGCTGATCGAACGCCCAGTTGGAACGTTCCACATCGACAAAGACCACCCGGGCCTCGGGCCATCGCTGATCGTCATCGTTCCATACGTACCAGTCGGCCTTGGGGTTGGTCCGGTCCTGGCGTGACTCGAGGAACCAGGGGTGCTGGTCGCTGGTGTGGTTGATGACCAGGTCGGCGATGACCCGAATGCCCCGGGCGTGGGCCTCGCTCAGGAGTTCCTGCAGATCCTCGACGGTGCCGTAGTCGGGGTGGACCGAGTAGTAGTCACTGATGTCATAGCCGCCGTCGCGAAGGGGGGAGGCGTAGAACGGCAGCAGCCACAGGCAGTCGACGCCCAGCCACTGGAGATAATCGAGCTTGGCAATCAACCCGGGAATGTCCCCGGTCCCGTCATCGTTGGCGTCGAAGAACCCCCGGATGAACACCTCGTAGAAGACAGCCCGCCGGAACCAGCCGGGATCCTCTTCCGGTGGCAGGAGCGGGCTGCCGATGGGTGTGGGCAACAGCACCGGCTTGGGCAGAGACGCCGTCTCTACCAGCGGGTCAGTGGTCACACCGGAACGCTACCGGACCGGCATCGACCAACTCGGCACCCAACGTTCGTCAAGCGGAGGAGTCGTCATCGATCCGTGCCTCGTGGTTGGCGATATCGATCAGCATCCGATCGGCGGCCTCGTAGGGATCGATATCGCCGGCAGCCAGCGCTTTGGTCACTTCGGCCAACACCTCGCCGAACTGACTGCTGTCGATCCTCTGCTCTACCCGGGCCACCAGTATCTGGCGGAACTCCCGCTCCAGGCGCCGGCGCCTCCTCTCGTCGAGCAGGCCCCGCTCGGTCAGGTGGGCCCGGTGTCGGCCGACGGCATCCCACAACTGATCACAACCATCTCCGGCGGACGCCACCGTCTCCACCACTGGAGGCCGCCAACCGTCCAGGTCGTCGAGGTCGGTGAGGTCGAGCATCTGCTCGAGATCGCGCCGGGTCTCCGGGGCCCCGGGGCGGTCCGCCTTGTTGATGACGAACAGATCGGCGATCTCCATCAATCCGGCTTTGTTGGCCTGAATGGAGTCGCCCCACCCGGGGTTGACCACCACCACCGTGGTATCGGCAGCCGACGCTATCGACACCTCCTGTTGTCCCACCCCCACCGTCTCGATGAGGACCATGGGAAATCCGGCGGCCGACAGCACCCGCACCGCATCCGGAACCGCCACGGCCAGCCCCCCCAGTTGGCCACGAGTGGCCATCGACCGGATGAACACCCCGTCGTCGAGAGCATGGTTCTGCATGCGGACCCGGTCACCCAGAATTGCTCCTCCCGAAAACGGCGAGGAGGGATCGATGGCCAGCACCCCGACCTGATCACTGGCGCGGGCGATGGCGATCAGCTGATCGACGAGCGTCGATTTCCCGGCCCCCGGAGCCCCGGTGATGCCCACTGTGTACGCGGTGAGCTTTGCCTGATAGGCGAGGACAGCGGTCACCCGGGAGGGAGCGCCTCCGCGTTCGACCAAGGAGAGGAGTCGGGCCAGGGACACCCGGTCACCGGCTTGAGCTGCTTTGAAGAGCGAGGTCGGGTCGTTGCGGTCAGCGGGCGACATGAGGTGATGAGCGTATACGGGGATTGACCGGCGATCAGACTCGGATGACCTTGGCACCGAGAGACGCCAACTTCCCGGCCAGGTCCTCATAGCCCCGGTCCACGTGGTGGGCGTCCGCCACCACTGTTTCGCCATCGGCGACAAGGCCGGCCAGTACCAACGCGGCGCCGGCCCGGACATCGAGGGCCTGGACCTGGGCACCCGACAGGCGTTCCACCCCCCGCACCACTGCATGATGTCCCTCGGTCCGGATATCGGCACCCATCCGCTTCAGCTCGTCGACATAGCGGAACCGCCCGAAGAAGAGGTTTTCGGTGACGATGCCCACCCCGTCGGCCACCGTCAACAAGGTGACAATGAGCGGCTTGTAGTCGGTGGCCACTCCCGGGTACGGCAACGTGGCCACGTCCACCGAATGCAGTCGGCACGACGGATCGCGGGCGGCCCGCAGCCCCTCGGGCCCCTGGCTGATCTCGATTCCGGTGGCGGTGAGTTTTCGCAACAGCATGTCCATGTGGTCGGGCCGGCCGTCCTCGACCACCACCTCTCCCCCGGCCAGGCCGGTGGCCACCAGAATGGTGGCCACCACCAACCGGTCGGGGATGACGGCATGACGGGCCGGGTGGAGCCGCTCGACCCCTTCGACCTCGATCCGCGACGATCCTGCCCCGGTGATGTTGGCTCCCATGGCATTGAGGAATTCCGCCAGGTCCAGCACTTCGGGCTCGCGGGCGGCGTTCTCGATGACCGTGATGCCCTTGGCCAGCACCGAGGCCATCAGCACGTTGTCAGTGCCGGTGTGACTGGGGTACTCGAGCACCACCTTGTTGCCGACGAGCCGAGCCACCGACCCCACCGTGGATTCGACAGTTCCCTCGATATAGCCGTGGGCCGACTTGAAGGTGGCACCCAACGACTCGAGAGCCCGGAGGTGCATGTCGATGGGCCGGGGCCCGAAATCGTCCCCGCCCGGCATCGATACTTTGGCCCGCCCACAACGGGCCAACAGCGGCCCGAGCACCACCACCGAGGCCCGCATCTTCTCAACCAGGTGATAGGGCGCCTCCGGCATCAGGTCACCGGGCGTCGTGACCACCAACTCGTCGGGCGCCTCACCCCGCTCCACCACCGCCCCCATGGCCCCGAGCACCTCGCCCATGGTGTCCACGTCGGAGATACGCGGCACATTGGTGAGCACGTGCCGGCCTTCGGCCAACAGGCAGGCGGCCATCAGCTTGAGCACCGAATTCTTTGCCCCACCGGCCCTGACCGTCCCCGACAGCGGGCCATTGGCAGTAACAGAGAAACGATCCACACGGCCAGTATGGCGCGTGGATACGACCCATCCGATGGTTGCTCTCCCGTGTGGCCCCGAGGCCACTCTTTGTCACCGGGTCCGGTGACCGCCCATCCCGGCGGCAGGAGGTAGCGTCATCACCCGTGACTACCTCTTCGCAAGCCCCCGATCGCAACCTGGCCATGGAACTGGTCCGAGTCACCGAGGCTGCGGCCATGGCCGCATCCCGATGGATGGGACGAGGCGACAAGGAAGGGGCCGACGGCGCCGCCGTCAATGCCATGCGCATCGTGCTCTCGAGTATCGCCATGGACGGCGTGGTGATCATCGGCGAAGGCGAGAAGGACAATGCCCCCATGCTCTTCAACGGTGAGCGCATCGGGGACGGATCGCCGCCGGAAACCGACATCGCCGTCGACCCCATCGACGGGACGACTCCGACGGCTCTGGGACGGGGAGGTGCATTGGCGGTGATCGCGGCTTCCGAACGGGGGACGATGTTCGACCCGGGACCATGCGTCTACATGGAAAAGCTGGCAGTGGGCCCGTCGGCGGTGGGTGCCATCGACATCACCGCCTCGGTTGACGACAACCTGCGATCGGTGGCCAAGGCCAAAGGGACATCGGTGAGGGATCTCACGGCCGTCATCCTCGATCGTCCGCGCCACGCTGATCTGATCAGCAAGGTCCGCGAGGCCGGCGCCCGGATCCGCTTGATCACCGACGGCGATGTGGCCGGAGCCATCGCCACCGCCTGGCCCGACACCGGAGTGGACATCCTGTTCGGGATCGGCGGTACGCCCGAGGGCGTGATTGCTGCCGCCGCCTTGAAGTCGATGGGTGGGGAGATCCAGGGGCGCCTGTGGCCCCGGGACGAGGTCGAGCGGAGCGCGGCGGTGGACGCCGGCTACGACCTCGACGCCGTGCTCACCACCGACGATCTGGTCCGGGGGGACAACTGCTTCTTCGCCGCCACCGGGATCACCGACGGTGAGCTCCTCAGTGGGGTCCGTTACGACCAGTTCGGGGCGAGCACCCAGTCACTGGTGATGCGGTCCAAGTCGGGAACCGTACGGCTCATCGATGCACGCCACCCGCTGCACAAGCTGAGCGAGTACAGCGCCATCGAATTCACCTGAGCGGCAAACCAGGCGGCGCGGCGTCCCGACGGACGCCCACGGCTCTCAGAGAAACCCTGGTGGCTAGGACCCCGCCCCGGCGGTGACGCCGGCCGCCTCCAGCCGGACCTCGGCCCGCCGCAGGGCAGCTTCGGCTTCGACCAGGTCGGGGTCGGGTAGGTCACCTTCCCCGGAGGCCGAGGCAGGTGATCCCGAGCCGGCGGTACGACCGCTGGCCTCCAACTCTGCGACCCGTGCCTCGGCGGCATCGTGGGCCACCCGGGCCCGTTCGGTGTCGATCTCATCGGCCGGCTCGGCGATGCCGGCCAGCACGGTGACCCGGGTTCCACTCGAGGTCGACGACGAAGGGGCAGGGGCATCGCTGCCGGAATCGTCCCCCACGTTCAGCTCCACCTGCACGAACCCTCCGTGCACCGCCACCCGCTGTTCCTCGCCATCCTCACTCACCACCCGGACAACCCCGGGCTCCACCGCACCCACCAGCGGGGTGTGGCCCCCGAGGAAGGTGATGTCGCCGTCGGCCGTCCTGAGGATGACCTGGGCGGCCGGGCCACTGACCAGGACCCGTTCGGGAGTCACCAACTCGGCGGTAAAGACACTGTTGTCAGCCATCGGTCAGGACCTGTCCGTTCACTCTTTGGCCAGGGAGTGGGCTTTGGCCAGCACCGACTCGGCTCCACCGACGTTGAGGAACGCCTGCTCGGGCACTTCGTCGAGCTCGCCATTGACCAGGGCTTCAAACGACTCCACCGTCTCCTGGACGGGAACCGTCACGCCCTTCAGGCCGGTGAACACCTCGCCGACGTTGAAGGGCTGGGACAGGAACCGCTGGATCTTCCGGGCCCGGTACACCGTCTCCCGGTCCTCTTCGGACAGTTCGTCGAGGCCCAGGATGGCGATGATGTCCTGCAGCTCCTTGTACCGCTGCAACACGCCCTGGACGCGGCGGGCCACGTTGTAGTGACGGTCACCCACGATTTCAGGGGCCAGGATGTTCGACGTCGACGACAGCGGGTCCACGGCCGGATAGATGCCGAGCGAGGCGATGTCGCGGGAGAGCTCGGTGGTGGCATCGAGGTGGGTGAAGGTCGTGAACGGCGCCGGGTCGGTGTAGTCGTCCGCCGGCACGTACACGGCTTGCAGTGAGGTGATCGACCGACCTCGGGTCGAGGTGATCCGCTCCTGGAGTTGGCCCATCTCGTCAGCCAGGGTGGGCTGGTACCCCACGGCCGACGGCATCCGGCCCAACAGGGTGGACACCTCGGAGCCGGCCTGGACGAAGCGGAAGATGTTGTCCACGAACAACAACACGTCCTGGTTCTTCACATCCCGGAAGTACTCGGCCATGGTGAGAGCAGCCAGGGCAACCCGCAGCCGGACGCCGGGCGGCTCGTCCATCTGCCCGTAGACCAGGGCGGCCTTCTCGATGACGCCTGACTCCTGCATCTCGATCCACAGGTCGGTACCCTCACGGGTCCGCTCGCCGACACCGGCGAACACCGACACACCGCCGTGGTTGATGGCCACCCGGTTGATCATCTCCTGGATGAGGACCGTCTTTCCCACCCCCGCCCCGCCGAACAGGCCGATTTTGCCACCTTGCACATAGGGCTCGAGCAGGTCGATGACCTTGATGCCGGTTTCGAACATGAGCGCCCGGGGCTCGAGGGCGTCAAAGTCGGGAGCCGGGCGGTGGATCTCCCAATACTCCTCGACCTCTCCGATGGAGTCGGTGTCCAACGGCTCACCCAACACATTGAAGACGTGACCGAGGACGGCGTCGCCCACCGGCACCCGCAAGCCGCGGCCCAGGTTTCGCACTTCGGCGCCACGGGTCATGCCGTCGGTGGCCTTCAGGCAGATGCACCGGACCCGGCCACCGCCGATCTGTTGGGCGACCTCTGCTGTGACCACCTCTTTCTTCCCCTCGAGCTCGATGTCCACCTCGAGGGCGTGGTTGATCTCGGGGAGGGCGTGAGGCGGGAACTCCACGTCGATGACGGGGCCGGCGATGGCCACCACCCGGCCGGACTGCAGGGTGTCGGCCTTGGTGGCTTCGGGTGCGGTGGTGGTCATGAGCGTTCGGCTCCCTTGGTGTAGTGGTGGCAAAAGTGAGTGGGCTGAGTGGGCATGGTCAGACTCTGGCCTCGATGACCAGACCGCCCTTGTCCTCGTCGGCGTCGGCCCGCAGGGCCTCGGCGCCGCTGACGATCTCCATGATCTCGGTGGTGATGGTGTCCTGGCGGGCCCGGTTCATGATCCGCGAGTACTTCTTGACCAGTTCCTCGGCGTTATCGGTGGCTGCGGCCATTGCCCGCTGCCGAGCGGTGAGCTCCGAGGCTGAGGCTTCGAGGAGGGCGACGAAGATGGCGGTTTCGGCCGCCCGCGGTGCCAGCGTCTCGAGGAGCTCGGCGGCGTCGGGCTCGAATTCGGTGTATCCCGATCGATCGTCGCCGTCATCGCTGCGGGCCGACCCCGCGGCGCTGGCGCCATCCCCGTCACCGGTGACCGGCTCGGATCCCTGGCGGGGGTCGACCAGGGGCAGAAGTTGCTTCACATCCACGCTCTGGGACCCGGCGGAGAGGAACCGGGTGGAGACGATCATCACTTGATCGACCTCTCCGTTCACGAACGGGGTGAGCACCGCGCCGGCCACGGCTCGAGCATGTTCGAACGTGGGGCGCTCGCTCATGCCGACGAATGACTGCTCCACGGGCTGACCCCGGAAACGGAAGTAGCCCTGCGCCTTCTTGCCCACCGTGAACAACCGGTACTCGATGTTGTCGGCGGTGGCCGCTCTCAGGTGTCGCTCGGTGGCTCGGAAGACCGACGTGTTGTACCCACCGCACAACCCCCGGTCGGCGACCACCGACAACACCGCCACCTTTTCGATCTTCTCGGGCGTCCCGAGCAGATTGCCGGCCGCCACAGGATCACCGGTGGCCGCCTCGAGGACAATGCGGGCCATGCCCTCCTCGTAGGGGCGCGCGGCGATAATGCGACCTTGGGCGCGGACGATCTGGGACGCGGCGATGAGTTCCATCGCCTTGGTGATCTTCTTGGTCGACTGGATACTCTTGATCCGTCTTCTGAGGATGCGTTCCTGACCGCCGGCCATGGATCAGTCGCCCTTGCCGGTGTCGAAGCCGTCGTTGAAGGTCCGCAGCGCCTTTTCCATGGCATCGCCCTCGGGGAGCTTGCCCGAGGTGCGGATGGTGTCGAGGAGGTCGGCGTGGCTGGCCCGGAAGAAGCCACGCAACTCGGATTCGTACCGCTGCACCTCGGGAACGGGGATCTCGTCCACGTAGCCGTTGGATCCGGCGAAGATCACCAGCACCTGCTCTTCGACCGGAACCGGGGAGTTCAACCCCTGTTTCAGGAGTTCGGTGAGTCGGTAGCCACGGTCCAACTGGGCCTGGGACACCTTGTCCAGCTCGGAGCCGAACGTGGCGAACGCCTCGAGCTCGCGGAACTGGGCCAGGTCGATCTTGAGGGTGCCGGCCACAGCCTTCATGGCCTTGATCTGCGCCGCGCTCCCGACCCGGCTGACCGATACCCCGACATTGATGGCGGGACGGATGCCGGCGTAGAAGAGCTCGCTCTCGAGGAACACCTGGCCGTCGGTGATGGAGATCACGTTGGTGGGGATGTAGGCGGAGACATCGCCGGCCTTGGTCTCGATGATGGGCAGAGCGGTGAGCGAACCCCCACCCTCGGCGTCCGACAGCTTGGCCGCCCGCTCGAGCAGCCGGCTGTGCAGATAGAACACATCACCCGGGTAGGCCTCACGACCGGGCGGACGCCGGAGCAGAAGCGACATCTGGCGGTAGGCCTCGGCTTGCTTGGACAGGTCGTCGTAGACGATGAGCGCGTGTTCGCCGTTCTCCATCCAGTGCTGGCCCATGGCGCATCCGGAATAGGGAGCAAGATACTTGAACGGCGCCGGATCGCCGGCACCCGCCAGTACCACCACCGTGTACTCGAGGGCCCCGTAGCGCTCGAAGGTCGCCACCGTCTGGGCCACCGATGCGGCCTTCTGCCCGATGGCCACGTAGATGCACTTCACGCCCAGGCCACGCTGGTTCAGAATGGTGTCGACGGCGACGGTCGTCTTGCCCGTCTTGCGGTCGCCGATGATCAGCTCGCGTTGCCCACGACCGATGGGCGTCATGGAGTCGATGGCCTTGATGCCCGTCTGCAACGGCTCGCTCACCGGCTGGCGGCGCACAATGCCGGGGGCCTGCACCTCGAGTCGCCTGGTCTGATCGGAGGCAATGGGGCCTTTGCCGTCGATGGGCTCACCCAGCGCGTTGACCACCCGTCCGAGGAGGGCATCGCCGACCCGTACCGAAAGGATCCGACCCGTGGCCTTGACCAGCTGCTCTTCTTCGAGGCCGGTGTCCTCACCCAGGATCACCGCACCGATGGTCTCTTCGTCCAGGTTCAGGGCGAGGCCCTCGGTGCCGTCGGCGAATTCGAGGATCTCGTTCACCGCGGCTCCGGGAAGACCGGTGATCCGGGCAATCCCGTCACCGACCTCGACAACCCGACCCACCTGCTCGGTATCGACCTCAGGGGTGTAGTTCTCGACGTGCCGCCGCAGTGCAGCGGTAATCTCGTCGGCGTTGATGGTCAACTCAGCCATCGGCTGTTTCCCTTCCTTGTGGAACTTCGTAGGCCGCCTCGAATCCGAGGAGGTGCTCCTGCAATTGGTCCAAGCGATGACGGGCGCTGCCATCGACCAGAAGGTCGCCGACCTGCACCACCACCCCACCCAGCAGTGTTGAATCGATGGTCACCTGCAAGTCGACAGGCGAACCGGTCAATCGGGCCAGCGCGTCACCCAATCCGCGGCGCTGATCATCGTCCATCTCATGGGCCGATACCACCCGGGCCACCCGCCATCCTCGGGCCCGGGCCGCGGCCGCCACCAAGGCGTCGAGAGTTCCGACGATGTCGCGGGCCCGCCCACCCCTGACGGCATAGGCGGCCAGGCGCGCGGTGGCCTGGTTCACCTTGCCGGCGAGGAGGTCACTCACCACCTCCTGGCGGAGGGCTACCGGTAGGTCGCGGTCGCCCAGGGCCACCCGCAGTGCCTGGTTCGACTCGACGGTGCGGGCGAAACGGAACAGCTGGTCCTCGACCTCCTCGATCTCCTCGGTCTCCGCCATTTCGAACACGGCGGCGGCATAGCCGGCCACCCGGTTGCGGGATGCCAGTCGACCCAGCAGCGGAGGATCATCTTCCACCCCTCCGTCGGCGGAGCGCCAGGCGGCCACCGTCATCTGGTGCGCCAGCCAGTGCAGACCGGCCGTCACCTCCGAGGCGGAGATGACCGTCACCGCCCGGTTCACCAAGCGGCGTACGTCAGGACGCACCTTGCCGTCGAGGAGGTCGTCGAGGACGGCACGGCGCGCATTGACCGGCACCGATCCGTCATCGACGGCCAGAGTGAGCTCATTGCTGCCGTCGACGAAGGAAGCGACAGCCGACAACTCGGCGGCCGCCTCGTCGAGAGCGGAATCAGCGGCCACGTCTTCACTGACGGCGGCCAGATAGCCCTGGAGAGCAGGGTTCACCGAGTGACCCCGGAGGAATCCGCGGTGGTGCCGGACTCGGCTTCGGCGGAGATGGCCGCCACGGCCTCGTTGATGAGGTCTTGATGATCAGCGGCCTGAATCTCCCGGCCGATCACACGTTCGGCCGCGGCCAACACCACCTCGCCCACCCTGGCGGTCACTTCGTGGACCGCGGTCTGGCGGGCCGCGGCGATCTCGACGTCGGCCGATTGCACGATCCGGTCGTACTCCGCCTGGGCCCGGGTCTGTGCGCTGGAGGCGACCTGGTCGGCAGTGGAGTTGGCCTGGGCCACGATCTCGCGCGCATGACGGCGCGCCTCCTCCAACTCGCTCCGGCGTTCAGCATCAGCGTCTTCGGCGTCAGCCTTGGCCTTGTCGGCGGCTTCGAGCTCCCCACGAATCTGGTCCTGACGCTCGGTCAGGGCCTTGTTGAGGAAGGGCAGCACCGTCCAGCCGATGACCCCGAGCACGATCAGAAAGGCGATCAACTCGAAGACCAGCGTGAAGTTGGGAACCAGGAAGTTGCTGGTGGCGATGGGCATGTCCTACCAACCTTGTTTCAACGAGGGGTCGCTACCGCCTCCGTACCGCGGGCCGTTGCCGGCGCCCGCGGCAGGGGCCGGAAGACGGCCTGCCAATGTCACTGACCTACTTCTTGTACAGCGAGAAGACGAACAGCGCGGTGAAAGCCAAGTTGATGAAGTACATGGCTTCAACCAGGCCGACCGTCAAGAACATGATGGTGAACAGCCGGCTCTGAGCCTCGGGCTGACGGGCCACCCCGGCGATCGTCTGGCTACCGGCCAGACCGTCACCGATGGCAGCGCCGACGGCGCCTCCACCCAGTGCAATGCCACCGCCGATCATGGCGCCGGCGAGCTTTACTGCCTCCGCCATCGTTGTGTCTGCCATTGGTGCTTCTCCTTTGGGTTGTGATCGGTACAGCGATCGGTGGGTGGAACGAGCGTGGTGGTGCGAACCTGACCGGCTAGTGGTCGTTACTCATGGCGGTGTCGAAATAGAGGATGGTCAACAAGGCGAAGATGAATGCCTGAATGACCCCGATAGCCAGGTCGAAGATCTTCCAGACCGGGTCGAACACGATGAAGAGCACGCCACCGACCGGTATGACCCCGAGTTTCCACTGGACGAGGAACGCCAGCAGGGCCAGCATCAGCCCTCCGGACAGCAAGTTGCCGAAGAGTCGAAGGGCCAGGGTGACCGGCTTGGCCAACTCCTCGACCAGGTTGATGAAGAAATTGAACGGGAAGAGGAAGATCGGGAACGGCTGGGCCACATAGTGCTTCACGTAGCCCACGATGCCCCGGGCCCTGATCGAAGAGATGTGGACCAACAGGATCACGAACAGGGCCAGCGCCAGCGGCAGGTTGATATCGGCGGCGGGCGGAAGCAGCACGTCGTAGGTAGCCCCGAGGCCGATCACGGTGAAGAAATTGCAGATCAGAATGAACACGAACAGGGTGACGGCCAACGGCACGATACGGGCGCCGCGTGGCCCGATGGTGGTCTCGACCTGGTTTTGGGTCGAGGTGACCACCATCTCCCAGGCGAGTTGAACCTTGCCCGGGACACCGGCCGTGGCCCGCCTGCGTACCATCAGCCCGAGGGCAATGGTTATGATGCCGGCGGCGATCGTCGACCACAGCAGGTCGGCGTCGATCTTTTGACCCAGCACCTGTTGGGTGACGTGATCGCCGACCGAGATGTCGGCAACCAACCCGTGGATACCCATCAGGCTTTGACCCAGGCTCATCGGTCAGGCACCTCCGGGTCGTTCGTCGGATGGCTCGGCCCCGTCGAGGACATCGATATCGAGGCCATCGCCATCTGGGCCGAACTTCATCATCGACCGGCCCACGTTGGCCAGGAGCACCAACTGGAAGACCGCCAACCCCACCAGCACGCCGAACCCGAGTTGGAAAGAGATCAGCAACATCCCCACGGTGACAACGGAGATGATCCCGAGCCGGGACAGGGTATTGAGGGCCAGAGGACGGCGCTTGTTCTCGTCCTCGCGCTTCCCCACCTTGATCACCGACGCACCGACCAACCGGAAGTTGAGCGTACCGAAGGCCAATCCGATACAGCCACCCACCCCGATCAACGGCTTGCCGAACGAGATGCATCCCACCAGCCCCGCCACCCCGATAATGAGGGCGGCCGTCACTGTTCGGCGCGAGACAGCCGGGATGTCGGGCAATGAGAACCGGGCGAACACTTAGCTCGCCTGCCCTTCGCTGTCGACGACTGGGTATCGGGGCATCACACCTACAAATTCTTCCGGACCAGCGACACCGTGACCAATACCGCCGCCACCACTCCGAATCCCAGGCCGACGAACGTCCAGAGCGGTGTGCTGTGCGCCACCGCGTCGATCGCCACTCCGATGCCCCCGGCCAGAATCAGGCACAGGGCGATGGCCACGCCCATGGTCAGGAAGTCGATGATTCCGGGCGCAAAAGGCTCCGCGGTATCCACCGCGGGCGCCGGTGCAGCCATCTGTTCCGGCTTGGGAAGTGGGGATTTGTCCGCCATGATCGGGTCGTAACGCGTCAGAAGGTGTGGAGAGGTAGTGCTTCAACAGAGTGTCCCGAAATCACCGAAACCGTCGTCCAACGGCGCCGTCGAAGGCGGACATCGGATGGGTGGCCCCAACGGAGGAAAGAGGCCTGCAATTCACGGGCGACATCATCGCACTTCGTGACCGCCATCGGCAAAACGCGGGTCCCGAAGCGGTCACCCCTAGTGACGGGTCACCTCCACGCCGACCGGAGGAACAGGATGGGTCGCGTCAATTCCCTGGTCAACAGCGTTGCCCACCACGTCGCCCGTGTCGGCCGGCTCGTCGCCGACCGGGCCGTCGGCCTCGGCATCACGGCCGCGCAGCCCCGGGTGGAAGGTGGCGAACAACAGCACACCGAGGGCCGCCACCCCGAACGGGATGACCGAATTGACGCTCGAGACATAGAGCGGGAACAGGATGAACCCCGACAGCACGGCCGTCCACGCCCACAGGATGAGCACGCTGCGCCGGTGCCCATGGCCCAGCCGGAGCAGTCGGTGATGGAGATGATTCTTGTCGGGCGTGGCGAACCCCGTCCGGTTGGCCGTCCGGCGCACCAAGGCGAAGGCCATGTCGAAGAGCGGCACCCCGAGGATGAAGAACGGGATGAACAGGGGCGCGAAGAAGAAATAGGTCTGACCACTGCGGACGTCGCCGGCCGCACGTCCCCCGATGAGCATGGTGGACGCGGCCATGAGCAGGCCCAGGAGCAGTGCGCCGGCGTCACCCATGAAGATCTTGGCCGGGTAAAAATTGTGAGGAAGGAAGCCCAGGCAGATTCCGCAGGTCATCACCGCCACCAGCGGCCCGATGTTGTCTGCCGGAAGATTGCCGACCGCTTGGAGATGGAGCCCGTAGACGGCCAGTGCCCCAGAGGCGATGGCCACCACCCCGGCGGCGAGTCCATCCAGGCCGTCGATCAGATTCACCGCGTTGGTGATGGCGATCACCCACAATGCGGTGAGTAACGGCGTGTAGTCCGAGCCCAGCACCACAAATCCGGCCAGCGGCACTTTGAACTGGAACCAGGTCACGCCCAAGAAGTACAGGATCATCGCCGCCAGGACCTGGCCGGCCATCTTGGCCGGCGCCGACATGTCCCGGATGTCGTCGATCACCCCCACCACGAAGATGGCTGCGGCTCCCAGCACCAGACCCAGCGGCTCGGAGGAGCCCTGGAACAACGAATCCAACGCCGGGATCGACGCCGCCACCGCCACGGTCACCAACATGGCCAGGAACATGGCCACCCCTCCGGCCTGAGGGGTCACCCGCTGGTGGACCTTCCGCTCGTCCGGCTGGGCCACATAGCCGACCCGTGCGGCGATATGACGGGTGGGGAACGTGAGCACCCAGGCCGACACCGCCGCAACGATCAGCAGAATCCCGTACCAGTTGAGCGGCACACTCGGGCTCACGCGCCCGTCGACTCCCGTCCGGTCATGTCGTGACCAGGGTGGGATACGGCGGGAAGCCGGCGCACAACTCGCGCACCTCGGCACGTATGGCACCCAGCTCGGCATCATCCTGGCGGGATCGCAGGGTGCGGCTGATCAGTTCGCCGACGAGCTGCATCTCTGCTTCTCCCATCCCCGTCGTGGTCACCGCTGCCGATCCCAAGCGCAGACCCGACGTCACGAAGGGAGACCGGGGATCGTCGGGAATGGTGTTCCGGTTGCAGGTGAGGCCGGCCCGGTCGAGGGTCTCCTGGGCCACCTTTCCGGTCAGTTCCTCATCGAACGCCCGGAGATCGAGCAATACCTGGTGGTTTTCGGTGCCACCCGACACCATCCGGAACCCCTCGTTGGTCAACGACCGGCCGAGCGCCGCGGCGTTGGCCACCACGTTGGCGGCATAGGTGTGGAACTCCGGGCGGGCCGCCTCGGCGAACGCCACCGCCTTGGCGGCAATGATGTGCTCGAGCGGACCACCTTGCAGGCCGGGGAACACCGCGCTGTCGATGGCTTTGGCGAACTCCGCATTGCACACGATGGCCCCTCCCCGGGGGCCGCGGAGAGTCTTGTGGGTGGTGAAGGTGACCACGTCGGCCACACCCACCGGCGAAGGATGTGCCTTGCCGGCGATCAGGCCGGCGGGGTGGGCGGCGTCGAACATGAACAACGCCCCAACCGAGTCGGCGATCTCTCGAAAGGGCATCGGGTCGATGATCCGTGAATAGGCGGTGGAGCCGGCCACGATGAGTTTCGGTCGCTCCCGGCGGGCCATGTCCGCCACCTGGTCGAAGTCGATGATCTCACCCGGCTTGTCGGCGTCGCCGGTGGCCGGCGACACGCCATAGGAGACGAAGCGCCAGACCTTGGAGGTGATGCTGGCCGGGGAGCCGTGGGTGAGATGGCCGCCATGGTCGAGGCGCATGGCCAAAATGGTGTCCCCGGGCTCGAGGAGGGCTTGGTAGACAGCCAGATTGGCATTGGCCCCGGCATGAGGCTGCACGTTGGCATGGTCGGCACCGAAGAGTGACTTGGCCCGCTCTCGGGCCAGGTCCTCGACCTCATCGATGATCAGGTTGCCCCCGTAGTACCGGCGACCGGGATAGCCCTCGGCGTACTTGTTGGTCAGGACCGAGCCCGAGGCGGCCAATACGGCCGGTGACGTGAAGTTCTCCGAGGCGATGAGCTGGAGGGTGGTCGATTGACGCTCGGCCTCCCGGGTGAGCAGGGAGGCAATCTCGGGATCGTCGCCCAACCAGGAATCGAACGGGGAAGCGGCAAAGGAAGGGCTCATGATGACGGCTGCTGCCTTTCGTGTTCGTCTCCCGTGCCGCCCACCGTCGTCTCGGCGGGATCGGTCCGGGAGGATTCGTACTGCGAGATCTCATCCAGCCGCTTCTGATGACGGCCACCTTCATAGGCGGTGGTGAAGAACGTGTCGACGGCATCAGTGGCTTCGGCCAGTCCGGTGATCCTTCCACCCAAACAGACCACATTGGCGTCATTGTGGCGTCGGGCCAAGCTGGCGGTGGTCACGTCATGGACCAGGGCGGCCCGCACCCCATCCACCTTATTGGCGGCAATGCCGATGCCGATGCCGGTCCCGCAGACACAAAGACCCCGATCAGCCTGGCCGCCGGCCACCGCCCGGCCCACGGCCAGCCCGAAGACCGGATAGTCCACGGAGACATCGGGCGAATCAGTGCCGAGGTCGACGACCTCGTGGCCGCCGGCCGCCAGATGCTCGGCCAATGCCGATTTGAGGTCGAAGCCGGCGTGGTCCGAACCGACAGCAATTCGCATACGACGAGTGTAGTGACGGGGAATCGGGCCGAGCGCCGTCGATGTACGCTGCCAATTCTGATGGTCATCGACCCCAGGACACCTGTCATCGTGGGCACCGGGCAGGTCACCAACCGGCCCGATCCCGACGGAGTCGAGGTGGCGGCGCGCCCCGAGCCGGTGGAGCTGATGGTCCGAGCGGTGCTGTCGGCGGCCGAGGACTGTTCGGGAGCGGAGCCCGGCGGAACGGCCGGAGTCGGGCACGCGTTACTCAAACGGGTGCAGTCCCTCCGAATTCTCAACCCCCTGAGCTGGGAGTACATCAACCCGGGCCAGCTGGTGGCCGAACAGATGGGCATGGACCCACTCGAGTTCAGACTCAGCACCACCGGCGGCAACAACGCCCAGCACCTGGTCAATCGCACCGCCCTGGACATCGGACGAGGCGACCTCGATGTGGCGGTGATCGCCGGGGCGGACTGCTTCTACTCGGTATTGGCCGCCCGCCGCGATCCCGACCGGCCCATGCTCCCCTGGACCGTGCAAGGCGCCAACACCGTCAGACCCACCATGTTCGGGAACAGCCATCGGGCCACCACCGACGCCGAGGAGGAACAGGGCCTCGATCTCCCCGTCAACGTCTACCCCCTGTTCGAAAATGCTCTCCGGGCCGCGATGGGCCGGCCGCTGGATGAGCACCGGGAGTGGATCGCCAGATTGTGGGCACAGTGCTCCGAAGTGGCATCGTCCAATCCGTATGCGTGGTCGCGCCAGGCCAGGACCGCAGAGCAGATACGCACACCCGGTGAGTCCAATCGGATGATCTCGTATCCCTATACGAAGTTGCTGATGGCCAACCTGCAGGTGGACCAGGGAGCCGCCCTCGTCCTCTGCTCGGCCGAGGCCGCCGAGGCCGCCGGTGTTCCCCGCGACAGGTGGGTCTTCCCGTTGGCGGGGGCAGACGCCGACGACCACTGGTTCCTCTCCCACCGGGCCGACTTCCACTCGTCTCCGGCCATCCGGCTGGCCGGGAAGTCAGCCGTCTCATTGGCGGGCACCGACATCGGCACCATCGCCCATGTCGATCTCTTTCCGTGCTTTCCGTCGGCGGTGGAGATCGCCGCCCATGAGCTCGGCCTGGCGGTGAATGACCCGGGCCGACCACTCACGGTCACTGGAGGTCTCACCTTTGCCGGCGGGCCCGGCAACAACTACGGCACCCACGCCATCGCCACCATGGCGACCATCCTGCGTGCCGATCCCGGATCGCTCGGCCTCGTGTCCGGGCTCGGTTGGTTCATGACCGAGCACAGCATCGGCATCTATGGCACCCGACCCGGGTCTGGGCCCACCCACGGCGAGGTCGACCTACCGGAGTCCACCGTTGTCGAAGAGGCCGGCGGTTTCCGATGGGCCAATCCGGCCGCCGCCGTCGGCCGGCTTCCTCAGTGCTCATCCGACGCTGACGCCGTGGGAGAAATCACCGTCGAGGCCTATTCGGTCGCCTACGCCAGGGACGGGACCCCGTCGCGGGCGGTGGTGGCATGTCGCACCATCGACGGTCGCCGGGCCTGGGCCACCACGTCCGATCCCGACCAACTGGCGGTGCTGGTCACCGAAGAGGGTTGTGGCCGGTTGGGCACCCTGCGGGACAACGGCGTGGTCGACCTCAGCTGACTGCGGGCTTCGCCTGCCGGTACCGCCGCTTGAAGAGGGTGTAGGCGAACGGGCCCGACGCCAGCGGGATCCAGTATGACGCCAGACGGTAGGTCAGCGTGACCAGCACGGCTTCGCCGGTATTCAGCCCGGCCAGGACCAACAAGCCACTCAGGCTGGCCTCGACGATGCCGAGCCCCCCGGGGGTGATGGGAATGAGGCCGATGACACCGGCCACCGCATAGGCCAGGAGCACCAGGGCCGGCGAAGGATCGTTCCCCACCGCCAGCACCGCTGCCAACAGACAGAAGAAGTCGAAGCCCAACCGTCCGGCTGACAACAGGGTTGCCTGCCACCATTGCTTGCCCAGTACGGCTACCACCAGATCGCGTTGTTCGAGGAGCCGGCGACTGAGCCCCGAAATGGGCTTCCTCTGGCGACGGATTCGATTTCGCACCATCTGCGCCGCCCGCCCCATCAACCGGATCGGGGCGTCGGTGGCCATAACCAAGGCCCCGAATCCGGCGAAGAGCACGAACGCCACGGCGCCGATAATGGCCGCGGTGTACAGCCCCGAGCTGACCGGGGCCCCGAAGAGGACTACCGGGAGCACCAGAACGGGGAGGGCCAGCAGCCCGGCGATGCCCAGGAGAGAGAAGGCGGTGAGGCCTCCGGCCGCGTCGGCGGCATCCATCCCGCTGACGGCCAGCATCCTGAACTGGACGGCAGCGCCGGCGGCGGCCCCCCCCGGAACGATGAGGCTGATGGCATTGCCGGCCAGCTGGGCGGTGACGACCGGGAACCACTCTTTGGTTCGGAGCGCGATCCGCTGGAGGGCGAACGTGCACCCGAAGTGGGCCACCTGGGACACCAGGGCCACACCCAACCAGATGGGGTTCAGGGTGGCCAGCCGCGGCCACGAGTGGAGGACGGCGATGACGCTGGGGGCGACCAGATACAGCGCCACTCCGGCAATGGTCACGAAGATCGAGCGTTTGACCACCGCCTTCCAGGGAAACGGGGAGCTCTGTTGCTGTTCGAACTGAGCGGAAAACGATCGGGACCCGTGATCGCCGGCCGAGCCGGGCGCGCTAGTCATACCCGAGCTATCCAAGCACTCTGCGTGGCCATCTGCGTGGCAATCCGTGTAGCAATCCGTGCCACCCGGATCCCGCGGTTTCCGCCACGTCGCCTGTCTCGGTCGGCGAACACCACCTGGCCCTAAAGGTGGTTGAAGCCGCCCGCCTCTTCGGACGTCATCGCCACCGACACCGGGTGCTGGTCGAAATGAGCCACCGAGGCGGCAAAGTCATCGAGCAGGATGGAGGCCAGATCGCGGTCGAAACCCTGACGCACCAGGACCCTCTGCACCGTCACGTCGGATGCCGAACCGGTGAGCGCATAGGCCGGCACCTGCCACCCCCGGACCCGGAGCCGGTCGGCCAGGTCGAAGAGGGTGTACCCGGGATCCTCCCCCTCCTTGATCCTCCAGGTGACCGCGGGGATGCCGGTGGCCGGGTCGCTGGCACACAGGAGCTCGAACGGGCCGAATTTTTCGATCTCTTTGGCCAGGAAGGCGCCGGTGTCATAACTGGCCTGGTGGACCCGTTGATATCCCTTGTGCCCCAACCGGATGAAGTCGTAGTACTGGGCGATGATTTGGCCGGCCGGACGGGAGAAGTTGATCTGGAAGTCGGGCATGTCGCCGCCCAGGTAGGAGACATGGAAGATCAGGTCCTCGGGCAGCTCCGCCTTGTCGCGCCAGATGACCCATCCCACCCCGAGGGGGGCGAGACCGAATTTATGGCCCGAGGTGCTGATCGACTTCACCCGGGGAACCCGGAAGTCGAACTGCACGTCGGGAGCACAGAAGGGGGCCAGAAAGGCGCCACTGGCCCCGTCCACGTGGATGTCCACGTCGAATCCCTTTTGGCTCTGCAGGCGATCGAGCGCCTCGGACAGCTCGAGTACCGGCTCATAGGCGCCGGTGTAGGTGACCCCGAACGTCGGCACCACCAGCATGGTGTTCTCGTCGATCAAGGGGAGCATCTGCTCGGCATCCATGCAGTAGCGACCCGGGGACATCGGAATCTCCCGCATCTCGATATCCCAGTACCGGGCGAACTTATGCCAGACCACCTGCACCGGGCCACACACCATGTTGGGTGTTTCGGTCGCTTTCCCCTCGGCCTTGCGCTTGGCCCGCCACCGCCACTTGGCGGCCAGGCCGGCCAGCATGCAGGCTTCTGACGAACCGAGCGAGGACGTCCCCACCGTGTTGGCGGCATCGGGTGCATTCCACAGATCGGCCAACATATGGACACACCGCCGCTCGAGTTCGGCGGACTGGGGATACTCGTCCTTGTCCATCAGGTTCTTGTCGATGGCCATGTCCATGAGCTTGTGAACCTGCGGCTCCTCCCACGTCTGGCAAAAGGTGGCCAGGTTCTGACGGGCATTGCCGTCGAGGAGCAACTCGTCCTCGATAACCTGGAAGGTGACATCGGGAAACGTCTCGTGCTCGGGGAATTTGTACTTGGGCAGCGCCCGGGCAAGCTGCGCCGAGGCGAAGAGCGATTCGTGGACCTGGTCCTGGATGGCACGGCGTTCGTGCAGCGGCATAGCTGTGGCTCCCTACCTCACGGGACAGTCGGTGGCCGTCCCTGGTTCCCGGCGTCAGTGGTTGGCCATGCCCATCACCGCCGCCATCACGATGTTGGCACCCCGCAGATCCCCCACCAATCCACTCTCCATCCGATTCATCACGTACGACACGGTGAGGCGGGCTTGTTGGTCCATGATGATCAACGAGCCGCCGTAGCCACCCCAGTAACAGGCCCGCGGGCCCAGCGGCATGATGTCGGTACTCAATCCATACCCCATTCCGAACCGGATGGGGATCCCGAGCACCAGATCCTTTCCGTGGGCCTGTTCTTCAAAGATGGCGTCACATGCCTTCTCCGACAACAGTCGGACCCCCCGGGCCTCCCCGCCACCGGAGATGATCGACTGAACGGTTGCCACCGATCGGGCGTTGCCCTGCCCATTGGCCGCGGGGATCTCCGCCCGGCGCCACCAGGCGTTGTGCGACACGGTGGCGTCCAACACCGGATTTCCCAAGGCCCGCAAGGCGAAGTCGGATGCGCCCAGGTCCTTTAGGTCCACCGGTGGAGGGGGAATGACCGGTGCCACCCGCCCGTCCTCGGAGGCAGGCAGCCCGATATGGAAGTCGGCACCCAAGGGCCCGGCCACCTCGTCGGCAAACCAGGTGCCGATCGACGCTCCGGTGATTCGGCGAACCACCTCGCCGATGAGATAGCCCTGGGTGACCGCGTGGTACCCGGATGCAGTGCCCGGCTCCCACCAGGGTTCTTGGGCGGCCAGCATCGAGGTGCACTTTTCCCAGTCGGCCAGGTCCTCGTCCTCGAGTGGCTCGGTCCATCCGGCCAGGCCCGCGGTATGGCCCATCAGGTGGCGCACCTCCACGGCTTCCTTGCCGCCGGCCGCGAACTCGGGCCAGTAGGTGGCCACCGGGGCGTAGAAGTCGAGTTCGCCCCGATCGGCCAGCATCAGGGCACAGAGGAAGGTCATCGTCTTGGTCGTCGACCAGACGTTGATGATGGTGTCCTCCTCCCAGGGGGTGGTCTTCCCCTCGTCGACGAAGCCTCCCCAGATATCGACCACCGGCTCGCCGCCCACCATCACCGCCACCGATGCCCCGACGTCACCTCCATCATCGAGGCTCTCCGCCAGCGTGGTGGCGACGCCCTCGTACTTCTTGTCCCAGGTGCCCCGTATGTCGGCCATTGGTCGGCCCCCTCGTTCGCGATGTGTTCCGGCCACGATATTGCCATCCACCACGTCTCTTCGACAGTCGGTGGGTCCGGCGGCGATGCCCGACCCGGGCCCGGGGACGGATGGGGCTTCTTCCCAAACCCGTTAGCCTGGTACCCCATGAGTGACACCTCCGCCACCCAGCTCACCCGCAGCACCTACGAGCGGCTTCATGCCGAAGTCGAGGACCTCACGACCCGCGGCCGGGTGGAGATCGCCAACGCCATCGAGGCGGCTCGGGCTCTCGGCGACCTGAAGGAGAATGGCGACTACCACGCGGCCAAGGACAGCCAAGGGAAGATGGAAGCCCGGATCCGTCAACTGCAGGCCATGTTGAAGAATGCCGAAGTGGTGGACGGGGTCGCTCCCTCGGACGGCACCGTGGCCCAAGGCTCGGTAGTCACCCTCCGCTATGACGGCGACGATGACGACGATACCCAGACCTTCTTCGTCGGCTCCATCGAGGAGCGACAGGGGGACGTCACCGTGGTTTCGCCCGGATCGCCCCTCGGTGTGGCCATGATGGGCCATGCCGCCGGGGACACCGTTGAGTATGCCGCGCCCGGTGGCACCCTTCGGGTCCACATCGTGAAGCTAGGTGACTGACTGATGCCCGAATCGCCCCGCACCCTCTCGGAGAAGGTCTGGGACCGCCACGTCGTGCACGCCGGGGTGGGCGAAGAGCCCGACATCATCTTCATCGACCTCCACCTGATCCACGAGGTCACCTCCCCTCAGGCATTCGAGGGACTGCGTTTGGCCGGCCGTGGGGTCCATCGTCCTGATCTGACCATCGCCACCGCCGATCACAACGTCCCCACCACCGACATCGACAAACCGGTGGCCGATCCCATCTCAGCCAAGCAATTGGCGGTGCTCGGAACCAACTGCGATGAGTTCGGGATCACCTGTTACCCGATGGGCGATGCCAACCAGGGGATCGTGCACATCATCGGGCCCGAACAGGGACTGACCCAACCGGGAATGACCATTGTGTGTGGCGATAGCCACACCTCTACCCACGGTGCGTTCGGGGCCCTGGCCTTCGGGATCGGCACCAGTGAGGTCGAGCACGTCCTGGCCACCCAAACCCTCTCCCAGAGGCGCCCGGCCACCATGTCGGTCACCGTGGACGGCGACCTGCCGGCCGGGGTGACGGCCAAGGACGTGGTGCTGGCCGTCATCGGAGAGATCGGGACCGGCGGAGGCATGGGTCACGTCATCGAGTACCGGGGTGCGGCTATCCGGGCGCTGTCGATGGAGGGTCGCATGACGGTGTGCAACATGTCCATTGAGGCAGGCGCGCGGGCTGGGATGATCGCACCGGACGAGACGACGTTTGCCTACCTCGCCGGGCGGGACCACGCTCCCAAGGGGGCGGCGTGGGAGGAGGCCCTCGCCGATTGGCGCGCTCTCTCCACCGATGCCGATGCCTCCTTCGACAAGGAGGTGACCATCGACGCCACCGGGTTGGCCCCGCATGTCACCTGGGGAACCAATCCCGCCCAGGTGACCCGCATCGACGGGTCGATCCCCGACCCCGATTCGTTCGCCGATCCCACCGAGCGCGAGGCGGCGGCGCGAGCCATCGTGTACATGGGGCTCACCGCCGGCACCCCCCTCCGTGACGTGACAGTCGATACCGTCTTCATCGGCTCATGTACCAACGGGCGCATCGAAGACCTGCGTGCCGCGGCCGATGTTCTCCGAAACCGGAACGTAAGGGAAGGTCTCCGTGCCCTGGTGGTTCCCGGGTCCCACCGGGTCAAGCTCCAGGCCGAGGCGGAGGGCCTCGATGCCGTCTTCATCGACGCCGGCTTCGAATGGCGTCAGCCCGGATGCTCCATGTGCCTGGCCATGAACCCCGACAAGTTGGCCCAGGGCGAACGGGCGGCCTCCACCTCGAACCGAAACTTCGAGGGCCGCCAGGGCCGGGGCGGTCGCACCCACCTGGTGTCCCCGGCCGTGGCCGCCGCCACCGCGGTGGCCGGCCACTTCGCCACCCCCGAGGAGCTTCGCTGATGCAGGCAGTTACCGTGGTCACCGGGCGGGCTGTTCCGCTCGACCGGTCCGACGTCGACACCGACCAGATCATCCCGTCCGACTGGCTGAAGCGGGTGGAACGGACCGGATTCGGGGCCGGGCTCTTCGCCGAGTGGCGAGACGATCGCAGCTTTGTCCTGAATAACGAGGAGTACGCGGGAGCGACGGTGTTGGTTGCCGGGCCCAATTTCGGGACCGGATCGTCCCGAGAGCACGCGGTGTGGGCGCTCCAGGACTATGGGTTTCAAGCGGTGATCTCCCCGCAATTTGCCGACATCTTCCGCAACAACTGCACCAAAGTGGGTCTGGTGCCGGTGCAGGTGGACGCTCGGGTGGGGCGGGAGTTGCTCGACGCCATCATCGCCGATCCGTCCCTCGAGATCACCGTCGATGTTGCCGCGGGAACCGTTGGGGCGCCGGCCGCCGGAATCGAGACCACCTTTCCGCTCGACGAGTTCACCCGGGAGAGACTCGTGAACGGTTGGGACGACATCGGGATCACCCTCAGATACGTGGACGAGATCGGCTCGTATGAGTCACGTCGCCCCGCCTGGCTTCCGGTCACCCGCTGAGTTGGCCCACCCGCTGAACTGATCCACGTGGGGTGCCGATCCACGCCGGTGCTCCGAGCGCCTGGTCATGGGTGGGGCTGGTCGAATCGGTGGTGGCTTCCTTGGCCGTCAGCTGCCCGCTAACCCTCGGACGGGTGCAGCAGTTCCTCCCGCCGGCGCCAGGTCCACCGCAGGATGGCCAGTGACAGTCCCACGGTGACGATATTGATGCCCAACTCGATCAGACCATTTGCGCCCTTGCCCCAAATTCCATGCTCGATGTCGTACAGCGTGTCCATGGCAAACAGGTACAGGCCCGCTCCTCCTCCGGCCAACAACCAGAACAATGCTGTGGGGCGACGCGACGGCAGGGTCAGGGCGGCGCCGACCAGACAGAGGACCAGCCAACCGTCGGCCAACGGAAAGGCGTTCTCGAACTGGTAGTACGCCGCGGAGTTCTCGGAGGCGACCAGCGAGCGATGGGCGAACCACGCCACCCAGTACAGGACGGTGACGATGGCTACCGCCAACAGCACGACCGAGACCCGGCGGTGGATAGGTTCGCCGACCGATGGGATGGGTTCCATCCCGCCAGGGTAGGCGTTGCCGGTGATCCGACCCGGAGACTCCCACCTACTGTGTGCGGATGTTCAAGACGCTGCTGAAATGGTCAATCAGGCTCACCTTGGTCGCCGGTGTGGCCACCGCGTTGGCCCGTGTCCTCGGATCGAGGTCCGCCGATGCGGGTCGGGCCGAGGGGTCGATACCCACCATCGGTGGGGATACCTGGCCGCCGGTACCGGTCAACCCGGATCGCAAGGACTGAGCCGACCCCCCGGGGTGAAACTCACCTCAGCCGTCGCCTGACGATTCCCATTGGCGGACGTGCACACAATTCGAAACCTGAATCGAGTACTCCTGGTAGAACTCCTCCCGACCCCCCCGCTGCGCCTGGCGGTGGCGCGGGTCGTCCCACCAGGTGCGGTGGGCCTCGCTCGACGCGAAGGTCACCAATGACACCCGTTCTCCGTCGTCAGCCGTGAACGTCTTGAAGTCGACGAAACCCGGGACGTGCCGTGCGGCCGTCTCCATCTCCTCGGCCAACTCGCCGAACGCCGGGTCGGCGTCGGCCCGCAACCGGGAGCGGAAGACGGTGACCACCTGGGATTCGCTCAGATGCGGAATCAATTGACCTCCCTGGGTGCTGCGCCCTGCCGATCGATGCCTGCCGGACCGTCAGGACTGGACGGTGTGGACGTCGCTGATCCCGGCAGATCCCCGCAGCAGCTCCAGTGCCCCATCGGGAACCAACCGATCGGTGGACAGCACCATCAGCGCGGTGTTGCCGGTTGCCGACGGGCCCACGCCCATCGACGAAATGGAAACCCCGGCCTCGCCGAGGATGGTCCCCACCACGCCGATCATGCCGGCCCGATCATCGTTTCGGACCACCAGCATGTGGGGCGCCGGTGGCACCTCCACCGTGTGGTCGTCCACCATCACCAGCCGGGGCTCGGTACGAGGCCCGGTGAGGGTGCCGGCCACCGAGTGATCACCGCAGCGGAGGGTGATCAGGTTCACGTAATCGTGAGCGGTGATGGTGGAGGTCTCCCGTACCTCGAGGCCACGCTCGGCCGCCAACTGGGGTGCATTGACATAGGACACCGGTTCGGTGGTGGCGGCCGCGAACACTCCCTTCAACACCGACAGGGTGAGAATGCCGGTGCCCGAGCCGGCGAGACCGCCCTGGTATTCGATCTCGAGCGTGTCGGGAAGTCCGTCGTTCAGGCACGAGAAGATGCGGCCCAGTTGCTCGGCGAGCCCCATGAACGGCCGCACTGTCTCGGAGACATCTCCGGCCGACACGTTGACCGCGAACGGGACGAAGTCGCCGGCCAGGGCCAGGATGACCTGCTCGGCGATGGTGACTCCGGCTTTGTCCTGGGCCTCGGCTGTCGATGCCCCGAGGTGGGGGGACACGATGACCGAGGGGAGCTCGAAGAGCGGTGACTCGGTGGTCGGCTCCTTGGCGAAGACGTCGAGCCCCGCACCCTGCACCTGGCCCGAGCGGATGGCCTCGGCCAGGGCGTCTTCGTCGACAATGCCACCACGGGCAGTGTTGATGATGCGAAGGCCCGGCTTGGACTTGGCCAACAGGTCCTTACCGATGAGCCCCAGGGTCTCGGCATTCTTCGGCAGGTGGACGGAGACGAAATCCGACTCGCCCATCAGTTCCTCGATGCCCATGAGCTCGACACCCATGTGCTTGGCCCGATCCACCGATACGAACGGGTCGTAGGCCACCAGACGCATGCCGAACGCCAGCGCCCGCTGAGCCACCAGGGCACCGACCCGGCCCAGCCCGATGACACCGAGGGTTTTGCCATAGAGCTCCACGCCTTCCCACTTGGATCGCTCCCACTTCCCCGCCACCAGGGCGGCGTGGGCCTGGGGGATGTTCCGGGCCTGCGCCAACAACAGCGCCATGGCCTGTTCTGCCGCCGACAGGATGTTGGACTGTGGGGCGTTGACCACCATGACCCCGCGTTCTGTGGCCGCCGGCACGTCGACGTTGTCGAGGCCGATGCCGGCCCTTCCCACCACCACCAGGTCGGTCCCGGCCGCCAGCACATCGGCGGTCACCGTGGTGGCCGACCGAATCACCAGCGCCTGAGCCCCCACGATGGCGCCCAGCAGATCGTCGGGGGACAGTCCCAACTGGACGTCGACATCATGCCCGGCCATGGCCATCAGGTCGAGCCCGGTTTGAGCCAATTTTTCGGTGACGAGCACCCTACCCATGGTGATCCTTCCTCTGTGAGATCGAACAGATCTCGATGGTCATGTGAAAGCCGCGCTAGCCGGCGTCGCTGAAGAGTTCGGCCAATCGATTGACACCCTCGACAATGTCGTCGTCACCCAACGCGTAGGACATCCGAAAGTACCCGGGCGCTCCGAACGCCTCGCCGGGCACCACCGCCACCCTGGCGTCGTCGATGGCCACCTCGGCCAACTCGGCACTCGATGTGATCTTCCGGCCGCGGATTTCGCGGCCATAGAGCCCCTGCACCGACGGGAAAGCATAGAACGCTCCGTCAGGCTCGATGCAGGTGACCCCGTCGATCTCGTTGAGCATCCGGTGAATGGTTTGGCGGCGGCGGTCGAAGGCCGATCGCATCTCCGCCACCGCCGACAGGTCACCCGACACCGCGGCCAGCGCCGCCCGTTGGCTGACGTTGGCCACATTGGAGGTTTGGTGAGACTGGAGGTTGGTAGCGGCGGCGACGATGTCGGTGGGGCCGATCAGCCACCCGACCCGCCAACCCGTCATGGCGTAGGTCTTGGCCACCCCATTGACCACAATGCAGGTATCGGCCAGCTCGGGGACGACCACCGGCATCGAGTAGTGCTCGGCGTCCCCATAGACCAGATGTTCATAGATCTCGTCGGTGATGACCCACACGCCATGATCCACCGCCCAGCGGCCGATGGCTTCGATCTCCGAGCGCGGATAGACCGCCCCTGTCGGGTTGGAGGGGGACACGAAGACCAGCACCTTGGTCCGGTCGGTGTAGGCGGCTTCCAGCTGATCCACGGAAACCCGGAATGCCGATGACTCATCGGTGGAGATGACCACGGGGACGCCACCGGCCAAGGCGATGGACTCGGGGTAGGTCGTCCAGTACGGCGCCAGCACCAGCACCTCGTCGCCCGGATCGCACAGGACGGCAAAGGCGTTGGCGATGGCATGTTTGCCACCATTGGTAACCAGAACCTGCGAGGCGGTGACCTCCAGCCCTGAATCGCGCCGGGTCTTCGCCACCAGGGCGTCCCGCAGCGCGGGCAGGCCGGCGGTGGGCGAGTACTTGTGGGACTTGGGATCGCGGCAGGCGACCTCGGCCGCGGCCACTATGTGGTCAGGGGTGGGGAAATCAGGCTCACCGGCCCCGAAGCCGATAACATTCTCCCCCTTTGCCTGCAGGGCTTTGGCCTTGGCATCGACCGCCAGGGTGGCCGACGGCGAGACGGCGGCGACACGCGCCGAGACACGGTTTTCGGGCGGGTGAGCCATGAGTGCCATGATTCCATATGTGACCGACTCCTCTGACAACCCCCAGATCACCATTCCCGCCAACTTGCTCCCGGCCGACGGCCGCTTCGGCTCGGGACCCTCCAAAGTGCGACCCGAGAACGTCGAGGCCCTGGCCGCGGCGGCCGACCATTTCCTCGGTACCAGCCACCGCCAAAAGACCGTCAAGTCGGTGGTCGGCAGCCTTCGGGAAGGCCTCCGAGACCTGTTTTCACTGCCTGACGGGTATGAGGTCATGCTCGGCAACGGGGGCACCACCTGCTTCTGGGACGCGGCCACGTTCTGCCTCATCGAGAAGAAGAGCCAGCACCTCAGCTTCGGCGAATTCTCCTCCAAGTTCGCCACCGCCGCCTCCGACGCCCCCCATCTCGATGATCCCGAGGTCATTGCCTCCGATGTCGGCACCCACCCCACGTCGATCGCGCGGGACGACGTCGACCTCTACGCCCTCACCCACAATGAGACTTCCACCGGGGTGATGATGGAGATCACCCGGCCCACAGGGGCCGGATCGGCAGCCAAGGGCGGCGGTCTGGTGGCGGTGGACGGCACCTCAGCGGCCGCCGGGCTCCCGGTCGACCCCGAGCAGTTCGACGTGTACTACTTCGCCCCGCAAAAGTGCTTCGGGTCGGACGGGGGCCTGTGGGCCGCCTTGGTGTCCCTGTCCGCCCAAGAGCGCATCGCCAGCATCAAGGCCTCGGGTCGGTGGGTGCCGGCGTCACTGGACCTGACCATCGCCCTCGACAACTCCAAGCTCGACCAGACCTACAACACCCCGGCACTGGCCACGCTGTTCATGTTCGAAAACCAGGCCCGCTGGTTCAATGACAACGGTGGCATGAAGTTCTCCACCGGTCGGTGTGAGCGCTCGGCGGAGATCCTCTATGCCTGGGCTGACAATTCCGACTTTGCCACGCCCTTCGTGCAGCGGGAGGTCGACCGGAGCCGGGTGGTCGCCACCATCGACTTCGCCGACTCCATCAATGCCGCCACCGTTGCCGCGGTGCTGCGGGCCAACGGAATTGTCGACACCGAGCCCTACCGCAAGCTCGGGCGCAACCAACTCCGTGTCGCCATGTTCCCGGCCATCGATCCCGACGATGTGGCCGCGCTGTGCGCCTGCATCAACTACGTGGTCGGGGCGTCAGCTGATTGAGCAGCTTCGGCCGGGGCATTGGCGAACGGGTACCTGCTTTGGTGCGTCCCGGCCTACTCGGGGGTATGGCAGACAGCCTCGACGTTGTTGCCGTCCGGGTCGCGGACAAATGCTCCGTAGTAGCCGGGGTGGTACTCGGGCCACACCCGGGCCTCGTGCAGCACTTCCGCCCCGGCGCCTTTCGCCACGGCCAGAAATGCATCCACCGCGGCCCGATCGGCGGCCGAGAAGGCGATGTGGCACTCACGGAAGCCCTCGCCGCTGGTGCGGGGGCCGAGCCAGAAGGCAGGCATCGGCGCCACTCCGAAACCGATGACCGAACCGAAGTCCATCAGCCGATGGCCGCCGAGTGGGGCGAGCACAGCATCGTAGAACGCCGCACTGGTGGCGACGTCGGCACACTGGATGGAGAGATGGTCGAGCATGCCTCAGTCTGTACCCGGCAAACTTCCCGGTGCAACCGAGGATGGTCGGGGCACCGCTCACCCAACCGGTGGCCGTGATCGCATCGCAGGCGGGGATCTTCTGACCATCGCCACCCCCGCGGTGCCGCCCGATCAGCCGCCGGAGATGTCCTGAATCTTCTGCTTCCCCGCCGTGACGAACGGCATCATGTCGCGCAGCTGGGCGCCCACCTTCTCGATGGGATGGTCGAAGCCGGCCTGGCGCAACGCCTTGTAATTGGGGCGTCCGTTGGCGTTCTCCTCGACCCATTCCCTGGCGAAGGTGCCATCTTGGATCTCTCCCAAGATACGACCCATCTCTTCCCTGACCGCCTCGTTGATGACCCGGGGGCCGCGGGTGAGGTCGCCGTACTCGGCGGTGTCCGAGATGGAGAAACGCATCCCGCTGATTCCCTGTTCGTACATCAGGTCAACGATCAGCTTCAGCTCGTGAAGACACTCGAAGTAGGCGGACTCGGGTTGATACCCGGCGCCTACCAACGTCTCGTATCCGGCCTGCACCAACGCGGTGAGGCCTCCGCACAGCACGACCTGCTCCCCGAACAGGTCGGTCTCTGTCTCTTCGGCGAAGGTGGTGTCGAGCACTCCGGCCCGGGTGGCTCCGATGGCGTGGGCGTAGGACAGGGCCAGGTCGTGGGCCTTGCCCGAAGGATCGGCGGAGACCGCCACCAGGGAGGGAACCCCTCCCCCTTCGGTGTAGGTCCGGCGCACCAGGTGACCAGGGCCCTTGGGGGCAACCATGGCCACGTCCACGTCGGCAGGAGGGGTGATGAGGCCGAAGCGGATATTGAATCCGTGGGCGAAGAGGATGACGTCACCCGACTGCAGGTGGGGAGCGATCTCGGCCTCATACACCGAGGCCTGCTCGGTGTCCGGCAACAGAATCATGATCACGTCGGCCTCGGCCGACGCCTCGGCCACCGACAGGACCCGCAGCCCGGCCTCTTGGGCCTTCTGCTTGGACGACGAGCTGTCCCGGAGCCCGACGCGAACGTCCACCCCGGATTCGGACAGGTTCAGTGCGTGAGCGTGGCCCTGGGAGCCGTAGCCGATGACCGCCACTTTGCGGCCACCGATCAAACTCGGGTCAGCGTCCTTTTCGTAGTACAGCGTGGCCATTGTGATCAACCTGCCTTCTCTGTGTGATTTGCGAATCCGAGCACCTTGGCACTCAGGTTGGATCGGTCGTCGGACCGCTCGAGCATAGGCAATGCCACCCGACCAGTTCGCTGCAGCTCCACAATTCCGTAGCTCCGGATGAGGTCCTCGAAGTCATCGACCTTGGTCGGTGACCCGGCCAGCATGACCGTGAGCCGGTCGTGGCCCACGTCGATGATCTTGCCTTCGAACACGCCCACCAGCTGGATTACCTGGCCCCGGGTCTCCGGTGAGACCTCCACAGTGACCAGCAGCAACTCACGCTCGCGAGCCGCCGATGGGGCCAGTTCGGTGATGGAGACCACCGGGATCAGTTTGTCGAGTTGCTTGACGATCTGGTCCAATGGGGCCGACTCGACGTCCACCACGATAGTGATGCGACTGAACCGGGCATCGTCGGACGGAGCCACGGCAAGACTGAAGATGTTGTATCCCCGCCGGGCGAAGAGTCCGGCCACCCTGGCCAGCACCCCGGGCTTGTTCTCGACCAGGACGGTCAGGGTGTGGTGGCGCTTGTCGATTCCATAGGCCGACATCAGTTGTCTCCTCGCATCAGCGATGGGTCGACGATGATCTCGTCGTTGGAGGCTCCCGCCGCCACCATCGGGTACACCTTCTCCGAAGCGTCGGTGCGGAAGTCGATGACCACCGGGCGATCGTCGATGGAGTTGGCCTTGTCAATGGCAGGGCCGACCTCTTCGGGACTCTCGACCCTGATGCCGATGCAACCCATCGACTCGGCCCATCCGACGTAGTCGGGAAGGTCGGGCGACAGGTAGACCTCGGAGTAGCGCTCTTCATAGAACATCTCCTGCCATTGCCGGACCATGCCGAGGTAGGCATTGTTGAGGAGGGCGATCTTGACGGGGATCCGTTCGGAACTGGCGGTCACCAACTCTTGGGCGGTCATCTGAAAACAACCATCGCCGTCGACTGCCCAGACCATCTTGTCGGGACGTCCCACCTTCGCCCCGATCGACGCGGGCACTGCGAAGCCCATGGTGCCCAGACCACCCGAGTTGATCCAGGTATTCGGGTAGTCGAACTTCCACCACTGAGAGGCGAACATCTGATGCTGCCCCACTCCGGATGCCACGATGGTGTCATCAGGCGTGGCGTCGCGCAAGGTTTCGAGGACGAACTGGGGCTTCAGCTCACCGGGTGCATCGGTTTGGGCATAGACCAAGGGGAACCGGATCTGCCATTCGCCGAGCTTGGCCCGCCAGAGGTCGACCCTGTCACGGGGAAATGAAGCCGCCGGCGAGCCCGGCACTGCCGGGGCTCCGGGCGCGGCGTCCGAAGGCGTGCCGCCCGAGCCGACCCGGGTGGCATCCGAATGAGGGAGACCCAGACTGTCGAGCGCCATCAACAACTCGTCGATGACCAATCGACAGTCGCCGACGATGGCGACGTCGGCCCGGCGCACCTTGTGGTGCTCGGCCGGATCGATATCCACATGGATGACCTTCGCCTCGGGGGCGAAAGCATCCACCCGACCGGTCACCCGGTCATCGAACCGGCTTCCCAGTGCAATCAGCAGGTCTGAACGCTGCATGGCGGTCACTGCCGTGTAGTTCCCATGCATGCCCGGCATCCCCAGACAGAGTGGGTGTGAATCGGGGAAGCAGCCTCGTGCCATCAGGGTGGTCACCACCGGGATACCTGTCCGCTCGGAGAGTTCCCGCAGGCCCTCCGAAGCGCGTGCCTTCAGAATTCCTCCGCCGGCATAGATGACCGGTCGTTCGGCGGCCAGCATCATCTCGGCAGCCTCGCGCACCAACTCGGGGTCCCCCCGGGTGACCGGGTGGTAGCCGGGAAGATCGAGATCGGACGGCTCAGGCCAGTACCACTCCATGGTGGCTTGGGCGATGTCCTTGGGCATGTCGATCAGCACGGGCCCGGGTCGACCGGTGGTGGCCACGTGAAACGCCTCGGCCACCACCCGGGGGATGTCGTTGGCATCAGTCACCAACCAGTTGTGCTTGGTGATCCCCATGGTGATTCCGGTGGTGTCACTCTCTTGGAACGCATCGGAGCCGATCGACGACGTCGCCACCTGTCCGGTGATCACCACCAACGGCGTCGAGTCCATGTAGGCGTCCGCCAACGGCGTGACGATGTTGGTGGCGCCGGGGCCGCTGGTCACGATGGCCACCCCCGGGCGCCCCGTGACCTGGGCATATCCCTGGGCCATGTGGCCGGCGCCCTGCTCGTGGCGGACCAGGATATGACGGATCGATGAGTCGATGATCGGGTCGTAGACGGGGAGAATGGCACCACCGGGGAGGCCGAACATCACCTCTACCCGCTGCATCTCCAGGCTCTTGATCAGCGCTTGTGCTCCTGTCATTTCCCTCGGGTCCATCGGGGTACTCCCTTATCTGCCTCATCTGCGATGGTCGGCGCAATCGGTTTATCTGTATGGGTTGTGTCGGTTGTGGGGTTTGTCTCGGGGAATGAAAACGACCTCCCATCTGGGAGGTCGGAAAGCGCACACGGCGAAAGATCGTCGCGTGCGCTACGAAACGAGTACCAAGATGATGTTGGGGTTGATCGGGGTGGTACGCATAGTGGTTGCATTGTTGCATGACTGGGAGGGTCTCGACAAGTGCCTGGTGGCCGGACAGGTTGGCTCTCCCCGGGGCCCGCCTCCGGACGTCGTGCTCTTCGCCCGCCACCGCCAAGCACCCGACTTCAGCGATGTCCACGGCAAACAGATGGAACTCGCCATTGGGGAGCCGTCGACAACCAGCGGTTCCACCGGGCTGGTCCGAGGCCATCGAAGTCGCCCCTACGTCTGGGCTCAGGGCTCGGTGACCGCTCCCCGCTCGGCTCCGGTGACCAGGCGGGCGTACTTGGCCAACACGCCGGTGGTATAGCGGGGCTCGGGATGCTTCAGATTCGCCCGCCGTCGCTGGAGCTCATCGTCGTCCACCAGAAGGTCGATGGTGTGGTTCACCACGTCCACCACGATCCGGTCGCCGTCGGCAACCAGACCGATGGGGCCACCATCGACCGCCTCGGGAGCCACGTGCCCGATACAGAACCCGTGGGTCCCACCCGAGAATCGGCCGTCGGTGACCAGGGCACAGTCGCCGCCCCGACCCACTCCCTTCATGGCACCGGTCACCGCCAACATCTCGCGCATCCCCGGGCCACCCTTGGGTCCCTCGTACCGGATCACCACCACGGTATTGGCCAGGATGGACCCGGCCAGGATGGCCTCCATGGCCGCGTCCTCCCCATCGAACACCCGGGCCGGGCCATCGAAGGTCAGCTGATCGATCCCGGCCACTTTCACCACCGAGCCGTTGGGGGCGAGAGACCCGGTCAACACCGCGATCCCGCCCTGGACGTGGATCGGGTCGCCCATGGAATGGATCACATCTCCGTCGGGAGCCGGTGGGGAGAGGGCGGCCAAGTTCTCCGCCACCGTCCTCCCGGTCACCGTGAGGCAGTCTCCGTGCAGCAACCCGACATCGAGGAGTTCCTTCATCACCACCGGTACCCCGCCGATGCGATCGAGATCGCTCATGTGGTACTTGCCGTGCGGTTTGGTATCAGCCAGATGGGGCACCCGGGCCGCCACCTTGTTGAAGTCGTCGAGAGCCAGCTCGACCCGAGCCTCATTGGCGATGGCCAACAAGTGGAGCACCGCGTTGGTGGAGCCCCCCAAGGCCATGGTGACGGCGATGGCATTCTCAAAGGCCGCTTTGGTCATCACCTGTCGCGGCCGAATGCCGGCCCGAAGCAGGTCGACAACCGTCTGGCCCGACACGAAGGCGGCATCATCACGCCGGCGGTCGACCGCGGGAGCCGTTGAACTCCCCGGGAGCGACATCCCCAACGCCTCGGCCACCGACGCCATGGTGTTGGCGGTGAACATCCCCGCACACGATCCCTCGGTGGGACACGCGTTGTGCTCGATGAGGCTCAACTCCTCGTCGGAGAGGGCATCGACCGCGTGGGCACCCACGGCCTCGAACACCGAGGTGATGTCCAGAGCACGGTCACGGACCCGCCCCGGGAGAATCGAGCCGCCATAGAGGAACACGCTGGGCAGGTTCAGCCGAGCCGCCGCCATGAGCATGCCGGGAAGCGATTTGTCGCACCCGGCCAGGGTCACCATGCCATCGAAGCGCTCGGCGTGCATCACCGTCTCCACCGAGTCGGCGATGACCTCGCGGCTGACCAGCGACGCACGCATGCCCTCATGACCCATGGAGATGCCATCGGACACCGCGATGGTCACGAATTCGAAGGGAAAGCCGCCCGCATCGCGCACGCCGGCCTTCGCCCGCTGGGCCAGGCGAGCCAAGGGAAGATTGCACGGGGTGACTTCGTTCCACGATGAGGCCACCCCGATCTGTGGCTTGTCCCAATCGGTGTCGGTCATGCCGACGGCCCGAAGCATGGCGCGCGCCGGTGCCCGGGTCGGTCCGTCGGTCACCTCGTGGCTGCGCGGCTTCAATCCGACCAGAGGCTGTTCCGACGGGTCGGTTCGGATGTCTTCACTCATACAGTCATGGTAGGGCGTCCCACACCGGTTGTGTCCCGTACGCTTGAGCCATGGCTGCGGGCGACCACACCACGTTCCCTCCCGGAGAGATCGATCGTCTGGTCGAATCCATTGAAGTCAACGGGTTCGGGATCGTCCGTGGTGCGATTGACGAGATGACGGTGGCCGACCTCGAACAGGAGTTGGCCGATGTCCAGCAGCGCCTGGTGGACGGCGCCCTCGGCCCGCGCCACGGCACCGTGATCCTCGATGAGCCAGATGCCACCATCGACGGCCGCCCATTCGCCCACTACGTCACGTTTGCCACCGAAGCGTCATCACTGGCCGCGGCGGCCGTACGACTTCCCGCCCTGGTCGACGTGGCCCGGAGTGTCCTCGGCCCGGGGGCATGGCTACTCGACGACGAACAGTTCGGCGTGGTGTACCAGGATGCACGCCCGGGACCGGGTTCGGGCTATTCGCGTATCGGATGGCACACCGATCATCAGTCCGGCCCCCACCTCCCGATCTGGCCGGGTCTCGCCTTCACCCTCCACATCGATCCCACCTCGCCGGCCAATGGATTCCTCAGGGTTCTTGCGGGCAGCCATCACGGTGGCACCGCCGGAATCCCCCTGGGGTTCGAGAGAGTCCCAGGGGAGATCGCCATCTACGCCGAGCGAGGGGACATCCTCTTTCATCATTCCGATCTCTGGCATGCCGCGGCGCGGGCAACAGCCGACGGTGAAGAAGCTATCCGCAGGCACCTTCGGGGCAGTTGGCACGGCGGCAGCCGGCTGGCTGTCGGACACGGAACCGACGATTTTGTGAAGAACGCCCGACGCTGAGTTGCGCCACTGGCGGTCCCTCTGGGGGGCATCGCCCTACGGCAGCTCGCCCACCTGAACGATCATCTTTCCGACGTTTTCTCCGCGCAATAACCCGATGAAGGCGTCCGGGGCATTCTCCAGGCCGTCGATGACCGTCTCGGAAACGTGGAGGGCCCCCTCTTGAATCCACGTGCTCACCCTGTTGGCAAACTCCGGCTGAAGGTTCACATGGTCACCGACGATGAAGCCACGCATGGTGAGCCGCTTACCCACGACGTAGCCCAGGTTCCGGGGACCGGGAGCCGGCTCCGTGGCGTTGTAGTTCGAAACCGAGCCGCAGGCAGCTATGCGACCGAAATTGCGCAATGCGCTGATGGCGGCTTCGAGGTGCTCGCCACCCACGTTGTCGAAGTACACGTCAATCCCATCGGGTGCGGCGTCGGCCAAGAGTGTGGAGACACGCCCCGAGTGGTAGTTGAAGGCGGCATCGAATCCAAGCTCGCCCACCAGTAGCTCCACCTTTTCGTCCGACCCCGCGCTACCGATGACTCGTTGGGCACCGAGCAAGCGGGCCATTTGGCCGACGGCACTCCCGACGGCACCGGCCGCACCCGAAACAAAGACGATGTCGGACGGAGTGAACCCGGCCACCTCCACCAGCCCGGCATAGGCGGTCAACCCTGTCATGCCGAGGATGCCCAGATAGTGCGAAAGCGGAGCGGCCGACGGGTCGACCTTCTGAAACAATTTCGCCGGACCCGCGGCCAAGTCCCGCCACCCGAAATTGTGAAGGACGACATCGCCAACCTTGATCGTTTCCGCATTGGATTCGATCACCTCACCGACAGCTCCTCCCTGCAACGCCTCACCGAGCCCGAAGGGTGGCACGTAGGACTTCACGTCGTTCATCCGACCCCTCATGTACGGATCCACCGACATGAAGATGTTGCGGACAAGCACGTCTCCGGACCCGAGATCGCCTAGTTCGAACTCCGCCATCTCGAAGTTCTCCGAAGAGGGCTCGCCATGTGGCCGCGAGGCCAGGCGAATCTCGTGCCCGTTGTGCCGCACCGTCATTGTCAGCCCCCTGTCCGTGGCGCCCAGTGATGTGGGCCCCTCCCGACGAGCCTAGGCGTGCGGACTTCGGGCTACCCGAGGTGGATGGATTTCCTCGCCTAACCAGATCTCCGGACAGGGCTGGGCAGAAGAAGAATGGACCCAAGGCTGTCCGACGGCACACTTCGGCACCGGCGTACCTACCCGGTACGGAGGGCTCCTTCGCCAGCCCGCGGGCCTCATCCACGGGGCCGGCACAGACCCCGCCGGCACCTCAAATGGGGATATCGACAGCGCTGTCCGCTCGGGTGAACGAGCCGCCGGCGAAGTCTTGATGGTCGAACACCACGGGTGGCGAGGCGACCTTGTCGACTCGACGGGATGAGCGCAGGTGACGGGAAACGAGGAACCTCGGCAACCGGTCTCTCACCCTCGAGCGTGAGGCTCCGGAGAATCGCATGCGGCACCGGATTGGGGGACGGCGTCGGCGACCACTTCGAAGCTGGTGATCTCAGCCACCCAGCGGGCGCCGATGCCGCACACGGTGCAACACGCGCCGCTTGAGATGGAGCGCTCGCTCTTCAAGGCGACTCACCTCGACCACCAAATGCCCGCCGCCGGTGTCTCCACCAGCTGGTTGCTCCGGACCCCCGTTACTCGCCACCGCGATCTCATTGCGGGCCGCGCGAATCGAAGCGTACTGCTGGTCACGAAGCCGGTCCCGCCCGTGATCGACAGATGCCTTGCGGAGGCTGACATGGAATTCAAATGTGTTGACCTGAGTGTCGAAGAAAGCCCCGATCTCGAAGTTGGTCAGATCCAACTTCACCAGTATTTCGAAGATGTCCAAAAATGATGCCGGCGTGAATACGTGACAATGAACATCGACGAAGGACGGCGACCTCTGCTGGTCACGGCAAATCCCGAAGGCAGCGGCATCGCTATCGGGGACATCGTCTCTCACTACCCCCGTGTAGTCGGCGGTTCCCGCCCAGATTCCCGGCGCGTCCACCATTCCGTCGATGGTCACGGTATGGGCAAAGAAGTCGAACATCTGCGCAAACGTCGGTGACTTCATATGGCGAAGATACGCATCGAGGACCTCCCCGGCCTCCGTGGTCCGGCGATTGATGTCAAAGGTGAAACGCTTGTCCGGAATCACCAAGGACAGAATGCCACCGGTCACCAAGACAGCCTCGATCTGGGAGAGCCAATCGATGACATCGGGAATGTGCTCGAACACGTGGGCAGCGATGACGTAGTCGAATTGACCCCTTGTCCCGACCGCTTCAGCCAGCGTCTGGTCAGGACGTTGCACGATGTCCACATCGACGATTGCATCGATCAGGTCGGCGAGCTGGGTGTTGGTGGCGTATTTCTCTTTGAGCGCCGCGGTGCTGGCATGATCGAGATAGGTGATGCTCCCCTGGGCCCTACGTACCCTGGGATTCGCCAACGGCCCGATTTCAAGTCCACGCATCGATCCCATCTCAATCAACACGAACTCGGGTCGGCTGTCTTCCATGCCCGCACCGTACTGGTCGAACGGCCGCGTCGCTGGCGAAGCTCTCTGCAGCTCGGAAAGGATTGGCAGCTATCGAGAGGCTGCGTGGGCCATTGAGGGGGCCGCGGCCCCGGTTCGTGCGATCACCCATCGACGAGGTGTGAATCCACCAAACTGCCACCTCATCAACAGTGTCGGTCAGCCCACCCGCCGGACCGGCACGTGAGCATACCCGGCCACGTTTGACATGTGAACCCGTTGGCATCCGCTCTCGTCGACTTCGTACTTCGGCCACCGACGGGCCAGCTCGGTGATGGCGATCCGGCTCTCCATGCGAGCCAGTGCCGCCCCGAGGCAGCTGTGGATGCCGTACCCGAACCCGATCGCCTGGCTGGGCGGGCGGTCGATATCGAAGAGGTCGGGACAGTCGTAGAAGCGTTCGTCGCGGGTGGCAGACCCGGTGACCAAGATGGTCGGATATCCAGCCGGGACGGTGACACCGCTGTAGAGCGACTCTTCGAGGGAGAACCGACCCTGATATTGCGATGGTGGCCAGAAGCGCAGTATCTCTTCCACCGCGACGGGAGCCTTGTCCGGATCGTCAAGTACCTTCTTCCACTCGTTGGGATTCCGAGCAAAGAGGATCACAGCATTACCCACCAATTTGGTGACCGTCTCCGCTCCGGCTCCTCCGAGTAACACCGCGAACCCGGCGATCTCCCCATCGTCCAAGCGGGTGACGTCACCGTCACCCCTGTCTACCTCCACTTCGATCAACCGGCTGATCATGTCATCACCGGGGTGCTTGCGTTTGTCGGCAATGAGCTCGAGAAAATAGGTCACGTTCTCCAAGGCCGCCGCCATACCCTCCGGGGTCGGATCCATCTGGCCTGCCTCGCGGTGGAGCATGCTGTCGAGCCAGTGGCGAATCTGCTGGCGGTCGGGCTCGGGGACGCCGAGCATGCGCGAGATGATCTCGACGGGAAACGGGCCTGAAAAATCGGACACGGCATCGAAACCGTCGCCGTCGCACATATCGAGGACACCGCCGATCACCTCCCGGACCATCGGTTCGAGTGTCATCACCGCTCGAGGGGTGAACGCCCGGCTTACCAGGGACCGCAACCTGTCGTGGTCGGGCGGGTCCATCATGATGATGCTCTGCAATTGGCGGATCAACTCCGGCGGCTTGCTCAAGGTGGAGAGATCGACCCCGTGGCTGGACGAGAAGGTTTGCCATTCCTTGTGCGCCCGGCTCACATCCTCGTATCGGAACAATGCCCAGAACCCGTAACGCTCATTGAAGGACACTGGTTCTTGGTCCCGCATCCGGCGGTAGAGGTCGTACGGGTCATCGAAGAATTCCTCCGAGAACGGATCGAATCCGATCGCCTCGGTCATCGGGAGATTCCCCGGTCGATGGTCGGGAGCGCCCACCGCTCCATGGTCTCGAGGGTAGCGTCAACCACCGGCATGACACCGATTTCGGGGATGTTGGCCTCGCTTGCCAACACCTGCACCACCTGTGCGGCCATCTCGTCCGCGGTGGTGGTGGGACCCGCCGGGTAGCCTTCCGCCTCCCACCGGGTGAACATGTCGCCGGCCAGCACGGGATCCCAGTCGTCGGCGAACTCGGTGGCGGTGGGACCCACGACAAACGTGGTGACTCGCAGCCAGGGGTACTCGCCCCGCAACCCACGGGCCATCTCGTGCAGCGCGGCTTTCGTGGTGGCGTAGGGCACCAGCCCCGGATAGGGATGGCCCACCGAGCTCGATCCGAGCAGTAGCAGCCGGCCGCGGCTGGCACACAGGTGGGCCAGGGCAGCGCGGGAGACCATGGCCGCCCCAATGATGTTCGTCTCGACCAACACCTGCCACAGGTCTTCACCGGCGTCCTCAAAACGGCTCAGGGCGGAGAGACCCGGGGCATACACCACGGCATCCAACCCACCGAGGACCTCCGCAGCCTGATCGGTGACCCGCTGGCACTCCTCGGGGTGCCGTACATCGCACGCCAGGGCGAAGCTGTTGCCGCCGGCTTCGACAGCGGCATGTTCGAGGCGTTCGATTCTGCGGGCTGCGAACGCCACGTCGGCGCCGGCGGCGGCACTGAGCAGTCCGATGGCCCGGCCGATGCCCGACGATGCCCCCACCACCAAGATTCTCTTGCCTGTGAGATCAGCGACCACTACCTCTTCCTGGCCAGCCTCGGATGGAGATCAGCGGGGTCGGCGCCGCAGGGAAGAATCGGCAATGGCGACGGGAACCCACCCTACGTCGGCGGCATTGAGGTTCGTTCCTGGCGGCACGATCTCGTCAATGCGATCGAGCACGTCGCCGCTCAGGCGCACCTCGAGCGCGGGTAGCTGTGATTCGAGGTGCTCCATCGTTCGCGGTCCGATGATGGGTGAGGTGACAGCCGGATGCTCGAGCACGAACCCCAGTGCCAGTTCGATCATGGTGAGGCCCGCACCTTCTGCCAGCTCGTGCAACGCTGTCACTGCGCTCAGCTTCTCCACGTTGCCCGGGAGGGTCATGTCGTAGTGGGCCGGCACCATCGCCGAACGTCGGCTGGTGTTGTCCTTGCCCTGGCCGAAGGCACCCGAAAGCCATCCACCGGCCAGCGGGCTCCACGACAGCACCCCCATATTGAATTGTTGACACCTTGGGAGCACGTCCGCCTCGATGCCGCGTACCAGCATCGAATAGGGAGGCTGTTCGGTCACAAATCGCTCGCGCCCTCGGCGCTCGGCCACCCACTGCGCCTCAACGATGTCATCAGCGGCGAAGGTGGAGCTCCCGAAGTATCGGATCTTGCCCGAACGGACCAGGTCGGTCAACGCACCGAGTGTCTCGTCAATATCGGTATCGGGTGACGGACGATGGATCTGATAGAGATCGATGTAGTCGGTGCCCAGCCGGTGCAAGCTCTTCTCACACGCCGACATGATCCATCGGCGCGAGTTCCCCTGAGCATTCGGGTCACGCCCCATGGCACCATGCACCTTGGTGGCCAGAACGATTTTTTCCCTTGTGGTTTGCGCCAGGGCCTTTCCGACGATCTCCTCGGACTCACCAGAGGAGTAGACGTCGGCGGTGTCGACGAAGTTGATGCCGGCATCGAGAGCCCGGTGAATGATGCGGATCGACTCATCATGATCGGGGGTTCCCCAGGCCCCGAACATCATGGTCCCCAAGCACAGTGGGCTGACTTTGACACCGGTACGACCGAGGGTTCTAAATTCCATCCTCAGATGGTAGCGGCGGACCCTGCGCCAGGCATGGGGAACGGCTCAACTGACTTCCAACACGTCCTCACCGGTGAGCCACTCGGCGAATGTCGGGCCGCCTAGGCGCACCCCCGGTGTAGGGAGCAGGGCGCCGTTTCGCATCGCTTTGCCGGCCCGACCCGGCACCCGGACCGGGAGCACCGCGACCCGCTGGCCGCGACGAGCCAACACGGATCGTGCCAGGTCGACCAGGTCTGCGGGCTCGGGACCGGCGACCTCGACCATCTCCTGTCCGAGCGATCCCGTCGCGACCTCGAGAAGTACAGCGCCGACCGTGCGGGCGGCAATCGACTGGACCCTCATGCTCGGCACCATGGCCATCGGGCCCAAGCGGGTTCGACCGAGTATCTGGGCAGGAAACTCGTGAAACTGGGTCGCCCGCACGATGGTGGCGGGGAGCGGGCCCTCGAGCGCGGCGGCCTCATGAGCCAATTTTGCCTGGTAGTACCCGAAGCCGGGAACTCTGTCCGCACCGACGATGGACAGCGTGACCAGTCGGGTGACCCCTTGGGCGGTCGCAACTGTCTGTAGCCGGCGGGACACCTCGCAAAAGAACGCTGTTGCCTTGGCCCGGTTGGTGGTGCCCGCGTGGGTGGCGTCCACGACCACCTCGATGCCCTCGAGGGCATTGGCGAGCCCCTCCCCGTCTTGAAGGTCGACGCCGGCCCTTCGGCTGAGAACGACGACATGGTGCCCCGACTGCTCCGCGGCCTGCACAACGTATCTACCCACTGTTCCGGTACCGCCGGCAACCGCGATCCGCATGACAATCTCCCAATATTCGGACGGATTCTGTCCTAGTTTACCCCCAACGCTCTTCTTGGATAACTAAGGTCCGGGTATGCATATCAGCGAAGGTGTTGAGTGGGGGGCGCACTGTGCCGTCGTGCTGGCCATGCTTCCCGAAGGTGCTTCCCTTCCCGCCGTCCGTCTGGCTGAGTACCACGGGGTCCCGGCCCCTTACCTGGCCAAGTCGCTCCAGGCCCTGATGCGAGCGGGAATCGTCGAGTCAAGTACCGGGCGCCGTGGCGGCTATCGCCTCGGAAAGCCGGCATCGGAGATCACACTCCTCGATGTCTTCCGTGCCGTCGAGGGCGATGACACATTCTTCCGGTGCACGGAGATCCGCCGCCAGGGACCGTCTCGGGTGGCGGCACACGCCTACCCCCCGACGTGTGGAATCGCCACAGCCATGTGGCGGGCCGAGGAAGCCTGGCGCGACGAGTTGCGGGTGACCACCATCGGCGACCTCGCCGCGCTCGTCATGGCTCAGGCCCCCCTCGCTGCCCGCCAGAAGGGATCGAGATGGCTCTCCGCTGCACTGGCGGCCCGCAGTCCGGCCTAATGCCACCGGATGGCTCCATCAGCCGGCACTCGACCAAGCTCTCGGGTGTCCGCGCAGGCCGGTCGGAGCACACAGCCCCCTGGGCGCCAGCGAAGCGAAGTACCACTGCGAGTTCAAGCCGTCAACGCAGGGACGGCCGCATTGCAGCGATCCCCGGCTGATGCCCACTGGTAGATCCGGCGGGGCGTTGTATCGATCCGGTGACTGATCTGGTCGAGGTCCTGCTGGGTATAGCCGCCAAGGTTGGTGCCCGTGCCACGGGTTTTCGCGCCACATGCACCACGGAGGGTGCGCCGTCTCCGACTACAACTTCGGCAGGATGGCCGTGGCGAGCTGCTCCTCGTCGGACAGGGACGGCGCAGCACCGGCAGGACTGACGGCGACCCGGAGGTAGGTGTTGCCCTTGAGGACGCTCAGCGAGGCGGCTCCGTCGTCGGTGAGCCCAGGGTGGGGGTCCCTGGCCTCCTCGAACTGACTCAGTGTCGAAGTACTTGACGCCCTTCGCTGCACCTCCGCCCGGGCACCGACGAACTCGGACGGATTGGTGATGTCGGGTGTCCTTCAGCCGACCGCCGCGCATGCGTCGGCCACAAGACCCAGGCCGATACCGAGCATCCAGACATCCTTGCTGACGGCGATACCGGCCTGGGTGGGCCAGACGTTGCCGGGCTCGTGCATAGCCGGCGTCCGTGCGTACATACCCAATAGCGCGCCGGAGAAGCCTGTCAGAACGGTCCCCGCTACCGCGTTCGAGACGAAGGGGGCAAGCAGCAGGGTTCCGGTCACCACCTCACTGGCCGCGAGCAGGCGAAGGAACCGTTGCGGCGGGATCGGGCGAAGGAACGGGAAGGCATTGGCGGCCATGGCGTGGACAGCCTCGGCCTGCTCGGCGGGACCGTGCCACTTCTTCAGCCCGGAATGGAAGATGAACGCACCGGTGGCAAGACGGCCCGGGATGTCACGGGTGGCGAGGCGAAGTCGCATGAGGGTCCTCCTGGGGTATAGGGATCAGAAACCGAAAAGATCTGACGCAGGCCGTCGATGTCGACGTCGTTGCTCTGAAGCATCGGCGTGTGCAATGGGTCGAGGCGGCCGTAGATAAGGCGGATGAACGCCTCCGCAGGCATTTGCAGCGCCTTTTCGCCCTCGGGTCGAGCAGGGTCTTCCAGCATCTGCAGATTCGCTCCCTCGCCGTTGGCGTTCAGCAGGAACCGGCGGGTCGGGTCGTGGGTGGTGATCTGCACGCGCAAAGGCTGCTCAGTGGGCTTGCCGACACGAGGGACGAGCTGGTCGAGGGTATCGATAAGCAACTCGACAGCGTCGTGGGCGACGGTCGCACCCATATCGCGGGTCACCACGACGTCCCAGGTGTGGAGGGCGTGTTCGCCCAATCGCAGCCGGAGCAGATCGCTCAACTCTTGGTCTGCGCCGAACATGGACAGCCTCCAGCTCCGGCGTTCCTGCTCATCGAGCGCATCCAGCTGCTCGAGGAACGCACCGTCAGCAACCAGCGCGTCTGCCACCTTGTCTTTGGGCATCTTGGCGTTCCAGTGCTCCCATACCGGAGCGAACTCATCAACTCCGGGGGCTGGCTCCCCTCGGATCCCGGCATGGAGGAACAGCGTGAAGATCTCCGCACCGGATCCAAGATGGGCGAGCACTTGGGCGATCGACCACTCGCTGGCATACGACGGTTCGGCCACCTGTTCGGCGGTCAATGGGGCGACGACTCCGGCCAGCCGCCGGTGCGAGTTGTTCGCCGCGGCCAGCCAGGCATCGAATGGGGGTGTACCAGTGGTCATGACGGAACCCCGACAGGCTTGCCGAGTGGGCCTCCGGGGAGGTCACCAACGATTTGAGGCGAGCGGTCCGGTGCCCCGACCATCGCTCGGATGGGCGGCGGCATCAGCCCTGCGCCGGGGGGCTGGAGACGATCCGACGAGGCCGGTAAGTTACCGTATAACGGTTCTCCTCGGCACTGGTCAGCATGGCTTCGTCGACGCTGTAGCGCTTGGCGAACTTGGCCACGGTGGCCTTCTCCGGGTCAGCGATGAGCTCGGCCTCCGCTCGTACCTCGAGAGTCCTGAACGGGTTCTGCGGGTCGATGATGAACAGGTCGCACTGGGGATTGCCACGCAGATTCCGGTACTTCTGGCGGTCCGAGGTGATCGAACCTTTGAGCTGGCCGTCGCTGTCCACGAGGTACCAGACGGCTGTCGACTGTGGGAGCCCCTTGGCATCGATCGTGGTTAGGGTTGCGGTCAGCGGGGCCTGCAGTAAGTCTCGGTGGCTCTCAGGGACGTCATTGAGAATGTCTGGCACGGACAGCTCCATCATTGTTGGGGGAACGGCGGGATCTGCGGGTGGCGCGGACCAAGGCGCGTAGCAACTGGCGGCGGGACGGGGCGGGTGAGAGCAGTGTTTGTCCGTCTGCTCGCAGGCCATCGATGGTGATGCCCAACACTCGACGCCACGCGTCCGGAGCGACCCCGAAGGTGGCCTGCACGATGCCGGCATTGGCGATCAAGAGGAGCGGGATGTCGTCAACGCTGACGTCTCCCCTGAGCTGGCCTTGGGCCTGTGCCCGGGCCATGACTTCCCGAACGGCCTCGTATGCCCTTCGACGTGGCCCTTCCAGCCGTCGAGAGGATGGGAAGCTCCGGGTGAGCAAGTCGTTGACACCTCGGTCCGCCGCCTGCATCGCGCACGTGGCGGTCAGGTAGCTGACGAAGGCTTCCCATGGGTCAGGATCAGCCAACGCGCTTTCGGCAGCTACGAGGTAGGCCTCCATGCGATCGGCCATACAGGCTTCAACCAGATCATCACGGCAGGGGAACCGGCGGTAGAGCGTCGCAGCACCGACACCGGCACCCTTGGCAATCGCGTCCATGGCCACATCCAGACCATCGGCGGCAAAGGCCCTGCGGGCCGTCTCCACGATCTGTTGGCGGTTGCGAGCGGCATCCTTGCGCAGCTGTTGTGGCCGGACCTCGGTGGGTCGCACGTCGATCGGTCGGACGCCGGGCATGCACACAGTCTACCGAGTAAGTGGAAAGATCCGTCCACTTTCATCGCCGGCCACAATGGCATTCGCTGACTCTGCAGCGCGTCCGACGGCGCTGCCTCAATACACTCGTGCGTTGGAACCTCTACCAAGCCGGATCCGCCAAGGTCCTCGATACTGATGGCCGGCCGAACGGCAGCGCGCGGCTCCGTTACCTCGCCTCCGAGATCGCCGGCCATCGCCGCAACATGGACACCGCTGCCAATCCTGGCTGGTCCTGGCTGGTCCTGGCTGGTCCTGCGAACCAGATCGGCAAACGCCACGATTCCCACGTCACTTCGAAGGATGCGGCAAGGGGCCGGCCAGAGGTCATGGTGGCGACCGTATCCACGGAGGTCACAACGGATTTGGCCCACCGGTTTCCCGGTCCACCATGATGGTGGCGCACCGTTCCAAGTGCCGTGGCTATGCGACCGGATGGACTCATAGGGCAACAGTTGAGTGCCGTTGAGTGCCGTCGAGTGCCGTCGGGCGGCCTGTCCCTCTCGATCGGCAGGTGCACAACGGGCCAGAGATCGGCCAATTCACATTTCCCTTCGCCAGCCACGATCGCCGTGACCTCGAGACGGAGCAGGACGCTGAAAGTGCCGCGGACCGGTTCGCCCGGCGCATGTCGGGCGCTGTGAGCGAGCGCCTTCAGGCCAGGCCCGACTCAAAGCGCAAAGTCGTGCTCCTCGCATTCGATCTCGAGGAGCGTCTGGGTGTGATCACCTGACTGGGCCCCACCTTGTCCATTCGATCTGGCCCCACTTGGCGCCCAGCGACGGTGGGGTCCACCTGCTGGCTGCCGGTGGGCTGGAGCCTGGGTCTCATGACAACGAGGTCGAAGGTGGAACTGTTCGAGCAGATCCGAAAGGCGGGGACCGGTCCGGATGGGCTTCCGGTCCGCGAGCTCTCCCGGCAGTTCGCCGTCCACCGCCGGACGGTGCGCCAGGCGCTGGAGTCGGCGGTGCCACCGAACCGGAGAGTTGCCGTTCGTCCGAGTCCTGCTCTGGGCCCGTGGAAGATCACTATCGATGGATGGCTGGCCGACGATCTGAAGGCGCCGCGAAAGCAGCGCCACACAGCCAGGCGGGTCTTCGAGCGGCTGGCTGAGGAGCACGGCGCCGAGGTCAGCGAGACATCGGTGCGTCGCTATGTGGCTTCAGTGAAGAAGAAGCACGCCGTCGCACTGCCTGAGGTGTGCGTCCCCCAGGACCACCCGCTCGGCGACGAGGCCGAGGTCGATTTCGGACAGGTGAGCTTCCGACTCTTCGGGGTCCTGGTGGAGGGCTGGATGTTCGTGATGCGTTTGTCAGCCAGCGGCAAGGCTTTTCACCGCGTCTACTTCAACCAGGCACAGGAGGTATTCCTTGACGGCCACGTCCGGGCCTTCGAGCACTTCGGAGGCGTGCCGTCCCGCGTCCGCTACGACAACCTCAAGCCAGCCGTCGTGCGGGTGCTGAAGGGTCGAGGTCGGATCGAGACCGATCGGTTCATCGCCTTGCGCAGTCACTACGGCTTCGACTCCTTCTTCTGCCTACCGGGGGTCAAAGGCGCCCACGAGAAGGGTGGGGTCGAAGGCGAGGTGGGTCGGTTCCGCCGACGTCACATGGTGCCCATGCCCGACGTCGCCTCGTTGGCCGAACTCAATATCGCGGTGGCCGCCGGCGACGAGCGGGACGACCTTCGCCATGTCAGCGGTCGGCTGTTGAGCGTGGCCGATCACTTCTCCGTCGAACTCCCCCTCCTCGGGGGCCTCCCCGGCGAGCACTTCGACGTGTCACTCGCCCTCAACTGCCGGGTGGACACCAAGAGCCGGATCTGTGTGCGCCAGTGCTTCTACTCGGTCCCTGTCCGCTACTCCGGACGTCGCATTGACGTCACCCTCGGGGCCGACAGCGTCATCGCCCTCGATGGCACGTCCGTGGTCGCCCGGCACGCCCGAGCGCTTGGCAAGGGTGCCGAGACTCTCGAACTCGACCACTACCTCGAGGTCCTCACCATCAAGCCGGGTGCACTGGCGGGAGCGAGCGCCCTTGTGGCCGCTCGGCGCAGCGGAGCCTTCACCAAGGCCCACGAGCGATTCTGGGAGACGGCGCGGCACCGCCTCGGCGACCAGGAGGGCACCCGGGCTCTGGTCGGCGTGCTCCTGTTACATCGCACGATGACCCACGAAGTCGTGACCGCAGGCGTCGAGCGGGCCCTGGTGACTGGTTCGATCGACCCGGCCGTCGTGGCAGTCGAAGCTCGACGCTCCCTGGATCGTCACCCTGTCGCCGTCGTCATGGACGAGACCCTCACCGCATTCGATCGTCCGCTGCCAGCCCTCGACCGCTACGACACTCTGCTCGGGGTCGGCTGATGGCCAAGATGACCGACACTGCAGCAGCAGCGGCCATCGGGGCAGCCACCAGAGAGCTGCACCTGCCGACGGTGCGCACCGAGTCGTCCCGGCTGGCCGAAATGGCACAGCGGGGCCAGGCCACCTACCTCGGCTACCTGGCCGAGGTGCTCTCCGCTGAAGTCGACGACCGCACCGAGCGTCGGCGCCAGCGCCGGGTCCACGAGGCCCGGTTCCCGAGGGTCAAGCGCCTCGGTGACTTCGACCTGTCGGTCGCCCCCAACGTGAACGCGGCGACCATCGCCACCTTGGCCTCAGGTGCCTACCTCGAGTCCGGCGACCCCGTCGTCTTCCTGGGGGACTCGGGGACCGGGAAGAGCCACCTGTTGATCGGTCTCGGCATGGCCGCCTGCGAGCAGGGCAAATCGGTGCGCTATGTCACCTGTGCGGGCCTGGTCAACGAACTGGCCGAGGCGGCCGACGAACGGCGCCTCAGCCGCATTGTCGCTCGCTATGGGCGGCTTGACCTGCTGTGCCTCGATGAGCTCGGCTACGTCCAGCTCGATGCCCGGGGAGCCGAAATGCTGTTCCAGATCCTGACCGAGCGTGAGGAGAAGGCTTCGGTGGCCACCGCGTCGAACCTGCCCTTCAGCGAGTGGGGCCAGGTGATCGGCGATCCGCGCCTCGTGGCTGCCATCGTTGACCGCCTCACCTTCAACGCCCACATCATCGAGACCGGGACCGAGAGCTTCCGGCTCATGGCCACCAGGAGCAGGCGGACAAAGAGGACGGGTTGATCAGCGCACTCGCTGCAGAGCGGCGTTGATGGCCGCAAGATCGAAGGCATCGGGATCGAAACCCGGGGCAATCCAATTCACGTACTCCTCGTGCTCCTCGTGGTCAGGGTCCCGGATCGCTTCGAGGACCATCGAATACATGTGAGCACCCCCGACGTCCTCGGGTGGGCACGCCCGCTGGCCTTCGAGACACACCGCGAACTTGAGCACCAGATCCAGCGTGCCCACCGACTCGATGATCACCTCGTGGCACCAGTTGTCCCCGAAGTCGTACTGGTATTCGAATCGCGCCCGCTCTCCCACCACATCGGACAGCCGCACCGTCTCGTCGTCGATGTCGGTCATCTCGAACTCAGGGTCGGGGATCCCATAGCGAACACCATCAATCTCGAAGCAGTGCAGGTGATAGTTCTCCCAGCCCATCGCCGTCTGGAAGATCGTGTGCAGTTTCGCCATGGTGACGCCTCCGGGAACAAGGAGGCGTCGCCAGATCACCGGGACGTACTCCTTCAACGAGATGCGCAGCTGGAAGGCGGTTTTGCTGACGCCGGGGCTCATCCCTGCAGATTACGAGATCACGCTCAAGACCTCAGGTGGGGCCACTTCAGGTGGACGCGGTGGGGCCAGTTCGAGTTGACATTCCCAAGCGTCTCATCGGATTCGTCAGGAAACAGCTCGTTGTCGGCTCCTCGCGTCTCCAGAACGCATGGTCGTGTCCCCGTGTGATCCCCAAGACCCAGCAGGCGGCGCCGGCCCGATCAAACCAGATGGCTGCTCTGCCGCCAACGGGGCCGTGTGGGACGAGCCAAGGTCCCCCCTCCCTACCCGAGACTGCGCGCCGCCCGTCGTGGATAGAGAGAGGGAGCTTGGTATTCGTCAATTCGACCAATGCGTTCGACAATCCAGGGGTGGGGGCGGCGACAATGGGCGCCTCAGTCCGGGCCAAAGTACGCCCGCATCGGCTCGAAGTAGTTCTCTGACCAACCACCTTCCTCGTAACCGTGATGGCCGTCCGGCACATTGGAGTGGCGAATCGTGATCCTCGTTGCCAGATCGACCGGCTCAAGCACAACTTCGATCAGCGAGTCCTCGTCGGTATCTGAGAACTCTGAAGTCCTCCAAGATTGAACAATTCGTCTTCCGGACTCGAGCAAGAGTGTTCTGCCGGCGATATAGCCGTCCCACGCCTCGAATGCCCCCCCGAGTTGGGGGTCGATGGTGGCAGGCGCTCCTGTCATCGCGCTGTGACCATCGCTCGACATCCATGCGTCGTAGATCGCCTGTGGTGTTGCCGGGAGCACGTCTGACAACTCGAAGTTATAAGTCATCGAAGCCCTCCTTCGGTCCCGATCCATTTGGACGTCCAGCGCTCCTACGGATCGAGTGATCCGTAGGGCCTTGAGTCGGTTTGAACCTCGAACGTGCTAGCCGTCCCTCTTTGCTAACCCATGTGGCACCCAACCATAGGTCAGTTGACACTAACGCAAGTTATCGCTTACGTTGATGCTGTGGACGCAGCGTTCAAAGCCTTGGCGGAGCCTCGGCGGCGAGAAATCCTCCGTCTCATCTGGTCACAGGAGTTGCCCGCAGCCCAAATCGCCGCTCGATTCAATGACGTCACTCGCTCGGCCGTGTCTCAGCATCTCGGCGTTCTGCGGGATGCCGACCTCGTGCTCAAACGGAGCGACGGCACCCGCCGGCTCTATCGAGTCAACCATGAAGAAATGGCGAAGCTCCGCAACTTCCTCGACGAATACTGGACGGTGAGCCTTGAGCGCTTGCGCGACCTGTCCGAAGCTGCCGAACAAATGAAAGGACATTGCTGATGGCCGAAGTGGTACGAGAGGTCGTGGTGGACGCCAGTCCGGCAACCATCTTCCAATTCCTCATCGATCCCGAGCTGCACGTGAAGTGGCTCGGGACCGAGGCTGAACTCGACCCCCGGCCCGGCGGCGTGTACAGAGTGCTCGTCGGAGGCAAGCACTCATCGGTCGGAGAATTTGTCGAAGTCCTACCCGACGAGAAGGTTGTCTTCACCTTCGGATGGGATGAGCCGGACCACCCGATTCCCGCTGGTTCGACACAGGTCGAAATCACGCTGATCCCTGATGGTGACAAGACGCGCGTTCGCCTCGTTCACCGGGGTCTTCCCGCCGACGCCGTCTCCGACCACACGGGTGGCTGGGACAATTATCTTCACCGTCTCACCATCGCCACGACCGGCGGCGACGCTGGGCCCGATATCGCTCCGGATGGCGAATGACGTCCGGCATTGCAGGATCATGGGTGGTCATCTGATGAGGTCAACTCGCGAAGAGGTACACAGCCTGCAGTGTCTGCAGGGTCCCGCAGACAGCCCGAGTGTCAGGAGTCTCCATCACGCTGATAGTGGATCCGGTTTGCCATCCCCTCAGAACTGCCTCGCCATGGTAAGGGCGGCCCTGTGAGCAACGCCAGTACTTGGGAGCTGATCCATGCGGAGCGAGCAGCGATGGCCGACACGCTCGCGGGACTCACGCCCGATCAGTGGTCGGAGCCGTCGCTGTGTGCGGGTTGGTCGGTACACGTCGCGGCCGGGCACATCTTGGTCGGAGCCGAGCAGACTCCAGCTCGATTCATGAAAGGCATGGCCGCCAATCTCTTTCGCTTCAACAACATGATTGATCGGGATGCTCATCGAAGCGGAGCACTGCCAACAACCGAGATCATCGAGCGATTGAAGGTCACGACGGGCACGACCAACCACCCGCCCGCACCGGTGATGGCGATGCTTGGAGAGATCGTGGTGCACGGCGAGGATATCCGGCGACCATTGGATCTACCCAGCCACGCGAGTCCTGAGGCGATCGTCAGTTGCCTCGACATGCTCTCTGGTGCAAATTTTCCTGTCGGGGGAAAGAAGCGGATCGCAGGCCTGCACCTCGTGGCCACCGACCTCGACTGGTCGCTCAATGACGGGCCAGAGGTTTCCGGTCCCGGCATGTCGCTGCTGCTGGCAATGGCCGGCCGACCCGCCGGCTTGGAGAGCCTTTCCGGGCCGGGTGTGCCGGAGCTGCACCGTCGGATGGTGACTCCCCCATGATTCGGGGCCTCGCTGTCGGCGCCTCGACATCCGCATCGAAGCGGGCGAAACTCCTTCGAGCGCGAATCAGCCGGGGCGTAAACCCCGGCTGACCTGCATGTTTGGGGTGGACCTTGGGGACACAATACGAACCCTGTTGTTGTTGGTCCAGTAGTTGGCCTCCGATAGCCGGCTCTCCATTCACGACTACAGTAAAGCTGTAATACAGCTATACTGTGATTCATGAGCACGGAACAGACGTTCGTTACCGTCCAGAGCCGGGGGGTCATTGCCATCCCGACGGCAATTCGGCGTCATTTCGGCTTGGATCAGCCAGGTGCCCAGGTCGAGGTAATCGAGCGTGACGGAGAGATCGTTCTCCGTCCACACGTTGCTATACCTGCAGATCAGGCTTGGTTCTGGACCGAGCGTTGGCAGCGATTGGAGCGTGAAGCCGACGAGGCTGTCGTCAACGGGAACATTGCGGTAGCCGATGACATTGGTGAACTGCTGGACGACCTCGAATCGTGAGATTCGAACGGACCGATCCGTTCAAGGCCGACTACCAACGCTTGTCTGAGAATGAGCGCCAGATGTTCCGTGAAGCAGCTCGGGCGTTCAACGCAGCCTGTGACCGATTCATCGAAACCAAAGATCCGTCGTCGTGGCCGGCCAGCCTGCGGGTGAAGCCAGTTGTGAACGCACCAGGCATTTTCGAGATGACGTGGAGCTTCAGCGGGCCGGACGGCCGGGCGACATGGCAATGGACGACAACGGTCGATGACACGGGGTGTCAGTGGCCCGCAGTTCGCTGGCCAAGACTCGGCAGCCACCGGATCTTTCGGGAACCTTAACCCGTCGAGCGCGAGCGTCCCCGGAGGACGTGGAGCAAGTCGGCAGGTGCGTCACACGCTCCCTGTACGGTGACCAACATGGCGCAAGACCTGGGACAGCTCATCGATCAAATCACCGTTGACGCCTACGGCCTCGACGAGCAGCTCATGGGATTTCTGCAGGTGTTTCTGGACGAAGTGACCCTGCCGGTGTCCGGCGTGGTGCTGTCGAGTTCAGGCGGATTCGACCCCGGGCTCCTATCGGGACTGTTGTTCTGCTTTATGCTTCATCACCGCAGCGCGAATTGGTGGGCACATGCACCGTCGCGGCAATCGGGCAGGCCACGCCAGATCAGATCTGGAAACTGCACGGAAGCAAGACGGGGATCTGTCGAACTGACTTTCGAACGTACTTCAATGGGATCTCTCAGGCTGTCGCTGTCACGGTTACCAACCCGAGACGGTTTGATCATCCAATTTCTCTGCCAAGGTTGCGATCGGAGTGGATTAACTTTCAGCCACCACAGAGCTTTCGATATGTTTCCTACGTCGATGCTTTGCGGCTCCTAGATGGTCCGGCATCTCTTCTCCAACAAGCTGACGTGATGCGCTGAGAAGATGCATGAACGGGCGCTTCGGAAGTTAGGGGGGTCCGGCCATCGGGATGTCGGGAAGTGTTCTCCAACTCAGGCCAACATCCTCAGAGGACCGCTAGCCAACTCCGCGTAGTGGTCGAAGAGGATCGATTGACGTTGCGTCATCTCGTTAAGACGTCGAGTAGCTCCAAACACGCGATCCACTGCCGTGTCCAAGGGATTGTGCGCACCCTGAAGGGTCCACAGACTCCCCAACCTGGCTTGACCAGCCGAAACTCGCTCGGCGCAGCTCATCCTCCATGGCCCTGTCCTTTCTCTACCGTCTCGTCCGGCGCGTCTTCGAGGCCGTTCGTGTCTACCGGTTGGATGCCGCGGCCAAGGACGCTGAGATCCTGGTACTTCGCCATCAGCTGATCGTGCTTCGTCGCCAGGTCGTCCGTCCACGATTCAGCTGGTCCGATCGTGCATTCATCGCTCTCCTGGCCGGTCTTGTGCCCCGAGAGCGCTGGGGGTCGTTCCTCATCACGCCGGAGACGATCCTCGGCTGGCACCGGTCTCTGGTGAAGAAGCGCTGGACTTACCCGCAACGCCAACCAGGTCGTCCATCCCTGGCCAACGAGACCGTGGAGCTGATCTGCCGCCTGGCGAGGGATAACCCCCGGTGGGGCTACCTCCGGATCGTCGGCGAGCTGAAGAAGCTCGGTGTCACCGTGTCGAAGACGAGCGTTTCGACAGTGCTGCGCCGTCATTGTCTCCCACCGGCTCCCCGACGAGCGGGTCCAACCTGGAGCGAGTTTCTCTCTGCTCAGGCCAAGGGCATCGTGGCCACCGACTTCTTTCATGTCGATACCGTTCTCCTCCGGCGCCACTACGTGCTGTTCGTGATCGAACTGGAGCGACGTGTCGTGCACGTCCTCGGTGTCACCACCAGTCCGAACGGCCCATGGGCGACCCAGGTGGCGCGCAACTTCGCCGCCGACCTCGAAGATGCCGGACGACGCTTCCGGTTCCTCATCCGCGACCGGGACACCAAGTTCACGAGGAGCTTCGACGAGGTGTTCGCCTCGATCGGCATCGAGACCATCCGCACGCCGGTGCCCTCACCGCGTACGAACGCATACGCGGAGCGGTTCGTGCGTACCGTCCGCCAGGAGTGCCTCGACCAGCTACTCGTCGTATCACGACGACACCTCGAATCGGTGCTTGACGAGTACGTCCGGCACTACAACGAAGCACGGCCACACCGTGGTCTGCTACTCGCCCAGCCGGTCTCCCGCCCGGTTACGGCGATCGGCGGCGGCGCCATCACTCGTCGCGATGTCCTCGACGGCATTGTCCACGAGTACGACTGGGCTGCCTGACCACACGTCGCTCACCGGCATCCTCGGAAGCGCCACGGCACCTCTACTACCAAGAACTCCGCTCTCGGTCACGGGCTCTACCGCTCGCGCCCGGCAAGCCATCCCCTTGACCCGGAACCCTCCATCCCTGCTGCACACATCCACAGAAACGGCGCCGCTTCGCGTTTTTGAACCCTTCACGTTCCCTCAGGTCACGCCGGGAGCAGCGACCGGGAGCCCGACACGGCGCGCCGCCGCGAGTAGACGCTCCTCGTACGCGACGAATGCCTCCAGGACCTCGTGCGTAACGCCCGCGATGTGCTCGGCCGTTGCCAGGTGGATGGCGTCAAGTGAACGCAGATCGGGATCGGTGTAGCCCGCCGCCCGTGCGATCACCGAAGGCGACAGGGTCACCACACCGATGCCGCTGAGCACATCGGCAACGCGGTCCGCCCTCTCCGGAGCGATCCGCCGGGCAGCACGCACCAGTTCCACCTCGATCAGCACCGAAGAGAGCACCGGAATCGCCTGCCGCTCGCTGAACCAACGGGAAAGATCGCCACTGTGGGCTTCTGGTCGGACGAGCTTCATCGCGGCCGACGTGTCGAGATAGATCACTCGCTGCTCACCAACGGACTCCGCCGTATCGGTCCTCGAGGATCGCATCCAATCCAGCGGAGTCCGAAGTTGTTACCTCGGACTCCGAGAACAGCGGGAGCGAACCTCGTGCCGGACGCAATTCCTCCGCCTCGATCAAGATGCTGAGGGGGTTCGGCTGAGCAGGCACGATGATGGCCACTCGAGTGCCGTTGCGGGTGACTTCTACCCGTTCACCCATCTCGACCCGTGCCAACACGTCGGCGGTGTGCTGGTTCAGCTCACGAATCGGAACCTGACGCATAGAGACAGTGTAGTACGAATGCGTAGTACATACTACTTCGGGCGCCCTGCAAGGGGAGCGCGCTACGGGTCATGTCGGCATGGCTTTCAGTGGCGTCGGCAGATCACTACCCGGGGAACCGGGTTCGCAGTCCGACTACCGCGCCCGTGACTACCAATGCCGCCAACACGTGCCAGTGCTTCGACCTTGCCCTAGTCCTTGCCCTAAAACGTCGGAAACCTTCGCCTCCCGGTTGCTACCGGTTGCTTCCGCCAGTTGGCTGCTGACCTGCGGAAACGTCCGGTTGGCTACGGTCCCGCTCCGTCGTTTCCGGCGCAAATATGGATTATGAGTCACCTGCTCTAACCACTGAGCTACTGCCCCTTACGCTGGTCTTTTGTCTGACGCCCGTTTTCTCTGCCCCATATTTGCCCTAACCGCACGCATGGGATGAACCACACGCGAGCCAGCATCAGGTAGCAGGGAGCGGCCGCGAGGTCATTACGAGTAGCGAGCGTACAACGCTGCCACGGGCAGGTAGGTAGTAAAGACGTTCGTGCACCCCGGTCAGCGGCCCGAAGAGGGCGTGGGCACCCGCGAAACGAAGAAGGAGCGGGCGCAACTTGTCGCCGACATCGCCGCTGGGAAGTTCGGGGAGAAGGTCGAGCCCGAAAAGATCCGGACGCTCTCACAGCTCCTCGACGGTTCGGAACCTGTCAAGGCCTTTGA
>PKXA01000094.1 GCA_003133325.1 Acidimicrobiaceae bacterium | reverse complement strand
CTCGAAGCATTCGAAGATGGCGGGTGGATACGCCAGGCGTAGTAGCCCGATTCAGAGACTCCGAGGATCCGGCACGGCACTTGAGTGGGCCGACCCTCGTCGACCTTCACCGAGATAGCCGCAAAATGCCTTTTGGGGCACCGCCCCGTCGACAGCTCACTGGCCCGCTTGGTCACCGCCAACTCGGTCTCGAGCTCGGCAATCCGACGACCGGCCGCCACCGGCGCGTCGTTGTCGCTACTCGTGAGGCCGGACCTCTGACCGGTGTCGACAAGTTCTTGTTCGTGCCTGGTGTAGGTCGTCCCAGCGGCGATACCAAGGGCTGATGTGACCTCGGCGACCGATCTCCTGCCTTTGAGCAGATCGAGGACCTTGCGGCGGAACTCGGGGCTGTGTCTCTTTGGCACGCGAACCACTCCCCAGGGTTACAGGCATGACCATTCAAGCAGACCAACTCCACCAATCCCAGGGCACATCAGCCTCCAGGCATCCCGGGCCGACTCACCCTCTGGCAAGGTTTGGTCTCCAGGGCGAATGCCGTCGGACGTCGCAGCAATGACTGTGAGCCGAACCCAGGGCAGTTCAGTTAGTGTCCCTATAGCGATCCGATTCAACTTGTAGGTTCGCGATGCCGATGATACGTGAATGCCATTCGGAGGAACTGTCGTGGATCTCTCCCAGCCGAAGGTACTTCTGATCGACGATGAGGCCGATTTGCGCCTCGCCATTCGATTGGAGCTCGATGCCGCGGGGTGGGCGGTCACCGAGGCTTGGACCGCTGCGCAGGCCATCGCGATGGCTCAGCAATACCAGCCCGACGTGATCGTCCTCGATCTCGGACTGCCCGACGGGGACGGGCATGGGGTGATGGCGGAGCTGAAGTCCTCGGTTGAAACCGGGTGGATCCCGGTCGTCATACTCTCGGCGAGCACGGAAGCATCGATGGTGAGCAGCCTGTTACGGGAGGGGGCCCAGGATTACATCTTCAAGCCTTTCTCGCCAGACGAGCTCGAGGCTCGACTCATCGCCGCGCGCCGGGTCGCGGTCGAGCACCGGCAGTTGCAAGTGAGCGAAGGTAGGTACCGGCAGCTGGTCGACCTTGCCGCCGAAGGGATCATTTCGATCGATGCCGAGGGGATTGTCACGTTCGTCAACGCATCTGCGATTGCCATGCTCGGGAGAGATCTTGAGCAGATCGTCGGGCGGCCCGTCTTCGAGTTCATGGATGAGGAAGCCGAAGCCATGATGAACGAGCAGACGGCGGCGCGTCGGTCGGGCATCCGCGGATCTTATGAAAACCGGTTCCTCGGTGCCCTCGGCCGCCCGGTATGGGTCCAGGTTGCGGCCACCCCGATCGTCGACTCGAACGGGATCTACGCGGGTGCCGTCGCCATGGTGACGGACATGACCGCTCGGCGCGCCATGGAGCGATCCCTACGGGTGAGCGAAGCCAAATATAGGTCGACGTTCGAACATGGGCCATCCGGCATGGCTGAGATGTCCATGAACGGCCGCTTCGTTCAAGTAAATCCTGTGCTCTGCGAAATCCTTGGCTACCCGGCCGAACAACTCTGTGCAATGACGCTTGCTGACATCTCCCACCCGGACGAAGTAGAGCAGACTCGTCATATTTTCGCCGACCTGGCTCGTCACACCTCCACCGACCGGACACGGGACACCTCCACCCACCTGGAAGTGACGACCTCCCAGCAATTCCGTGCAGAGAGGCGTTACGTCCACGCCCAGGGGAAGATCGTGTGGTGTGACGTCAGCGTGTCTGTGGTGCTCGACGCTGATGGTCGCTTTGCCTATATCGTGGCCCACTTCCTCGACATCACTGACCGGAGGGAATTCCAGCGCTCGTTGGTCATGTCTGAGGAACGCTGGAGAACAGCATTTGACCTTGCGCCAGTCGGCCTGGCGGAGATTGCCAATGACGGCCATTTCGATCGTGTCAATCCTGCGTTCTGCGAAATTCTCGGCTACCCGGCCGAACGGCTCCATGCTATGACGCCAGTCGACATCTGCCACCCCGATGACGCAGACGTGGCCCGTGGGATCATCTACGAGCTGGCCCGGATCAATGTCGAGAACTTCAACTACACGAGGCGTTTCATCCACGCGAACGGGCAGGTCGTGTGGTGTGTCGTCAGAGCCGTTCGGATCCATGGCACCGAGGGAGTCGACGATCACTATCTGGTCGGTTACCTCGACATCACCGAGCGGGAGAAATTCGAGCGCCAGCTGGAGGACATTGCTGATCAGGCGAACGAAGCGTCCCAACTCAAGTCGAATTTGTTGGCCAACATGAGCCACGAGATTCGTACGCCAATGAACGGCGTCATCGGCATGACCGAGCTCCTACTCGAGACCGACCTCGACGCTCTCCAGCAAGACTATGCGGAGACCCTGCGCAGTTCAGGGCTTGCGCTCATGGATATCGTCAACGACATCCTCGACTTCTCAAAGATCGAAGCGGGGAAGCTGGAAATCGAAGACATCGAATTCAGCGTGCAGGCTATCGTCGACAACGTCGTGGATTTGTTGGCGCGTTCGGCGGAGACCAAAGGGCTCGAGTTGGTTGCGGCCGTCGATGACTCTGTCCCGACAATAGTCAGCGGCGACCCAGGTCGGGTGCGTCAGGTCCTGACCAACCTCATCGGTAATGCCATCAAGTTCACTCAGGCCGGCGAAATCGCCGTTCGAGTCACCGAGGCCGAGTCCATAGGGGCAGATGCCGTTCTCCGTTTCGAGGTCTCCGATACTGGCGTCGGGGTAGCACCCGACAAGCTCGATCTGATCTTTCATCCCTTCGTCCA
>PKXA01000098.1 GCA_003133325.1 Acidimicrobiaceae bacterium | reverse complement strand
GCCGAAGGTGGTGGGCTCGGCGTGCATGCCGTGGGTTCGGCCGGTGACCGGCACGTCGATCAGTTGGTTGGCCCGGGCCTTCAACGCCCGCACCAGGTCGGTCGAGGCGATGATGAGCAGGTCGGCCGCCCGGGTGAGGGTGGCACACAGCGCGGTGTCGACAACATCGGACGAGGTGAGCCCGTAGTGGATCCACGAGCCTTCGGGCTGACCGATGGCCTGCTGTACGACGTCGACGAAGGCGGCCACATCGTGGTCGGTGACTCGCTCACGTTCGGCGACCGCTTCGACGAAGGCGGCGTCGACTTCGGGGGCCCGATCTCGACAGACGGCGGCGGCCTGGGCCGGCACGTCGCCCACCTCCACCCATCCCTCGGTGGCCAGGAGCTCCACCCTTAGCCACATGGCAAACCGGGCTTGGTCCGAGAACAGCTCGGTCATCTCCTTGGGCGCGTAGCGGGGAATCACCCTGCCACCTCCTGTGTCTCGGGTTGGTCGGACACCTCAGGCATCGAGACTGTTGCCGTCTCTGTTCCTGGCCCGGTCAACGTTCCTGATGCTTCGAATGATCCGCTCCCGGCAATGTCAGACCGACGTTGCATCCCGGGCCAGCTGATGTGCGACGCCTTCTCGTATGCCCGAGCCCGAGCCTCTTCGATGGTCGTCCCCAAGGCGACCACGTTGAGCACCCGTCCCCCGGAGGTGATCACGGATCGACCCGATCCGCCCGCACCCGGTGCCAGCGCGGTCCCGGCGTGAAGCACCATCGCATCCCCGCCGTCGACGCCGTCTTCGAGCCCGCCGATCAGGTCCCCGGTGCGCGGTGCCTCGGGATAACCCTCGGACGCCAACACCACGCAGACCGCGGCGTCGTCGACGAATCGGGGTATCGACCGCATCTCACCGGCGGCGGCCTCGGCCAGCAGGGCGGTGAGGTCACCCTCCAGGCGGGGCAGCACCACCTGGGTCTCCGGGTCGCCGAATCGGACGTTGTACTCGAGCACCTTCGGGCCATCATCGGTGAGCATTATCCCGGCATAGAGAACGCCCCGGTAGTCGATGCCCCGGGCCCGGAGAGCTGACACCAGCGGGGCGACCGCCTCTTCCACCAACTCGGCCACCAACGCCTCGTCAACGAATGGCACCGGCGAATACGCCCCCATGCCCCCGGTATTGGGCCCCGAGTCACCGTCGCCGAGGCGCTTGAAGTCCTGAGCCGGGGCCAGCGCGGCCAACCGCTGACCGTCGCACAGCACCAGCAGCGAGCACTCGACCCCGATCAGGCCCTCTTCGATGACCACCTGCCTGCCGGCGTCGCCGAAAGCTCGGCCGGACAGCTTGGCATCCACGTCGGCCTCCGCCTCGTCCAACGAATCAGTGACCAGCACACCTTTGCCGGCGGCCAGACCGTCGGTCTTGATCACCCATGGGCCCTGCAGCCCGCGCAGGAATTCCTTGGCCGCCACCGGGTCCCCGAAGACCCCGAACCGGGCGGTGGGCACGCCCGCCTCGGCCAACATCTCCTTCATGAAGGCCTTGGAGCCCTCGAGTTGGGCACCGTCCGCTCCGGGCCCGAACACCAGCCGACCGGCCCCCCGCAGTCGGTCGGCCAGGCCGTCGACCAAAGGTGCTTCGGGTCCGATGACGAAGAGGTCGGCGTCGATCTCCTCGGGGGGCGTGGACACACTGATGAGGGTGTGACCCTCCGGGGTGGTCCCGGTGATTCCCGGGTTGCCCGGGGTGACGATAACGTCGGCGGTCCGGCCGATCACCAGTGCCAGGGCATGCTCCCGGCCCCCCGAGCCGACCACGCAGACAGTGTTGACGGCTCCGCTCATGCCGACCCGCTCATGAGGCGAAGCGGACGAACTGCTCTCGGCCCGGGCCCACCCCGACCAGACGCACCGGAGCACCGATCTGTTCGGCCAGGAAGTGCACGTAGTCGCGGGCGGCCTGAGGCAGGTCCCCGACCTCGGTCGCCGCCGAGAGGTCGGTCTTCCAACCCGGGAGCTCTTCGTAGATCGGCTTCACCTGATGGAACACCGACTGGTGGTAGGGCGGGTGGGTGAAACGCTCACCATTGGCCTCATAGGCCACACATACCTTCACCGTGTCGAAGGTGTCCAACACATCGAGTTTGGTCAGCGCCACCTCGGAGAGCGAGTTGAGCCGCACGGCCTGGCGCATCATCACCGCGTCGAACCATCCGGGCCGGCGACGGCGCTTGGTGTTGACCCCGTACTCGTGGCCGATCTCGACCAGGGTGTCACCGATCTCGTCGGTGAGCTCGGTCGGGAACGGCCCACTGCCCACCCGGGTGACGTAGGCCTTGGCGATGCCGATCACCTGGTCGATGTAACGCGGGCCTATCCCGGCGCCGGTGCAGGCCCCGCCGGCCACCGGATTGGAGGAGGTGACGAAGGGGTAGGTGCCATGGTCGAGATCGAGGAAGGTGGCCTGGGCCCCCTCCAGAAGAACATTGGCTCCCCGCTCGAGGGCATCGTGGAGGATGCCCACCGTGTCGGCCACCATCGGTGCCACCCGTGGGGCCAGCTCATCGAGGTAGAGAGCGGTGATCTCGTCGGCGTTGGCCGGCAGCCGGTTGTACACCTTGGCCAGGATGGCGTTCTTCTCCTTCAGGACCACGTCGAGCTTCTGGCGGAAGATCTTCGGATCGAGGAGGTCCTGGACGCGCAGCCCCACCCGCGAGGACTTGTCGGCATAGGCGGGCCCGATCCCCCGTTTGGTGGTCCCCAGTTTATTTTTGCCCAGGTACCGCTCGGCCAGCTGGTCCAGCTCGTGGTGGTACGGCATGATCAGGTGGGCGTTGCCACTGACCAGAAGCTTGGAGGTATCGACGCCTTTGGCGATGAGGGTGTCGACCTCGGCGAGCAGCACGGTGGGATCGACCACCACACCGTTGCCGATGATCGGGGTGATGTGCTCGTAGAGGACCCCACTCGGGACCAGTTGGAGAGCGAAGGTCTCGCCGCCGACCACGATGGTATGGCCAGCGTTATGGCCGCCCTGATAGCGGACGACCAGTTCCATCTCCTTGGCAAGCAAGTCGGTCAACTTGCCCTTGCCCTCATCACCCCATTGGGTTCCGACGACGACGGTTGCCGGCACGCGTCACTCCTCCGTTGCGAAAAGCGGATTACGCACCAGTGTAGCCCGGGCACGAGATGACATGAGGTGTCCGCCCTCACCCCCTTCCGTAAGGCAGCCACCTCGGGCCGGGCCAGACGTCGGGACCAACGGCCCGGCGGCGCCAGTGCAGAAGCCAACGCCGCGCCGACCAGGAGCGGCCCCGAAGTCGTAGAATGGCGGGAACATGCAATTCCTACTCTCGTTTGTCCGAACTTCTCCTCTCTACCTCGTCTTCGGGCTGTTCATCGGCATGATGAACTACCGCAGCACCGAACGCTTCCGCCGGATCACCGGGAAGAGTCCCTGGGGCATCCATCCCCTGGTGTGGGGTTTGTCCAGCGTCTTCATCTCCCTGTTCGTCACCCTGTTGGCCTTCATCGCCATGAGCACCGGCCAGAAACGGCGAATGCAGCAAGGACAAGGAAGTGTGCTTGGGGGCGGTGGCGCACCGGGACCGTCCGGTGGCTACCCCGGTGGCGGCATGGGTGGTTACCCGGGCAGATACCCCGGTAGATACCCCGGCCAACAGCTACCCCTCCCACAGCCCATCGAGCACCCATCCATCGCCGCCACTCAGACCGCCCCTCCGGCCCTGTCGGCTCCTCCCAGTTGGCAGGGCGACCCGTCGGGACGGTTCGACTTTCGCTACTGGGACGGCGACGAGTGGACCGAGTTCGTCTCCAAGGACGGGATCACCAGCAACGACCCCTTCTGACGGCGCTGAAACCGGCGCGAGGGGACCCGGTTCAGTTCAGTTCAGTTCAGGTGAGGACGATCACGCCATCCTTCTCGTCGACGGTCACGGTGGAGCCCGCGGGGTAGCGCCCCTCCAACAGGGCCATCGCCAACGGGTCCTCGACCTGTCGCTGAATCACCCGGCGAAGTGGCCGGGCCCCGTAGTCGGGGTCGAAGCCGGCTTTGGCCAACCATGCCTCGGCCGCCGGGGTCACCGACAGCGCGAGGCGTCGCTCGACCAACCGGCCCCGCAGGCTCCCCAGTTGGATGGAGACGATGATCTCGAGATCGGCTTCGCTGAGCGGGTGGAACCGGACGATCTCGTCGATCCGGTTCACGAACTCGGGTTTGAAGTACGACGCCGGCTCGCCCACCAGATTCGAGGTCATGATCAACACCGCGTTGGTGAAGCTGACCGTCCGTCCCTGGCCGTCGGTGAGCCGTCCGTCCTCCAGCACCTGCAGCAAAATGTTGAAAACGTCGGCATGGGCCTTCTCCAACTCGTCGAGCAGCACCACCGCGTAGGGACGACGGCGCACCGCCTCGGTGAGCTGGCCGCCCTCCTCGTAGCCCACGTATCCCGGGGGTGCCCCGACCAGTCGGGCCACCGAGTGGCGCTCGGTGTACTCGCCCATGTCGATGCGGACCATGGCCTTGGCATCGTCGAAGAGGAAGTCGGCCAGGGCCCGGGCCAGCTCCGTCTTGCCGACACCGGTGGGCCCGAGGAACAGGAAGGACCCGATGGGGCGGTTGGGGTCGGAGAGCCCGGCCCGGCTGCGGCGGATGGCGTTGGCCACCGCCGAGACCGCCTCGTTCTGTCCCACCACCCGGGCGTGGAGGGCGTCCTCCATCCGGACTAGCTTCTCCACCTCACCCTCGAGCAACCGGCTGACCGGCACCCCTGTCCACCGGCTGACCACCTCGGCCACGTCCTCGGCGTCGACTTCTTCCTTCAGGAACCGCTGTTCGGACTGAAGGCGGGCCAGCGCCTCGGTGGCCTCTACGATGTGGCGCTCGAGCTCGGGAACCTGCCCGTAGGTGATGGCCGATGACTCGGCCAGGTTGCCGTCGCGGGCCAGCCGCTCGGCGTCGCCGCGCTGATGTTCGAGATTGCCTTTCAGCTCCTGGATGGTAGCGATGGACTCCTTCTCCGACTGCCAGTGGGCGGTCATCGCCACCGACTGTTCGGAGAGGTTGGCCAGTTCCTCGTCGAGCCGCCCCAGACGCTCCGCCGATCCGGTGTCGGTCTCCTTTTCGAGGGCCATCTTCTCGATCTCCAACTGGCGCATCCGCCGGGTGACCACGTCGAGCTCGGTGGGCATGGAGTCGATCTCGATGCGCAGCCGGCTGGCCGACTCATCCATCAGGTCGATGGCCTTGTCGGGGAGGAAGCGGCCGGTGACGTACCGGTCGGAGAGCACCGCCGCCGCCACCAGGGCGGCATCTTGGATGCGGACCCCGTGGTGAACCTCGTACCGTTCCTTCAACCCGCGCAGGATGGCGATGGTGTCCTCCACCGACGGGGGTGGCACGTAGACCTGTTGGAACCGGCGCTCGAGGGCGGCGTCCTTCTCGATGTACTTGCGGTACTCGTCGAGGGTGGTGGCGCCGATGAGGCGCAGCTCGCCACGGGCCAGCATCGGTTTGATCATGTTGCCGGCGTCCATCGCCCCTTCCGACCCGCCGCCGGCGCCCACAATGGTGTGCAGTTCGTCGATGAAGGTGATGACCTCGCCCTCGGCGTCAGTGATCTCTTTGAGCACCGCCTTCAGCCGCTCCTCGAACTCGCCGCGGTACTTGGCCCCGGCCACCATCGAGGCCATGTCCAGGGCGATGACCCGCTTGCCCTTCAGCCCCTCAGGTATGTCGCCTTCTACGATCCGCTGGGCCAGGCCCTCGACGATGGCTGTCTTGCCCACTCCGGCCTCACCGATCAAGACGGGATTGTTCTTGGTCCGCCTGGACAGCACCTGAATCACCCGGCGGATTTCTTCGTCCCGCCCGATGACCGGGTCCATCTTCCCCTGGCGGGCCAGGGCAGTGAGGTCGCGGCCGTATTTCTCGAGAGCCTGAAACGAGGCCTCGGGATCCTGGGAGGTCACCCGATGACTCCCGCGCACGTCGCGCAGAGCCGAGAGCAGGGCCTTTTGATCCACCCCGATCCGATCGGCCATGGCCAGCACCAGGTGCTCCACCGACAGGTACTCGTCGCCCATGTCACGCCGCAAGGTGTCGGCGGACTCCAGCACCTCGCGCAGTCCCCGGTTGATCCCCGGAGCCTCCCCCCCGAAGGCCTGGGGCAGCCGGGCCAGCTCGCCTTCGATGCGGTCGCGGATGACCGCCGGCTCCACCCCCACCCGGGTCAGTACCGGACCGGCGATCCCGTCCACTTGGCTCAGCACCGCGGACAGCATGTGGTCGGGCGTGATCTCGGCATGGTTGCCGGACTTGGCCCGCTCGGCGGCGGCGCTGAAGGCCTCCTGGGTCTTGAGGGTCCAACGCTCGGGGTTCATGCTCATCGGATCACTCCTCCTCGGGGGGTGGCCCGGCCCTGAGGCCGGGTGGCCACCATAGATTGGGACACAGGCACCAGGTCGCGTCGGTAGAGCCGGTGGGCACGGGCCACCGCCTCACGGGCGTCGGAACGGGTGGTGTCGATCTCCTTCAGCAGACGGGCCACCTCTCGTTCGAGCTCCATCACCCGCTTCGCCCCTTCGAGGTTGAGGCCGGCGTTGGTGAGGTCGTGGATGTGGCGCAGGAGGGCCAGGTCGTCCTCGCTGAATCGGCGACTCCCGCCCCGGGTGCGGCTGGGGTCGAGCAGCCCCTTGCGCTCGTAGGCCCGCAGGGTCTGGGGATGGACCCCGGCCAACTCGGCAGCCACCGAGATCACGTAGACGGCCCGGGTACGTGGATCGTCGGTCATCTCACACCCCTTCGAAGTCCCGTGGCGCTTCGTCGAGCAGCCCGGCCAGGGTCTCCACCGTCGTCCGCTGTTCGTCGGTGAGGGTGTCGGGCACCACCACCTCAGCGGTCACCAGCAGATCGCCGACGGTGGTCTTCTTGCTGGCGGGCACCCCTCGGCCCTTCACCCGGAAGGTGCGCCCCGAAGGGGTCCCGGGCGGAATGCGCAGGGTTACCGGATCGGTGAGGGTGGGCACGGTGAGGGTGGTGCCGAGGACCAACTCGGGGTAGGTGACCGGAACAACGAGGGAGAGGTTCTTCCCCTTGCGGCCGAAGACCGGGTGACGATTCACCCGGACCACCACGTAGAGATCACCACTGGGCCCGTTGCCACGTCCGGCCGCTCCCCTGCCCTTCACCCGGATGCGCTGTCCGTTCTCGACCCCGGACGGGATCCTCACCTTCACCGCACGGTCGCGGTGCTCGATCCCTGTCCCTTGGCAGGACGGGCACGCGGTGGTGACGATGGTGCCCCGACCGCTGCACTGCGGGCAGATCTGGCTCAGGGAGAACAACCCCTGGTTGTCTTGGAGGGAGCCGGTGCCGCCACAGCGCGGGCAGGTGACCGGATGTGTCCCGGGGGCGGCGCCCGAACCCGAGCAGGTGTGACACCGGGCATCGGTGGTGAGGTGCACCGAGGTGGTGACCCCGTGCACCGCATCCTCGAACGAGAGGTTGAGCTCGGTTTCGACGTCGGAGCCGCGCTGGGGCCCAGTGCCGGCGGGCGCGCCGCGTCCCGCTCCCCGCCGTCCGCCCCTCCCGAAGAGGCTGCCGAAGATGTCCCCGAGATCCCCTACGTCCTCGACCCGGTATCCCCCGCCGCCGGCACCCCCGAAACCTCCGGGGAACCCGCCGCCCCCCGCCATCGGTCCCATGGTGCGGACCTCGTCGTACTCCTTGCGGGTGTCGGCACTGTTGAGCACGTCGTAGGCGGCGGAGATCTCCTTGAACTTCTCCTCCTGGCCCGGGTTGGTATCAGGATGGTGCTTCTTGGCCAGTTTCCGATAGGCGCTGGTGATCTCCTTGGGCGTAGCCGTGTCCGACACGCCCAGAACCTTGTAGTAGTCCTTCTCGAACCATTCGCGCTGCGGAGCCACCGTCTTAGCCGTGCACCATCACCATGGCCGGACGGACCACCGTGCCCTTGAACCGGTAGCCGGCCCGCATCACCTGGCCCACCACCGGACCGTCAGGGGCGGTTGCCTCGTCGCCGGCCTTGGCGTCGGCTTTGGCGTCTGCCTCGTCGGTATCAGGCTCAGTATCCGGCTCGGTATCAGGCTTGGCCTCGGCGGGAAGATGCCCCACTGCTTCGTGGGCATTGGGATCGAACGGCTGGCCCACCGGGTCGATGCGCTCGAGGCCTTCCATCTCCAGGGCGCCGTTGAGCAGAGAGGACGCCGCCACCAGGGCCCGGGCGTCGTCGGACTCGGCATCGCCGGAGTGGGCAGCGGCCAGGTCGAGGGCATCGAGCACCGGCAGCAGCTTGTTCACCAGGGAAACGGTGGCCCGGACGGCTTGCTCGCTCTGTTGTTTCGCCACCCGCTTGCGGTAGTTCTCGAACTCCGCCTGCAGACGGCGGAGCGAATCGAGGTACTCGTCACGTTGGGCGGTCACGGCCGCCAACGGATCGACCACTTCCCCGTCGATCACCTCGTCGTCATCGACATCGACATCGGCATCGACAACATCGGCATCACCATCGACAACATCGGCGTCGACAACCGTGGGGTCGGCAACCGTGGGGTCGATCTGCTCGCCGGCCACCCCAAAGGCGCCGGCCCGCGAGGCGGCATCGACACCGGAAGCCACCTCGGCTTCCGGTGCCTCCGCTCCCGGTCCATCAGGTGTCTCGTGGCTACCTGTCATGGACGATCAGCCCTTGGGGGTCTCGGGCTCGGCGTCGACGATCTCGGCGTCGACCACCTCGTCGTCCGACGCCTCCTCGGCGCCATCCCCGCCTCCGGCGGCGCCACCCGACTGCGCCTTGGAGGCCTCCTCGTACAGACGTTGGCTGAAGGACTGACTGGCGGTCAGCAACGTTTCGGTGGCTGTCTTGATACCCTCCACGTCGGTGCCGGCCAGAGCCTCTTTCAGCGCAGTCAGCGCAGACTCGACCTTCTCCTTCTCATCGCCCTCGAACTTCTCGCCCTGATCCTTCAGGAGCTTCTCGGTCTGGTACACCAGGGTGTCGGCGTTGTTGCGCACCTCGGCCTCCTCCTTGCGGCGGCGGTCGTCCTCGGCGTGGGCCTCGGCGTCCTTCACCATGCGGTCGATGTCTTCTTTGGCCAGTGAGGACTGTCCGGTGATGGTCATCGACTGCTCGTTGTTGGTGGCCCGGTCCTTGGCCGACACATGCACGATCCCGTTGGCATCGATGTCGAAGGTGACCTCGATCTGCGGGGCGCCCCGGGGCGACGGCGGCAGGTCCACCAGTTGGAACTTGCCCAGGGTCTTGTTGTACATGGCCATCTCCCGCTCGCCTTGGAGCACGTGGACCTCCACCGACGGCTGGTTGTCGTCGGCGGTGGTGAACACTTCGCTCCGCTTGGTGGGGATGGTGGTGTTNNGCCACCACCTCGTCGGGGTTCACGCCCTTGTGGGCCTCTTTGCCGGTCATGGACTGGACCAGCTCCTGTACCGCGGGGATACGGGTGGAACCGCCCACCAGCACCACGTGGTCGATATGATCCGTGGTCAGTCCCGAGTCGGCGATGGCCTGGTCGAACGGTCCCTTGCACGCCTCGACCAGATCCTTGGTCAGCTCGTTGAAGGTGGCCCGGGTGAGTTTCACATCGAGGTGCTTGGGCCCTTCGGAGGTGGCGGTGATGAACGGCAGGTTGATCTGGGTCTCCTGGAGGGAGGACAGTTCGATCTTCGCCTTCTCGGATGCCTCCTGCAGGCGCTGGGTGGCCATCTTGTCGGCGGACAGGTCGACACCCTCGGTGTCCTTGAAGGTCTTCACCAACCAGTCGATGATCCGCTGGTCCCAGTCGTCACCACCCAGCTTGGAATTGCCCGAGGTGGACTTGACCTCGAAGACACCGTCGCCGATCTCGAGGAGGGACACGTCGAAGGTGCCACCACCGAGGTCGAACACCAGCACTGTCTGGTCGGCCCCTTCCTTGTCCAAGCCGTAGGCGAGGGCGGCGGCGGTCGGCTCATTGATGATGCGCAGCACTTCGAGGCCGGCGATGGCGCCGGCTTCTTTGGTGGCAGTGCGCTGGGCGTCGTCGAAGTAGGCGGGCACGGTGACGACCGCCTGGTCCACCGTGTCGCCCAAGAACGCCTCGGCGTCCCTCTTCAGCTTGCCCAAGATACGGGCGGAGATCTCCTGGGGGGTGTAGTCCTTGCCGTCGATGTCGACGGTCCACGACGTCCCCATGTGACGCTTCACCGACCGGATGGTCCGATCGGGGTTGGTGATGGCTTGGCGCTTGGCCACCTCGCCCACCAGAACTTCGCCGGACTTGGCGAAGCCGACGACCGACGGGGTCGTCCTGCCGCCTTCGGCGTTGGGGATGACGACAGGCTCGCCGCCCTCCAGCACGCTCACCACCGAGTTGGTGGTCCCGAGGTCAATACCTACTGCTTTAGCCATCGTGTGCTCCTCTGTTCCTCTGCTCAGCGCCCGTCCTCGGGGCACCTCTACCGATTCTGTTCATCTCTGGCATAGATCCGATTTGGTTACAGAAGCAAGTATAACAAAGTTGAGTGCTATGTGTATAGGTTTTCTTCAAGATTTTACTCATGTGTCGTGCGGCCCAGTCGGGATACGCTCGCCCTATGCCCGACCTGGTCCTCCTCCGCCACGGCCAATCGACCTGGAACGCCGAGAATCTCTTCACCGGCTGGCACGATGTGGATCTCACCCCCCAGGGGGAGGCCGAGGCCACCGAGGCAGGGAGGCTGTTGGGAACCGAAGCCGGCCTCGACCTGCGGGTGCTCCACACCTCGGTGCTCACCCGGGCCATACGCACCGCCAACCTGACCCTCGACGCCGCTCAGCGAAGTTGGCTGCCGGTCCGGCGTCACTGGCGACTCAACGAGCGCCACTACGG
>PKXA01000128.1 GCA_003133325.1 Acidimicrobiaceae bacterium | reverse complement strand
CTCAACGAGCGCCACTACGGAGACCTGCAGGGGAAGAACAAGAAGGACACGGCCGAGTTCTACGGCAAAGAGCAGCTCGATGCCTGGCGGCGCGGCTACGCCACCCCACCCCCTCGGGTGACGCTCGGCGATGAGCGTCACCCGGCCGGGGATCCGCGCTACCGGGACGTACCGATCGACGCCCTTCCCGCCACCGAGTGCCTGGCCGATGTGGTGGCCCGGGTGGTTCCTTACTGGCAGGACGCCATCGTCCCCGATCTCTGCGCCGAGGGAGCCCGGGGCGGGGCGGTGCTGGTGGTGGCCCACGGCAACAGTCTGAGAGCGTTGCGCAAACATATCGACGGCATCAGCGACGACGACATCGTGGGACTCGAGGTCCCTACCGGCATCCCATTCCGCTACCGCCTGTCCGATGACCTGTCGGTTCTGTCCTGTGGGTACCTGGGCGATCCTGATGCGGCCAAGGCCGCGGCCGATGCGGTGGCCCGCCAAGCCGGCTGATCCGAGCGGGTGGCGGGGCCGCCCGGTTGGTGCGCACGGTGTTGGAAGACCGTCTCGAACACAACCACGTTGCCGCCCGGGTCCCGGGCACACCCGAGGGTGGGGCTGCCAATGGGGTGCCTGCCCGCACCCGTTGCTCGGGCAGGCGCCCCTGTCATTACGACCCGGCCCGGAGCATCACGGTCGGCACCCTGCACTCATCGGAACGTGACCTCTTCGGGCTCGGGCATCACTCGCCCTTACAGGGCGTCGTGGCCGCGCTCCCCGGTGCGGACCCGGATGACATCTTCCACGGGGAGGACCCACACCTTGCCGTCACCTATCTTGCCGGTGCCGGCGGTGTCGACCACCGCGGTCGTGACCTCATCGACCTGATCGTCGTCCACCACTATCTCGAGGCGGACCTTGGGAACGAACTCGACTTCGTACTCCGCCCCCCGGTAGACCTCGGTATGCCCGCGCTGCCGGCCGAACCCCTGTACTTCGGTCACGGTGAGCCCGTGCACCCCCAGGGTCTTCAGGGCTTCCTTCACATCATCGAGTTTGAACGGCTTCACCACCGCTACGACAAGTTTCACGTTCTGTTCCTTTCGTCGAACTGATACTGCCATCGAAGGTTGGGTGGACCGCCCCAACCCAGGTTAGGGCGGTCCACTTGGTAGTGCGGGATTTACACGCCTGCGGGCTCGAGGGACGAGGACCCACCTGATCCCAGCCGTTCGGCGAACGTCTCTCGAGGCTCCGCCTCCTCGTTGTGGATGGCCAGGTCCCCGACCTCGAGATTCTCATTCGACTCTCGCAGCCCGACCAGCAGCTTGACGATCTGCAGCAGGATGAAGCTGGCGATGGCGGTGAAGCAGATGACCCAGGATGCCGCGAGGAACTGCTCCCAGACCTGGTGCCACGAGCCGGTATAGAAGAGCCCGCTCACCGAAAAGCCGGGGGCGGCCTTGCCGGTGCCGATGTACTCCAACATGCCCGGGTCGGCGAAGAAGCCGACCAGCAGCCCGCCGCAGAGGCCGGCGATCCCGTGGGTGTAGACCACCCCCAGGGCATCATCCACCTTGCTGAACGGTCGGATCTTGGGCAAGTTGTACCAGGCGACCCACACGATGGCCGAGGCGATGAAGCCCTCAGCCAGGGCCCCATACCCGTTGACCCACCCAGCTCCGGGTGTGATGGCCACCAGGCCCACGATCATGCCGTTGATGGCCCCTAAGAAGGTGGCCTTCTTCTGCTTGGTGAGGAACATGTCCATCAGTACCCAGGTCAACATGGCCGCGGCGGTGGCCAGGTTGGTGTTGAGCACCGCAGCGGTGGCGTCGGTACCGGCATAGAAGGGGTCGCCTCCGTTGAAGCCGTTCCAACCCAGCCACAGGATTCCGGCACCCACCGCCACCATCATCAGGTTGTTGGGCACCCCGTGCTTGCGGTCACGGGCGAGTCGGGGACCGATCACCCAGGCGGCCACGAAACCGGTGACCCCGGCAGCGAGGTGGATCACATAGCCACCCGAGTAGTCGACGGCTCCCTTCTGAGACAAGAAGCCACCGCCCCACAACAGAAAGGCGTTCACGCTGTAGACGCAGGTGATCCACAGCGGCACGAACAACAACCAGGCCTTGAACTTCATCCGCCCCAGCACGCTTCCCAGGAAGAGCAATGGGGTGATGGCGGCGAATACCACCTGAAAATAGATGAAGGTGGCGGCGTTGTAGTGGAACGGTATGAGCGTCCCCTCGGGCAGCACCTCCTGGTTCTGCTCACCGAAGTGGGAGGCGGCAGGGACCGGGTGCCCGATCACGTTGTTGAGGAACGAGTGGGCGTTGCTCCCCCCGAAGTGAGCCGGGACACCGAAACTCAAGTTGAAGGCCCACAGGACCCACACGATGAGGACGAGTCCGAAGCCGGTGAACGCCATCAACATGGTGTTCACCACCCACTTCTTCTGGACAAGGCCGCCGTAGAGCACGGCGATGCCAGGAAGGCTCATGAGACCGACAAGGGTGGCGGCCACGATCTGCCACGTATTGTCGCCGGTGTTCAGCCAGTTCGGGTACGGGATATACACGGTTACTGCTCCTCCTCTCGCACGGATATTGCGATGAGGGACACTCTGCACGATGGGTGTTTCGTGGTTGCTACGCCACTGTTTCCTCTGTGTGAACTCGCAGTTGGGCGAGTGAAATCCACGGCAAAGGGTGGCATTCCAGCACGTCAGAGGGCTCTACTGTGTAGCCTTTACGCCATGGCAGCCCACCCGAAGGCATTGGATCTCAAGACTGTGTGGCTCTTCTCGAGTTGCACCTCCTCCGAGCTCAAGAAGATTCGGGGTCTCCTCGAAGAGGCCCACGTCCCGGCCAAGAAGGTGTTGGTCGAAGAGGGCACCATCGGACGCGAGTTCTTCCTCATCGTGAACGGCACCGCCGACGTCATCCGCAATGGGGAGCATGTGGCGTCGCTGGGGGCGGGTGCCTACTTCGGTGAGCTGTCCCTGCTCGATCGCCAACCCCGTTCGGCTTCGGTCATCTCCGAGACGGACATGGATGTGCTGGTGTTGTCCCAGCGTCAGTTCAACGGGGTGCTGGACCTGGTTCCGGCCATCGCCCACAAGCTGTTGTCGGCCATGGCCACCCGGCTCCGCGAGTCGGACTCCAAGGCGTTTCACTAGCCCGGCTCTACCCCGGCTCTACCGGACCGTCGCCGGCCGAGCCGGTCTCTCCGGCCGACTCCGTGTCGACCGAGGGCGCTCCCACCGACACCGGATCGCCCATCGACTCCTCCAAGAGCTGAGACAGGTCGAGAACCCGTACGTCGTCTTCCTTCTGGTGGGCGCGTACTGCGTCGTCGAGCATGATCATGCAGTAGGGGCAGGCGGTCGAGACCACGTCGGCCCCGGTGCCCAGGGCCTCCTCGGTGCGCTCCATGTTCACCCGCTTGCCGATGTTCTCCTCGAGCCACATGCGGGCGCCACCGGCGCCGCAGCAGAAGCCCTTCTCGCGGCAGCGTCCCATCTCCACCTGCTTGGCCCCGGGGATGGAGTCGATGACCGAACGGGGCTCGTCGAACACCCGGTTGTGCCGACCCAGGTAGCAGGGATCGTGATAGGTCACCGTGCCCTTGTACCCGCCGCCGGGGGTCAGCTTGCCTTCCGCCACCAGGTGGTCGAGGAGCTGGCTGTGGTGGATGACCTCGTAGTTGCCACCCAGGGCGGGGTACTCGTTGGACAGGGTGTTGAAGCAGTGGGGGCAGGTGGCGATGATCTTTTTGGCCCCCACCCCGTTGAGGGTCTCGATGTTGGCATGGCACTGCTCTTGGAAGAGGTACTCGTTGCCCAGCCGACGCACCGGGTCGCCGGTGCAGCTCTCCTTCTTGCCCAAAATGGCAAAGGAGACTCCGGCCCGATGGAGCATGCGGGCGGTGGCCTGTGCGCCTTTGCGGGCCCGCTCGTCGAGGGCGCCGGCGCATCCCACCCAGTAGAGGTACTCGATATCGGCGGGGATGGTGTCGGTAACCACCGGAACCTCGAAGTCGAGGGAGGCGATCCAGTCCTCGCGCTTGGCTGCCCCCAAGCCCCACGGGTCACCCTGGTTCTCCACGTTGCGGAGCATGAGGCCGGCCTCGGAGGGGAACCGCGACTCGATGAGGACCTCGTAGCGGCGCATGTCGATGATGGTGTCGATGTGCTCGATGTCGACCGGGCACTCCTCCACACAGGCGCCACAGGTGGTGCACGACCACAGGATGTCCGGGTCGATGACCGACGGGACAAGGGTCTCCCTCTCGACGCCGGCTTCACGGTTTCGGGTCATGATCCGATCGGCCTCGGAAAACAGGTTGTCGCGGAGGCTCATGATGAGGAGCTTGGGGGAGAGCGGCTTGCCGGTGTTCCAGGCCGGGCACTGGGACTGGCAACGCCCGCACTCGGTGCAGGTGGCCAGGTCGAGGAGCTGCTTCCACGAGAGGTCCTCCACCCGACCGGCACCGAAGACGACCTCGTCCTCTTCGCCCACATCCTCCATGGTCATGTCGGGTGTGGTGGCCAGGGCGCCGAGGGCACGGGGACGGCGGGAAGTGGCCACATTGACGGGGGCGAGGAAGATGTGGAGGTGCTTCGAGTAGGCCACGAAGACAAGGAAGCTGGTGATGATGGCGATGTTGGCCAACAGGGCGACCGTCTCGATCACGCTGTTGACCCCGGTGCCGAGGGGATGGAGCCAGCTGGCCAGGATGTGGGAGGCGAAGGCCCAGTCGGTGTAGGGGAAGTTGCCGGTGTTGGCCTGGGCCGCCCGGTAGAAGAGCAGCGAGATCATCACCCCGGCGATCATCGCCAGCACCAGGTTGGCGGCGGCGGTGTGGGAGCCGAAGAACCGGGACTTGCGCTCTTCCCGCTTGGGCGAGTGCTGCACCCGGATGATGGCGAAGACGATCAGGGCCAGAAGGACGGCGACGGTGAAGAAGTCCTCCACCAGGCCGATCCATGACCAGGTGCCGATGATGGGGATGTGGAAGCTGCGCTGGAAGAGGTCGCCGTACGCTTCGATAATGGTGAGGAAGAGAATGGAGAAACCCCAGAAGGTGAAGGCGTGGGCCATGCCCGGAATCGTCCACTGCAGGAGCTTCTTTTGGCCGCCGACCTCGACCAGCTCGGCCTTGACCCGCGAGGGGAGGTTTTTGAAGCGATCGGGGGCGGGTTGCCCGCTCGAGATCAATCGATAGAGCCAGAAGAAACGTCGACCAGCTATGCCAAGCATGATCACGGTGATACCGAGACCGATCGCAAGTCTGACGGGCACTGTTTTCCTCCTGAGGGCTACTGCTGGGCAACTAGCGGGTGAGCGTAGCTGCGGTAAGAGTTGTCGGGTTGTTTACCCCGGACGGGCGTCTACGAACGGAAATTATCCGAGTACCGGCTGGGGGTAGGGCCCCATTGTCCCTGGTACTTGGACTTGAGACCTTCTGATCCGTAGGGCTTGTCGGCGGGGGTGGTCATCTGCAGAAAGGAGATCTGGCCGATCTTCATGCCGGCGTAGATGGTGATGGGCAGATTGGCCACGTTGGAGAGCTCGAGGGTGAGATGGCCGTCCCACCCGGCGTCGACAAAACCTGCGGTGGAGTGGATCAACAGGCCGAGCCGGCCGAGGGAGGACTTGCCCTCCAAGCGGGCCACCAAGTCGTCGGGGAGGGTGATCCGCTCCAAGGTGGAGCCGAGGAGGAATTCGCCGGGGTGGAGGATCAGCGGATCCACATCGCCGATGTCCACCAACTCGGTCAGATCCTCCTGATCCTCGCGGACATCGATCACCCGACTGGTGTGGTTCCGGAAGAGCCGGAAGTACCTGTCCACGTGGAGATCCACCGAGGATGGCTGGATACAGCCCTCCCCCAGAGGGGCGATGGATATGCGGCCGGCGTCGAGCGCCTCACGGATTGATCGATCAGAGAGAACCATGCCGGCTAGACGATAGTGTGGCCAGCGCATGCGGGCGTAGTTTGTCCGCTGATGCGGGCGTAGTTCAGAGGTAGAACATCAGCTTCCCAAGCTGAGAACGCGGGTTCGATTCCCGTCGCCCGCTCTCATGCTTGAGCCCAGTTGAGAGGCAGTTTTCCCGCCAACCGGGCTAGGTGACCTAGCCCACCAGCCGTCGTCTATCGCGCGTCCATCGCGCGGGCGATTGGCACGACCGGTGCATCTGGGGCCAGTCCGGCCAGGGCATCGGCGAGCACCCGGTCCCGATCCTCGGTGGCGTGCTGGTACCGGAGTGCCGCTTGTGGGCTGGCGTGGCCCGCTCGACGCATCAGTTCGGCCGTGCTGGCTCCGGTAGCGGCTGCCCACGTGAGACCGCTGTGCCGGAGGTCGTGCAGGTGGAGATCAGGCCGGCCGACAGCCCGCCGGGCCGTGTCCCACGCGAGCCCGAGCGCACGGTCGGTGCAGTTGAGTAGCAGGGCGTCCGGCTCCGGCCCGACGTGGCGTCGCAGGTGGTCGGTAAGTGCGGGGACCACGTTCGCAGGGATCGCTATGGTGCGCCGGCCGGCGTCGGTCTTCGGCGCCTTCTCCACCGTGGTGCCGTCCATCTTCGTGGTGCGCGTCACGGACACCGTGAGGGTGACGCGCATGAGGTCTACGTCCCTGCGCCGGAGCCCGCGCAACTCGGCCCGGCGGAGCTGACACCAGGCGGCAAGGAGCACGGCCACTCGCAGGCGCTCGGGCTTGAGGGTGGCGGCCAGGGCTTGCACCTCGGCGATGGACGCCACCGGGCGTTCAGGGGCCTTTTCTACCGCCGCACCCTTCACCTGGCACGGGTTACGGGAGATCACCTCGTCGGCGACAGCGGTCCGCATGATCGAGGACAGCAGCCGGTACGCCTTGGCCGCCGTCGTCGGGTGGTCCACGGCGATCCCGGCGTGCCAGCTCCGCACGGCCGACGGCGACAGGTCAGCGAGAGCCGTGGTCCCGAACGTGGGCAGGATGTGACGGTCGAGGAGCCAGCGGTACAGCTCGGTGGTGCGAACGGCCAAACCCGAACGACTTGAAAGCCATTTGTCCGCATACGCCTTCACCGTCACCTGTGCCCGCCTGGGGTCTATAGCCACGCCTCGAAGCCTGTTCGCCTCGGTTGTGGTGGCGTAGGCGTCGGCATCCTTCCGGCGTTTGAACGTCCGGGTCACCACCCGGCCCCCGATCCGGGTCCGAACGTCGTACCGATTCTCTCCGGTCGCCGTGGTGCGTTTGATGGTCTGTGCCATGACGTGTCCTTTCAGTCTTCGATCAGCCGTCGATGATGTCGCCGGGGTCAGGGTCGTGGTACTTCTCCCAAACCGACTGCTTGCTGCGTCGGAGAGCGGTACCGATGCCGTGCCAACTCAGGCCCTCGACCCGCGCCCTGAGAACCAACTTCTCTTCGAGTTCTTCCAACCACCCGCGGAGCAGTCCGACGGCTTCGAGGGCGTCGGATGTATCGGCGTCAGATCCATCGAGGTGGGCGATGAGCGCCTGGGGGTCGATTGTCTCGTCTAGGGTCATGCCGTCAAGATACCTGACACACACATGTTTGTCAAGGTTCCTGACACCCCAGCGCAGCGACCCCGATCCGGGGACAGAGGCCACGCCGACGAGATCAGTAGTACTGATCGTCCATCTTGCTGTCGATCATGAACCCCTCTTTGGGTTACCTGATCACCTATCTTGCTGTCGATCATGAACCCCTCTTTGGGTTACCTGATCACCTATCTTGCTCTCGCGTCATGAACCCCTCATGGCCTGCCCTACGGCACGACCCGGCTCGCATGGCCTACCGTCGCCGATAGCGCTCCCGGTAGAGCGTGCTCCTGACGCCAGTCTCGGCCCGGCGGAACGGATGACGGATGGCCCATAGGCCACCACTCACGCGTCGGACAGGGCGGGGCTCGAGTAGACGGACGGGATGAGCAACACGACGGACCCGGCGAAGCGGCCGAGGTGCCAGGAGTCGCCAAAACATGCCCATGGTGGAACGCTACCGCTCGGGTGTTCCGGTCGCCCTGGTGGGTCGGCCACGGTTGCCCCTACCGCCCGCAAACGTGGCGGGTGGTGGTCAGTACCCCTCGAAACGGCCGGTGGTTGACCTTTGCGGCATTAGGGCGCAAGATGGCCGAGAATAGAGGCCCCCGCGACGGCGAGAACCGCCCGGGGACCATGGCCGACACCGGGATAATCGGTGCCTGCGACGGTGAACTTACCAAAAGGTCACCACGTTGGCAGTGTTCCCCCGGCGCACAACGAGAGGGAGCAACATGACCAATCCATACGACCCGCCAGAGATTCAGGAGATGGACCGGCTACTCAAGCCGTTCGTACCCGATCAGGCGATAGGTACGCCAGGCGGTGACCTGAAGACGGCGATCCTCAACGCCATCATCGAGGCCGAGCGCCGTGGGCAGCGCCGACAGGGCATGGTCATCATGGCCGCTATCCGGGGTGACCTAACCGCCGATGAGGGCTGTGTCGAGCAATGGAACAACCGGGACGTGTACGAAGCCGAACTGGTGGCGTCATGACCACCACACCGAAAGTGCCGAAGGTGCTTCGTGCCGAGCGATTGGAGCTAGTGGACTCCGAGGGGCGCTTGCGTGCCAGGATCGGCCCACGGACCGTGCGCAACAGCAACGGTGTCTGGCGCACCTTCCGCATGGAGTTATTCGACACCGATGGATCCGTCTGTGCCAGCGTCTCCGTCTCGGATGATGGAACCGATGCCTCGGCATTCGTGGGTGACGAGGACGGTTCCCAGGTGAAGATCCGTTCCTACAGGCCGGCGTATTCTCTCGATCGGGCTGAGGTCGAACTGACGGGCGGCGTTCCAATCACCGCGGGACGCAAGATGCTCGCGGTCACGAGGGGATGCTTCCCAGGCGGTGTAGACCAAGGTCCGGACATCACCTACGACACCGTCGAGATAGGCGATCGCTATTCGCTCGACCGTGCTTGCAAGGCGGCACAGAAGAAAGCGGATGCCTGCCGGGCGGCGGCTCTCGACGCACGGAAAGAGGGCGATCGGCTACGCGGTCGCCGCGCGTCCTCAGAAGCCCGACGCCTTGAGAAGCAGATCGAAAGGCATCAGGCGGAGTTCGAGGCTCGCGAGGCAGCCAGGGCGGCAGAATTGGACGCCAGAGTGGAGGCCCGCTTGTCGGACACGGCAAAGGCGTCGGCAGCGTCATGAGCGCAACCGACACGTTTGTGCCATCTTCGGCCCTACAGGCCCTTCGCCAGCTCGTCGGACGAGTGAAAGCGATCGACGCCCCCCTAGCGCTCGAACTGGCCGACGGCGTCGGCCATGTTCTCGTCGAGAGCGAGCAGGCGGCGATTCTTGCCATGCTCGATGGGCGTGGCTGGGTGCGAAGTGTCGAAGAACCGATGGACGAGGAAGTCGCTCGGTTGCTCGGTGAGGCGGTCGCGTCATGAACGCCACCCATTCCGCCGCACAGGCCAAGGAACTCCACGACCTACGGGACCAGTGCGAGAGGAACATCGAACGAATCGACGTCCTGCTACTCGCCGACACCGAAGGGAGCGAACTCGACGCCGATGGGAACAGGCTTCCGACGCGCTGAGCCGGACGACTCACCCGACGATGGCCCCCGGTGCATTCACGGCCGGGGGTCGGTCGCGTCCCGCCGAAGCAGTCGGCGCTCGGTGCCCGTGGTCCCGGCCCATACCCCAACCGCGTCCGGGTCGGCCAGGGCGAAGTCGAGGCACTGCTCGCTGACGGTGCATCGGTCACAGATAGCACGGGCCCGGGCCATGACGGCGGCGTTGGCACCACGGCCAAGAACGAACGTGGACGGATCGGTACCCCGACAGGCTGCCTCGGAGTGCCACCAGGGCCGGCGGCACAACTGGGCGAACCACTCGTTCACGTCGGGCTCGCCGGGTGTCATGAGCCAGACGATTTCGGCGCGGTCAGTCAAGAGAGGTCCCCCACCCACCGGCTCCGCCCGGGGCCGGTAGGTGGGCAGGGACCTCGCCTCGAGGGGATGACCAGGCCCCCGGGCGAGCTTGGGAAGGTGGCGGTCATTCCGACCGTCCATCGGGAGGAGTCGGCTTGGCCAGAATGCGCGCCCGACGGTGTTTGACGTTGTCTACGACCAGGAGTCCACGAAGCCGGTCACTGACCTCGTTGTCCCCGATGTACTCGTCCCTGGCCTCGACACAACGGTGCTCGGCATCCCGCTCTCGGTCAGGCAGTGGCTGGCCCTCGGTGGCCGGGTCCAGCCAGTGAGGGCCGTGTTCGAGCCCGGGCGGGATCTGGAGGTCGGCCTCATCCTGCTCGGACTGTTTCCTACGCATAGGTGCCTCGTGGTGCGCCACGACGCTGGGGCCGGCTACCAGGCTCGTCGTCGCCGGCAGGCATTCGAAGGGCGGCCAGGAGGCGAGCTAGGGCCAGTTTCAGTTGTCGAGCTTCGACCAGGGCCGGATGGACGCGGGGGGCGCCCAGATCCGTTGTGGTCATGACTCCGTCCCGGCGGACGACGTCGTCGAGGGCGTCCAAGGCGTCAACGGTGCGCACAGCCTCACGCAAAAGGGCTGTTTCGTGCTCGTCCAGGTCGAAATTCGACAGGACGTCGACCCATAGTCGGCGCCCGTTTGGCCTGGTGCCCTTGGGTGCGGCGGGGACCTTGCTCACCTGGAGCCTCCCGACTCGTTCATTTCAGCCCCGGCTCGCCCAGCGCTACAGTACGCTCCGGGCTTCCGCCCCCCCGGGAGGGACCGGGGGCACCCCCCATCAATCGACGGAGTTCTGTCGGCCGTCTTTCTGGCCGTCGATCTGTTCGCACCCGCGGTGAGGAACTCCACTGTTGACGGTGTGGCCGTGTCCGGTCGTGCACCGCCGAAGCGACGTTGGCATCGTCGTTGTCGATCGTGACGATGCCGTGGCCATCACACATGGCATGTGGCACTGTCACTTGTGAACGTCGCACGTCGCAACGCCTGCCCGTCACACGGCAACCGTGCCGCACTGTGGTGACGTGGCAGGTGACACTGTGGTGGGCACAGTGGCCACGTGGTGGGCAGCACCGTGTGGGCTGTGTGGTCGCTGGCTGCATCGTCACCGTGATGCGGCGTCCAGGTCGCGTTGCAGAACGGTTCCCTTGGCCTTATCGAGGTGCTGGTTCTCGTGATGTCCCTTGACGATCGGCGAGTCGGGATAGGCACGGACCATCTGCTCGTCACGGTCATCGCCAGTCGGCAGCCACGGTTCGAAGTCGTTGGCGATGAACCAGGCGATACGACCGACCGCGTCTGACGGCCACGGCGTGGTCGCGTTGGTTGACGTGATGTTGCGCCACGGCGCCTTCTCGCCGTTGCTGAACTCGACGAACTTGTGGCTGCTGTCGAGGGTGCTCGGGTCGTGCACAGCGAGAGGCACCCAACAACGTCTGATGAGTCCGTACTGGGCGACCACAGCGTCAAGGCGGGTGCGAGCAGAGCGCACCTTCTCGGTGGCGTTCAACAGCTTCGTCTTATCCAACTCCGGGCCGACGATCTTGAGGCAGGTCCTGAGGTCGGCCACTATCGAGGTGTGGACTGGGCGCAGCACGTCGACAATGAACGACCTGGCGTTCGGCGTGATGGTGGCGGCGAGCTGGTTGTCGAGGGTTTCGAGTGCATCGCGGGCGGCCACCCGCAGCGAGTCAGCGGCTCGGATTGCGTTCTCGGCCTCGACCACCACGTCTCCGGTCGGTAGTGGTTGGCCGGCGACAGCGGAGTCCATGACCGCCCGGAAGAGCTGGTCCCTGGCTTCAGCCGGAACGACGATCGTGGCCAGTTGGCCGGCGAGATGTGCCGACGCCTGGCGAGCCTTCACGGTCGCCGTGGGTAGTTCAATGAGGCCCTGGTCGGCCGCTTCGAACAGCGGTCCCAGTGTGTTCAACAGTTGGTTCCTGGTCATGGTTGCTCCTTGTTGGTATCGGGTGTTGCGACTCGGCCAGCGACACGGCGGATTGCCAGGTTCATCCCCGCGTCGCGCTGGTTGGGCAGCGGCGGGACTGACGGTCCGATCCCGGCTGCACGTCGCAGCTCGGCATTCATGAACTTGGCGTCGATCAGTGCCTGTTCTTCCTCGGTGGGTTGCTCGGTGGTCATGGTGTTCCTTTCATTGCGAGGTTGCCCCGGGCCGTCCAACCTTCGGCGCCCGCGGCACCGTTTGACGGCAGCACGGACGGCTGACGCAGATTGGCACTCGGTAAGGTCCGTGGCCTCGGGGCGATTGAGGGTGTTGCGGTTACATCGGTTGCCGTGAGGTCGACCCACGTGCCACGGCGACCCGGGCATTCGTGTCCGCATGCGACGGCAACGGCCTCCAGCTCGAGGTCGCAGCCGGGGCATCGCCACTGGGTCACTTCGCCACCTCATCGGCGATCATGGCGGCGAACTGTTCCAAGGTCATCACGACGTAGGCATCGCCGGGCCCGCGGTTGCGACGTTTGACGACGGCCACACCGATCGATGCGCCGGCGTTGGCTGTCTCGACTTTCACCTCATCGGCATAGGCACCGAGTGTGACCGTCTTCTCGTTCTTGCACTCGATCATCACTCCGGGGATATCGGACACGTCGCCCTTGTCGGCCGAGCCAGTGAGGGCTCGACGTTCCGCATGGGGCTGGCCGTGGGAGCGCAGGTAATCGACTACGGCTGATTCCCACGTCGTGCCTTTTCGCTTGCTCGGGTTGGACATCAGAAGGGCTCATCCTGGTAACTGCGTGCGGGCGTCGGGCCGAGCAAACCGTCCAGCGTCGGCGTCGGCTTTGCCAGCGATGTTGACGCGTCAACCGGGGTGGCGGTTGACCGCTTCCATTCGTCAAGTGCGGCTTTGAACGACTCGATAGCGCCGTCACACGGATAGTGAGCCGCCTGCATGTGACGGAGGATCGCCCCGGGCGTCCTCTTCTGGCCGAGGCACTTGTCCGCACGTACATCCCGTGCCAGGTCCCCGACACGATCCTGGCGGTCGGTCTGCACAACGAGCCATGACCGGAACGATCCGCCGGGCTCGTTGTACATCACGTCGGCCGCGGTCCACTTCTGCGCCGGGGTCATCAGTTGTTCCCCGCTTGCTTGGCCCGCAAGAACGGACACCAGTCGTCGTGGTGGACCTCGAGGTGGAAGATGCCTTCGTGGACGGGATCAGGCGTCATCGTTTGGTAGGCATTGCACTTGTCACAGCCACCGGGTACCGGTTCGTCTTCGGTCTGCTCGAACAGGTCATCGAGGGCGCTCATGACTGTGCCCCCGGAATCGGGGCACACACGGGTCTTTTTGAGTGATTCGCGAGGTGGCCTCTGTCGGTGTGCCCTGTGTGCCCCCCCTTAGGGGGAGGGGCACACGGGCACACACGATCTGAGAGGTAGAGGCTGTGTGCCGGGGCACACTTGGGGCACACTTGGGGCACACCGACACGCCGGCTAGAAATCAACATCGTTCGCACCTCCCGCCACGACCTGAAACGGCATCTTCGAGGTGTGTTGCTTCGCCCGGTTCGGCCCGTACTCGACGTCGACGTACCCCTCGTTCACCAGTAGCTCGAGGGCGAGGTCTTTGGCGTCGTTCTTGCCCCTGACGGCGGAGCGGAGCGCCCGGGAGGTCAGGCCCGGGTTGTCGGCGATGGCGCTGGACATCTTCTCCATGAGGTAGGTGGGCCGGAATGAGCCGGACTCGGACGCCTCGGGGACTTCCAGCGACACGGTGACGCCACCATCGGGCCAGGACTTCAGCCCCATCATGACGATGGCGCCTCCGATCCCCTCGTGTTGGCGGATGTGCCCGCAGCGGTCCTTGGCGACGGTCACCTTGACTGAGCCGGTCTTGCCCCGGCCAAACGGGCGGACCATCTCGAACCCGTAGGCCGCGCCGTCTAGACCGGACAGCTTGCGCTCGGATCCGATAGCCCACCGGCCCCGGTTCTCGCGGCTCTTGGTCACGTGGTCGATGAGCAGGACGGCCGCACCAGTGCGAGCCAGCCACCGGGGGCTGGATGCGTAGTAGGCGGCCACGTCCGGTCCTTTGATCGGGTCTAGCCCGAGCTCACCCATGGCCTCAGTAACACCGTCGATGATGGCCAGGGTCGGCGGCCCTTTGTGAGCAATGGCTACCTCTATGGCCTCTTTGGCCAGCTCGTCGAAGTGGCCGGCGGGGTTGACGTAGGTCAGTCGGGTGGCGATCTGCTCGACCGCGGCGCCGAGGGCACGCAGTCTCTCGACCACCGATTCTGGGCCGTCCTCGAAGTCGAGGTAGATGACGTGGTGACCGGCCGCTAGTTCCTGGGCAGTCGCAACATCGGCCGCCCAGGTCTTGCCGGATTCTGTCTCGCCCATGAACAGGTTCAAACGGCCGGGGTAGAGGAGCCGGATGCCGTCGATCCGCTCGAGCACCGTCGGCTTGGGAGTGACGCACTCCCCCCGGAGGACCGGTGCCAGGTCCACCGGCTCCCATTCGGTGACGGTAACGACGAACCGCTCCTCGTCCGGCACCCATCCCGGATCGGTGTCTACGGCGGCCGCCAGAGCCGGCGTCTGCTTCACAATCTCGTCGGCCCGAGTGGACATCATGCGCGGGCCCGGGTGATCCCAGGGCGCTAGTTCGTTCTCGTCAAAGCCGTCTCTCGGTTCCGGGCTCATGCTGCCACCGTCGTATTGCGCGTCCACCATCCGAGGGTGGGCTTGCGGCCAGCGGTCAGCATGTCGGCCAGTTGGTCGACGGACGCATCGGACAGCCGTGCCCGGGCGATCATTCCTGGGGAATCGTGTTGCTTCAGCCAGGCCAGCTCGTACAGGACCGCGGCATCGAAGTGCTCGATCAGCAAGCGGCGCAATGACAGCGACAGTCGCACCGGCGGGGTAGGCTGGTGATGGTCACATTTAGCGGTGATGATCTGAGGAGCGGCCTTCGGGCCGCTTTCTCGCGTCACGACGCCACCAGTTCGGCGTCGGCCAGCTTCCGTGCCACGAATTCGACACACGACACCTCGGGTACGAGCCGGCGTCCGTCAATTTGGATGGTGCGAAGTTCGCCTCTTTTGATCAGCTCCCAGGTCTTCGTGCGACCGATGCCGATTCGACTCGCAGCGTTCTCAACGCTGTGGGCCAGTGGGGTCAGGTCGGTGCCGTCGGAACGACGGACCAACGGGGGAAGTTTTGCGGCTTCGGGCATATCTCTACCTCGGAGCCTCAGGCCATCCGAAGCTAGTCGGTAGGCGGAGGTTCGGTCAGGGAGTCGTGCCCTATTCGGTCTGTCCTGAACTACAATAACACAGATGGAACTACAATCGCGTCATTCCGCCGGGACGGTGACCATGAGCACCACCAGCGGTGTCACATTGACGGTACCGGTGGATGTCGAGGCTGCGCTGCCCGACGCTGCCACGGTCCAATACACCGGCGATGGACCTGAGCGCTTCCGCTTGACTCAGTTCCCTGCGTGGACGGGCGGAAAGCAGGTGAGGACGGCGATATTCGCTATCGAGGGTCCAGGGCCATCCTCACGCGTCGCCATCCGGTGTGGTTGCGGTGTTGAATTGGGCGGGGTCATCTGGTGGGAGTCCGGCCATGTTGCAGTCGAGCGCGCGTGGCGACTCCCTGAGAGTCGGCGCGCTCCGGCCGACATGCGAGGGACGCGTCAGGTCACCATGGACCCACACACGCGGCAGCTCTACATCACGCATTACGCACTGGACGGCCGCAGGGTCCTCGAACGGCGGGAGCTGGCGTCACTCGACGTGCGCGATACCGTCGATGAGTTTCGCTGCACCGGCTGTCGAGCAGTCCACCAGTCCCACCGGACTCACCTGATCGGCATGGCTCGAAAGCACCTCGGCGAAGGGGTCGTGTACCTCTCGGCGAGCCGTCCTGTTGCACGATCCGGCACCTCCATCGCGCGTCCATCGCGCGGGCGCAGCCGTTCGGGTTAGTTCGGGTTAGTTCGCACACCCCGATTTAGCAGGGGTTTCTCACCGTAAGCGTTCGCATCAGTTCGCCCCAAACCGGCCCTTTCAGCTTCCCAAGCTGAGAACGCGGGTTCGATTCCCGTCGCCCGCTCTCATCGTCACCGACAAAAGTGACCCATCTGCGACGACACATCTCGTTGTCGCAGACAACGCAGTATGACCTGTGGCTGTGACTCTCATGTCTACGGAGGCGGATCGACACCATTCCGGACGCTGGCGCAGCCGAAGGCCGCCTGGTGTTGAGCCACTGGGTGAGGTCAGTACTAGCCGCTCATCACTTGGGCACTGGGCTATCCGGACCGACTAGCTTCACCCCAATGAGCCTGAAGGCAGACCGGTTCATATGACACCCACCGGCAGCTCGCCCTTTGGGGCGGTTCCCGAAAGCGATTGGATCCTGGATAACCGCTCGGGCTTTGCCATTCCTGACGGTTTCCCAGTCTCGGTCGGCCACACACTGATCGTGCCCTTCCGGCAGATCGCAACGTGGTGGGAGACCGAACCGTCCGAACAAGCCGACCTCCTGGCGCTGGTGAGCGACGTCAAGGACATTCTTGACGAACGCCACCAGCCCGATGGATACAACGTTGGCTTCAACGCAGGCCAAGCGGCAGGACAGACGATCGACCACCTTCACATTCACGTCATTCCTCGCTACTCGGGCGACGTTCCCGATCCTCGCGGTGGTGTGCGGCACGTCATTCCGGGCCGCGGAAACTATCTAGTGGCCCCAGCGCAGCCAGGAGTCTCCGGTGGCGGGATTCACCTCTTGGATTCGAGCCTCGATGAGGGTCGGCTAAAGACCGAGCTCGTTCGCTGCCTGAACTCTCCCGAACTGGACCGAATCGACCTGGTCATCAGTTTCATCATGCGGTCTGGGCTCGAACTCGTCCTCTCCCACTTGAATGACGCCGTCGATCGAGGTGCCAAGGTGCGGATTCTTACCACCGACTATCTCGAGATCACCGATCCCGATGCCCTGGCTCAGCTCCTTGACCTCCAAGAGAACCGCCTACCTTCGTCCGACGCCTTGTTGGTCAGGGTCTGGCACGAAGCAAATGCCAGCTTTCACCCAAAGGCCTACATCTTCAGTTCGTCCACCGGCTCGTCGGCAAAGGGCTTCGTCGGCAGCTCGAACCTCTCGAAGTCGGGGATCGATGGTGGGGTCGAGTGGAATCTCGAAGTCAGAGGTGTTGGCCAACTCATCCTCAGGTTCAACGCTCTATGGGAAGACCAGCGAGCGATTGTGGTGACGCACGAGTTCCTTCGGGAGTACCGCAAGCTTCGGAAGGTGCCGACACAAGGAGTCGAGCCTGTCCCAATCGGCGTCGAAATCGAGCCGCCTCTCCAGCCCGTGGCTCCCACCGACATTCAGCAAGAAGCGCTGAACGCCCTCGAAGCGACTCGCCTGGCTGGGCACCAAGCGGGCCTGGTGGTCATGGCGACAGGACTCGGAAAGACCTGGCTGGCAGCCTTCGACTCCAGCCGACCAGCCTACAAACGGACGCTCTTCGTCGCCCATCGCGAGGAGATTCTCACGCAGAGCCGAGATGTGTTCCGCCAGGTCCGTACCGACGCCGAGCTCGGCCTCTTCCACGGCAAAGAGAAGCAGGCCGACGCCGACGTCGTCTTCGCCTCGGTCCAGACGCTCAGGAGCCGACTCCACGAGTTCGATCCCGACGAATTCGACTACCTCGTCATCGACGAGTTCCACCATGCGTCGGCGTCCTCCTACCGCAAGGTGATCGATCACTTCTCGGCTGAGTTCCTCCTGGGTCTCACGGCCACGCCGGACCGGATGGATGGAGCCGATCTCCTGGCCCTTTGCGGTGACAACATCGTGTTCGACTGCAACTTGGTCGAGGGCATCCGGAGAAACCAACTCGTTCCGTTCCAGTACCGAGGTCACAAGGACGTCGCCGACTTCGAACCGATTCCTTGGCGCAACGGGAAGTTTGACTCGGAGGCTCTCGCCCTTGCCATCGAGACTCAGGATCGTGCCCAACAGGCAATCGATGCGTGGCACGACCACGGGGGTGGCCCCACGCTTGGATTCTGCTGCTCCATTACCCATGCTCGATTCCTCGCCGACTACTTCAGCTCCCACGGGGTTCTGGCCGTAGCCGTTCACAGTGGAAGCGATTCGGCTCCTCGGCAGAAGTCCGTAGAGCAGCTAAGGGATGGTTTGATCAGCATCATCTTCACGGTCGACGTCTTCAACGAGGGCATCGACATTCCTCAGGTGGAGACCGTGATGATGCTCCGTCCTACCGAATCATCGATCATCTTCCTCCAACAGTTGGGGCGCGGCCTCCGGAAATCACTCGGCAAGGACCACCTGAAGGTCATCGACTTCATAGGGAACCATCACAGCTTCCTGAACAAGCCCCGGGTGCTTCTGTCGTTGGGCAGCAATGCAACCCCAACCCAGTCGCAGGTAATCGATGCCGCGAAAGCGGGAGAGTTCGACTTGCCCGAAGGATGCTCGGTCGCCTACGACCTGGAGGCCATCGACCTGCTCGCCGCCATGATTCGCAATGACAGCCGAGACGCCTTGGCTGACTTCTGTCGGGAGTACACCGAGGCTAACGGCTACCGACCTTCAGCGGTCCAAGCACTCCGATCAGGTTTCAACCCCCGGAGTGCCAGGACCAAGCACGGCCACTGGTTCGGACTACTGGTGGACCTTGGAATCCTCTCCGAGGATGCCGCCAAGGTCGTGGCTGAGCATGGACTCACTCTGGTCGCTCTTGAGAAGGAGAGTGTCACCAAGTCCTACAAGTTGGTCGCTCTGAGGGCCCTGCTTCACGATGGAGCCCTCCGTACCGGTGCCGACGTGGGCCAGATCGCGGCCACAGCCCACCGCCTGATCTGCGCCGACCCTCGCCTGGTCAACGATGTGACCAGCAAGGAGCTGCCCGATCCGACAACCGTTGGTTCAGAGCAGTGGGAGCAGTTCTGGCGCAAGTGGCCGATTGAGCATCTCACCCACGGGTCCTCTGGTTCGGCAATGTTCACCCTCGATGGGAACATGCTGCTGCCCAACTTCCAGGTGCCAGAAGCCCTGGGTGATGTCTTTGACAGTCTCGTGGCGGAGCTCGTCGAATGGCGTCTTGCCGACTACTTGCTAAGAGAAACGTCGGGGTACAGCGGAGCGATCCGCTGTACCGTCAGTCACAGCGAAGGGCGTCCCATCATTCGGATCGATCGGAGCAAACACCCTGAGCTGCCAGAGGGATGGACAGACCTCAGCGCCGATGGAGAGGTCCTCAGCGCGAATTTCGTGAAGGTCGCCATCAATGTGGCAGAACGCCCGGGAGAGCAAGGCAATGCGCTCCACACCTTGCTCCGAGGTTGGTTTGGACCGTCCGCTGGGCTGCCAGGGACCAAGCACTCGGTGCTGCTCCGACAGACCAGCGATGGCTGGGAGATCCGACCGGACGAGACGTTGGTGGGCATCCAGAGCGAAGTGGGTTAGGGGCGGGCGGTTGTGCTTGGTGTTTTCCACGGAGATTCACCCCTCATCAACCAGGACCGCGGGATCCTGTCGGCATGCTGATCTCCTCTACCAACCGGAACCCCCACCGGTAGTGTTCGCTCGTGGATGACATCCAAGCTGGGCTTTACGAGGCGTTGGTCACCGAGGGCCTCGTGGAAAAGATCGAGTCCGTCGAGGGAGATCTTGTTGCGAAGCGAGACCTCAAGGCGTACGAAGCCCCCGATCGGATCGCCCTCCACCTTGCCAACCTGATTCGGGCATCGCTGTCCGACGTATCCGAAGGGGATCGAGTCGGCAAAGGCGTTGAGATAGCCCGCTCACTTTCGGCTCGACTCTCCGACCTCCTCTCGCTGGACGACATTGACGACGTGGCCGAACCAGGAACGGTGCTCAATGCCATCTTCCAGCGCTAACCAGATGGAACGCCCCGCCGAATTCCGGAGCCTCTCATTCCACTGCTCGATACAACGCTGTTGACCAACTCCCCCGGAGAACCGAATCTCTGGAGTCAACTCCTTGAAGAGTCGAAATCAGCGGATTCCATCGATGTTGTGATGGCGTTCATCCGGAAGAGCGGGATTGCACCTCTGGTGGACTCCTTGCGCCGACACTGTGGTGACGGTCGCCCTCTCCGGGTCCTTACGACCACCTACACCGGATCCACTGAACAAGTTGCTCTTGACCGCCTCGCTGCTCTTGGTGCTCAGATCCGTATCTCGTACGACCTGACTGCCACTCGACTGCACGCCAAGGCGTGGCTCTTCCACCGGCAGACTGGGTACTCAACGGCCTTCATTGGTTCGTCCAACCTGACCTACTCAGCGCAAGTCACGGGACTTGAGTGGAACGTCCGTGCGTCGTCCGCCCGGAACCCTGACGTCCTCTCGAAGTTTGCTGCCGTCTTTGAGAGCTACTGGCACAGCAACGACTTCGTTCCCTACGACGCTGACGAGTTCAAGGAAGAGACTGCTCGGGCTGGTCGGGTCGACCGCGGCCCAGTCGTCATTCTGCCCGGCATCGAACTCCGCCCCGAACCATTCCAAGAGCGACTCCTGGAGTTCATTGAGCTCTCACGCTTACAAGGCCACCACCGCAACCTCATGGTGTCAGCAACGGGTACCGGTAAGACCGTCATGGCAGCCGTAGACTATGCCCGGCTACGGGACCGGCTCCAAAGGTCTCGTCTGCTCTTCGTTGCCCATCGCGAGGAGATTCTGGACCAGAGTCTGGGGACCTTTCGCTACGCACTTCGCAACCCTGATTTCGGGGAAAAATGGGTGGGAGGTGCACGACCGGAGCAGTTCGACCACGTGTTTGCGTCGATCCAGAGTCTAAACGCAGCGGACCTCAACCACCTCGCCCCAGACCACTTCGATGTCGTCATTGTCGACGAGTTCCATCACGCAGCGGCTTCGTCATACCGAAAATTGCTTGACCACGTAGAACCGGTTGAAATGCTTGGGCTCACAGCGACTCCCGAGAGGAGCGATGGACTTCCGATCCTCCAGTGGTTCGATAACAGGATCGCGGCTGAACTGCGACTCTGGGACGCTGTCGATCAAGGCCGACTCTCCCCGTTCATGTACTTCGGAATCCATGATGGCCAAGACCTCAGAGACGTCCCGTGGCGCCGCGGACGGGGCTACGACGTCAGCGCACTGAGCAACGTCTATACGGGTTCCGACGCGTGGGCTCGCCTGGTTCTGCAGGAAGTGACCAACCATGTCGACGATCCAACCGCGATGCGGTGCCTCGGATTCTGCGTGAGCGTCGATCACGCCCGGTTCATGGCTCGACACTTTGAGGAGCATGGCGTTCGATCCGTCGCCGTCTGGGGCGATAGTCCAGAGTCAGAGCGGCGGAAGGCCCTGAGCGACCTCGCCGCCGGAAACATCCAGGTCGTGTTCTCCGTCGATCTCTTCAACGAAGGAGTAGATCTCCCCGCGGTCGACACGATCCTGATGCTCCGACCCACCGATAGTCCCACGCTGTTCATGCAGCAACTCGGACGTGGGCTCCGGCGATCCAAGAACAAGGCCTTCTGCACAGTCCTCGACTTCGTAGGCATGCACCGAAAGGAGTTCCGTATCGACCGACGCTTTCGTGCCCTCATCGGTGGGTCGAGACGCAGCGTCGAACAAGCAGTACGTCAAGGGTTTCCCTATCTGCCGGCCGGGTGCCATCTGCAGTTGGACCAGAAGGCACAAGAGGTCGTGCTCGAGAGCCTCAGGAATTCGGTTCCCTCGAGATGGCCTGCGAAGGTCGAGGAGCTCCGGCAGCTCAGGGTGGAATCTCCAGGGGTATCACTCATCGACTTCTTGAGGGAATCCGGGCTTGAACTCGAAGAGCTCTACGAAAGGAACCGAAGCTGGTCAGAACTCCTCGAGGCCGTTGGTGCGCCAGTGCTTCCCCCTGGCGAATATGAGTCCAAACTCCGGCGGGCGCTCGGAAGGATGCTCCACATTGACGACGAAGAGAGGATTTCGACGTTCCTCAAATTCCTCCAGGGTGCATCTGCGCCCAATGTCGAACTCCTGACAGAGCGCAAACGGAGACTCCTCCGGATGCTGGTCGACGCGGTCACCGAACAAGTCATCGGCAAAGTGACCTCGCTCCAAGAGGCAACCGATCTCTTCTGGTCTCATGCCCAGGTTCGCTCAGAGCTTGGTCAATTGCTCGAGATCCTCAGGACCCGCATTGACCATATCCACGAGCCACTGGAAGGTCGGCCCCATATTCCACTTCAGGTCCACGCTCGCTACACGCGGCGCGAGGTCCTGGCTGCCTTCGGCGTCGGCGATACGGCCAAAGTCTTGTCTTGGCAATCCGGTGTCTTCGAGGCACGGGAGGAAAGGTCAGAACTCTTTGCCTTCACCCTCGACAAGACCAGTGGATCGTTCTCACCAACCACCAGATACCAGGACTACGCAATCAGCCCTCGTTTGATCCACTGGGAGAGTCAATCCTCGACGAGAGAAGACGGCCCGACTGGGCGGCGGTACCGCAACCACGCGGCCGAAGACCGCTCGATCATGCTCTTCGCCCGCCTACGTGCTGATGATCGAGCATTCTGGTTCCTTGGGACGGGCAACTACCGAGGCCACGCCGGCCAAAAGCCCATGGCCATCACCTGGGAACTTGATCAGTCACTCCCAGGTGATCTCTTTGCAGCGTTCGCGGCGGCGGTGGCATGACCGAGGTGGATCATGGTCGCCCTTGAGCCGCATGCGTCACCGCCTCGCTCCACATTCACCCCATGAGCAAACCACACCCCCACACCGGGGTCCGGGCCGAGTCAGGCGAGGACAAAGTGGCTGTTCAGATGCCTGAAATACGTCCACTATGCCCTGGCCGGTGGCTACACCGGAGGCGGTATCGAAATGGATGACCTCGTCGCTCTACATCGGCTCACCGTCGACGCGTTCTGCGACTAGGAAAAGCATGCGGCATGCACGCACTGAATCGCTCTGAACCGGCCCGCGCCTTCGGGCTTCCCGGGCCGGTCCACGACCCCGAGTCTGGGCATCAGATCCATAGCCATTGGTCGGGTGCTCGGGTCTCCACTACCCAGGTCGCGATTTCTTGACGTTGTGCCCGTCAACGGAGCCGAGATGCGCCCAGCCTCGATGTCACAGGCATCAATTACAATGGTCCTTGACACATCCAGAGGAGTCGAGGGACCTGGCCCGATGACGCTCCGCCAACCGACCGAGAGGCACGGTGGCAATGCCAGGTTCGATGAGGAGGTCACCACCATGGTGTCGAAAGCAGCTGCGTCCCTGGACGCCTGGCTCACCCAAGCCGAAGAAGTGCTTCAGGAACAACGCGAGCAGTCACTGTCGCCTTCGTCGACTGGTCCGTGGAATGACGCCAACTACGATTCGATCATCACCTTGGCCACATTCGAGCGGGGTCTGGCGGAGCTACTCGATCAGTTGTGCAATCGGCCTGGTCGGTGGGTACTGATCGCCAACGACGCACGTAGGGACAACAGGTTCTGGCAGGCACTGGCCTTCGAGGACGGTTCGCTGATCGTCGAGGTCGTGAGCAACCGGTATCTCGAGAGCACCGAGCTCCTGTCGCCCGCAGACGAGGAGAAGCTCACGCAACTCGAATGGGAAGCACCTGACCCGGTCACCAGTCCGAACTGGAGAAGAGTCGAGCCGACCACCAGTCTTGCAATCGCTGAGGTGGCACGACAGGCAGTTCAGACACTTCGCGAGGTCTTCAGGATGGTCGACGAAGATCGGCTGCTGCTCAAGACGTTCGCGGTAGCGGATCGCGGAGACACCCCTGCCAGCGAGTGTGTCCCCGTTCCCGAATCGGTTCCCGAATCGACAGGTGTCGAACCTTCATTCAGGCCAACCACGGAGATCTGGGCCGACTACTACCGCCAGCTCTATCCCGGACATATCCATCCCAGAAGCAGCTTCGCTTCATGGAAGTACGCCACCACGGTCGTAGGTTTCGCCAGGGATCTTTGGGAAGCACGCGAGCGGGCCCGGCTTCGATGGGAGTCTGAGAATGGGGTCGATCCTGCAAGCTGGCCAGTCGCGCACCCGCCCGTCGTGCTGTGGCTCCCAATGGTTGCCAATGCCGCCTGCCTCGAGTGTTCATGGATCGCCAGAGGTTCGGATGCGACCGTTGAATCGGCCGGGCGCAGCGCTCGCGACCACAGCGTCGAACACGGCAGCGACCGAGACACGGTCCGCCAGCTTCGGGTGCCGATCAGCGAACGTGGTGGTCCTATCGACGAGGCCCTCGAACAAACATGGGTGTGAGCGCTGAACAGCCGGTGCAATCCTGAGTGCTCCGGTGATCACTTCAAGTGGGTGTGCGTGCATTTCGGGTTGGCACACGATCGACGGCGCTGTCCGCAGTCGAGGGCACCCGATCTCAGTGTTGGCACTACCAAGGGTTCCTTGACCCGGCGGCAGAAGCAATTGCTGGTGAGGCACGGTTCCGATCACGGCCGTTCCGCCAGTTCCATTCGCCGAAATCCGCGAGTCCCACAGTTGGAGGTTCCCTCGGCGCACAATCCGATCCACCGATGCAGCGGGCCCATTCACCTCCCCACATAGGCTGGGACCCATGGTGAATCCGGACGCCTGGTTCGACACCGCCCGGCGAAACGCCCGCTCGGTGCAGACCACGATCGGCTGGGTCTTCTGGGATCCCGGGGCGGTGACCCGCTACAGCGAACTCGGCCTGCCCGGGCCATTCGGTTACATCGCCGCACGGTGCGCACCGCTGGCACCCGCCGGGCCCGACAGCGTGATCGCCGCGTTCGGCTCGATCTCCCCACTCGCCATCCGGCTGGCGTTCGAGCTGGTGGCGGCGAACACGACCTTCGACGCGGTGTGGCGAGCACGGGACGAGGCCGTCGCCGAGGGGCTTGCCGAACACGCCTCGGGGATACTCGCACCACTTTCTGCACTGGGTCCCAGCCTGTGGCCGGTCGTCGAGCAACTCCCCACGGTCGGCCGGGTGTTCTTCGCCGCCCACCTCCGCATGCCCCGGCCGGACGACCCGGTGCTGTCGGGTTGGCACGCAGTGAACTGCCTGCGCGAGTGGAGGGGGGACACTCACTGGGCGCTGGTCGCCGCCCAAGGGCTGACCGGCGTAGAGGTCTCGATCCTCCACAACGCCTGGCTCGGCTACGAACCGGACTGGCTACCGACCTCGCGGGGCACCGGACCCGACGAGTTGGCCGAGGGCTGGCGGGGCCTGAATCAGAACGGGCTCGCCGAGGGCCGGACGGTGACCCGGGAAGGCGTCGCCCTCCGCCAGTACCTCGAGGATGAGACCGACCGGCTGACCACGCTCCCGTGGAGACTGCTCGGCGAGGACGCGTCCCGCCGGTTCGCGGCGGAGTTCGAGACGCCATGCGCCCTGTTGTTGGCCCGGGTGGATCTGACCGCCGGCCCGAACTACCAGCCCGCCTCACGCATCCGCGACGTCGTCGACCTCGTGTAGCCCATCCGGGTCGGTCGTTGTCGGAATCGACAGGGTGTTCCTCGGAACGTGACGGGGTGTTTCAGTCGAGCGCCCTCAGGCCGGGACGATGGGGCTGTGCAGCGAGAGCCCGCCGTCACAGTCGAGGATGTGGCCGGTGACCCAGTCGAGTTGATGGAGGGCGAGGGCGGCTTCGGCAATGTCGGTGGGTTCGCCGACGCGGCCAAGGGCGGTACGGCCGGCCACGCCTTTGAGCCAGCCGGTCTCGAGGGGGGCTCCCCCGAGCATGGCGGTGTTCGTCACGCCCGGAGCCACCGCGTTGACCCGGATGCCGTGGGGCGCCCATTCACGGGCCGCCACCTTCACCAGCATGTCGAGGGCGGCCTTGGAAGAGCAGTACGCGCCCATGGTGCGATCGGCCAGGCGGGAGCTGATGCTCGATGTGGCCACGATGGACCCGGGCAGTTGAGCGTCGATCATCGCCCGTGCCGCGGCGCGCATGGTGAGCCACGGACCTCGAGCGTTGATGGCCATGACCCGATCCCACTCGTCCGGCTCTATGTCGAGGAGTGGCCCACCGTGGCCGACGCCGGCGGAGATGGTCACCTGGTCAGGCACACCCACCCGTTCGACGGTATCGGACATCGCCGTCTCGACCTGATCGGGGTCGCGGATGTCGCACACGAGGTCGTACGGCGGAGCGATGTCCCATATCAACACCGTGCGGCCGGCAGCCTTTTGGGCGGCCGCTATGGCGGCACCGATGCCGGATGCACCTCCGACCACCACGCTGACGTTGGTCATGGCATTGCGCCAAAAAGAGGGGGTGGTCCCAGCATTGGGGGTTCCTTTCGCGAGTCGGGACAGCCAGAAGTGGGTCTGGGTCCCACCGGAAGCATGTTCCCCGAGGACCGGGCATCGGTCAACCGGGCAGCCGGCTCTCGTTCCCGACCGGGGCCACAGTGAGTCCTTGGCAAATCACATGCCCACCGTGCGATGAATCCCCTGTCGGACGTGGTCATCCGGGCTCCGTCCCACGTCCAGTCGGTTGGGGTCGGGGAAACCATCGCGGTCACGATCGGCCGCCAGTTGACAGAGCGCCACGATGTCGCCCGCCCGACGACAACCAACACGGCTGTCGTCGGGCAAGGACGTCGGACATCTTCTCGGTGGCGCTCCCTGTCCCCCTCTTCTCGAAGGATAGGGGGACGCGCCCCGCTGGTCGGACCGCCTGAGTTAGAGGACTGCTCGACGCAACCCACCAGCCCGAGCTCGGGATGCCACCACCGGGGGAGGGAATCCTTGCGGGCCCACCCTCGTCACCATGCGCTACTGGGTAGAGAATCCCGGATAGACGTCGGTCATCAGGTTCGAGTAGGCGTTCGCACGGAAACCCAGGCGCACAACCCCAATCATGTACTTCCTCATACCCTCTGGCCACTTGCCGGTGAAGAGAACCGCGAAGAAGCCGATCACCATCACGACGAAAGCGCCAATGCCGAGGACCATCAGGACGAACGACACCGGGATCACAAGGAGCCACTTGACGAAGATGAGCCCTCGGCTGAGCTTCTCCGGATAGGGGATGGAGAACGTCGCCGGATCGTCGCGCGGATCAGCCGTGGTGCTCACCAACGTGAACGTCGGGTACGGCTCCCGCATGTAGTAGTAGAAGGTTAAGACGCGCCACTGGTACCTCATCACTCCGGCCGCGAACCCGAACATCGACTCGGGATACTTGCCGGTGAACAGAATCGCCCACCAGGCAATGAACGTGACCACACTGACCGCAATGCTCAGAAGGATCATGTAAGCGTAGAGGGGAATTGCCATGACCGGATTGCCGATGACCCGCCAGCGAGCTACCGCGAGAGGTGCATTGAGATCCAGTTGGACAGGGTGAGCGACTGCAGGTGGTGGAGCTGGTGTTGTCAAGGCTTCCTCCTAGGGTTCTGGTTGCTGCGGGCTGTCGCGAGTAGACGCCTCGGAAGCCGCCGATCTGGCTCTTACGGCAACAGTGTGCCAGATTCTGGTTTGGCGCGACGGGATGGGAGCTCTACGGGTTGAAGTGGCCGACCTGGAGCGCGGCTTGTGACTTCGATCGACCCCGAACGTGGATGATGAGAGACACTGCGGAGGTGACTTCTCTGACGGCTGAAACCGCCAGCTTCTTTTCACGCAGCTTGGTCGGCTGCGAGAAGGGCCAGTCCAGCCCGGAGGATGTTGTGAGCAGCATGCTCGTCGGCGTGCGAGGTGTGACTACACGCCTGACAGCGGAACACTGCTTGGCTGACGCGGTTCTCTTTGGCGGTGTGACCGCAATGGCCACAGCGGTCGGAGGTGTGCCGGGGATCTACGCCTATCACTGTGCGTCCAGCCTCTTCCGCTTTGGCGCGCAGGATCGCGACGAAGGCTCCCCAGCCCGCATCGGAGATACTTCTGTTCAGCCCGGCCTTGGCTGCCTGCCCGTTGGCCAGGAAGGTCCCGGGGGTATCTGGGTCGGGACGGGGCTTGGCCCGGCGGACCATGTTGGCGATCTTGAGGTCCTCGACGGCGATCACGTCATAGCTGCCCACCAGGTTGCGGGCGGTGTTGTGGTGGAAGTCCCGTCGTTGGTTGGCGATCTTGCGGTGCCGGGCCGCCACCGTCTCGCGGGCCGCCCGACGATTGTTCGATCCTCGTTTCTTGCCAGCCAGGACTCGTTGGGCGTCGGCGAGCTGGTCCGCGGCCCTACGTCCGTGGCGGGGGTTGTCGATGTGCTGTCCCGCCGAGGTGGTAGCGAAGCTGGCGATGCCCACGTCGACGCCTACCACTTCTCCGGTCGGCTCCAACAGCCGGGCCGGAACATCATCACACGACAGCACCAGCATCCACTTGCGGGCCTCCCGGCAAACCTGGACCGTCTTCACCCGACCCTCCACGACCCGATGCGCGGTGAGCTTGACGTCGCCGACGCCTTGGAGGTACACACGCCCGGCCTCGGGCTTCCACCGGCACCCGTCGCCTTCCGCGGGCCATTCCACGCTGTCGAAGCGATGCGCGGCCCGGAAACGGGGGTAACCGGGAGCCTCGCCTATCTTGACTCGGCGGAAGAACGCCCCGAACGCCTTGTCGAGACGACGCAGCGTGGCCTGCTGGGACGAGAACGACCACCGGGCCATCTCCGGGCGCACCGAACGGATCTCTTTCAACTGTGCCGACTGGGTGCCATAGCGGACCGGCATCTTCGCCCGGCCATCCCCGAAGAACCCCGGGGCGCGGCGCACCGTTCGCTCGTAGGCATCCCGGCGCTCTTCGAGCGCCCCGTTGTACAACTCGCGGTGGTCGTCCAGACATGCCTGCAACCGCAGATGCTGGCCCTTGGTGGGCCGCAGACGGAACTTGTACGCCCGTCTCACGCCACCTGGTCCCACTGGTGGTCGATGTATCGCCGGACGGTGCTTTCTGAGACGTATCCGACCGAGGCGGCGAAGTACGACTTCGACCACAGAACCCGTCGGCGCCCGAGCCAGGCGAACTCGGCTCGCAGCACCCGCGACGTGCGACCCTTGAACCTGCGTGCCACCTCGGCGGGCGAATCGGTGGGGCGGACCCGCACGAAGATGTGCACGTGGTCGGGCATAACCTCCCGAGCGATAATCTGCCAGTCGTTCTCGGCGGCGATCTCGTCGAGCAACTCGTTCAGACGGAACGCGACCCGGCCGCCGAGCACTCTTGTGCGGTACTTCGGGCACCACACGACGTGCAAACCCAGCGATGTGACCCCACCGGCAGAGCGACGAAAGCGAGCATCCGACATGACAAGATCAATCTACGAGCAAGGTGTGACACCCACCGTGGAAGTCGGGGATTTGCCCCGAGCCCCGATTCACCTGACGGCTGAACCCGCCAGTCCCCTCGGGACGATCTGATGGAAGATCTCAACGTGTTGGGTGGCCCTTTGGAGCCTTGCGGCAATGACCCGGTCACCGGATTTTTTCGAGACGGCTGCTGCCATACCGGTCCCGAGGACCGTGGTAGCCACACCATCTGCGCGGTGGTGACCTCTGAATTCCTCGAGCACCAGCAGCGAATCGGCAACGATCTGAGCACCCCGATGCTCCGGCACGGGTTCCCCGGCCTGGTACCCGGGGACCGATGGTGCGTGACAGCTGTCAATTGGCTGCGGGCCCACAACGACGGGGCTGCCGCCTACGTGGTGCTGGCGTCCACCCACCAGCGGGCACTGGATATCGTGCCGTTGGCCGCTCTCGAAGAGCATGCGGTCGATGTACCGGCCAGTCCAGGTGGCCTCGACGCCTGACATTTGAGTCCGGTTCTCGGGCCTGCGGTTGCGGCAGTCCGGCTCGGGGTGACTCTCGAATCGCACGGCATCAGTCTTCCTCCGCAGATCTGCCGCCGGGCTCTATGGGTGGGGCCGTTCCAGATAGGAAGGATTGGCCACCCGAAGCTGATCACGGGCCGACGCCGCCAACACCGCACCCACCCTCTCCCAGTCGTCGTCGAACCGACCGGCCCGGATGGCCGCCACCAGATCGCCATCGCCGGCCACACCCAGGTCCGACAGGCGACGAGCATGGTCCTGACCGATACCGGGCCCGAGACGCATCTCCCGCTCGGCGATCTGCAGAGCGTTGCGGGCCACCCGGGCCTCGAAGGCGCCTCGTCCCGAGCTCTTCTCCATCACGCCGGTCTCGAGGTACTCGGCCACCGCTTCGACCAACTCGGCCGCGGTGGGTCGGCCGAACGGAGGGGTGCCGGCGGTGACCGGGCTTCGATCCGGTTCCGGTTCCGGATCCGGGGCCACCGGCTCCTCGGGCCCGACCCCCATCAGCGCCAACAGATCCCATTCGCTCTCGCAGATACGGCGCCCGATGGCGGCCAACTCCACCGACCGGGTGCTCCCGCTCAGGTGGGCCGAAACCTGCAGCCCGCACACCACCGCCCACTTCATGGTGGCGTGGGCTTCCCACCACGTCACATCGATGGGGTCGACAGTCCTGCCCCCCGCTGCCTCATACGCATCGAGCAGGGCACCCAGATCGCCGAAGCCCCCGACCCTTCCGGCTCCCCCGAAACGCCAGGCCGGGGCGCAGAGCCATCCGATGTCCTCCACCGGGTCGCCCACATGGGCCAGCTCCCAGTCGAGCACCGCCCGCAGACCGTCGGGACCCACCATCAGGTTGCCCAGCCGGAAATCCCCGTGCACGGTCACGCGGGGTCCCCCGGCCGGCCGGTGGACGTCGAGCCAGCGCGCCCCGAGCTCGAGCGCAGGGCGGACCTCACCCAGGGCATCCAGTAGCGGCAGCGGTTCGGCCAAGGGGTCGGTGGCGCTGAGACCCGGCACCGAGCCGGGCGCAATGGCATGGATGGCGGCCAGGGCCCGTCCGCACTGGGCGGTCAACAGGCGGCGGGCCTCTTCCCACTCGGGGTCCCGGAGGATTTTGCGCGGGATGGTCTCCCCCTCCACCCGGGTGACCACCAGCCACCGGGGGCCGAGGCCTTCTCCTTCCCCCGACGCCACCACCTCGGCGACCGGCACCCCGGCCCGGTGGGCGGCCTCCAACAGCGCGGCTTCCGTGCTCACCGCGCCGTTCCGGGTGGCACCGTCCCCGCGGTCCTGTTGGATGACCAACCGGTGACGGGCTCCGGCGTCGTCGATCAGGTCGAAGGACGAGGTGACCCGCGACGCCCCTCCCGACAGTCTCCGGAAGTCCTCGACCCGACCTCCCAGCGCCCGGCCCAGGGCGTCGGCGACTTCGGTGGACGCCGCGGCTGTGTTGCCCGAAGACATGGTCTATTCGACGGGGACGACGGGCATGCCGCGGTCGTCGAGTTGATGCAGGTACTCACAGATCCCGTAACCGGTGCGATCCTGATAGGTCCAACGGGCCAGCCCCTCGTTGACCACCGTGCCCCGGCCCTGGCCGATGTCGGCCACCCGCATCACGTCTCCGCGCAGGTCGTAGGTGCGATCCTTCTTATCCACCACCTGTACATGCACCACCCGTTGGGTGAGCCCGTCGTCCTCGAGCTCGGTGCGGAGCCTCCACTCGGCGATGCTGGTGGCCCGCTCGCCGTCCCACACCCAACCCCGGTGGAGGTCACCGGCCTCGGTGCCGAGCCGGATGCCCCCGAAGTGCATGTCCTCGCCCACATTGATGCTGAACCAGCGCCACATCCGGGGACCGCCCCAGCGCCTCGGCCCCCAGGACCGGTCCCGGTTGCCGTGGGCTCCCGACCACACCGAGCGCACCCCGTCGACCTCCAGCCAGCCGGTCCACCGGCCGGCCTGTTCGAGGTGGCCCTTCCCCACCGTACCCGCCGCCGCGGCTGCCTCTTTGGAACGGGTGCCCCGCGGCTGCCCGTCGGTGCCGATGGCCGGGGTCACCGCATCGAAGCGCACGTCGAGGGCCACATGGGCGGTGTGGGTAGCCTCCGCCCTCGGAGCGCAGGCCCGGGCCGGAAGGTCGGTGTCGACGGTGAGCCGCCACGACTCGAGCGGGGCCAGCATCTCGTAGCGCACCGGGCCCACCTCGAGCACGGTGTCCACCATCTCGTGTTGCTCTTTCACCCCACGGTGCTCGGCCAGGCCGCCACCGGGCAACCACACCGACATCCCCACGTCCATGGTCCCCTCGTTGGGGCGGATACCGATGCGGGTGAAGAAGCCCGAGTCGGTACCGGGATCGAAGGCGTTGAAGTAGTACGACTCGCTCCAGGCGGTGTCGCCCTCGACAGGATGGGCCAGGTCGTGGTGGGGTTCGAGAATGGGCACGGCTACACCATCGTCTGCCCGGCGCTGACGTTCAACGCCTCCCCGGTGACCCCCCGGGCGTCATCGGACAGGAGCCAGCAGATGGCGGCGGCGATCTCCTCGGCACTCTGCAACCGGCCCAGCGGGATCTCCCGGGCGACATAGGCAGCCAGGCCCTCGGGTCCACCCATCAGCTGTTCGAACATGGCGTCCTTGTTGATCAGATTGGTGTCGACGGTGCCGGGGCAGACGGCATTGACCGAAATGCCCGAGGGGCCGAGCTCGGTGGCCATGGTCTGGGTCAACAGGATGATTCCCGCCTTGGCCGCGCAGTACGGCCCCAGAAACGGGAACGCCCGCTTCCCGGCCTGGCTGGAGACGTTGCATATTCGGCCGGCCAGGTCAGCGGCGATCATCCGATTGGCACAGGCTCTCGACACCAGCCAGGTACCGATGACGTTCACATCGAGGACCCGGCGGAACTCCTCGACCGGAATGTTCAAGAGCGGCCCGAGTCCGAATCCGGGCCCGCTGCCTCCGGCCACATTGGCCACCAGAGTGACGGTTCCCAGCTCCTCGCTGACCTGGGCCACCGCGTTCTCCACTTCTTCCTCCACCGACACGTCGGCCACCGCGGTGGCCACCCGCACCCCCAGGCCACGGAGCTCGGCCGCCAGCTCGTCGAGTTCACCGGCGCTGGCCGTGCCATGGGCGGGGGCGTCGTCATAGGGCCGGGCGATGTCCAGACAGGCGATGTCGGCTCCGGACCGGGCCAGCTGCACGGCAGTTGCCCGCCCGATCCCCCGGGGTCGGGCCGCACCGGTGACCAGTGCCACCTTGCCGGCCAGCGGGCTGAGGGGGCTGAGCGGTTCCGTCGAACTCATCAGGCAAACGTAGCGACGATCGGGGCGGGGGTCGATCCGGTCCGGGCGGGGATGGTGGGCGATGTCACCACCATCATGTCGGGGATGGTGGTTCGGGATCACATTGAGGCCACCGGGGAATGCCCCGGTCGCCTGTTGCGGGACCGCAGCCGGCCCCGGCCAACCGGTAAAGGGAAGTGGGAACCGGATCTCAGGCCAGTTTTCCAACCCGGAGTTGATTTCGTAAGATCCAACCCGAAGTTGATTTCGTAAGATATGTGCCTGTCGTGCGTTCTCCCTGTGAATACGGTCGGGAGAAGCAGCCAATGCCAAGGGGGGAGTGTCGGTGACACCTGCATCGCGCCACGTAGCGTCATGGATAGGGGGCCGTCCATCGGGGTCGGGGCTGCGGGACTATCGCCGCACCGGTCTGGCTCTCATCCTGTTCGCCGCCACCGCCCTGGCCCTCATCATCGCCGCTCCCGCTTCCGCTCCCGGCGCCGACACCGCCACCTTCTACCCCGGCACCGCCACCGCTACCGCCCAGCCGCTGGCCATCAAACCGTCCACAGCCGGACTGGGCTACACCATGACCCTGGCCAACTCGAGCGCCGAGTATGAGCAGGGACTGGCCAAAGCCCTGTCCCAGACCCTCGCCCTCGGCGCCATCGGGACCTCACTCACCACCGCCAGCTGCGGAAAGCCCGCCGACATCCAAGGCAGCTCCCTGCCCCAGCCGGCCAGCGTCGAAAGCGATCAGGTTCCTCCCACCCAGACGCTTACCGTGGCCGGTACATTCAACGGCTCCGGCGCCGGCGCCGGCATCGAACAGGCGTCGGTCACCAAGCAGCCATTGGCCACGGCCACCACCAAGGGCGGTGACATGAACGTTGTCGGTGCCTTCGACATGTCCGGTCTTCAGAGCATGGCCCAGGCCCAGGTGGTCAATGGCCAGACCCGCGCCGCCGAGGCCACCTCCGATGTGGGGCAGATCTCGTTGCTGGGCGGTGTCATCGTCCTAAAGGGCCTGCATTGGGAGGCCGCCCAGCAGACCGGAGCGGCCAACACGTCGAATGCGTCGTTCTCCCTCGGGTCCATCGTCGTCAGCGGAGTTCCGCTGCCTACCGCCACCCCTGCCCAGTTGGCCACCGCCATCGGCGTTGTGAATACGGCGCTGGCGCCGAGCGGCTTTCACATCACGCTGCCCCAGGTCACTCAGACACCTGATGCCCATGATGGCAACGGTTCCACCGCCCAGGTGACCGACCTGTCGATCGGGATCGACAATTCCGCCCTCGGTGCCGAGGTGGTCGGGAGTCAACTTTCCACCGCCCAGCCTCTTCGTACCGCCATCGACCAGGCCATCATCGGGGGCAATTGCTCACTCGGTGAGGAATTGGTGATCGGCGATATCATCCTGGGCGTCCCGTCCGGTGGTGGGGGCCTCGACTTGAACTTCGGGAGTGCCACCGTCAACATCAGCGCCGACCCCCCGGTCAATCCCTTCGGGAGCTTCGGCCTGGCCGGCGCCAACTCGGGGCCCACCGACACGGGTGGCTCGACGGGATCCTTCACCCCCGGTGATGCCGGTTCCTCGTCGATCGCCGGCACCCCGGGTGATGCCGGTACGTCGGGCAGCGGCACTACCTCCTCGTCCGCCACGTCGGGTTCCTCGGGAGCTCGATCACTCGGCGCCACCAAGGCCGCGGCCTGTCAAAGCCTGAGTGAGGCCGGTGGCTCGTGCAGCGGGGGCGGCGCGGCACTCCCCATCGGCATCGCCGCTTTGATCTTCCTCCTGGCCACCTTTGCCTGGGATCTTGTCCGACAGCGCCGACGGCGCCTCACTACCGGAAAGACACTATGAGCGACGCAGCATCCCCTGGTACCTCCAAACTCCGACTGCCCAACGGGTCGGGTGAGAAGCGGCTCCTGAAGGGCTATGGCCCATTGGCAGCCCTGTTGGCGGCATTCGCCCTCATGGCCGCCCTGGTGCCCAGCGTCTCTCCCCAGCAGGTGACGATCACCAAGACCAATAACGTGAGCTCCTCCGGTGGCAACGGGGGCAGTGGGGCCGGCGGAAGTGCCGCCCCGGCCGGAGGCAAGTCCGGAGGCACCGCCGGATCGGGCGGCAGCGCCGGGTCGGGCGGATCGACCACTGGCGGTGCCTCGGGACAGGTGACCGGCGGCAACTCGAACCCGTGCCCGGGCAAGACCCTCCAGGTCACCGGGGACCCGTACTCCCCCCCCTGCATCGCCTTCACCGGCAGTAACGGCGCTGCCACCTCGATGGGGGTTTCCGCCACCACCATCACCGTCTCCTATCGACAGACCAGCGACCCCGGCTTCCAACAGACTCTGGCCTCCATCGGCGGCGCCCAGTTCCTCGACACCCCGGCTGACGTCATCCGCACCGTCCAGGGGCTGGCCGACTACTTCAACAAGAACTTCCAGCTCTACGGCCGAAAGATCAATATCGTGCCCTTCAACGGGCAGGGCAGCCAGACCGCTGAGCTCCTCGGCCAGGGCCAGCAGCAGGCCGACGCCGATGCCATCACCGTCGGGCAGCAGACAAAGGCCTTCGCCGAGCTCAATGGGAGCACCGAGCCGTACGACACCGCCCTGGCCCAGCAGAAGGTCATGTCCTTCGGGGCGCCATATCTGTCGGCAGATTTCATGGCCAAGTACGACCCGTACATGTGGAGTATCGCCACCGAGGGCAACGACGTGGTGGCAGCCACCGCCGCCGCGGGACTAGCACAACTGGCCGGAAAGCCGGCCGCTTTCGCCGGGGGCTCACTGAAGGGCCAGCCCCGCAAAATCGCCATCATCGCTCCGGACAACCCCTGGTACCAGTCCAGTGCCGCCATTGCAGTCCAGCAGTTCGCCGCCGCCGGGCACCCGATCACCGATGACATCCAGTACAAGCTGGACCTCGGCACCCTCTCGAGTCAGGCCGCCACCATCGTCTCCAAGCTCCAGAACGACGGGATCACCACCGTGGTCTGCGGCTGCGACCCGGTGATGCCTGTCTATCTCACCTCCCGGGCCCACGAGCAGAGCTACACGCCCGAATGGAACGTGGCCGGAGTAGCCCTCACCGACAACGACATCGTGGGCCAGCTCTTCGACCAGTCCGAATGGGCCCACGCCTTCGGGATCTCCTTCCAAGGACCGACCCTGCCGAAGACCTCGACACTGGGGTACGCCGCCTACAAGTCGGTCCGGTCCGACGAGCCGGCCAACATCGTGGACCTCATCTACGCCCAGATGTACCAGATGGTGATCGGCATCCAAATGGCCGGTCCCAACCTCACCCCTCAGACCTTCGAACAGGGGGAACGGGCGTATCCGGGCAGTGTGGCCGGTGCCGCCAATGCAGAGTTCGGCACTTGGAGCATGCCGGTCGGCCACTACTCGCCCCAGGCCGACTTCCAAGAGATCTACTGGGATCCGAACAAGACCTCCACCTATAACGGCAAGAAGGGCGCCTACGTCGACATGGGCCCGCGCTACAAGATCGGTGCCATCCCGACAGGTCCGCCACCGCTTCCCGCCAACTTCGGCCAGTAGTCGGAATCAGTAGTCGGATACCGTGCGCGCTCCCTCTCTTCAGATACCTCCTTTCATGACCGGCCTTTCCACGCGTATCCGCGCAACCCTGCTGGTCGTGCTCGGCGCACTGATCGTCATCTTCGTAGTGCCGGCCATCGCCCCGCACACGGCACCGCTCGGGCTCCTCCTCCAAGGGGCGGAGCTCGGTGCAGTCAACGGATTGCTGGCCCTCGGCCTGGTGCTGACCTACCGGTCCACCCGGATCATCAACTTCGCCTATGGCGCCATGGGCGGCCTGGCCGGCACCGTGGGGGTGATGCTCGATCTCGGCGAGCACTGGAACTGGTTCGTGGCCCTGGCCGTCGGCTTGGTGCTCGGTGCCCTGTTGGGTGCGGCGGTGGACATCTTCGTGATGCGCCGCTTCTTCAATGCCCCACGGCTCATCGTGTTGGTGGCCACCATCGGCTTGGCCCAGGTATTGGGTGGTATCCAACTATTGGTGCCCGGATGGCTGCACGGACCACCCCTGGTCGGTGGCCTGTCCACTCCGCTCACCCGATTCCACGTGAACATCCACCCGGTGTTGTTCGACGGTGACGACCTGCTCATCGCCTGCGTGGTCCCGTTGGTCCTCATCGGGCTCGGCTGGTTTCTGCTGCGCACCGATGCCGGGGTGGCGGTGCGATCGGTGGCCGACAACTCCGAGCGGGCCCTCCTCCTGGGCATCCCGGTCAAGCGCCTCTCCACCCTGGTGTGGATCATCGCCGGGGGCCTAGCCGCATTGACGGTGATGGTCAACGCGCCGTCCCAGGGACTCACCCTCTCCGCCGCCGCCGGACCCACCTTGTTGCTACCGGCCCTGGCCGCCGCGGTCATTGCCCGGATGGAGAACCTGCCGGTGGCCTTCGGGGCCGGGGTGGTACTCGGCATCGTGAACTCGGTGGTCGGTTTCAACGTCCGACAAGAGTCGGTCACCGACGTGGTCTTCCTGGTGGTCATCCTCTTGGCCCTGTTGTTGCAGCGCAAGAAGGCGGGACGGGCCAACGACGCCGGCGATTCGTGGCTGTCGACCGGAGTGCTCAAGCCGATTCCCGACGTGCTGAAGCGGCTCCCCGAAGTCATCGCCGGTCGGGCCGTCATCGGGGCCGTCATCGGGGCCGTCCTCATTGTCACTCCGTTGGTGGCCGGTCCGGGCACCACCCTCGAGTTCACCGTGGCCATCATCTTCGGCATCGCCGCGGTCTCGCTGGTGGTGTTGTCGGGCTGGTCGGGAAATATCAGCCTGGGCCAGTTCGCCTTTGCCGGGATCGGTGGGGTGATCGCCGGCGACCTGATCGAAAAAGCCAACCTCGACTTCTTCGTGTCGATCGCCTGCGCGGCGTTGGGTGGGGCCCTGCTGGCCATTCTGGTGGGTTTGCCGGCATTGCGCATCCGAGGCATGTTCCTGGCTGCCACCACCTTGGCCCTGGCCGTGGCCGTCGACTCCTTCTTCCTCAATCCGTCCAACTTCTCGACAGCTATTCCCCAGGGCTTTCTACGCCCGGTCCTCTGGAAGCGCTTCGACCTGGCCAATGGGCGGACCTACTACTTCTTCTGTCTGGCCATCTTGTTGTTGGTCGTGGTGTTCGTGAAGGGCCTCCGTAATGCTCGAGCCGGCCGGGTGTTGCTGGCCAACCGCGACAATCAGAACGCCGCCTCGGCCATGGCGGTCCCCTCCGTCCGGGTCAAGTTGGTCGGTTTCGTGTTGGCCGGCGCCATTGCCGGGATTGCCGGTGCCCTCTACGCCACCTCGTTGCGCTCGGTGGGTTTCCACACCTTCGACTCCTCACTGAGCCTGATCGTCTTCTCCATGGCCGTCATCGGTGGTCTCGAGTCGATCAGCGGCGCGTTGCTCGGAGTGGCTCTGATCGAAGTCGGAAGCGACGCGTTCCCGCAGTACCAACTGCTGATCACCGGTACCGGCCTGTTGATCATTCTGCTGATTCTCCCCGGAGGCCTCGGCGCCGGCATCCAGTACGTGCGCGATCGCCTTCTCCGGGTGGTGGCAGAACGGAGAGGCCTGGTGGTGCCGAGCCTGGTGGCCGATCGCCGGGACGACACCGGCGATGCATCCCACGATGCCCACCCACCAAAAGAGGACTCACTGCTGGCCACCGCCCTCGCCGGTGACGCCCAGGTGGCCGACGGAAACGGATCGGGCACCGCGCTGCCACCCGATGTCCCCGGCGATTTCGGCGCCCACAGCGTAGGCATCCATGCCCATGGGCCGGCCACCACCGGGACCGATGGCTCGGCTGCCCCGATGTCCATTCCCGAGTTCAGCGGCGAACCTACCGCCCAGTTGGAGAATGCCGTGGGGCCGGAGTTCGGGCCCGAGCGTCCCCTCGCCCTCCGTTGCCGCGCGGTAGAAGTGTCCTACGGGCCCGTCCAGATCCTGTTCGGCATCGATCTCGATGTGGCCGAGGGCGAAATCGTGGCTCTGCTCGGAACCAACGGAGCCGGCAAGTCGACCCTGTTGAAAGGCATCACCGGCCTGGCCAAGGTCGGTGGGGGCTCGGTGGAGTTCGACGGGAAGATGATCACCAACAATGCCCCTGATGCCACTGCCCACCTCGGCCTTTCGCTCATGCCCGGCGGGCGTGGGGTGTTCCCCACCCTGACGGTGGATGAGAATCTCCGCCTCGGCGCCTGGCTGGTGCGCAAGGACCGGGGGGCGGCCACCGAGGCCCGCAACCGGGTCCTCGCCCTGTTCCCCATTCTCGACAGTCGTCACAGCCAGCAGGCCGGGAACCTTTCCGGCGGCGAGCAGCAGATGCTGTCGTTGGCCATGGCACTGATGGTGACCCCCAAGGTTCTGATGATCGACGAGCTGTCGCTCGGGTTGGCCCCCACCATCGTCGCCCAGCTGATGGACGTGGTGGCCATGCTGCACCAGAACGGCACCACCATCGTGGTGGTCGAGCAATCGGTGAACGTGGCGCTGGAGTTGGCCCAACGAGCCGTCTTCCTCGAGAAGGGCGAGGTCCGTTTCAGCGGCCCGACCGCCGAGCTCTTGGAACGGCCCGACATCCTGCGCTCTGTCTTCATCGCCGGCGCCAGCGCAGTGACCGCCGGTCAATCCGATGCCGGCGCCATCGGCGCCGATCACGGAGCGGCCTTGGTGACCGCCAGTCTGGCCGCCGACCCGTCGGCGGCGCTCGGAGGCAACAGCCATGCCCGGGTGGCTCCCGATGCACAAGCGCCGGTGGTGCTCGAGTGCCGTGGGGTGATCAAGCGCTTCGGTGGGATCACCGCGGTCAACGATGTCGACATCGAGCTGCGGGAGGGCGAGATCCTCGGGCTCATCGGTCACAACGGGGCGGGCAAGACCACCCTGTTCGACCTGATATCGGGCTTCCTTCCCCTCGACGGAGGGCAGATCCTTCTCGGAGGGGCCAGCATCGGCACCTGGCCCGCCCACATGCGGGCCACCGCCGGCCTTGGACGCACCTTCCAAGAGGCCCGGCTCTTCCCCTCCCTCACCGTCGAGGAGACCATCGCGGTGGCATTCGAGCGGCACCTCGACTCCCGTGACCTCATCGCCGCCGGCCTCCGCCTGCCGGCCTCACTCGACTCCGAGTTCGACGTGAGCGGCAAGGTCGACGAACTGGTCACCCTGATGGGGCTGGGCGCCTTCGCTGAGAAGTTGGTGGGCGAGCTCTCGACCGGCACCCGCCGCATCGTGGAGTTGGCCTGCGTGTTGGCCCAGGACCCTGCCGTCCTCATGCTCGATGAGCCCTCCGGCGGGGTGGCTCAGCGCGAGACCGAGGCGATGGGCCCGTTGCTGCAACGGGTGCAGCTCCACTCGGGATGCTCGATCCTGGTGGTCGAGCACGACATGCCCCTGTTGACCGCCATCTGTGACCGGATGATCGCCCTCGAGCTCGGCGAGGTCATCACCGAGGGGACCCCGGCCGAGGTGCTCGACCACCCGCGGGTGGTGGAGTCCTACCTGGGCACCAAGGAATCAGCTATCCGGCGATCCGGGGTCGGCGCCACCCTTTAGGAACGAGGTGGTCGATCCCCATGAGGGACTCTGCCGTCGGGCATGACCGGGGTCGGCCCGTCCTGCAACCGATCCGCCGCGCTGTCCATCCGCCGCGCTGCGCGCGGGGATCGGTCCCTTCAGAAGGGCGGCCGTCGCTACTACGTCACCGCCTCGAAGGCCGTGCCTTTGAGGGGTCCCGACATGGGTTTGCTACTTGCAGATATGCAAGCTAATTGCTAGCATTATGCGACATGAGAACCCTCTACCTGCGCAACGTTCCGGACGACGTCGTCGAGCGCTTGGAGCGGCTCGCCGCTCGTGACGCGACTTCGGTAGGTGCGGTAGCAGTGAGGGAACTCGCCGACGTGTCGCGCAGAGCGGATAACCCCGCGCTGCTCGGTGCCCTCCCTGATCTGGGGGTGGACACCGCGACGATCCTCAATGACGTGGAGGCCGGACGAGCTGAGAGGTGATCGTGGTCGACGCTTCGGCGGCGCTGTCAGCGCTTCTCAACGCCGGCCCGGCGCGGCGCGCCCTCGCCAGCGAGCAACTGCATGCCCCCCACCTCATCGACTCCGAAGTCGCCAACGGACTACGTCGGAGGGTCGCGGCTCAACAACTGGGTCCCGACGCCGGCTGGGCCGCCTTGGACACGCTGCGACGGCTCGGGATGACGCGGTACCCGGTGTTCTCACTGGCGGATCGGGTGTGGGAACTGCGGGACAACCTGTCGGCCTACGACGCCTCGTACGTCGCGCTGGCAGAACTACTGGACTGCAATCTCGTCACCGCTGATGCGCGACTGAGCCGGGCGCCCGGTGTCCGCTGTCCGATCACCGTGGTGCCCCGGTAGCCCATCGTCGCGCTGGGTGTCACCGCCGGCGCGGTCACAGGGTGCCGGGTGACGACGGGGCCTGACCGTCCTGTTGGGCCATCATCGCCGCCTGCACCACCTGCAGATCGGAGGGATCGATGGCCAACGGGCCACCGGCCACCGGGACCTGCCAGACGTGGGTCATGAACGGGGTCCTCCCATCGTGGAAGGTGCCCGGAGCACATGGGGTGAATCCCACAATCTGGTGGGTAGTGGACGAGGTGCACAGATTGGTGTGCGCGTGCCACTGGACCAGGCATCCATAGGGCATGGGTCCGTTCTCGAAGTTGGGCAGGAGGTACATGGCCGCCACCAGCACCGGTCCGTCAGGTGTGAAGGCGTAGACCAACGAGTCGACGTGGTTGGGATCGAGGATGTCCTGATTGTTCATGTACGAGAGGTTCAGATAGTGCACGATCGGATAGGTGCTGCTGGTGATGGGAATGTACCCGGCCGCGGTTGCCGCACTCAGGTTCTTGTACTTGGCCACCGCCGCCGAGGTGGCCTGCACGTACTGCACGGCCCCCAGTACCTGGTCGGCGGTCGGCGCCGCGCTGCAGTTCGGGGTCTGCATGGCGTGCCCGGTGTCGGTGACGCCACCCACAGAGGTGAGGAGAGCCGTCTCGCGGGCCGACAGCGGGGGGCCGCTGTACTTCCAGTTGGGATTGGTGACCCCCAGGCCGGCCATTCCCGCCATGTTCATCGAGTTGGCAGTTCCACCCTTGGCCGTCGAACCGGTGGCGCTGGGTGGGCTGGTCGAGGAGCTCGCACCGGAACCCGATCCCGACATGGTCATGTGTTGCATATTGGCTGCCGTCGAGGCGGCGACCGCCGGTGCGCCGGGGATCACCGCCACCGCGGCGGGAACGATAGCCAGCCCCACGATGCCGAGGGTGGCCAAGATCTGGTGACGGCCGAAGGCCACGACAGCGGGCACCGGAGCCGAAACCGGGTCGAGCGCCAGGGGCAGGAAGGCCGCCCCCAACAGGATCAGTAGCGGGCCGGCATTGGGGTCCGTGGACATCCCGGTCATGATCCCGCCCATGGCTTGGCCGGTGAACCAGAACAGGGCGGCCACTCCCATGCCGATCCCGATGAAGACATCCGGACGCCGGGTGACGAACGGCCCCAGGCCGATCATCAGGAACAGGGTCGCCAACAGCACCGCCGCCGGTGTGCCGGCTCCGGTGAAGGCATGACCGAGCGAGTTCAACAGGTGCCCGTACCAACCCGGCTCCCCGCCGGCCATGCCGGTCAGGGAGTCGGACAGCCATCCCGACGAACGGTTCTGGGGCAGAAACTGGAGCACGGCGAAGAAGGCCCAGATGGCAGCCCATATCCAGAGACCTCCCCATGCGCCCAGGGGACCGTGGCCGGCGGCCGATGAGGCCAGACCCGTACGCGGTTCCCGGTCCGGCCGGTCCGCGGCCTCTCCCTCTGCCTTCGGCCACACCAGGATGCCGATCACCGCGTAGAGGAGGACAGCTCCCGGCGCTCCCATCAGGGCGTTGGCATGCCCGGTGAGGATGCCGCCGAATCCCTCTCCGAACGACCACACCCCGACCACCCAGGCGAAGGATGCCGCCAGGGCGATCTTCACCGTGCGCCGCCTCAGGAGCGCGATCCCGATGGCCAACTGGGTGAGTGCGAAGATCGTGTTCCACAGGGCCACGTCCCGGGAGAGGAAGCGGGCCATGTGGGTGATCGACCAGGCGATGGGGTAAGGCTGCCCGGCGGCATTGGGGGCGATCACCATCGACACGAAGTCGGTGCCGAACATCCGGGGTTGAAACTGCAATCCGGCGTCGATGATCCACATGAGCCCGAGGGCGATCTGAATGGTCCGCTTGTTGATGTGCAACCGCTCGGCCATGGTCGACCGCCCGACGTCCCCCGAGCTGTCAGCCGCCGGCGTTGCCTTGCCATGAAGGACGGCAGTCATGTTCCTCCCCGTTGTCAGGTGCGAAGCATCCCCATGCCTCGCGGTGGCCAACCTACCCGCCTCGACGCAAGGATCGTCCCGGCCTGGTGCGGGACCGGGTCGCTAGGGTCGTAGCGTGCCGGTCCTCGTCGCTGCTCCTGACAAGTTCCGGGGCACCGCCACCGCCGGCCAGGTAGCCGCTGCCATGGCCCGGGGCGCCACCCGGTCGGGCTGGTCAGCCATCCGGTCCCCACTCTCCGATGGGGGGGAAGGGTTGCTCGATGTCTGCCGCCGGCCGGGCGACCGGGTCGAGACGACCGAGGTCACCGGCCCATTGGGGCAGCCGGTTGTGGCCCCGTGGCTTCGGGGTGGGGATCGGGCGGTCATCGAGATGGCCCGGGCATCGGGCCTCACCCTGGCCGGTGGTCCCGACGCCAACCGGCCGATGGAGGCGACCACCCGGGGCACCGGCCAACTTCTGGTGGCGGCGGCCCGGTCCCTCACCGACTCCGGGCGACTGCCCGCTTCGGGGGAGGTGGCATCCGGGGCCGGGTCTTGTCCGACCATCATCGTCGGACTGGGGGGCTCGGCCACCACCGACGGCGGGTTGGGGGCGCTGACCTGCATCGAGGAATCCGGTGGCCTCGGCCGGGTGGAGCTGGTCGCCGCCTGCGATGTCAGCGTGGGCTTTCTCGACGCCGCCCGGCTCTTCGCTCCCCAAAAAGGAGCCTCCCGTCAACAGGTGGCCGAGCTCACCGACCGGCTCGGTCGGCTGGCCGACCAGTACCAGCAGCGCTTCGGCACCGACGTCCGCGACATTCCCGGTGCGGGTGCCGCCGGGGGTCTCGGCGGGGCACTGGCAGCCCTGGGAGGAAGCCTTCGTCTGGGATACCGACTGGTGGCGGACCTGGTGGGCCTTGGGCGCTCCCTCGAGCACGCCCAGTTGGTGGTCACCGGAGAAGGCGCGCTCGACGCCACCTCGTTTGACGGCAAGGTGGTCGGGGGTGTCCTCGGCGACGCCTCGGCACTCGGGATCCCCTCGCTGGTGATCGTGGGACGGGCGACGACCGAGGCCGATGAGGCTGCCCGCGCCTACGGGGCCCGGATGGTGTCGCTGAGTGACCGGTTCGGACAGGACCGCGCCCTCCACGACACCTTGGCCTGTGTGGAGATGGCGGCAGCGGAGTCACTCGACTGGTTCGGCATCACCTGAGCGGGCGCATCCTTTTGGCTGGAGATCATCAGCTGGGCTTGCTCGGTGGTCGGCGGCAGGGATCCACTCCGCCGGCTGGGCCTCGTTGGGATCCCGATCACTGTTTTTGGCGAGAATCACCCCCCGTCGTCGGTGATGGTCACGAACGAGTCGCACGTTCGAGTCCCTACCTCCGGTGGTCGGCGCTATGCCATGAAGGCATGCCATCGCGTCTCCCGCCACGGCAACAGCGATGGATGCTGGCACAATGGTCGCCGTTCACAAGCGAGAATGGATTCACGTGATACATCGGCGGCGGACAATGGGTGGATTGTTCGCCATCTCGATGGTGTGCCTGGTCGGCTGCGGGCACGGCGTCGGCGCACCGCACGTCACCATCCCCACGAGCCCTTCGAGCTCCACCACCGCCGCCGGTCACCCGGCCACCACCACCGCCGCCGGTCACCCGGCCACCACGACCACGACGACCACCGTTCCGCCGCCGCCCGAGCCCGGCTCGCCACCGCCGGCCGCTCTGGTTCCGCTGGTAACCCCTGCCCTGGCCGGAGAGGGACAGTGGACCGCGGCCGGGCGGAGCGTCGGGGGTGCCCCGGTGCTCTACATCACCACCCTGAGGGCTGCTGGTTCGGGCACCCCGGCCGGAATCGCCTGGATGGACGCTCATCATCTGCGCGGCAACCTCTACTCGGGCAGCATCAGCCCCGGACAGGGCCCCTGGACCTACACGGCCCCCATTCAACCCGACGCGGCACTCACCCTGGTGTGCGCGTTCAATGGTGGGTTCAAGCTGGCCGACTCGCACGGCGGCTACTACGCGGAGAGTCGGTACTTCGCCCCCCTGGTCAGCGGGGCGGCCTCTCTGGTCATCACCCAGGACGGCACGGTCACCGTGGGGCAATGGAATCGGGATGTCTCGATGTCCGCCGCCGTGGTGGCTGTACGCCAGAACCTCACTTTCCTGGTCGACCACGGCGCTCCGGTACCCGGGCTGTCCCCTGGCGACGCGTCTGCCTGGGGATCGACCATCGGCAACATCCCCCGCACCTACCGGTCCGGGGTCGGGGTCACCGCCGGCGGCGCGATCGTCTACGTGTCGGGACCCTCTCTCGATATCACCCAGTTGGCAGGGCTGTTGGTGGCAGCCGGGGCCGTGCGGGGAATGGAGCTCGACATCAACCCGGCCTGGGACACCTTCACCTTCTATACCCCTCCCACCCCGACAGGAGCGGCGGCGCCGGCCAACGGCACCGACCTGCTGGCCTCCATGTCAGGGGGGCCATCCAGATTCTTCGAGCCGTCGTGGGCCCGTGACTTCATCACCATGTCCGCCCGCTGAGCCCAGACGACAGCATGTCCTATCCTCGCCCCATGGAACGAGATGAGGTCGCAGCTGCCCACGCCGCGGCCATCGCCGCAGGTCAAACTGGCTATATGGATCCCGTTTCCGGCCTGTTCGTCCTCACCGCCGCCTACCTGAAGAAACGGGGCACCTGTTGTGGCAACGGTTGCCGGCACTGCCCCTACGGGGGCGAAGCCACCTCGGCTCCCTCGTAGCGCACCCCACTCACCCTCGGCCCGATGTGGGCGCCGGGGACAACAATTCGTCAAGTAAACGACCTTTACCGTCGATGTTTCCACTATGGCAATGGCAGGCACCGGCAATCCCGTGGACAGACGGCGGGACGCGCTCGCTGCGCTCGGCCATGCGCTGGCTGCCCGGTCCCACGTGATGGCGAGGTTGGTCGCGGACCGGTGGGGGGAGAACGGGGGCTTCGACGAGACACCCCGGGCAGAAGAACTGCGGCCGGAGATCGAACGGTTCACCATGTTGGCGACCGATGCGGTGGTCAACTACCTCGTCACTCACCAGCCCGCTACCCAGGAGCAGGCGGACGCCCTCTCGCAGACCGGCCGGGCCGCGGTGGACGAGTGGCTGTCGCTGGCCGGCATCACCAAGCTCTACCTCTTCTGGCGTGATGCAGCCGAACTGGCCGTCTGCCAAGAAGGCGCCCGACTGGACAGCTCACCAGCGGTGGTCGAGGAGGCGGTGGCGGTGGTGCGGGCCGGGGCCGACGGCAGCATGGTGGGCATGGCCAAACAGTTCGACCGCGCCTCCGGCGAACTCCACGCGCAGTTGACCGAGGAACATGCCCGTCTGGGCTTTCTGGCCCTGCACGATCCGCTCACCGGCCTTCCCAATCGGGCCCTGTTCATCGAACAGCTCAACCGTGCCCTGGGAACCCTCAGTCATCGGAACGCCCAGGTTGCCGTGCTCTACCTCGATATCGACCGATTCAAGTCGGTCAATGACCTGGGGGGTCATTCTCTGGGGGATCAACTCCTCATTGCCGTCGCCGTCCGACTGTCCCAGATCGTGCGTCCGGGCGACACCGCTGCCCGCCTCGGCGGCGATGAGTTCGTCGTCCTGTGCGAAGACCTGCATGGTGGCAACACCGCCGCCGCCGCACTGGCCGGCCGGATCGGCAAAGCTCTGTCGGCTCCGTTGGTCATCGACGGACGGATTCTCACACCGTCGGCCAGTATCGGGGTGACGGTCGCCTCTCCGGGTGACGACCCCGCCGTGGTTCTGTCCAACGCCGATGGAGCCATGTACCGGGCCAAGCAGGGGGGCCGTGCCCGGTACGAGATCCACAGAGCGCTGGACCGAGGCGAAAAGACGTCGGGCCGGCACTGCGGGCAGCCGACGACGGAATGAGGGGCCGGCGGTCAGCCGCCTGTCAGGCGGTGAACCGGGCTGACGCCCCGGCATCCACGTCGATCACCGATCCGGTGATGTGGCGGGCCCCGGCGGAGACCAGGTACACCACCGCGGCAGTGATCTCTTCGGGCTCGAGCCAGGGAACCGGCTGCACGTGGAGGGCGACCATGACCGGGGCCACATCGTCCTTGGTGGCGTGCTCGAGATCGGGCCGCATCAGCCGATAGAGCTCCTCATTGTGAATCATCGGGGTCGACACGTTGCCCGGGGCAATTGCGTTGACGGTCACCCCGAAGCCGGCCAACTCGTAGGCGGCGGACTTGCACAGCCCGATGACCCCCCACTTGGAGGCGGTATAGGCGGGGATGCCCGGTTGCGAGGTGCGACCCATCATCGACGAGATGCCGATGATCCGGCCGGAGCGCTGGGATCTCATGTGGGGCGCGGCGGCGCGGATGGCGTTGAACACACCGGTGAGGTTGATGTCGATGACGTTGCCCCACTGGGCGGCATCCATGTCGCAGATCGAGCCGATGGCCGTCACCCCGGCGTTGGCCACCATGATGTCGACCGAGCCCAACGACGCTTGCACCTCGTCGACGAAGGCGATGACCGCCTGCAGATCGCGGACGTCCACCACTTCCGACACACACCGTCGCCCGGCCGCTTCCACCAGCTTGGCCGTCTCGGCCAGGTCGTCGCGGGTGGCCAACGGGTACCCGACGGTGGCGACGTCCTCACACAGGTCGCAGAGGGCCACATCCGCGCCCAGACGAGCCAGTTCCAGGGCATGGCTGCGGCCCTGGCCCCGGGCCCCCCCGGTGATGATCGCCACTTGTCCCTGCAACGGCAGGGATGGGTCAGCCTCGCTCATGGGTCTCCTTGGTTGGTCGATGACGGTGGCCGTCAGGTGGTGCGACCCCACTTCTCGAGGATCGAGCGATAGCGGGCGTCCCAGTCGTCATACTGCTCCCTGAGTACCCCACCCGGCCAGCCGGCGGGCAGCAGTTCGACCGGCAGTAGGGGATCGGCTTGCAGGTGGCGGAGGACCGAGGCCGACAACTCGAAGCCGGGAGCCAGATCGGAGGGCCCCGTGGGGAGTTGGTCGGCCATCTGGCGCATCAGCCGGCAGGCCCGCCCTGCCCATGCCTCCACATCCCAAAGCCTGGACGCCAACCCGGACGGGTCCTCTTCGGGCCGGGCCGACAACACGGTGGAGTCCCGCTGCACCTCGGGGTCGAGTCGGACCTCGAGGTTGTCGGGACGCATCCATATCCCTTCGCGCAACTCGGCCAACCGGGCAAAGGCCAGGGCACTGCGCCGTTTGGCCCGGATCTCCGCCGAGCTTCCCGTCGTGGTCACCACCACCACCCGCCACTCCCCCGACCACTGACCGGTGCGTCCGGCCCGGCTGGCCCGCTGCCGCCCTTGGCGATCGAGGAGGCGGCCGGCCAGTCGGTACCGTCCGCCGCCGGCGGTGATCGCCTCTCCCGATGCCACCATCCGGCTCAGTGCCACCCGGGCCCGGTTGTCATTGATCCCGAACAGGCCGGCCACATGGACCAGGTAGGCCACCGGCAGCTCGGGGGGATCCACCCCCAGCAAGGTGCTGGCCAGGACCGATCGGGCGGTCATCGGGATATTACGATCTTGCGGCATCTGTTCTTTCATTGTAATATAGGGACCGTGACAGCCACCATGGTGCCCGATGCCGCGGTGCGTCCGTCGGTATTGCCCACCGACCGCCTGTTGGCCAGCGGCAAGTGCCGGCCCGCGCTACGCCAGGACCTCCGGCGGATCAACGATCTCCGCAACGCTCTCACCGTCGGCGGACTTTGGATGTGGGTGGTGGCCATGGTCGCTCTGGCGGTGTGGATCGACAACCCCTTGGCCTACCTGGCGGTCTTCATCCTGATGGGCCCGATCCACGCCCGCTTCGCCATCCTCATGCACGAGGCGGCTCACAAACTCCTCTTCACCAACAAGAGGATCAATGACTGGGTCGGGACCTGGGTCATCGCCTACCCGGCGTTGGTTCCCATTCAGCTCTACCGGCGGGGCCACTTCTCCCATCACCGTCAGGAGTTCGGGCCGGAGGAGCCGGACATGGCCTTCTACGGCGGTTACCGGTGTGACCGGCGTACCCTGGCCCGACGGTTGGTACGCGACGCGGTGGGCATCTCGGGATGGAAGAACCTCTCCCCGCTGTTGAAGTCGGTGAAGGTGCGGGCCTACCGGCCGGTGTCGCTCCCGATCATCGCCATGCAGGTCGGACTGTGGGCGGTGGCATGGGCGGCCACCGGTCGGTGGTGGATCTACCCGCTGTTGTGGTTGGCACCGTGGATGACCCAGTGGAAGGTGATCAACCGGCTGCGGGCCATCGCCGAGCACGGGGGCATGGAGGCGAGCGACGACCGCCGGGTGACCACCCACGACGTCCGCCAGTCACTGCTGGCCCGGTTCTGGATCGTCCCCTACAACACCGGTTGGCATCTGGCCCATCACGTGGACATGGGCATCCCGTTCCGCAATCTCCCCAGGTTCCACGCCGAGTTGATCGAAGCCGGTTACGTGACCCCCGGCATCACCTATCCCAACTACCGCTCGCTGTGGAAGGCCCTCGCCTCCGCCTGAGCGTTGCCTAGCCGATCCGACCCCGCAGCCTGCGGTAGTGGCGCACCAGTTCGGCCGTCGAGGCGTCCTGGTCGGAAAGATCCGGCGCCGACGGGTCGACGAGTGCCGGAGCCAGTTGCCCGGCCATCACCTTGCCCAATTCCACCCCCCACTGGTCGAACGAGTCGATCCCCCAGATGACCCCTTCGGTGAAGACGGTGTGCTCATAGAGGGCCACCAGTTGGCCCAGCACCGACGGGGTCAACTTGGGCGCCACGATGGTGGAGCTGGGCCGGTTGCCGGGCATCACCTTGTGGGGCACCAACTCGGCGGGGGTCCCATCTGCCGCCACTTCCTCGGCGGTGCGCCCGAAAGCCAGCACTTTCGACTGGGCGAAGCAGTTGGCCATGAGCAGGTCCTGCTGGTCGCCGGTCTCGTGGGTGGAGTCGACGAATCCGATGAAGTCGGCGGGGATGAGCTTGGTGCCCTGATGGATGAGTTGATAGAAGGCGTGTTGCCCGTTGGTCCCGGGCTCGCCCCAAAAGATCTCTCCGGTCTGCCCGGTGACCGGTGACCCGTCGCGATGCACCGACTTGCCGTTCGATTCCATGGTCAACTGCTGCAGATAGGCCGGGAAGCGGGCCAACCGTTGGTTGTAGGGCAGCACCGCATGGGTCTGGGCACCGAAGAAGTTGTTGTACCAGACGTTGAGCATCCCCTGGATGACCGGCATGTTGGCCTCCAGCGGGGCAGTGGCGAAGTGCCGGTCCATGGCGTAGCAGCCGGCCAGCATCTGGGCGAAGGCATCGGGCCCGATGGCCACCATCAAGGAGAAGCCGATGGCGGAGTCGTAGGAGTAGCGCCCGCCCACCCAGTCCCAGAAGCCGAACATGTTGGCCGGGTCGATCCCGAACTCGGTGACCGCCTGCTCGTTGGTGGAGACGGCCACGAAATGCTTGGCCACCGCCTCGTTGCCGGCCCCTATCCCGGTGAGCAGCCATTCCCGGGCGGCGGCGGCATTGGTCAGGGTCTCGAGGGTGGTGAACGTCTTGGAACTGACCACGAACAGCGTCCCGGCCGGGTCGAGGCCGCGAGTCTTGTTGAAGAGGTCGACCGGGTCGACGTTGGAGACGAACCGGCAGGTGATGTCGTCAGCCGCGTAGTCGGCCAGGGCCTCGTGGGCCATGGCCGGGCCCAGGTCCGATCCCCCGATGCCGATGTTGACCACCGCGGTGATCCGGTGACCGGTGTGGCCGGTCCACTCCCCCGAGCGGATGCGCCGGGCCACCTCGCCCATGCGGTCGAGCACCCGGTGGACGTCGCCCACCACGTTTTGCCCGTCGGCGGTCAGTTGGGCATCCCTGGGCATCCGGAGCGCCACGTGGAGCACGGCCCGGTCCTCGGTGGTGTTGATGTGCTGTCCGGCGAACATGGCATCGCGTCGCGCCTCGACGCCGGCCGCCCGGGCCACCGCCATCAGGGCATCCATGGTCTCCTCGTTGACCCGGTGCTTGGAGTAGTCGAGATAGAGATCGGCGGCGCTCACCGTCATCCGGGTCCCGCGTTCGGGATCGGTGTCGAACAAGTGGCGCAGGCTGTCCTGGCCGATCCTGTCGAAATGGCCGCGGAGGAGACGCCACTCCTCGGTCCCGGTGATGTCGTCCACGTCGGTCATGCTGGGCTCCGTTCCCGTGCTTATCGGGCCGACCCGGGATTCCGGGTGCTCTTCGCACCGTACTGCGGGCGAATCGGAATGATCAGGTGGCCGGGGTCAGGGAGGGTTCGCTGGTGGGATCGCTGGAGGGATCGCTGGAGGGATCGGGTCCCAGCCCCCCACCCGGTCCGGCGGCAACCCGGGCCTTCTTGTTCTCGTCGGACCGGGCCTTGGCGTTGGCCTTGGCCTGGCTGTGGTGGACCATGGTGGCGGCGGCATCGGAGTCGCTGATGGTGAGTGCGACCAGGGAGCCGAGGAGGGCGATACCGGCGGCCACCATGAAGGCCGCGTGATACGAAGCCAGGTTGGCGGTGAGGTGACCCCTCGCCACGTGCTCGGTGCCCACCGCGGCCAACACGGTGGAGAGAATGGCCACACCGATGGCACTTCCCAACTGGCGCTCACTGTTGAACAGTGATGACGCCTGCCCGGTATCGGCATGGGAGATGGTGGCGAACGATGCGGCCTGGCTCGAGATGAATACCTGCGCCATCGAAAGCCCCATGGTGAACATGAGCAGCCGCATCCACCACAAGTCTGTGCCGAAGCCGATCAGGGTCATCAACCCGATCGACGCTGCCACCCCGAGTAACCCCCCGGCCACCAGCCGGCGTGGCCCGAGGTTGGGGTAGAGATACCGGCTGGCGAACTGGGCGCCGATCATGATGCCGATGGCCTCGGGGAAGGTGTTCAACCCTGACTGCAGTGCCGAGAGGCCGAGGGCCAACTGAAAGAAGAGTGGCACCACGAACAGCACGCCCAGAAACGCCATCACCGAGAGCACCAGCACCAGGCTGGTGGAGCGGAACAGTCGATCGGCGAACAGTCGGAGGTGCAGCAAGGGGGCCTTGGTGGCCAGCTCGACCATCACCATGACGATGATCATGGCCACGCCCACCCCAATGGCCGCGACGATCATCGGCGAGCCCCATCCCCGGTTGGGAGCTTCACTGATACCGAACATCAGCAGGGCGAAACCCACCCCTGACAGCACGAATCCCGGGATGTCGAACCGGCCTTTGACCGGATGGCGTTGCTCCTCCAGACAGATGAGGCCGAACAGGAAGGCCAGGATGCCGATGGGGAGGTTGACGAAGAAGACCCACCGCCATGACAGGTCGGTCACCAGCAGTCCTCCGAGCACCGGGCCCACGGCCGGGGCGACCGCAGTGGGAACCGTGAGAATGCTCGCGGCCCTCACCCGTTCCGCCGGCGGGAAGGCGCGGAACAGCATGGCCATCCCCACCGGGGTCAACATGCCCCCGCCCACCCCCTGGACGACCCGGAACAGCACCAGTTGCGAGAGGGTCCCGGCCATACCGCACAACACCGAGGAAGCGGTGAAGATGGCGATGGCGATGAGCAGCACTCGCTTCATGCCGAACCGGTCACCCAGCCATCCGGCGGCCGGAATGAAGACGGCCAGGCTCACCAGGAACCCGATCACGATGGAGTCGAGGCTGGCTGTGCTCTCGTGGAACTGCTTGCCGATGCTGGGCAGGGCCACATTGACGATGGTGATGTCCATGATGCTCATGAACATGGCGGAGACGAAGACGACGCTTACGGCGACCTTCTGGCTGATGTGAATACGGGGCATACGAAATCCTCGACTGACAAGTGGGTGATTCGGGTGCCTCGGCACACTGCGAACTACCTAAGGTGAACGCCGATGGCTCCCCGAACATTCCGGCCGGGGCCGATCGCTCAGCCGGACACGAAGCTGAGGCGCACCGTCCGATGGGGATTGTCCTCGTTGGTGTCCACCAGCACCACCTTCTGCCATGTCCCCAACTGCAGGGTGCCGTCGAATACCGGCAGCACCATGGACGGACTGATGAAGACCGGGAGGACGTGGTCTGCTCCGTGCCCAGTGGCGCCGTGCCGGTGCCGATAGCGGTCGTCCCGGGGCAGCAGGCGTTCGATGGCCTCGACCAGGTCCGACTCCGACCCGGACCCCAGCTCCATCAGGGCCACCCCGGCGGTGGCGTGGGGGGCGAACACGTGCACCAGCCCGTCTCCCTTACCCTCACAGAATGACGACACTGCACCGGTCAGGTCGACCACCTGGCGACCAGAGGTGTCCATCCCGATGAGCTGAGTCTCCATGTCCGCATCCTGCCACCCGCCCACACATGGCCGCTCTACCCGATTTTGGCGAGAGTGCTCCCGCCTTCAGGCAGGAGGTGAATCGCTTGTCCGGCGCACACAGAGTCAGGCTGGCCGTCGCTGGCTCTCGACATACTCGCCGATGACGCTCAGCGGCGCACCCCCAGCGGTACCGACGTAGTAGGAGCGGGACCAGAAGTGGTCCCCCCACAGGTACTTCTTGACTTGGACCGGATGCCTCTGGCGCAACATCCGGGACGACACACCCTTCAGCGAGTTCACCAGCCGAGTGAGCTGCACGGTCGGAGGAAACTCAATCAGCAGGTGGACGTGATCGTCCTCGCCGTTGAACTCCACCAGGGTGACCCCGAAGTCGTCACACGTTTCACGCATGGTCCGTTCGCAGGTCGTGAGCATGGCACCAGTGAACACCCCACGTCTGTACTTGGTGACAAACACCAAATGGGCATGACAAGCCCAAATAGCGTGTCTGCCTCGGCGTATATCTGGCTCTATGGGTATAACACCGATACTACCAGGCGCTACACTGGAGCGTAGTGAAGCGCGACTCCAACAGCCCCGCCGAGCGGAGCAGGAAAGCCAAGGCGGCGAAGCTTGCCCGGTGGAAGGCTGCCCATCCGTCGGTCAGTCGCGGGTTGCTGTACCGCATGGACCCGACCGTCGAACTGGGCGCCGGGATGGGTAGGATGACCGACCTCGACCGGGCACTGTGGAACATGACCCACCAGTGGTGGTTGATGTCCAGTCGTCCGCTGCGCCGGGTGAAGAAGTCCGATCTGGATGCTGTGGTGGCTCAAGCCCGCACGGACATCCCATGGTTGGCAGAGTTGCCCGCCCAAGCATGCAAAGCCGTTGCCAAGAGGTACTGGCAAACGTGGGAGCGGTGCTGGTCCGGTGTCGGTGGTGCGCCGAACTTTCACAGTCGGTTGAAGGATCGCCCGTCGTTCGACATCCCCCAGGCCCGAGACCTGAACATCACCAGGGTCTCCAAAAAGTTCGCCACCGTCCAGGTCCCCAAGGTGGGAAAGGTGACCATCCGGTACCACCGCCCGATTCCGGTCGGAGCCAGAGTTACTGGTGCTCGTGTCACCAATGACCACGGACGCTGGACGCTGGCGCTGCGGGTGGAACTACCGAAGCCGGAGCTGCGATCCCCGGTGGAGTCCCGGCCGGTCGTCGGGTTCGACCGGGGCGTGGTCATCCCCCTGGCCGGATCAGATGGAACTGAGTTCAACCATCCCGACTGGCTGACTCCCGGCGAGAAACGCCACCTCCGATATCTGGAGCGCCAGAGTGCCCGGGAGCGCCACGCCAGATGGGACCGCTCCGATGGGCGGGGCAAGGGCAGGATCGGTGCCAACGAGCGCAAGACCTACGACGCCATCGCTTCTGTGCAGGCCAAGGCCGCCCGTCGTCGCAAGGACTGGCACCACCAGACTTCCCGCAAGATCGCCGACGGTTACAGCGTGGCCGTGTTCGAGGCACTCCGGATCAAGAACATGACCAAGTCGGCGGCCGGGAGTGTGAAGGCACCCGGCACCAACGTCGCAGCCAAGTCCGGTCTCAACCGGGTCATCCTCAACGAAGGTTGGGGAACATTGCTCGATCTCACCAGATACAAGATGGCTGATAACGGAGGAGCCGTCGTCACCGTCCCAGCACCGTTCACGTCACTGACGTGTCACACATGTGGGTCCACCACACCCGGACAGCGCAAGAACCAAGCATTGCTCGTGTGTGGGGACACCGACTGCGGCTGGACCGGTAACGCCGACTTCAATGCGGCCTGCAACATCCTCATGCGTGCCGTGAGTGGGGGCCTTGTACCCACGCTGTCCGCAGGAATTGTGGATGATGCCCGCTCCAGGTACGAACTGGAGGAACGAACGGATGCAATGCCGCCGGTCGGGACTGAGGCACCGTTGAAGTTGGACGGGCCGGGGAAGCGGGAAAACAGACTGGGCCAGAGGACGGTCGCAGCATGACCGGGACTAGCTCACGAAGCCCCCACCTTCAGGTGGGGTGTAGTTCACACTGAGCGAGGCGATGGAGCTCGCCCCAACCGCCGGTGACGGCTGATGGCTCCTACCGGAACACCGCGAGTCGTGACACCGGAAGGAGAGTCTGTGCCCTCACCGACGAAGCGAGCCACCGGACCGGGCTCCGCGCCCGTACTCCGCATCGTGGTCATCGCCGGCGGCGGTGCCCTCGGCACCCTGGCCCGCTACGAGGTGAGCCAGGCGGTGGTCGTCTCCGCCAACGGGTTCCCGTGGGCCACATTCGCCGTCAACGTGGTCGGCTCCCTACTGCTGGGAGTGATCATCACGGTGGTGGCCGAACGGTGGCCACCAACCCGCTACGCCCTGCCATTTGCCGCCATCGGGTTCTGCGGCGGGTTCACCACCTTCTCCACCTTGATGGTCGAAGCCGTCCGGCGGACTCAGGACGGCTATCCGACTCTGGGCGTCGTCTACCTGTTCGTCTCGGTGGTGGCCGGGGTGGCGGCGGTGGGACTCGGTGTCCTTTTGGCCCGCAGCCGGCGCGGGGACACGTCAGGTCTGCTGAGTACCGATCCCGACTCAGAATTCGACGCCCGCCCCGAACCCGAAACCGAACAAAGGACAACCCCATGACCACCCTCTCCGGAGCGGCCGAACGCCTGACCATCTATCTCGGCGAGTCAGACCGCCATCATCACGTGGCCATGCACGCGGAGATCATCCACCGGGCCCATGCCGCCGGCATGGCCGGTGCTTCGGCGTGGAAGGGCTTTGAAGGGTACGGAGCCAACAATCACATCCACACCACCCGTATCCTCAGTCTGAGCGACGACCTGCCCATCATGGTGGAGATCATCGACACCACCGAGAAGATCGACGCCTTTCTGCCCCAGATCCGTGACCTGCAGGTGAGCGGTCTCGTGGTGCGGGAGCCGATTCAGGTGGTCTCCTACGGCTCCGGGCCGGCCCCCGATCCGGGGGCCACCACGTGATCATCGGCGGTCTGATGATCGCCGGGGGAACCGGAGCGGTCCTCCGGTATCTGATCGACCGGTTCGTCCAGGGGAAGGTCGAATCCGACTTTCCCTACGGGACCCTGTTGATCAATGTGACCGGCTCGCTGGTTCTGGGCTTCCTCACCGGGTCGGCTCTCCATCACGGCCTGGCCACCAACTGGGTGACGGTGTTCGGCACGGGTCTGATCGGCGCCTACACCACGTTCTCGACGTTCACCTACGACACCTTTCGGCTGTTCGGGAGCGATGCGCCCGCCGCCGCGGTGACGAACGTGCTGGTCAGCCTGGTGGCTGGGCTGGGTGCCGCCATCGCCGGGCTGGCACTCGGCACGCTCATCTGAAACCCATGGCGGCTACCGTCCACGCACCGTCCACGCACCGTCCGGGAATACTCGCATCGGCATACCGTTGATATAGCAACAGTTACAACTGACAGCTGAGCCGAACGGAGTACCAGTGGAAAAGACAGTCGACGAGATCAACCAGAATCTGCCCTTGCTCCCCCTCACCTCGGGCGTGGTGCTGCCCGGGATGGTCTTCAACATGGCTTTGGAGTCCGAGGACGCCAAGGCTGCGGTGGAGGCGGCCGGGGCTTCCGGCGGTCGCCTGGTGATCGTTCCCTTCATCGATGAGCGCTACGCCACAGTGGGTGTGATCGCCGAGGTGATGGAGACCGGAGAGCTGCCGGGCGGGATGCAGGCGGTGGTGGTGCGGGGCACCGAGCGGGCCACCCTGGGCACCGCGGTACCCGGCACCGGCCAGGCACTGTGGGTCCAGGTCGAGTCCATCGAAGACCCCGAGCCGTCCGACGAGGTCAGCGAGTTGGCCCGCGAATACCGAGCCGTCCTCGAGAACATTCTGTTGAGCCGCGGGGCCGGTCGCTTCGCCGAGCGCCTTCGGGACGTCACCGACCCGGGCCGGATCGCCGACGTGTCCGGCTACTCGCCCGACCTGTCGCTCGACCAAAAAGTAGAGGTGCTCGAGACCATCGATGTCGAGGCACGCCTGCGTCTGGTACTGGGTTGGGCCCGCGAGGTCCTGGCCGACATCACCTTGCGCGAGCGGGTGAAGAACGACGTCGAGCAGGGCATGGAGAAGACCCAGCGCGAGTTCCTGTTGCGGCGTCAGCTCGAGTCGATCCGCAAGGAGCTCGGCCAGATCAATCCCGGCGACGAGGATGCCCCCGACGATTACCGGACGGCCATCGAGGGTAGGGATCTGCCCGAGGCGGTGCGCAAGGCGGTCGAACGCGAGATCGGCAAGTTCGAGCGCACCAGTGAGCAGAATCCTGAGAACGGGTGGATCCGCACCTGGCTCGACACCGTGCTCGAGCTCCCCTGGGGCAAGCTTTCCGACGACCGTTTGGACATCGACGAGGCCTCCCGCATCCTCAATGAGGACCACGACGGCCTCGACGATGTGAAAGAGCGCATCCTCGAGCACCTGGCCGTCCGAAAACTGCAGGCCGAGCGCGGCCTGGCCCCGGTGGCCGGTCGCGGCAGCGGCGCCATTCTGGCCCTGGTGGGTCCGCCCGGAGTGGGCAAGACCTCCCTGGGCGAGTCGGTGGCCCGGGCCCTCGGGCGTTCCTTCGTCCGGGTAGCCCTCGGCGGGGTGCGGGACGAGGCCGAGATAAGGGGTCACCGTCGTACCTACGTGGGCGCACAACCGGGCCGGTTGGTTCGGGCGCTTCGCGAGGCACAGACCATGAACCCGGTGATCGTTCTCGACGAGGTGGACAAGTTGGGCGCCGACTACCGGGGCGATCCGTCGTCGGCTCTGCTCGAAGTCCTCGACCCGGCCCAGAACCACACCTTCCGTGACCACTACCTCGAGGTGGAGCTCGATCTGTCGCGGGTGCTGTTCATCGCCACCGCCAACATGATCGACACCATTCCCGGTCCCCTGCTCGACCGGATGGAGATCATCCGCCTCGACGGCTACACCGAGGAAGAGAAAGTGGCCATCGCCCGGCACCATCTGGTCGCCCGCCAACTCGAGCGGTCCGCTTTGAGGGTCGACGAGGTGACCATCACCGATGAGGCCCTGCGCAACGTGGTGGCCGACTACACCCGCGAAGCCGGCGTGCGGTCTCTCGAGCGCGAGCTCGGTCGGCTGCTGCGCAAGGTGGCGACCCGCATCGCCTCGGGTGAGAGCGAGGCACCGGTAGCCGTCGACGCCGAGGACGTCCGGGGTTGGTTGGGTCGCCCGCGCTTCTTCTTCGAAGCCGCCGATCGCACCGCGGTGCCCGGGGTCGCCACCGGTCTGGCCGTCACCGGCACAGGCGGCGATGTCCTCTACGTGGAGGTCTCGATGATGGACGGACCGGAAGGCCTGACCCTCACCGGGCAGTTGGGCGACGTGATGAAGGAGTCGGCGGAGATCGCCCTCTCCTATGTCCGGTCACACGCGGAGGAGCTCGGTATCGACAGCCACATCTTCGTGGGCAAGCGGTTCCACGTGCACGTCCCCGCCGGGGCAACCCCCAAGGACGGGCCGTCGGCCGGGGTCACCATGACCACCGCGTTGGTGAGCCTGCTCCGGGACATCCCGGTGAGCTCGGCGGTGGCCATGACCGGCGAGGTCACTCTCCAGGGCCGGGTGCTGCCCATCGGCGGTGTGCGACAGAAGGTGCTGGCCGCCCACCGGGCCGGGCTCACCGAGGTGGTGCTTCCTGCCCGTAACGGCCCAGACCTCGAGGACGTTCCTGAAGCAGTTCGGGACCAGATGACCTTCCATCTGGCCGCGGAGATCGGTGATGTGCTCGGCGCGGCGTTGGCCGTGGCGGACGCGGCCGCCGATGAGCGCACCGATGCCGTAGCGTCCGCCGCCTAGGGACGCCCCATCGGCCCAATGCTCAGTCTTCGTCCAAGACCCCGGCGAGGATCCGGGCCAGCTCCAGTGGCTTGTCGCCCTGGATGCTGTGCCCCGCCTCGGCCACCACCATCACCTCGGCGTCGGGCCGACGCCGGATGAGCTCGGCCACGTCGTCGTCGCCGACCACCGGCGAGAGCCCGCCACGCACCAACGAGGTGGGGGCGGTGATGCTTCCGAGGTCATCCCACAGCGACGTGAAATCCACCGATTCGATGTGCAGACCCGAGGAACTCGAGGGCCGGCCCAGTTGGTGGCGCCACGTCCACGTCCCGTTGTCGCGTTGCACCGAGTTGTGGAGGACGCCACGCCGGAGTGATGACTCGGAGCGGGTGGGATTGAAGAGAATGGTGCGCTCGAGGATCTCGTCGAAACTGGCGAACGTCTCGGGCCCGGCCAGAAAGGCCCGGATGTCCGAGCTCTTCTCTTTGTCGGTTCCCGGGGTGATGTCGACCAGCACCAGTCGGGGCACCAGTTCGGGATGACGGGAGGCCAGGACGATGGCGGTGATCCCCCCCAGCGACATCCCCGCCACCACCCGTGCCGCCGGGGCCAAGGCGACGATCACCTGGGCCACGTCGTCGGCCATGGCCGCCGGGTCGAGAGCCCGGCCGTCACCGGGCCAGTCGGAGTGACCGTGCCCAGGGAGGTCGATGGCCACCAGTGGGAGGTCCAGCGCCAGCGCCACGGTGTCCCAGGTGTGGGCGTTCTGTCCGCCGCCATGGAGCAGCACCAGCTCGGCCGGCTCGGTCCCCCACACCAGGGCGCTGAGCCGTCGGCCCGGGGCCACTTCGACCGAGGTGCGGCGCACGACGGGATCGCCATGCCAGGGGAGTCCGGCTTCGGAGGCGTTGTCGGCGAACATCGAGAACTCGTCGTAGCCCGGCAGCGGATCTGGCACACTGAGGAGTCTATGGCTCCCCCGATCTGCACTCCGGCCGGCGCCCGTGCCCCGGCCGAGCTCGCCGCCCCCCGGTTCCGCGGTGACCTGAAGTCGGTCACATCCACCCCGGGTCGGCACTGAGCCGGGTGGGCGAGGACGCCGGGCGGATGGACAACACCGTTGACCGGGTGGGCGGCACCGGCGGCCGACCCCAGCTCACCCTGGCCACCTTCAATGTGCACGGAGGCGTCGACGGATGGGGTCGTCCCTTCGACGTGGTAGCGGAGTGCGCCGCTCTCGACGCCGATGTGCTGGTGCTGCAGGAATCATGGGCTCCCTCGGATGGAGGGCCGAGCACGGCCGCCACCGTGGGTGACCGCCTCGGCTACGACGTCATCGAAGAAGGAATGGCTCGAGGCCGGCTCTTCAGCCCTGATCCATCGGCCGATTACCGGTGGGGCCCGCGGCCCCGCTATGCCCACGTTTCGTTCCGCCTCGATGACCCCAGACGCCGGCGCCGCAACTTCGATCGTCTCCATCCGCACTTCTCCACCGGCACCTTCGGGGTCGCGGTGCTCACCCGCATCCCGGTCAGTGACCGGGCGGTGATTTCGTTGAGCCAACTGAAGCGCGACCCGGCCCGCCGGCTGGCCATCACCTGCACCGTCCCGGTCGGCGGGGAGGCGTTGACAGTTGTCGGCACCCACATGTCCCACCTGTTGCAACGCTCCCCGGCGCAGTTCCGCGAATTACGGTCTCTATTGCCCGACCCCACAGGTTCCGCCGTCGCCCTGATCGGTGACATGAACCTGTGGGGACCGCCGCTGGCCGCACTCTTCCCGGGTTGGCGACGGGCGGTCCGCGGACGCACCTGGCCCTCCTACCGCCCGCACAGCCAAATCGATCACGTGCTGGTCACCCCGTCGGTATCGGTGGTCGACGCCCGGATCGCCCAAAGCTCGGGATCTGATCATCTTCCGGTGCGGGTGTCGCTAGAGGTGGGGCTGTCGCCGACCGCGTGAAGCGACTTGATCCCGTCCGGAACTGAGCGGTCCGGCGTCAGGTCCGGCGTCAGGTCCACGGGGGCCACCAGGGGGCTATCGGACTAGCGTCAGCGCATGGTCGACGCACTGGATGGATTCGAGAAGAACCGATTCACCGCCGAGGGCACCACCCGAACCGTGTACAGGACGGGGACGGGGCCGGCGGTGATCGTGATCAGTGAGATGCCGGGCATCACACCCCACGTCGCCGAGTTCGGGCGAAAAGTAGCAGCATCCGGCTGCACGGCTGTGCTGCCTCACGTGTTCGGTGAGGACGGGCGCCAACCAACGATGGGGTACACGGCCAAGTCGCTGGCCCAGGGATGCATCTCCCGCGAGTTCACCACCATGGCGCTGAATAGGACCAGTCCCATCACCACCTGGCTTCGGGCCTTGGCCAAGGCCGAGCACGCCACCTGTGGGGGACCGGGAGTCGGTGTCGTGGGGATGTGCTTCACCGGGGGGTTCGCACTGGCCATGATGGTCGACGACGTGGTGGTCGCACCGGTGCTGAGCCAACCGTCCCTGCCGTTTCCGGTAGGCAAGAGCCACAAGAAAGGTCTGGGGATCTCCGACGCCGATCTCAAGGTCGTCCAGGATCGGGTGGCGGCCGGAACGTGTGTCCTGGGGTTGCGCTTCACCGGCGATCGGCTCAGTCCTCCCGAACGGTTCGAACACCTCCGGGAGGTGCTGGGTGACGGTTTCATCGCGGTGGAGATCGACTCGTCCCGCGGAAACCCCTACGGGCATAAATCCATCGCCCATTCGGTCCTCACCGAAGACCTCGACGACCGGGAGGGCACCCCTACCCGGGCCGCCCTCGATCAAGTGCTGGCCTTCTTCACCGAGCGGCTCCTCGGGTGACCGCCGGCACCGACGCTTGGGAGCAGCGGGGTGGGCGTATCCCGCTCGCCGGGCACGAAGTCTTCGTGATCGACATCGACCCAAGGCGGGCCGAGCCCGGTGAGCCCGGTGAGCCCGGCGGATCCGGGGCCGAGAGGCGCGAACCGCTGCTGGTGATCCACGGCTTTCCCACCTCGTCCTTCGACTTCCATCTGGTGGCCGACGAACTGGCCCGGGGTCGCCGGGTGGTCCTCTTCGACATGGTCGGCTACGGATTGTCGGCAAAACCCGACCTGGCCTACACCGTCGATCTCCAGGCGGACGTGGTGGTGGCCCTCACCGAACGGCTGGGGCTCGGCAAGGTCTCTCTGCTCACCCACGATTATGGGGACACCGTGGGGGGCGAGCTCCTGGCCCGCCAGGAGGAAGGGCGCTGGCCGGTGGAGATCGTGCGGCGGGTGATTACCAACGGAAGCATCTACATGGAGCTGGCTCATCTCAGTGCCGGCCAGGAGTTTCTGTTGAGCTTGCCCGATCAACGTCTGGGCGACGATGCACCGATGGACGCCGACACCTTGGCCGGTGGTCTGGCCGCCACCTTCAGCCCGTCGTCTTCGGTGCTTGCAGCAGAGCTTGCCGGCTCCTGTGAGCTGGCGGCCCGGTCCGCTGGGCTGTCTCTCCTTCCGCGGACCATCCGCTATATCGAGGAGCGGCGCCGCAACCAAGGTCGGTTCACCGGCGCCATCGAAGATCATCCCTCACCGTTGCACATCGTGTGGGGGGCCGACGATCCAATCGCGGTGGTCGCCATGGTCGATCGCCTGGGCCGCGCCCGGCCCGACGCCGGAGTCGAGGTCCTCGACGGCGTCGGCCACTTCCCCATGATCGAAGCTCCCGACAGATTCCTGGCCGGGGTGCAACGCGGGCTGAACTGAAGGGAACGCCTGCCCGACAACCCGGCATGCCGGCTACACGACGTGCCCGCGTTCCGGCCTTGTGGTGCAGATGACCTCACCGTGCAGGATGGCAAACCAACCGTCGGGCTCCGACGCCCAGCCCCTCCAGGCGGCGGCGAAACTGACCAGGTCATCTTCGGTGGCGATGTGGCGGGCCAGCAATTGGTCGGCCAACGATGACCTGGTCACCCGATCGGCCCAAAGATCGCCCCACCACCTCCGCTCCTCGGGAGTGGCGTAACACCAGGCCGATGCCGACGGGACCACCGACGCGAAACCGGCTCGGTGGGCCCAGCCGAGGATCTTCCGGCCGGCGTCACACTGGGCACCATTGGCCAGGGTGGCGGCCCGATAGGCCTCCAGGCTCCTTTCGAGCTCGGGGCAAGCAGGAAAGAAGGTCATGGACGGGTAATCACAGTCACGCGCCGCCACCACTCCGCCAGGCCGGCACACCCGTTTCATCTCGAGCAGTGCCGCCACCGGGTCCCCGACGTGTTGGAGCACCTGGTGGGCGTGCACGACGTCAAAGGTCCCGTCCTCGTAGTCGAGGTTGAAGAGGTCACCCACCTCAAAGGTCAAACCCGCGGTCCCCTGTTCGGCGGCCGTCCGGCGCGCTTCTTCGATCACCTCGACCGAAGCGTCGAGTCCCACCACCCGGCCCGGCGCCACAAGAGCAGCCAGGTCGCCGGTGATCGTCCCGGGTCCGCACCCCACGTCGAGCAGGGACATCCCCGGAGCCAAATGGGGAAGCAGATAGCCGGCCGAGTTTTCGGCGGTGCGCCAGCGATGAGACCTCAGCACGCTGTCGTGATGGCCGTGGGTATAGGGGACGTTGTGCCTGTCCTGATGCTGTCCTTCGTCGGTGACGGTGTCCATGGGTCCAGTGTCGCTCGCTTCGACCGATTCGCAAAGAAGTATTGGAGACGTCTGATTTGAGGTGACCGAATGCCTGCATCCGAGTGGCTCCGCACCTTCGTCGCCATCTACCGGGCAGGATCGGTGACCGCCGGGGCGGCGCTGAGGGGACTCTCCCCACCCGCGAGCAGCCAGCACCTCAGTGGCCTCGAGCGCAACGCCGGCGTCCCGCTCTTCATCCGGACAGCCACCGGAGTGGAGCCCACCCGCCGCGGTCGCGAGCTGTACGCACAAGTGGCCGAACAGCTCGATCATCTCGAGCCGGTGTTGGTGGGCCTGGACGGCGGAGCGGCGGCCACTCCCCCGCCGTCCATACGCTTCGGTTCCTCCGCCGAGTATTTCTCTTTCGAAGTCGTTCCCAGGTTCGATCCGTCCGGACCGGCCATCGTGGCCACCTTCGGAGGCGACGACGAGGTCATCGGGTTGCTCGAACGAGGGGAGCTCGACACAGCGGTGACCAGTACCACCCCGGCACGACGAGCGGTGGTCAAGGCCGTGGAGTGCGGCCACGGCGTGAGCCTGCTACCCACATTCGTGTGTATGGAGGAACTGGCAGAAGACCGCATCGTCGAGCTCTTTCCGGTGTCGGCCATCCTCCCGTCAGAACCCTGGTTCACCTGCACCCGAATCGGCGATGTCGGCCGTGACCACATCAGCGCCTTCACCCCGCGACCGGCCGCGCCACGGGGTGGTTGACGGGCCGATCATCGCCGACATTTCCAACAACGGCTGCGATGATCGTGGCATGTCCACCCTCTTTACCCACATACCCCATCCGCACATCGAAGAGCGTCGCACGCAGACCCCTGTCAAGGTCGCCGATCAACTCCGAACGACCGGTCCGGCGGCCAAGGCGAACGCATGGTTGGCGATGAAGATCACCAACGGCGTCGGCACCATGTGGTGTGCCTATGCCTTTGCCATCCTGGCCCTCATCAGCCTTCCCGACGCCATCAAACTGGGGAGGCCGGCGATCATCTCGTGGATCGCGCAGACCTTCCTCCAGTTGGTGCTGCTGTCGATCATCATCGTGGGACAGAACATCCAGAGCACGGCGTCGGACAAAAGGGCCGAAGCCACCTATAACGACGCCGATGCCGTCCTCCACGAGGCGCTGCAGATCCAACAACATCTCGAAGCCCAGGACAAGGCGATCGAGAACATCCTCGACCGGATCAGCCCGCCCTCCTCCCCGGGGATCGCCAGCGCCTGAACCCTCACGTCACAATTGCGAGCCGGCGGTGGGCCGTTCCAATGGGCACTGGCAGCTGCGTGGCGCCTGCCTTCGGTGATCAGGACCACCCGGCGGCTCGGCTCAATCCCCGGTCAGCTCATCGATGAGGGCTTTCACTCGTCGTTCGATGTCGACGCGGATGGCCCGCACCACCTCCAGAGGTTGCCCGGCGGGGTCGGGGAGCTCCCAGTCGAGGTAACGCTTGCCCGGGTAGACAGGGCAGGTATCGCCACATCCCATGGTCACGATGACGTCGGCGGCTCGACCGGCTTCGGAGGTGAGCGGTTTGGGGTGGTGGTGGCTGATGTCAAGGCCGATCTCCGCCATGGCGGCCACAACCGCCGGGTTGAGGGTGTCGGCGGGAGCGGACCCCGCCGAGCGGACCTTGACCCGTCCGGCGGCGTGGTGCTCGAGGAGCCCTGCGGCCATCTGCGAACGGCCGGCGTTGTGCACACAGACGAAGAGGACTTCGGGAATCTGGTCATCAGTCATATCGGCTCCGTTGCCGAGGAGTAGTAGCGCCTCCGGGCCCAGAGAGCGACGTAGACGAGGGCGACGAGGACCGGGACTTCGATGAGGGGGCCCACGACCCCGGCAAGGGCTTGTCCGCTGGTCACTCCGAACACACCGATGGCCACGGCGATGGCCAGTTCGAAATTGTTGCCGGCGGCGGTGAAGGCGAGGGTGGCCGTTCGTTCGTAGGACAGGCCTATCGCCCGTCCCCAGGCAAACGATCCGAACCACATGATGGCGAAGTAAGCCAGCAGTGGCAGGGCAATGCGGGCGACATCGACGGGGTGGCTCGTGATGGTGTGGCCTTGGAGAGCGAAAAGAATGACGATGGTGTAGAGCAGACCGTAAAGGGAGAACGGGCCGAGGCGAGGCAGAAGCTCGTTCTCATACCACTGTCGCCCCTTGGCGCGCTCGGCAAGCGTGCGGGTGAGGAGTCCCGCCACCAGGGGGATGCCCAAGAAGATGGCCACGGTCTCGGCAATCTTCCCGATCGACAGGTGCAGCCCCACGGTGCTGAGGCCGAGCCATCCCGGAAGCACTCTGAGGTAGAAGTAGCCGAGCAGGGCGAAGGCGACGATCTGAAACAGCGAGTTGATGGCCACCAGCACCGCGGCCGCTTCGCGATCACCACCTGAGAGGTCGTTCCAGATGAGGACCATGGCGATACACCGGGCGAGGCCGACGATGATGAGCCCGGTCCGGTATGCGGGCTGATCGGGAAGGAGCAGCCAGGCGAGAGTGAACATCAGGGCAGGGCCGATGATCCAGTTGAGGACCAGCGACGACACCAGCATCCGCCGGTCCCGGGCGACCGAGCCGAGTTGGCCGTAGCGGACCTTGGCCAACACCGGATACATCATGATCAACAGACCGATGAAGATCGGCAGCGAAGTTCCCGAAGTGACCTGGATGGCGTTCAGATGCGTCCCCAGGCTGGGTATGACACGGCCCAGGCCGATCCCGACCGCCATGGCCACGATGATCCACACCGGAAGGAAGCGATCCAGAAACGAGAGCCGGGCGCCCACCGGTTTGTCGATCTCCGTACCGACGGTCAATTGTTCGGAGACGACGTTGCTCACTGCGCAACCTCGAGCGCCGAGGCCGGGATCAGCCGCACGTGTTGGCCGCAGGAGTGCCGCCGGCGAGGTCGGGCCGGGTGGCGCAGCATGCCGCTCCGCTCGGATTCGCGGCTCGGAGCTGCCCGTCGGGCATGTCCGCGTCGGCCAGGACCGTGTAGATCTCCCAAGGCTCCCCGCCGGGTCCGTCGACCCACACTTTGTCCTGGAGGGCGTAGCAGCATTCCGTCTGCTCCTCGACGGCCGTGGCCAATCCGCCTGCGGCCAGACGGACCTGCGCGGCGGTCACTTCGTCGGTCGACGCGACCTCGACACCGAGGTGGTTGAGCGTGCCCGGCACTTTGGTGGCATCCTCGATGAGGACCAACTTGAGCGGTGGGTCGGCTACGGCAAAATTGGCGTAGCCGGGGCGGACTTTGGCCGGCTCGGTGGCGAACAGCTTGGAATAGAACACGACAGCTTGGTCGAGATCGGCGACGTTCAGGGCAAGCTGGACACGGGACATGCACGCACCTCCTGGTAGCATCGACACACGTCGATATGTTTACTATGCCAGTCATATCGATTACTGTCAATGTATCGTCGGATGGGAGGATGAATTGGCTGAATCACTCACGGTGAAGAGGGCAGCCAGTTCACTCGACGCCCACAGCGACGACCTCGTCTGCTGTTCGCCGGTGACAGCCGCCCCTCTCGCCGAAAGCGAGGCCACGGAACTCGCCCGGATTTTGGCCGCCCTGGCCGATCCGGTTCGCCTCCGATTGCTGTCCATCGTCGCCTCGAGCCCCGAGGTCTGCTCGTGCGAACTCGAAGGACCTCTGGCCAAGAGCCAACCGACCATCTCCCATCACACCAAAGTCCTCGCCGACGCCGGGATCATCACCGGTGAGAAGCGAGGCAAATGGACCTGGTGGCATGCCAATCCGGACCGGATCGCCGCGATCCGCAAAGCGCTCGGCGGCTGAGGCAGCGCCGGACCGAGGTCGACCTCGAAGCCCGACGAGTGGCACCTGATGGCGGTCACCACCGGCCGGAAAGACCCGGCTGCCCAGTTAGATCCGTGCCATGTTGTCGAAGCGGGCGTACTGGCCGATGAAGGCCAGACGGGTCACGCCGGTCGGCCCGTTACGGTGCTTGGCCACGATGATCTCGGCCATCCCCTGATTCTCGGCGGAGTCGGGGTTGTAGATCTCGTCGCGATAGAGGAACAACACCACGTCCGAGTCCTGTTCGATCGACCCTGACTCACGAAGATCGGCGAGCATCGGTCGCTTGTCCTGTCGCATCTCCAAACCACGGGACAACTGGGAGAGAGCCACCACCGGCACCTCGAGCTCGCGAGCGAGGATCTTCAGGCCCCGGCTGATCTCCGATACCTCGACCTGACGGTTCTCCGCGCCGTGCCGGCCGGTCATCAGTTGGAGATAGTCGACGACGACAAGACCCAGCCCTTCCCGGCTCTTGAGACGCCGGGCCCGGGCCCGAATGTCCATGACCGTGAGGTTCGGGTTGTCATCGATGAAGATCGGGGCCTCACTCATCCGGCTGATGGCGTTGCCGATCTTCGTCCAGTCGGCGTCGTGAAGTTTGCCGGTCCTCATGCGGGTGGCGTCAACCTTCGCCTCGGAGCAGAGCAGGCGTTGGGTCAACTCCATGTGGCTCATCTCCAATGAGAAGAGCAGCACCGGCTTCTTGAGCTTGATGCCGGCATTGGCCACCATGCCCAGAGCAAAGCTGGTCTTGCCCATGGCAGGACGGGCCCCGACCACGATGAGGTTGGAGGGCTGCAACCCGGCCAACTGCTCGTCCAGATCGGTGTATCCGGTGGCCAGACCGGTGATGGCCTCACCCCGGCTGAACAGGACCTCCAAATGATCGAGGCTCTGTCCAAGCAGATCGCGCAAGGGTGTCATCGAGTCCACCACCCGACGCTGGGCCACGTCGAAGACCAGGCTCTCGGCCTTGTCCAGTACATCGGAAACATCCTCGGGGAGGCTGTAGCCCAATTCGTTGATCTCGCCCGCCACCGCGACCAACCGGCGGAGGAGAGCATGCTCCTCGATGATCTTGGCGTAGTTCTCGGCGTTCCCGATCGACGGTGTATTGGCCTGCAACGACACGAACACCGAAGGGTCGCCGATGTTCTCCAAAAGGCCCCGCCGTCGGAGCTCCTCGGTGACCGTCACCCAGTCAGCCGGCTCTCCCTGGCTGTACAAGGAGGTGATGGCGGCGAAAATGTGACCGTGGGACTGCTTGTAGAAGTCCTCGGGGTTGCAGAACTCCATGGCGGCGGAGATCGCGTCCCGGGAGAGCAGCATGGCGCCCAGGAGCGACTCCTCGGCTTCGAGGTTGTGGGGTGGGATGCGCCCGGTCGATCCGCCTCGACCGCTCGGAGCGGTGATGAGCCTTCGCGGGCGTGTGTCGTCAAAAGCCTGAACCATTGTGCTCTAACCCTCGCGGCCAGGGACTGTGGAACGTAAGGGTCTCTTCTTGGGGAAATCAGGCGTCATGGTTGTGGACGACCAGTGGACAGGATTCGGTTTCTGGGGAAAGGTCGGATCATCTGACGATCATCCCAGGTGGGTGTGACGCGACTCCGGATAGGGGCCCGGTTGGATACGGACCCGAGAGCAACGGAGCGTTGGTTGGCTCCACGTCCCGACGATCCGGATGTGTTCTCGATGCCACCCTTCGGGACGCTTCCAACACATCGGGTGTCATGTCCTCCGTTTGAAACGACCAATTCGCCGGGAGGTGGAAATTGAGAGAGGTCGGCGATCACTCTGCCAACTCAACTCCAAAAAAGGACCCCGACATGTTTCAACCGCTGATGCGACACTGCCGGCGGGTGGACCGCCGGCAGTGTGCACATTGGTGAAACTCGACCGGCGTCAGGCCACGGCTCAGGCTTCGGCGGCCACCACGTCGAGGGTCAACTCGAAGACCACGCCTCCGAGCAGTTCCACCCGGACGCCATGGACGCCGATCGTCTTGATCGGTTCGGGAAGGACAAGGTTTTTGCGATCGACCACCGCACCGGTGTGGGCCTCGACGGCTTTGACGATGTCGGCGCCGGACACCGAACCGAAGAGCTTTCCGCCGGCACCGGCGCGAACCGACAGGGTCACGGTATTACCAACCAGGGTCCGGGCGATCGTATCTGAGGACTCGCGATCCCGAGCGTCGCGGAGGTCACGCGATTTCCGCATGGCGGCGGCCTGTCCCTCGGTTCCGGCCGTGGCCACAATGGCCTTGCCGGAGGGAAGCAGGTGGTTCCGGGCGAATCCACCGGACACGTCAATGATGTCGCCGCGCTTTCCCACCCCGTCGACATCGCTACGCAATAAGACCTTCATGTCAGCCATGTCAGCCCTCGCTTTCCGCGCCGACAACCTCGGCCTCGGCCTCAGTGGCGATGGCGGTGGTCACTGCCGCGTCTTCGCTCGCCCCATCGGTAGCGACCGCATCGGCACCGGTTGCCGATTCGCCAGCAGGAGCGGCGACAGTATCGCCGGCGGGAGCAGACCCAACGCCAGAAGACCTGCCCTGCTCCTCATCGGAGTCGGAACGTGGCCGACCCCGGCCGGAACCGCCTTGACCGCCACTGAAGCCACCGTCACGATCACCCCGGCCGCCCCGGCCGCCCCGGCCGCCCGGTCGTTCGGTGGTGGTCCGCTGCGTGTAGGGCAGCAGCACGAGCTCACGAGCGGTCTTGATGGCGAGGGCGACATCACGCTGGTGCTGAGCACAGTTGCCCGACACCCGACGAGCCCGGATCTTTCCCCGGTCGCTCATGTACTTGCGGAGCATGTTGACGTCCTTGTAGTCAACCCAGGCGATCCGGTCCTTGCAGATGGCACAAGGCTTCTTCTTGATCCGGCGGCCGGTGTCCTTGGGGGCACGTCGGGTATTGCTGTTACTACTGGTTCCACGATCGTTATTGCGCGGCATGATTAAAAGGGCTCCTCGCTGTATCCGTAGCCAGCGGCTTCACCGGCATTGCCACCCGAAGCTGGCGAAGGTGAGGGACTGGGTCCGCCTCCACTCTCGGGTGCATTGGCGCCACCGGCCTGATTGGAACCGCCACCCTGGTTGGGGCCGCGGCGTTCGTTCTTTGTCACCTGTGCAGTCGCCCACCGGATGCTGGGGCCGATCTCGTCGGCGACAACCTCCACCTTGGACCGCTTGTCCCCATCAGGGGTCTCCCAGCTTCGCTGCTCGAGGCGTCCGGTGACGATCACCCGGGCACCACGGGACAGGCTTTCGGCGACGTTCTCCGCCATCTCACGCCAGCACACCACATCGAAGAACGAGGTGGCCTCTTCCCACTCCTGGGTCTGGCGGTTCTGCCACCGGCGGTTGACCGCCAACCCGAAGCTGGCGGTGGCCTGTCCGGTGTTGGTGAACCGCAGTTCGGGATCGCGGGTGATGTTTCCCACCAGCGACACGCTGTTTCCGTTGGCCATCGGTCAACCCTCCTTCGACGAGGAGGCAGCCGCGGCTTCCGCCCGTCGGCCGGCAACCTTGTCCGGCAACCGCATCACCTTGTGGCGGAGCACCTCGTCAGCCAAGACGAAGACCCGCTCCATGTCGGCGACGGCGGGTGGCTCGGCGGTGAGCTCGATGACTACGTAGTAGCCCTCACGCTTGTGCTGGAGCTCGTAGGCAAAGGTGCGCTTCCCCCACCGCTCCACCCGGCCGGGCTTGCCGTCCTTTGCCTTCAGGGCACCGAGTGCCCGTTCGAGAACCCCGTTGACCGCAGCCTCGTCGGCGGCGGCATCGAAGATAACCATTGTTTCGTATGGCCGCATCTGCGGCTCACCTCCCTCTGGATCAGGTGACAGTGCACCCGAGCCCCACGGTTGGGGCAGGTCGGAACTGAAAGCCGCGTGATTGGCGCGGCCGGAACGACTCGGACACTCTAGCCGGTGCCTAGTGGTACACCTCCGCGTCGGACGGGAAGGCCCCCGATCGCACATCGGCGGCATAGGCGGCCAGGGCGTCGGTGGCCAGCCCAGCCAGCTCGGCATAGCGCCGGACGAACTTGGGGGTGGCGGCGTTCAGGCCCAGCAAGTCGTGGAAGACGAGCACCTGTCCGTCACAGTCCGGGCCGGCTCCGATCCCGATGGTGGGGATGTCGAGGACCTGGGTGATGGCAGCTCCCAACCCTTCGGGAACCCCCTCGATCACGATGGCGAAACAGCCGGCGGCGGCAATGGCCTTGGCGTCTGCAGCCAACCCCTCGGCGGCAGCGTCATCTTTCCCCTGCACCCGGTAGCCGCCCATGGTGTGCACCGATTGGGGGGTGAGCCCCAGGTGACCCATCACCGGTATCTCCGCTGCCACCAACGCCTCGATCATCAGGACCCGTTTGCGGCCTCCCTCCAACTTCACCGCCCCGGCGCCGGCCCGAATGAGGGCAGCGGCGTTTCTGACGGTATCGGCGGCGTCGATGTGGTAGCTCAACCACGGCAGGTCGGCCACGATGAGTGGCCTCGGTTTGGCCCGGGCCACGGCCGCGGTGTGATGCACCATGTCGTTGATGGTGACCTGCAGGGTGTCCTCATATCCCAGGACATTGTTGGCCACCGAGTCTCCGACCAGAATCAGGTCGACCCCGGCAGCGTCAGCGATACGGGCCCCGGGGGCGTCGTAGGCGGTGACCATGACGAGGGGTTCGTGGCCGTCGCGACGCTTCGAGGCGCGAACGGAGGGAACGGTGATCGGTGCCGGCCGGATGTCGGACATGGATGGTGACCCTCCTGATCGGCCGTCCAGCGCCACGTGGCTGCCGGCGGCATGGTCGACACCGGAACGGTGGCACAGAATTGTGCTGCGGTGTCAGGTTACTTCGGGGGCAAGCCGAAGGGAACAGGTGTCGATGACCTCAGCCGCGACGTGCCGCCGCCCGGGTGCCGAGAGAAGGGCGCGCCACCGCCTCGACCCCGGCACCGGCCGGGTACATGCGGACCAGGTGGTTCCAACGGCAGGCGTTACACACTTCGATCACGTAACAGACGACCGGGTCCTTCCGTCGCCAGTAGCGGGCGAGTTCGGCATGGGACGTGACGCAACGCCCCCCCGGGGGAAGGCGGGAACCGAAGACGAAGGTCACCTCCACCAACTCGGACTCTTCGCAGATAGGGCACCGGGCACCGGTGGGCAGACCAAGATGCCCGGCTGCCCTGAGTAATTCGGGATGGGCGTCACACACATCGAGCTTGGACAACCGACCCTTGCGGTACTCACTGACGACGGACTTTCGGGCGAGCCGGTACTCGACTTGTCCTCCGGTCGGGGATGTCTGCACACCTCCGAGCCCTCCAGGTCGGAAGCTCACGTGTCTCAGGGTAACCCTTCGCCCGTCCGAAAGGGCACGTATTCTGATGATTTTCCGGCAACCGACTCCCGAGTCCCGACTCCCGGCGCTGGTGGTGCCCGAAGTGGCCCGAACCCGGGCCTGGGCCGGCGGGAACGGTTCAGATGTCGGTAGTGGCCCGGGCCTGGAGCAATGGCCGGAGGGGTGTCCGGGCCAACCGGTCGGCACCCGCCTCCACTAGGGAGCGCAGTCCGAAGATGATCACAGCGGCAATCACCGCTCCGGCAACGAGGCCGCCCACCACGTCACCGATGTAGTGCGAGCCGACGTACAAACGGGCGAAGCCCACTGTCAGAGCCAGCACCGCAGCGGGAATGCCGTAGCGGCGGTCATAGAGCAGGAGCCCGCACGCCAAGGCGCCGGCCACGATGGCATGGTCGCTCGGGAATGAGAAGTCGTTGGCCCGACCCACCAGCACCAGGGCGGAGGGGTGGACAACGTAGGGGCGCAACTCCCCAAAGCCATGGGACAACAACTGGTTGACTCCCAGGGCCACCAACGCCGATGCCGCGGTCAACAGCGGTATGGCCAGCGCCCGGGGGGCATCGGGCCGGAGTCGGGCCGTGACGATGACGAATGCCGTCAGCACCGCCAGAACTGTCAACCCGGCCCAAAGCGCATAGGCATGCATGAACCCGTGGGCCCAGGAGGTCTGCCGGGCGAAGTGATTGAGATCGAGGTACCAGGTGGTGTTGATGTCCTTGGGGGGCAGAACATTGGTCGTCCCGATGAGCACGCCGCAGCGTACAGCCTCGGTCGGTGCCGTCCACGCCCGTCCACGCCCGTGCACCGGCTATCGACACATATGTTGCATCGATATATCGATCTGATATATCATGTTGGCATGAAGCTCAACCATACCGAGTGGCGCCCCGCCCCCGCGGGTGCAGACGCCGGGGGACACTGACATGCTTGACCTGGCCATTCTCGGTCTCCTTTCGGAGCACGAGTTCCACGGTTATGAGATCCGCAAGCGTCTTCGCGACGATCTCGGGCTCTTCGCCAACATCTCATTCGGCTCGCTGTATCCCGCCCTGTCGCGCCTCGAACTATCGGGAGCGGTGATCGGCACCGAGTCGGTCGGTGCCGCCCCGGCGTCGGCTCCGATCCCCCTCACCGGGTCATTGGGAGGAGAACGGGCCGCCATGCGGTCGCGACGGGCCGGCACGACCCGGGGCACCAAGCGATCACGCAAGGTCTACCGGATCACCGATACCGGGAGGCGGGCCTTCGAGGGGTTGCTCGCCGCCGAGGAGCCCGTGGGAACCGACGAGGCCCGCAGCTTCGGCCTCCGCCTGGCCTTCGCCCGCCATCTGGCCCCTCAAGCCCGACTCGGCCTCTTGGAGCGCCGACGGGATCAGTTGATCCGCCGACTGGCCGCCGACCGGGCCCGCGTCGCCGCCGGTGGTGACTTCGACAGCTACACCCGGTCGCTGGTGGAACACAGCACCGATACCACCCAGCACGACATCTCCTGGCTGGACAGCCTCATCGAGTCCGAGAAACAGAAGCAGGCAACACCCCCAACAGACAACCGCAGCGCCCGAACCGTCGGGGGCCGCTCTCCAGCAGCGAAGGGAACTGAACTATGAGCACTATCCGAGTGGCTATCGCCGGCGTTGGAAACTGCGCCAGCTCACTCATTCAGGGCGTCGAGTACTACAAGGACGCCGATCCGACAGAGACAGTCCCCGGCCTCATGCATGTGGTGCTCGGCGGGTATCACGTTCGCGACCTCGAGTTCGTGGCGGCGTTCGATGCCGACGCGGCCAAAGTAGGGACCGACCTGGGCAAGGCCATCTTCGGTGGGCAGAACAACACCATCCGCTTTGCCTCCGTGGGCGAACTCGGTGTGATGGTTCAGCGCGGCCCGACGCTCGACGGCTTCGGCAAGTACTACCGCGAGACGGTGGAAGAGTCGCCGGCCGAACCTGTTGACGTGGTGGCGGCCCTCAAGGACTCGCGGGCCGATGTACTGGTCAGCTACCTCCCGGTCGGCTCCGAGAAGGCCCAGCGCTTCTACGCCGATGCCTGCCTGCAGGCCGGGGTCGGGTTCGTCAACGCCATCCCGGTGTTCATCGCCTCGGACCCCGAGTGGGCACGAAAGTTCCACGACGCCGGACTCCCCATCGTCGGCGACGACATCAAGAGCCAGGTCGGCTCCACCATCGTCCACCGGATCCTCACCCGCTTGTTCGAGGACCGGGGCCTGGCTCTCGACCACACCTATCAGCTCAACGTGGGCGGCAACATGGACTTCAAGAACATGCTGGAGCGCACCCGGCTCGAGTCGAAGAAGGTGTCCAAGACACAGGCTGTCACCAGCCAGATCGAAGATAGCGTCCTCTCCGAGGACGATATCCACATCGGGCCGTCGGATCACGTGCCGTGGCTCCAGGACCGCAAGTGGGCCTACATCCGTATGGAGGGCCGCAACTTCGGTGACGCTCCCCTGAACCTCGAGTTGAAGCTCGAGGTGTGGGACTCCCCCAACTCGGCCGGGGTGATCATCGACGCCGTCCGCTGCGCCAAGCTCGCCCTCGACCGGGGCATCGGCGGACCGCTGATCGGGCCATCGGCGTACTTCATGAAGTCGCCCCCGGTGCAGTTCCACGACGACGAGGCGCACGACATGGTCGAGTCGTTTGCCGCCGGTGAGGCCGGCCCGGTGTGGCCCGAGGACTGAGCCCGAGGGGTTGATCGCCCCGGAAAAGAGGCCGAGGGTGGGCTCAGGTCCCCGACGCGCCCTCCCACCAGGCAGCCAAACGCTGGTGGGCCTCGGCCTCGCCGAGCGGACCCTCGTCCATCCTGAGCTCGAGGAGGAAGGCCAGGGCCCTCCCCACGTCGCGCCCGGGCGGTATCCCGAGTTGTTCCATGACCTGGGCCCCGTCGAGGTCCGGCCGAATGGCGTCGAGCTCCTCCTCTTGACGTAGCTCGTCGATACGAAGTTCGAGCTCATCCATGCGACGGCCAAGTGCTTTGGCCTTGGCGGCATTCCGGGTGGTGCAGTCACACCGGGTCAGCTCGTTGAGCCGGTCGAGCAGGGGACCGGCGTCTCTCACATACCTGCGCACCGCCCGGTCGGTCCAACCCAACCGATAGGTGTGGAAGCGCAGGTGAAGGTTGACCAGTTCGGTCACCATCTCGACCTCGTCCTTGGGGTACTTGAGGGCCGACATCCGCTGGCGTGTCATCCGGGCCCCCACCACCTCGTGATGGTGGAACGTGACCCCCCCGTCCACGAAGGCCCGGGTCTTCGGCTTCCCCACATCGTGGAAGAGGGCGGCCAGACGTAGGAGCCGGTCGGGGCTCGTCTTGTCCACCACGGCAAAGGTGTGGGCCAGCACGTCCTTGTGACGATGGATCGGATCTTGCTCGAGGGCGAGCCCCGGGAGCTCAGGAAAGAATTCGTCGGCCAGGCCGGTCCTGACCACGAACCACAACGCCGTCGAGGGCACCGGGACCATCATCATCTTGTCCAGTTCGTCCCGGATCCGTTCGGCCGACACGATCGACAGCCGATGGTGCCCGGACCTCACCGCCTCCACCAATGCCGGGTCGGGCTCGAGGTCGAGTTTGGCCACGAACCGTGCCGCCCGGAGCATCCGTAACGGGTCATCGCCGAAGGACTCCTCAGGATCGAGCGGGGTACGCAGCCGGTGGACAGCCAGGTCGGCCAGGCCGTCAAAGGGATCGATCAGCTCGAGATCCGGGAGTCGGAGTGCCATGGCATTGATGGTGAAGTCCCGACGGGACAGGTCGTCTTCGATCCGATCCCCGAAGACCACGTCGGGCTTGCGGGAGTCAGGGTGGTACGCCTCGGCCCGGTGGGTGGTGATCTCGTAGCGTTGCCCCCTACGGACACATCCGATGGTGCCGAAGCGTTTGCCCTGGGTCCATACCGCGTCGGCCCAGCCGGTCACCAACTCCTCGATGGCATCGGGCCGGGCATCGGTGGTGAAGTCGAGATCATGATCGCCCACCGTCGGGGGCGGTCCCTCCCCGGCCACAATGGCATCCCGCACCGAGCCCCCTACCAGGTAGAGGGTGTGATCGGCCGATTGGAATCGGTCGGCCAGGTCGGCGGTCACCTCCACCAGAGGCCTCAGTCGCTCAGGGAACACGCCGCCGAGGGTAGTGCGCCTGGCGTAGGCTGCCGTCCGAGGTGAGTCGGGAACCAGGCAGTCTGTGCCCCAGTGGCAACCGCCCCCGAGGCTTCGGGCCAACCGGGGACGGCCCCGCCCCGGTCATCGGGGTGGGGCTGCGTCGTGCCCGTTCCGTTGCTGTCACCGTTCTGCTGGCAGTAGCGATGGTGGTCGCAATGATCGACCCGCTGGGGTTTCCGTCCATCGCTGGCGCCCTGGCACCTGTCTCCGCGGCGTCGGCCGCTTCGGCGGCGTCGGCCGCTTCGGCGACGTCCGCGGCGTCGGCCGCGTCGGCGGCGTCTTCTTCGACACCCGTCGGATCACTGTCCCTGACCTATCAATCCCCCTGGGTGGGTCCGGGTCAACCGTTCGATATCAAGCTGCGCGCCGGCCCCGGCTCTCCGGCGGTGGCGGACCTGGGCGTGTCGGTGACCGTCTACAGCTGCCTCTCATCAGTCTCGAGCTTCGACCAGGCCGCCACCTCCTCGAGCCCGTCGGGCACTCCTGTTTCTCGCACGGCCTCGCCCCTGCCCTGGTCAGGCCTGCACCCCGACGCCACCGGCGTCGACCTCTCTCTCGGAGTGGACACCACCGGATCCGCCGGCAGCACCATCAGTCCGGGCCACCCGGTCATCGGCCTCCGGTCCGCCGGCACCTCGTGCCAGGCCGGGGTGTTTCCGGTCCGACTGCAACTGGTGAACACCACCTCGAATACCACCGTTGCCTCGCTCACCACCTTCTTGGTCTACGTCACCACGCCCGCAACCCAAAGACTTCGTTTCGCCATGGTGGTACCGGTGTCCACCTCTTTCGGACCGACGTCCCGCCCCACCGCAGCCCATCTGTTGAGCACCCCCTACGCCGCCTTGACCCGACCGGCGGTCGATGCCCTCACCGGAATCAACCAACTCGTCGCGGCCCTTTCCACCGGGGCCGGCGCCGCGGTTCCGGTCACCATCGCTGCCAATGCGCAGACTTTGCAGGCCCTCTCGTCCGACGGCCACCCGTCGACGGTGAGTGCCCTGGCCGAGCTGTCCAACACCCCGGCCGTCCATCAGTTCGCGTCGTCCCCCTACGCCCCTGTGGATGGCTCCGCGCTGGTCGATGCCGGACTGGGTTCCGAACTTGTCTCCCAACTCAACCGAGGTGATCAGATCCTGGCCGCCGACGGGATCAACCGGTCGGCCGCCCCACCCGCCGTAGGTGGTTCCACTCCATGGATCGCCAACGACGGGCTCGACGACAACACCCTCGGCCAACTGGCTGCCGCCGGCTACAACCAGCTCATTCTGCCCGCCGCTGATGTCACTTCATCACCGGTGAACGGCTCGGGGGCCGAACCCTTCACGATCAGCTCCTCCCACGGTTCGTCGTTCGCCGCCATCACCTCCAATGCCGACCTGTCGGACCGGTTCACCGCCGACCCCGGAGATCCGGTGCTGGCCGCCGCTCAGCTCATGGGCGAACTTGCTCAGATCTACTTCGAGTACCCGAATCTTTCGACCGCCCGGGCCGTGGTGGCCGTGCCTCCGACCGGATGGACCGCCAACCCGACCCTGATCACCACGTTGATGGCCGATCTGGCCAACAACCCGATCACCCAGGCGGTCACCGCTGAGGGCCTGTTTCAAGCCCTCCCCTCGCCGGCACCGTGTCGCAGTGGGTGCAGGTTCACCTCTACATCGGGCGCCTCGACCTCGTCGGTCGGCGCCGGGCTGCCGGTGAGTGCCATCCGAAACCAACGAGACCGCATCGCCGGACTCACCTCCTCGATCTCTCCCTCCTCGCCGGTTGCCCACACCCTTCCCCCTCAATTTGGCGATCTGGTGCTGGCGTCCGAGTCCGAGAACTTGAAGTCGTCACAACAGGCATCGGTGCTTCGCAACACCGATGCCGCCATCAACGCCCAATTCGGTCAAATTTCCGTCTCGGGCGATCAGGCGGTGACCCTGACCTCGCGCAATGGGCTCATTCCGGTCTCCATCGACTCGAGGGCTCCGTATCCGGTGACCGGAACGCTCATCCTCACCAGCGACGAACTGTTGTTCTCCAATGGAACCAGGCGACTCTCGAGGCCGGCCACTCTCACCACCTCCACCAACAACTTCTACATCAACGTGAAGACGCGCACCTCGGGCGAGTCCAAGTTGGAGATCACCTTCCGGTCGCCGACCGGGGGCGTGGTGATCACCAGTGGAGTCATCAGCGTGCGGTCCACCGCCACCTCGGTTGTCGGCGTGGTGCTCTCCCTCGGCGCCGTCGTCGTGCTGTTGGCCTGGTGGGTACGGACAGGGATCCGTCGTCGCAAGAGGCAGAGGACCGAAGACGCCGCGGCGCCGTCGTGACCGATAACGGAGTCGGCGCCGTCCCCCGAGGAGCCGATCCAGTACCCACGAGGGGTCGAGGCCTGGCCGGTGCCACGATCGGAATGGCTATCGGGACCACCCTGTCGCGTATCACCGGGGTGGGTCGACTCATTGCCCTCGCCCTTGCCCTCGGCCAGTTCGGCGCGGCCGACGCCTACAACCTGGCCAATACCACTCCCAACATCATCACCGACATCGTGATCGGGGGCGTCCTGTCGGCCACCTTCGTTCCTGTCTTCGTCGACAGGTTGGCCACCCGGGAAAGCAAGGAGGCGTGGCGGGCCATCTCCGCGGTCACCACCGTCACCATTGTGATCCTGGTGGTGGCGACGGTGGCCTTCTGGTTCCTCACGCCGTCGATCATCGACCTCTATACCGTGGCCAACCACACCGACGTCGTCCAGCAACGGCAGGTGGCCGTCAGCCTGCTCCGCTGGTTCGTGCCCCAGTTGGCCTGTTACGGCCTCATCGGCCTGTTCGCCGCGCTGTTGAACGCCCGACGGAAATTCGCCGCCCCGATGTTCGTGGCCATCGCCAACAACGTGGTGGTCATCATCGTCCTGCTCTGGTTCCATGCGCTGGTCCCCCATCCGACCCTGGCCGCGGTGACCCATCAGCGTGGTGCTCTGGTGCTGCTTGGGCTCGGCACCACCCTCGGCGTCGTCATCCAAGCCGCGCTGTTGCTTCCATCTCTGAAACGGGCCAACCTTCACATCCGGTTCCGGTGGGAACCGACCCACGAAGCCATGAAGACCATCATCCGGCTGGCCGGTTGGACCTTCGCGTTCGTGGTCTCGAGCCAGGTGGCGCTGGTGGTGATTCTGGCCCTGGCCGATGGGATCAGACCTCCCGGTCAAGTATCTGCCTACACCTACGCCTACATCTTCTTCCAACTCCCCTACGGCGTGGTGGCGGTCTCGGTGATGAGCGCGGTGACCCCGTCCTTGGCCACCCGCTGGGCGCTACGGGACACCACCGGATTCCGCCACCGTCTGGCTTTCGGGATGCGGGGAATGCTGGCCATCATCATTCCCTCCTCGGTCGGGATGTTGATCCTCGCCCGGCCTCTCATCGACCTGGTGTTGGTCCACGGGTCGGAGACGGCCGCCCAGGGCGCGAACACCGCGGCGGCATTGGCCATGCTCTCGTTGGGCCTCCCCGGATTCTGCATGTACCTCTATATGATCCGCGTACTGCAGTCGATGCAGGACACCCGGACCGCCTTCTACCTCTACCTGGTGGAGAACAGTGTCAACATCGTCTTCGGGGTGGTTCTGGTCGGACCGCTGGGCGTCCGGGGCCTGGCCCTCTCGATCTCCGTCGCCTACACGGTGGCGGCCATCGTCGCCGTCGGAGTCATCCGACGGAGGATCGGCTGGCTGGGCGGGGACACCCTCATCCGCCCGGTCAAGCGGGTCATCGGAGCCTCATCGGTGATGGCGGTGGTCACTGTATTGGCCGTCAACGTCTCCGATTCGACCCACGGGATAGGGCTACTGGCCCGGGTGGTGCTGGCCGTGGTGGCCGGCGCCCTCGCCTACCTGGCCACCGCAGGTGCTGCCGGGGCCCGCGCCGACCGGCGGGCCAACGGTCGGGCCATGTCGTTGTCGGGCGCCCGAACCCATAATGGTGCCTACCGGCAAGCCACCGAGCCTGCTGACGATGATCAGCCGGCGTCGGCGACATCCCCATCGTTCCGTGGCAGAATCGACGGTGTAGACCCGGACACGATGATCCGCCACCTGCGGAGGGTCGAACGTGAGCCGGACGATGACGACGAGGGGGATTTCCATGGCCCGGGTGCGGGTGGTGACCGATAGCGCCTGTGACCTACCGGCGGCGCTGGCCGAGGAGCAGGGAATCACTGTCGTGCCGTTGTCGATCAGGTTCGGCTCCGAGGAGTTCGTCGACGGCGCCACCCTGTCGGCCGATGACTTCTGGGCACGGTGCGCGGCCAGCCCGGTGCTGCCGGAGACTGCTGCCCCCTCGCCCGGTGCCTTCCAAGAGGCGTTCCTCGCCGCCGCCCATGACGGGTACGACGCGGTGGTCTGCATCACCATCTCGAGCGGCCTTTCCGGCACCCAGCAATCAGCCCGTACCGCAGCCGACTCGGTGAAGGACCGCATTCGGGTGCTGACCGTCGACTCCCGGACGGCCACCATGGGCCAGGGATTGATTGTCCTCGATGTCGCCGCCCTGGCGGCCACCGGCGCTTCTCCCGAGGACATCGTGGCCCGGTCCGAGGCGCTCACCAAAAGAACCCGGGTGTTCGGAGCCATCGACAACCTCGATCATCTCGAGAAGGGTGGCCGGATCGGTGGGGCCAAGGCCCTGCTGGGTACTTTGTTGGCCATCAAGCCGGTGCTCACGGTCACCGATGGGATGGTCGGCGAGGAGTCGAAGCAGCGCACCCGTTCGCGTTCGTTGCGCTACGTGGCCGGCAAAGCACGAGATGCCGGGGCTATCAGCCGGATGGCGGTGTGCAACGGCGCTGCCACTGACATCGACGACTTTCTCTCCATGCTGGACGGGGTGAAATCGGAACATCCGATGGTGGTGGTGGACCTGGGTCCGGTGGTGGGAACCCATACCGGTCCCGGCACCATCGGGCTCTGCCTGATTACTGCCGACTGAGCCCGATCTGATTCCGCCCCACGGCAGGTGGGCCGCATCGTCCGGCTATCCTCGCCCCATGGATCAGCAGCCGCGTCAGGTGCCAACCCTTCCTTCTGACTCCAGCGGAGCTGGGGATTGGCCGGCTCGAGGGGCCGATCTTGTCGAGACGCTGGTCAGCCTGCTGAGGGACAAGACGGTTCGGCCCCTGACCCTGGTGGCCCGTGCCCTCGTCTTCGGCATCATCGTGTTGGCCGCCGCCACGGTAACGGTGGTTTTCGTCTCCATTTCCCTGGTCCGCCTCCTCACCGTCTACGCCTTCGGCGGACGGGTGTGGGCCTCCGAGCTTCTGGTCGGGGCGGTCTTCGTCGCCATCGGCCTGGTGGCATGGAACCTGCGCACCAACGGGAGTCCCGGCGCCAGGTCGGCCAAGTGACCGAGTCGAGGCAGGTCGTCATCGTCGGGTCGGGCCCGGCCGGCCTGACCGCGGCGATCTATGCCTCGAGGGCCCAACTCTCTCCCCTGGTGATCGAAGGCGAGCCCTCCTCTACCAGCGACCAACCCGGTGGCCAGTTGATGCTGACCACCGAGGTCGAGAACTTTCCCGGCTTCGTGAACGGGATCATGGGGCCCGAGTTGATGCAGGCCTTCCGGGAGCAAGCGGCCCGCTTCGGCACCGACTACGTCACGGCCAAGGTCACCCGGGTGGACCTGTCGGCCCGTCCCTTCGGGCTGTGGGTCAGTGACCCCGATGCCGCCGAGCCCTCCTATCGGGCCGACGCGCTGATCATCGCCACCGGGGCCCGTTCGCTGATGTTGAACCTGCCCAGCGAGGAGCGTCTTCTGGGCTACGGGGTCTCGACCTGTGCCACCTGTGACGGTTTCTTCTTCCGGGAACGGGATATCGCGGTGGTGGGCGGTGGTGACTCGGCGCTCGAAGAAGCTCTCTTCCTCACCCGGTTCGCCGATTCGGTCACGGTGATCCACCGGCGCGATGGCCTCCGCGCCTCCAAGGTGATGCAACAGCGCGCCTTCGCCCATCCGAAGATCAGCTTCCGTTGGAATACCGTGGTGGAAGACGTGCTCGGGGAAAACAAGGTGTCCGGAGTCACGCTCCGGGATACCACCACCGACGAAGTATCCACCCTGGAGATCGCCGGCCTGTTCGTGGCCATCGGCCACGAACCGAACACGTCGCTGTTCAAGGGCCAACTCGAGTTGGAGGACAACGGGTACGTCCGGACCTTCGGCGGGACCCGTACCAATGTCGAAGGTGTCTTCGCCTGTGGGGACGTCCAGGATCACGAGTACCGTCAGGCCGTCACCGCGGCCGGGTCAGGGTGTATGGCGGCCATCGAGGCCGAGCGCTGGATCGAGGAGCAGACCGGCGGTATCTGAGCTTCCGCTTCCTCCCCGTCCGGAAGATTGGAATGAAATCGACCCGGGTATCGTTGTTACATCGTGCATCGAAGAACACGTGACACACGGTCGGCAAGCGGCCAGGAGGAGCACCAGCCATGAGCGATACGATCACCACGCTGAGCGACGCTAGTTTTGATGAGCATGTCAAGTCCTCAGACATTCCTGTCCTGGTGGACTTCTGGGCCGAATGGTGTGGCCCGTGCAAAATGATCGCTCCGGTGCTCGAAGAGATCGCCACCGAGCAGGCGGGCAAGCTGAACATCGCCAAGCTGAACATCGACGACAACCTCGACATCACCCGCAGGTTCGATGTGATGAGCATCCCCACCCTCATCCTCTTCAAGGATGGCCAGCCGGCGGCCCGCATCGTGGGAGCCAAGGGCAAGGGTCAGCTCCTCCAGGAGTTGGCTGCCCACCTCTAGGGGGTTTCGCCCCCGAAAGGGCCGCTTCGACGGTTACTCCGCCGGTAACCCCAGCGTGAGCGCGGCTCCTTCCATTCACCTGGCTGTCGGCGACGCCGGCCCGGCCGTCGCCGATGTGCAACATCGTCTTGGGGCATTGGGTTTGTCGATCGGGCTCGACACCGCAGGCTCTTTCGGACGCGGCACCCGGACGGCCGTCGAGGCCTTCCAATACCGCCGCGGCCTGCGGGTCGATGGCATCTGTGGCCGGCAGACCTGGTCGGCCCTGGTGGAAGCCGGGCGACGCCTGGGAGATCGGCTTCTCTACCGGAGGACCCCGATGCTTCGGGGTGACGACGTGGCGGAGCTGCAGCAGCGCTTGAGTGCCCTCGGGTTCGATACCGGGCGAGTGGACGGCATCCTCGGTGACCTCACCTCTGCGGGTCTGGGTGACTTCCAGCGGAACGTCGGTCTCCCGGTCGACGGGATCGTCGGGGCTTCCACCGTCGCCGAGCTGCTCCGGTGCGGATCCCGCCACGACGGCAGCGAGCTGGTGAGCTCGGTTCGGGACCGGGAACTGCTTCGCCAGGCGCCCCGAACGTTGGCCGGGCGGCGGGTGGCAATCGGTGAAGAAGGCGGCCTCGACGCCGCGGTGGGAGCACTCAGGCGACTACTGGTGGGCCGCAGCGCGCTGGTGACGACCCATCACCATCCTGACGGCTCCATTCAGGCCTCAGAGGCCAACGCTGGTCACGCCGAGGTATACGTAGGACTGCGGCTGGATGCCACCAAGCGACACTGTTCGACGGCGTACTACACCGGCTACCGCTACTCCTCCCTGGGAGGGCGACGGCTGGCCGAGTTACTCCAGAGCACCCTACCGGCCAAACTCGGCGTGGCCGATGGAGGCAGTCGCGGTATGTCCCTGCCCGTCCTCCGTGAAACCCGGATGCCGGCGGTGATCTGTGAGATCGGTCCGGCCTCGGTGGTTGTCGAACAGACCCCCACCTTGGCCCGGGTGATCGTCGAGGCCCTCACCGAGTGGGTCGATACTCCCTGGGATTGAGCCACGGGCAGGCAGGGGGACAACCCACGCGCCTCGGGCAATCCGACGACTGTCGACCTCAACGTCAGATCTGTCGTCACCATAATCCACAACTTCATCCACAGGTTGTGGATGAAGTTCAACTGAGGGTTAAGGCTAGAATCCCACTTTGAGTAGCCATAACCCTCTAGTTCACGTCATTATGTCAAGTATTACCACTCTGCGTGAGCTTTCACCCGGAGATTCCACTGTCGTCCTGGGAACCAACCATCAGCTTATAGATTCGCTCGAGGTCTTCGAGGGTGGCGAACTCGACTGCCACTCTCCCCCGCTTCGCAGTCATTTCCACTTTGACCCGGGTGTTCAGGTGGGCAGAGAGCAACTCTTCCAATTCGAGAATCCCCGGAGGAGGCAGGCGCCTCTGCTCCGCCGAATCTGGCTTTGCACCGCCCTTGGTGGCGCCCGCCTTGCCTTTGGGGGCGCCTTCTGCGGCTTCGCGTGGCTCGTCGGATCCTGACCGCTCTCTCACCAGCACCTCGACCGCCCGCACGTTCAAGCTGTCGATCACGATCAATTTTGCCAGTGACTCCTGATACGCCCGATCCGGTGTTCCCAACAGGGCCCTGGCGTGACCGGCACTGATCTGTCCCTCGATCAACAAGCGTTGGACTGCCGCCGGTAGGTGCAACAACCGGAGGGTATTGGTCACTGCCGTCCGGCTCTTTCCCACCCTGGTTGCCACCTGGTCGTGGGTATAGTCGAAGTCCTCGATCAACTGCTGATAGGCGGCTGACTCCTCCAACGCGTTGAGATCCTGTCGGTGGAGATTCTCTACCAATGCCTGCTCGAGGCTGTGGGCCTCGTTCGATGTCTGAACCAGGACCGGGATCGTCTGCAGACCGGCTCGCCGGGCAGCTCTCCAGCGACGTTCTCCGGCAATCAACTCGAACTGGTCAGGCCCACCTCCGGACACCTCGCGCACCAGAACCGGCTGCAAGATGCCGAGCTCCTTGATCGATGCAGCCAGCGCAGACATGGTGTCCTCGTCGAATTGAACTCTGGGCTGAAGCGGGTTCGGCTTGATGCTACCGAGAGGAACTTCTCGCAGCGACGATGAACGGTCGCTCACAACCTCGGTCGGGATCAGCGCACCGAGTCCTTTTCCCAATCCACTACGACGCGCCACCGCTGACCTCCTTAGCTAGTTCCCGATATGCGATCGCCCCACGGGACGTCGGGTCGAATGCCGTGATCGGCTGCCCGAACGACGGTGCCTCCGATAAACGCACCGTTCGGGGGATGACACTGCGGCACACCTTGTTGCCGAAGTGCTGGCGGACCTCTTGGGCTACCTGGTCCGAGAGCTTGGTTCGTGCGTCGTACATAGTGAGAACCACGGTGGAGACATCGAGCCCGGCATTGAGGTTTGATGCCACCAGATGCACATTACGCATCAGCTGGGTCAAACCCTCGAGGGCGTAGTACTCGCACTGGACCGGAACGAGGACCTCATCGGCAGCGGCAAGTCCGTTCACCGTAATGAGGCCCAACGACGGAGGACAGTCGATCAGGATGAAGTCGAAGTCATCAATCACCGTCTCGATGGCCCGCTTCAGCTTCGTTTCACGGCTGAATGCCGGCACGAGTTCAATTTCGGCACCAGCGAGATCGATGGTGGACGGGGCAACGAAGAGATTCTTGGTGCTGGTGGGTTCGATGCAGTCCTCGAGTGAGGTGTCTCTCATCAAGACGTCGTACATGGACCGCTCGAAGTTCCGAGCATCAATACCCAAGCCGGTAGTGGCGTTCCCTTGAGGATCGAGGTCTATCACCAGAATCCTGAACCCCAGTTCCGCCAAGGCAGCCCCGAGGTTGACCGACGTGGTCGTCTTGCCTACACCACCCTTCTGGTTGGCAATCGCCAGGATGCGGGGAAGCGGATTTCCCGACGCCGCCTGGACCATACGGCCGTTCGCAACCTCAACGGGCTCGGCATCCGCATTCTCCTCAGATCCCACTGTCTGGGAGGCCTCTACCAGGGCCGGTTCGGCCTTCGCAGCCAGCTGTTCGGTTGCCGGCGGGGCTATCTCTGCAGCTGGCTCAGACTCGGGTTGTTTCTCCCCAGAAGGCCATGCTGGCACTCCGCCGGGCTCCGCAACGGGGGTTGGAACTGCTTGTGGCGCAACCTCTGTGCGAGTCTCGACCCCTTCAGGCAATGCCTCTTCCGATAGGAGTACGTCCTCGGGCAAGGCCTTTTGCTGGTCGGTCTCTCCCGACGATGGCGCATGTCCCATCATCCCTCGCGGGGTTGACTGGTCTCGATCTCTGCGGCGGCCGCGCATCATCGTCTCCTCAGAGCATCAGGGGTCAAGGGACACATACTCCCTTTCATTGAGGGGTAGGTCAAGTCTTTCGAGAGGAACGTTTCACGTGGAACACTCCAACTCTGGACCGAGACGCCGCGCGGATAGGTGACACGGTGCTGACCAGGGGGTTTGAGGCCCAAGATGCGAACAAGACATCCAACAGTCCTTGGGTTCAACCCGAGAGAATCGGGATGTTCAACAACAACCAGCAATGACTCGTGGTGGTCCTCACCATTGTGTGCGCACTTGACCGAAGTGGGAGATGCCGTCCGGCCTGATGTTGCGCCCCTGGTCCCGCCTACTGACCGAACCCACCCTCTCGGTCATAACCGGCCGAGGGCTTGGGATCGGAATTGTCTCGACGGCATGCACATCCACCGGGGCACTCGGTGTCCGTGGGAGGATACCGAGTGCCTCTCGGGTCACAAGGTGTCAGATACCACAATGCGGTTGCGACGGGGTGAGCGGATCAAGGCGGGAGCGTTCGACGGGTTGGGGGAAGAAGGGTTGCACGCCTACGCCAAGATCGTCGGTCTCGAGCTCTCCGACCTGTCGGTCGACGGATCCTTGCAAAGGTCCCTCGTGGGGGCGAGAGAACCGGAAAGAACTCGACCGACCGGGCCAAACTCGGGTAGAGGTGGTCTGTCCTCGCCGACTTGAACGGCATCCCTGTCGGGTGGTCCATCGACCACGCCGAGCGCTACATCGACCATGCAATCATCGCGAGGAAGCGGAGGAAGGGTGCGCCCCGGGCGAAGAATGCCCTCCCGACGGGCCTGCGGTGGCCGATGGAGCGGATCAACTCGTGGCCGTCCAGCTTCGGTGACCTCCGCAGGAATACAGACCGGCGGAGTGTCCATCGACTCGCACAGTTGTCCCTGGTCGCCGTCCGTCTGCTCACGGCCAAGCTTGTCGACCGAAGGAACCGCTGGTCACGAGACCTGTCGTCTATCAGATGAGCCTCTGGGCCCAACTCAACAGGACACGCTCCGATCTGAGCCTTTGGATGAACTGCCCAGTTTCTTCGATGCCACGATGGGAATTGCCTCCAACGAAGGACGCGCCCAACCTTTGACGCTCACACCCGAGAACTGACCTGTGAAGTCATCTTTCGTGAATTGCAGACGTTGGGAACTCGGGTGACCGCTGAGTGGATTCCTCCGCAAGAGACCTACAGGTAGCCGACTGATTCGGCGCGGAGACCTGCCCGATGAGAGGTACCCGGACCTCCTCCGAAACGAGCCCTGACCGGAATATCCCAGATCGTACCGAGAATCAGCACAGCTGCGCCCCATCCAGACACGGTGCGAGGACGACATGTGATTTCGGAAAGTCTCTTGAAACTTCGCCGATTGCCGGCTCGGCGGTTTCATCAGCCCTTGAATCCAGACATGTCGATGGGGGAGTGACGGGCAAACGTTCCACGTGAAACATTGTGCCGTGCTCCCCCATCGGATCCGAATCGACGCTCGGAACAACAGCCGCCGGAACTGAACACCCGGATCCCCACACTCAGAACAGTTGTCTCTTGGCCGGGATGCCGGTCCGTCGGGGAAACCTCTCCGGAGTCTCCACTTGCTTCTCCATCACCTGGAAGCCGAATCTTCCCACATGGCGATAGCTCGACGATGGGACCAGGCCAACCATCGCAAGCCCCTCGACCGGCCATCTTTCTGTCGGATCGGCGTTCGGGGGCTCTGACACCACAAGCAAACCACCGAGCCTAAGAAATGGCGCTCCGCACTCAGCAGTGACCGCCGGAGATCCGAACGATCGGGCGGTGACCACGTCGAAAGCACCTCGGAGGGTAGGGGCCCTTCCCATTTCTTCGGCTCTGCCTCTCACCACGTTGACCCGTTCAGAAACACCCCATGTTTCAACTTCTTCTCTCAAGAAGTCGGTGCGACGCTCGCTGGCATCGAGGAACACCCATTGTGAAGCCGGCCAAACCGCGGTGAGTACCAAACCCGGAATCCCTCCACCACTCCCAAGATCGAGGGCGAAGGTCGGCGGCCCGCTCAGCTCGGCTTCGACCGCTCCACGAAACCCGAGGGCGTGATCGATCTGCTCATCGATGGCCATCCCACCCAAAAAGCCCAAAAGGGCTGAACGCTTCAGGATCGGGTCCACGTGATCCACAAGCTCCGCCTTGGCTCTCTCTTCACCTTCCGGGAGTTCGGGCATGGTGTAGATCTAGACGATCAGGGGCAGCACGCCCGAATGGGCCTCGAATCCGAATGGGCCCGAAAACAGCTGCAGCATCGGGCTTAGCCCGATGCTGCAGGAACAACTCTCCGGAAACCCGGCAACCGTCAGGAGACTGGCTCGATGACGACGTACCTCGACGGATCATCCCCTTCGGATCGGGTCTGCACTCCCTCGACCTCGTTGACGGCGTCGTGAACAACTTTTCGGTCGGCCGCGTTCATCGGTTCCAACGCCCGCTCTGAGCCGGATTCCTTCACATCGGCCACGATTCCCTCGGTGAACCGGCGCAGGGCTGCAGACCGCTTCTCGCGGTATCCGCCAACATCAATCAGGATGCGATCGGTGCGACTTTCAGACTGACGCTGTACAAATGTACGGGTCAGGTCCTGAACGGCCGACAGGGTCGATCCTCGAGGGCCCACCAGTAGTCCCAGGTTGTCACCGGTGGCCGCGACCTCAACGGTTTCTTCATCCAGCTCCCGGACGTCGATCTCCGCCTGCAGGCCAAACTCACGGATCAGCCCGGCCATGAAGTCTCTTGCCGCTTCTCCCTGCTGGCCGATGGTTAGTGACTCTTCCACAATGCCCTCCTTCTCCTCCGGACCACGCCCGGATTGTTGCTTCCCTGATTGCTCCGAGCCCGAGCGTGATGTTCCGGTGCCCGACTCTGAGCCTCCCCGGCTTCGGCGATTCTGTCCCGGGTCGCTTGCGGCATCTGCTTTGCCTCGGCTCGATCCGACACGCCCTTTGGCCTGAGGACCACCCTGTCGAGGTTGTTGCCCCTGGCGCCCCTCCTCACCCGCTCCATCGCTTCGCGATGAACGGTCCCCTGCGGATGAGTCTCCGCCCCCACTCCCAGATCGCTTTCGGTCAGGCCGTTGACGCCGGCCCCGCTTCGGTGGGGGAGTGACCGGCCGAACTCTCGCCTGCACCCGCGCCTCGCCCCTCAAGCGCCCGAACAGGCCCGCCTTTGGCTCGCTGAGCACGATAAATTCGGCATCGTCCTCCGCCACCCCCAACAAGTCAAGGGCGGCTTCCCTTGCCTCGCCTAATGACTTTCCACTGGCTTCCACCCACTCCACTCCTTATCGATCCTTTCGTTCGCGCTTTGCCTTCGACCGAGGGTGTTCTTTCTGAATGATCTCGTCTTCTGGCGGTGACCCAGCCGCACGGTTGGGTCTGCTGGTGTTGTTCCGAGGCGCCGCGCCCGTCTTCGGGACCCGGGCAGCCCCGGAACCGCCCGACGACGTCGCCTCGGAGGAATTGGTCTTGTTCGTGTCCTCCGTGGCGCGGTTTCCGCCCGACGTGGACTTTGCCTTGCCATTGGAACCATTGCTTCGCGCACTTGCAGGCGTGGGCTTCGACGTGGAACCGGTGGATCCCCCCGTCCGACTGCGCCCCGAAGCACCGGCGCCGGTCTTCGGCGAAGCCGGAGGTCTGGCCTTCGCTATCTCTCGCTCCGATTTGTCCGCTTTGGAGCCCGCAGGTCCTTTCGGGGAGATCGCTTTGGAACCTGACGTCGATGCGGGTGGCGGTCCGGCCACAATCCCCTTACGGAACAGCACTTCTTGCGTGGCGATGCGGATCGCGCTGGAAAAGACAAAATAGATGTTGATGATCGCGGCAACATTCAGATAAATAAGTCCGAATATAAGCGGCATATATTTCTGCATCATGGCTGCCTGCGGATTGGCCTGATTCGCTTTCGGGTTCCGGGCATTCAAGCGGCTCATTTGTAGATATTGCAGTCCAACCGATCCCACCACCAACACCAGGTAAGGGGCACCGCCGATGAACGAGGCATGGTGGGACAGGAGCTTTTGGGCAAAGTCCATTCCAAAGGCGTTCAACTGGCCGTGAGCGGCCACGATGTCGTGGAACATCTTGGTATTGCTGCCTATGTAACGGGGCACCGCGGTGACGTGGATCGGGGTCACCACCTTCATCCCGCCCACAATCGCCGTTTTAGCCGGGGTGGTGACCGTATTCGTCACTCCTCGAATTACGTCGTACAGGATAAGGAATGCCGGCATCTGCAACAACATCGGAAGACAGCCTGAAGCGGGGTTTACTTTGTGCTCTTTATAGAGCTTCATCATTTCTTCGTTGAGCAGGGCACGATTTTCGGCGCCCTTGTACTTTTGTTGGAGCTTCTTCATCTCGGGCCCCAAGGCCTGCATCGCCGCCATGTTCTTGGTGCTCTTGACGGTGAGTGGGGTGAGAACCGCCATGATCGCGATGGTCAAGAGAGCGATATCGATCGGGTACACGGGGATGACCGAGTACAAGAAGGCCAGGAAATCGGCAACCGCCTTCAGCAGCGGCTGGAAAACCCCCCCGATGGAATGGCTGATCGAATGGATCATCTCGCCCTCCCTTCAGGCACCGGATCGACCCCGTGTCCACCCCATGGACGGCATCGCGCCAGGCGCCGGGCCGCCAGAAGACCCCCCCGGACCGGACCGTGCCGCCGAATGGCCTCGTCGGCGTAGGCCGAACAGGTGGGCAGATAGCGACACCCGGTCGGGCGCCCGGCCCGGAGTTGCTGATAGGAGTGGATGATGGCCAGCAGCGCTCGGGTGGCCATCCCCAGAGATGGAGATGGAGTGTCAACCACTGCGGGAATTTCCACCTGCTCCTCAGCTTCCAGTGTGATTGCCATCACGTTCCCTCATCTTTTCTTTCGCTCAGGTCCGCCGCCCGGTTTCCCGTCGCACTCCGTACTGCCTGGCTCATCGCCCTCCTCAATTCGTCAAAAGAAAGCTCGGTGGCCCCTGGTCCCGCGCTCACCAGATATGCACCTGGGGGTAGAGCTCCGGCCAACCCGGACACGATTGCCCGAAGGCGACGACGAAGGCGATTTCTCACCACCGCCCCTCCCAGCTTCTTTCCCAAGGCATAGGCCACTTGTGGCTTTGACCAGGAGTTTTGCCGTACGAACTTCACACGTACCGGACCTGATCCACCACCTCTGCCTGAGGTGCGAAAAAGACCAAAGGTGTTATGCGACCGGACCCGTTCCACTCCCGCGCCGGCTGAAAGGGCAACCGACATCGCCGGTATCAGGCCGACAGCCGCGCGCGGCCCTTCAGGCGGCGCGCACGGATCACAGCCCGGCCCGCCTTGGTCGACATCCGCTTACGGAACCCGTGAGTCTTGGCCCGCTTTCGCACGTTCGGTTGATAGGTACGTTTCACAATTCCACTTCCTTCCTCGCCCTGAACCGTGGACTCGGACGTCCAGTGCGGCAGGGGGGCCCGTCACATCGACTAGGGCAATTCCACACATGGTAGGCGCGAACAGGGCCAACGCTCTAGTCGGCCATCTCGTCGGCGAAACCGGTGTACACGGTGTACCGTTCCGAACACAGCAAGAACTCCGGTTGGGGCCAAGCGCCAGAGCCGTGGTTTCCTGCGATATTGAACGACATGCAGCAATCAAGCACAGCGGCCCGCTTTATTCCCCAAACAGGATGGATCGAAACTCGGTCGACGGTAATCCACATCTGTGGATTTACTTGTGGACCATTTTGGCTGCTCAAGGGCGGAGGCCCACGTGAATGACACCGAAGGGTTGTGGACTCTCTGCTCGGAGGCACTGCGCGAGCAGGTCTCCGAAGCCAGTTGGCGCGCCTACCTGGCGGGAATTACACCGCTTTCCATGGCCGGTAATGAAATTGTGTTGGGTGTTCCCAACACGCTGATTCGCGATCGGGTGGAGGCCCGATTCCTCGGCCTGATCCAGGACACGGTGGTCAGCACCGTTGGGGCCCCTTTGGACATTCGCCTCGAGGTGGTGGCGCCGTTACACGAACCAGCCGAGGACACCGTCGCCGAATTCGACCCCGGCGCACCAGACGGACCGGCCCCGATCTCCGGTGCATCGAGCAGTAACTCCAACCGTCGGAACGCTGGCCGTCAAGGCCAAAACAGTCGCTTTCCGTCCGTTGCGCTGGATAGTCGCTACACCTTCGACACCTTTGTCATCGCCTCATCCAACCGCTTCGCCCACGCTGCCGCCCAGTCGGTGTCGGAGACCCCGGCGCAGTCGTACAACCCGTTGTTCATCTATGGCGATGCCGGCTTGGGAAAGACCCACTTGCTCCACGCCATCGGGAATTACGTGCTTGAGAATTTCAAGAGCCGCCATGTTCGTTACGTGTCCACCGAGACGTTCATGAACGAATTCGTGGACGCCATCCGGACCAACACCACCACTGCCTTCAAGCGCGGGTATCGCGAGTGTGACGTGCTGCTGATCGACGACGTCCAGTTCATGGAAGGGAAGGAGTCCTTACAAGAGGAGTTCTTCCATACTTTCAACTCCCTCTATGGAACGTCAAAGCAGATTGTGCTCACCTCGGATCGACCTCCAAAGGCGATGGCCACGCTCGAGGACCGGCTCCGGAGCCGCTTTCTCATGGGATTGATCACCGAAGTCCAGCCTCCGGAGCTCGAAACCCGCCTGGCCATTCTGCAGACCAAGGCCGAACGGGAACAGGTCTTCGTGCCCAACGAGGTCCTCGAGTTCATCGCCACTCACGTCAAGGACAACATCCGGGTGCTCGAAGGGGCACTGATCAGAGCCACTGCGTTCGCCAGCCTCAACCATCAGCCGTTGACCCTCGAACTGGCCGAAACCGTCCTTGCCGACATCGTGTCCGCAAACCAACCCCACCGGATCACCCCACAAATGATCCTCGACGCCACCGCGGAGACGTTCGGGTTCAGCATTGACGAGTTGCGAGGGCCCAATCGGCGCCGGCCCCTGGTGACGGCCAGGCAGATCAGCATGTATGTCTTCCGTGAACTCACCGACTTCAGCTTCCCGGCTATTGCCCGGGAGTTCGGGGGGCGAGACCATTCCACCGTGATGCACGCGGTTCAAAAAATCACCAACCTGATGAAGGAGCGCCACCAGATCTACAACCAGGTGACTGAGTTGATCCTTCGGATCAAGAGGGGGACCTGACCACGGTGTCGGACTACACCATCAGTTCGGAGATCTCTCCGGTTCTGCCTTGGGCCGGGTATGGATGTCCTGTGGACACCTGGGCTCAATCCTGTGGTTGGCCTGTGGGTTCAGGCGAGGTTGTCCATAGCTCTCCGGTCTCCGGCTCCCAAATCGGTGGGTGGGTGGGGAAACAGTGGATGAACAGTGGAAAGAGAAACGTGCCCTACGCTGCACCGACCACAGCCGATCCACAATCCACAGCCCTTATTACTACCACTCTTGAATTTAAGTCTTTAAGAAGCAAGAAACCAACAACCCGAGAAAGGACTCCTTGGTGAAGTTTCGCTGCGAACGCGACTCCCTGGTGGAGGTTTTGACCACGGCCGGACGAGCCGTCAGTTCACGTACGACGACCTCAATGGCCCTCGCCGGGGTCCGGATCGAATCCGAAGGCAACCGGTTGATGGTTGTCGGCACCGATCTCGATCTCACCGTGCATGTGTCGACCGAAGCCATCGGTCTGTCCGACGGGATCTGTGTTGCACCCTCCAAACTCCTCACCGACATCGTGCGCTCATTGGAACCAGGAGCGGTCACCATCGAGGCAGAACAGGACAAAATCGAAATCTCGGCCGCCAGGTCGCGCTTCAGCTTGCAGACATTTCCTGCTGACGACTTTCCTTCACTTCCCGAGCCTCCTGCTCCGACCACCCTTCTTCCGGCCAGTAGCTTGGTGAACGCACTCCGCCAGGTGGTGCGGGCGGCATCCAATGATGATGCCCGCCCCCTCTTGACCGGGGTGTTGATGGCCGCGGAAGGAACCGGTATCCGGTTGGTGGCCACCGATTCATACCGACTCGCGCTCCGGGATATCGAAGTTGGGAACGAGGCACTCAGCACGACACAGATTTTGGTCCCGGCCCGGGCCCTGACAGAACTCCAACGGCTGTCGGCGCTGAGCGTGGATGCCAAGGGCCCCAAGGGCGTTCCCGACAACGCCGATGGCACCAAGCCGGGGCACATGGTGGGTTTGTCCATTGGTGAGCACGACGTGACCTTCACCGTCGGGGATGTTCAAGTGAGTACCCGACTTCTCGATGGGACCTACCCCGATTACCGCCAGCTCATCCCGGCCGAATACCCGAATCGTCTCCACGTGGGAAAGGACTCGCTCCTCGATGCTCTACGCCGGGTCCGCCTGGTGGTCCGGGACAACATGACACCGGTGAGGCTTTCGATGCGCCAGGGTGGGGTGGACCTCACGGTCGTCTCTCAAGAGGTTGGTGATGCCAGCGAAACCGTGGATGCGGATTTCGAAGGAACCGACCTCACCATCGCTTTCAACCCCACCTACCTCATCGACGGCGTCGACGCGGTGATGGGTGACGAAGTGCTCCTCGAGACGATCGACGCCTCCAAGCCGGCTACCGTCACAGGAGCCGAACAGTCCGAATTCCGATATCTCCTGATGCCCGTCCGCGTCTCGTAGGCAATGGTGGGCCGGACCTCGGCGGTCAATGCATGTATCTCGCCTCACTGACAGTCTCGGAGTTTCGAAACTTCGCCGACGCCACCATTACCCCCGACCCGACCGGAACCACCGTAATTACCGGTAGTAATGGCGCCGGCAAAACGAGCCTTCTCGAGGCCGTCGGATACCTGGCCACCCTTCAGTCGCTACGCGGCTCTCCCAAAGAATCCATGGTCCGGATCGGCGCAGAGCGGGCCATTCTCCGGGCGGTCACCATGGTTGGCGATCGGTCGATGGATATCGAGGCCGAACTGGCGGTGTCCGGGCGCTCCCGAACGATGGTGAACCGCCAGACTGTCCGGCGCCGGTCCGACCTCGGCGACGCGCTCCGGATCACTGTATTTTCGCCCGAAGACATCGCGGTGGTGCGGGGGGGGCCGTCCGAACGACGACGCTTCCTCGACGAGACGCTTGCCGTGGTGGCTCCCAAGACCGCCCTTCACGCCGATGAGACCGACAAGGTTCTCCGACAGCGGGCTGCTCTCCTTCGCCGGGCCGGGGGGCGTCTGAGCCCCGAAGTGGAGGCCACCCTCGACGTCTGGGACGCCCGTCTCGATCTGGCCGGGACCGCGCTGGTCGAGGCGAGAGAGACCCTCACCGAGCAACTCACACCGTTGGCCGGACATCACTACTCCCGCCTGGCCGGAAAGGCCGTGGACGTGGGCCTTCGCTATCGGCGATCGTGGTCCGGGACGTTGAGGGATGCTCTTGCTGCGTCCAGACCCGACGACCTGGTGCGGGGGATCACCTTGGTCGGCCCCCACCGTGACGAACTGGAGTTGACCCTGTCCGGCCTGGCCGCCCGCACCCACACTTCACAGGGCGAGCAGCGCTCGCTGGCCCTCGCCATTCGCCTGGCCACCCACCAGTTGGCCACGGAGCGCTTCGGATCTGCCCCGGTGCTACTCCTCGATGACGTGTTCTCCGAACTCGACGCGTACCGGGCCCGGGCCCTCTTGGAGGGGCTGCCTCCCGGCCAGTCGATCCTCACCACAGCCCTCCCTCCGCCCCCGGAAGTCGCGGCGGCGGCGACGTATGAGGTGAAGCCGGCCGGGATGGTCAACGCCTTGGTGTCGGACCGAGGAGATGGATGATGAGCCGACGCAGAGGGGATAGTGGGCCACGACCCCTCGACGGCTCCCTCGATGCGCTCTCCAACCACCTCGGGCTGGGCGGATCCCTCGGGCTCGGCCGGCTGTTCGCCAAGTGGGAAGAGATCGTCGGACCGGCCGTGTCCAGCCACGTGCAACCCGTTCGTCTCGACAAGGAAGCCCTGGTTGTCAACGTCGACCATCCGGCGTGGGCCACCGAAGTCCGTCATTTCGGGGACGATCTTCTCGACCGGGTGGCAGAGGCCACCGGGAGCCCGAGGCCGGATCACCTCGAAGTCCGCGTGCGCCGCTGAGATAGCGGGCTGCGGTCCCAGTATCGGCCGGAACAGGGTCACCCTCGGGGTACACTGGGGTATCGGAATCAGGGGGTCCACCGGCAGCGACAGGAGCGCCATTGGCGCCACGGCCCGGGCACCCAGGTTCCCCGTTGACCAGACCAGGTTTGAAAGGGCGCGCCCATGGCGCTGAAATCAGAGGACAAGCGCACAGTGTCGGAGAACAGCTACGGCGCCGAGGACATTACTGTTCTGGAGGGCCTCGACCCGGTCCGGAAGCGACCCGGGATGTACATCGGGTCCACCGGTCCGACCGGTCTCCACCACCTGGTGTGGGAGGTCGTGGACAACTCGGTCGACGAGGCCATGGCTGGCCACTGCACCCGTATCGTCGTCACCCTGTTGGCCGACGGAGGCGTCCGGGTGAGTGACGATGGCCGGGGCATACCAACCGGGCCGATGCCGAAACACAAGGGGCGCTCGGCCGCCGAAGTGGTACTCACAGTTCTCCATGCCGGGGGCAAGTTCGGTGAGGGGGGCGGCTACAAGGTCTCCGGTGGCCTCCATGGAGTCGGAGTGTCGGTGGTGAATGCACTCTCGACCCGTCTCCTTCTGGAGATCGATCGGGATGGCGACCACCACCTGCTCGAGTTCGTCGACGGAGGTAGGCCCAAGGGCAAGTTGGAGGTCGTGGGTGCTGCACCCAAGGGACGCACCGGAACCACCATCAGCTTCTGGCCGGACCCGGCCATCTTCGATGAGATCGAGTTCCGCGCCCAGACGGTGCTTGAACGACTGCAGGTGATGGCGTTCCTGAACAAAGGCCTCGAGATCCGTTTCGTCGATGAACGCCCCGACGGCAAGGCGTCCCAGACCTTCCAGTACAAAGACGGGATCATCGATTACGTACGGCACCTGAACACCTCGAAAGAGGCGCTCTTCCGCAAGGTCGGAGCATTCGGGAGGAAGGAGGCCACCATGGAGGTCGAAGTCGCCCTCCAATGGAACACCGGCTTCTACGAGAGCATCCACTCGTTTGCCAACGGCATCTCGACCATTGACGGCGGCATGCACGAAGAGGGCTTCAAGAAGTCCCTTACCAATGTGGCCAACAAGTACGCCCGAGCCAAAGGGTCTCTGAAAGAGAAGGACCCCAACTTCAGCGGGGAGGATATTCGCGAAGGCCTGACCGCCATCGTCTCGGTCCGCCTGGAAGAGCCACAGTTCGAAGGCCAGACGAAAGCCAAGTTGGGGAATGTCCCGGTCCGCTCGCTGGTCGAGAAGGCCACCAACGAGAAGCTTGCCGAGTGGTTCGAGGAGAACCCCCGCGAAGCCAACCAGATCATCCAGAAAGCCGCCCTCGCATCCCGGGCCAGGGTTGCCGCCCAGTCCGCCCGGGACCTGACCCGGCGAAAGTCGGCGCTGGATGGCGCCGGACTTCCGGGAAAGTTGGTTGATTGTTCGTCACGGGACCCCCGCGAGAGCGAGATGTTCATCGTGGAGGGCAACTCGGCCGGCGGCTCGGCCAAGGACGCCCGCAACCCACGCCGACAGGCCATCCTCCCGATTCGGGGAAAGATTCTCAACGTCGAGCGCGCCCGCATCGACAAGATGCTGAAGAACGCCGAGATTCAGGCCCTCATCGCCGCCATTGGCGCCGGACTGGCCGACGACTTCGACGTGACCAAGATCCGCTACCACAAGATCATCATTCTGGCCGACGCCGATGTGGACGGCTCGCACATCCGCACGCTCTTGCTCACTTTCTTCTTCCGCCAGATGAAGCCTTTGGTCGAAGGGGGTTTTGTGTACGTGGCCCAACCACCGCTGTATTCGACCTTGGTGGGCAAAGAGAAGGTCTACCTCAAAGACGACGGCGCCAGGAACGCGTTTCTGGTGGAGCACCCCAATCACAAGGCCGATTTTCAGCGCCTCAAAGGTCTCGGTGAAATGGACTTCAGTGAGCTACGGGACACCACCATGGACCCTGGGCGCCGCTCGTTGTTGCAGATCGAGGTGGAACAGGCCGCGCTGGCCGACGAGGTCTGCTCGGTCCTGATGGGCGAAGACGTCGAGCTACGACGCCAGTTCATTCAGACCAACGCCAAGGACGTCCGGTTTCTCGACTTCTGAGATTGCCGATGGGACCGGCTCCAGTCCGAAGGACGGGTCGATAGCACGAGGGTAAGGACAGGGAATGGCAGCACGCGACAACAGGGGAAGCGACGGCAGCGGAACCGGCACCGACGAAGCGGTGTCGGGCTTCATCGAGCCCATCGAGATTCAGGAAGAGATGGAGCGCTCGTTTCTCGAGTACTCCATGTCGGTCATCGTTTCGCGGGCACTGCCTGATGTCCGGGACGGCTTGAAGCCGGTTCACCGGCGGATCCTCTATTCGATGTTCGATCAGGGACATCGGCCTGACCGACCCCATACCAAGTGCGCCAAAGTGGTGGGCGACGTCATGGGCTCGTACCACCCCCACGGCGACTCATCCATCTACGAGGCGCTGGCCCGCATGGTTCAAGAGTTCTCCATGCGCCACCCGCTGATCGACGGCCACGGCAACTTCGGCGGTACCGGTCCGGACGAAGGCCCGGCCGCCATGCGATACACCGAATGCAGGCTCGATTCGTTGGCCCTCGAATTGATGTCCGGTATCGACCAGGACACCGTCGATTTCATCGCCAACTACGACGCCACCACCGAAGAGCCGGTCGTCCTTCCGGCGCGATTCCCCAATATTCTGGTCAACGGTTCCCAGGGCATCGCAGTGGGAATGGCCACCAGCATCCCTCCTCACAATTTGGGTGAGGTGATCGACGCCACCAAACACATCCTCGAGCATCCGGATGCCACCCCCGACGACCTGATGGAGTTCGTCAAGGGCCCGGATTTTCCCACCGGCGCGCTTATTCTCGGTCGCCAAGGCATCCTCGACGCGTTCCGGACGGGACGCGGCTCGATCAAGATGCGGGCGGTGGCCGAAACCGAGGAAGGCCGCGACGGGGTCACCCGCATCGTGGTCTCGGAGATGCCGTATCAAACTTCGGTGGCCATGGTGTCGAAGAAGATCGAGGACCTGGTCCGTGCCGGTGATCTCGACGGTATCGCCGAGCTCCAGGACGATTCGGCCGGCGGTAAGACGAGTCTGGTCATCCGGTTGAAGCGGGATGCCAATGCCAACGTGGTGCTCAACAATCTGTTCAAACAGACTCCGTTGCAAACCGCCTTCAGCGTCAATGCCGTGGCCCTGGTGGACGGGGTGCCGCGCACCCTCAACCTGGCCCAGATCCTGACCCACTACGTGGCGCATCAGGTGGAGGTGATCACCCGCCGCTCGCAATTCCTGTTGAACAAGGCGAAGGCCCGGGCCCACGTGGTCGAAGGCTTGTTGAAGGCCATCGACATGCTCGATGCGGTGATCGCCGCCATTCGGGGATCAGACGATCGGCCGGCGGCTCTCGCAGCATTGGAGGCGGCACCGTTCGAGTTCTCCGAGGAGCAGGCGAACCACATCCTCGACATGACGCTTGCTCGTCTCACTCGTCTCGGTCGATCCAATCTCGAAGAGGAGATGGCGAAGCTTCTGCTGGAAATTGCCGGGTTGGAGGCCATCCTCGGAGATCCGGTGAAGTTGCGGGCGGTAATCGCCGATGAGTTGGGCCAGATCCGAGACAAGTTCGCCAATGAACGTCGCTCGGTTGTCACCCACGATCCCGGCGACATGAACGTCGAGGACCTGGTGGAGGACGAGGACCTGGTCGTCACTATGAGTAGGGCCGGGTACGTGAAGGCGATGTCGGCCGACGCGTTCCGCACCCAAGGCAGGGGTGGCCGAGGTGTGAAGGGGGCCAAACTCAAAGAAGAGGATCTCATCGATGATGTGGTCCACACCTCCGCCCACGCGCATCTGCTGCTCTTCTCCAACCGCGGCCGCGTCTTCCGACTACGGGCGCTGGAGATCCCCATGAAGGAGCGCACGGCGCGGGGGACCGCCATCGTCAACCTGTTGCCGCTGTCGCCGAGCGAGAAGATTCAAGCCGTCATCGGCACCCGTGATTTCTCTGCTGATCACTTTCTGGTGTTCTCCACCAAGCTGGGCCAGATCAAGAAGACCTCGTTCGCCGAGTACGACAAGTCGCGACGCGAAGGATTCATCGCCATCAACCTCCGGGACGGCGACGAGTTGGTACGGGTGGTGGAGACCGGGGGTGACGACGATCTGTTCTTGGTGACCCAGTCCGGGACGACGATCCGCTTTTCGGAAAACGACGTGAGGTCCATGGGCCGCGACGCCACCGGAGTGCGTGGGGTCCGGCTGAAGGCGGGTGATCAGGTCGTGTCCTGTGATGTGGCCCGTGACGACGCCGACATTCTGCTGGTGACCGATGCGGGTTTCGGCAAACGCACAAAACTGGAGCGCTTCAATCGCCAAGCCCGAGGTGGCCAAGGGGTGCGGGGGATCAAGCTCACCGCCAAGCGCGGGAAAGTGGTGGCCGCGTTCATGGCCGCGTTGGACGATGAAATCCTGCTGGTGTCGACGGGCGGCGTGGTGATCCGGATGCCGGTGCGCGAGATCGCCTCGCAGGGTCGCGACGCCACCGGCGTGCGGGTGATGAACCTCGACCACGGTGACGCGGTAGCCGCCGTGGCCCCGGTGGAGACGGAAACGAATATCGAAGAGTGACCGGACGAGCGACACCGGTGGTCCGTGTCGGAAACGACAGACGTTGGTGTAGCGTCACGATGCCGTTTGCGGGGCTATAGCTCAGTTGGTTAGAGCGCAGCACTGATAATGCTGAGGTCGGAAGTTCGATTCTTCCTAGCCCCACCACAAAGACCCAGTTCAGAGGTGGTATCACTCTGAGGGCCACCTCCTCGGTGGACTTCGGGCCAACACCTGGGCCAACAATTGTTGGCCCGGAGGAATCGACCGGAGGAATCAGCGTGGCAGGGAGCATTCGGAAACGTCCCGACAGAGGCCCCAACACCTGGCAGCTGCGCGTTTACGTGGGTCGGGACTCCAACGGCCGGATCCGACATCGGAGCCACACGTTCCAGGGCTCGAAGCGAGCGGCAGAAAAGGAGCTCGCTCGCCTGGTCCTCGCACAGGACGCCGCCCCCCAGGTCGTCCCCGACGAGGCCAGTCGGCCCTGGGGCCCGACCACCACTATCAACGACGCGATTAGCGGATGGAAGGCCAACGGCTGGGACGATCTCAGCCCGGTCACTTCTCGTCGGTACGAAAGCATCTGGAGGCTCCACATCGAGAATGCCATCGGTAAAAAGCGAATCGCCTCCCTGAGTCCCTACGACGTGGAGAAATACTTCCGGAATATGAAGAATGATGGTGCCGGCCGTGAGACCGTCCGCTACGTCCGCTCCGTGCTCCACCGTGCCTGCCGGCTGGCCCGGAAGTGGAGTGGGAATCAACTCCACAATCCGGTCACCGACACCGAGCTTCCGTCGTGGGGACTGGACGACTTGCCCAAGCCAGTCCGGGCACCCAGCACCCAGGAAGTATTGGCGCTCATCGAGGCTGCGGCTGAGCAGGATCGACGGTACTCGGTGGCGCTGCGGGTAGTTGCGGCGACCGGGATGCGACGCGGCGAAGCATGCGCGCTCCGCTGGTCGGACATCGACTGGGACGAAGCGATCGTAACAATCGACGAGTCGGTGATTCCGGCTGACGGGGGAGCGGTAATCAAGTCGCCGAAGACCCGAGCCAGCATCCGCCAGGTGGCGGTCGACCCTGGCACCATCGACGCTCTCCGAATCTTGCAGGTCGAACAGGAAGCCCTGGCCGCACTGGCAGAGGTTGCCGTGCCTGAAGACGGCTTCGTCTTTTCGGCAGACCCAGACGGTGAGATCCCTCCGTACCCCGATACTCTCAGCCGGGCCTTCAACAAGGCACGGATCGCTGCGATGCTCCCTTCCGACCTCCATCTGCACTCGCTCCGCCACTTCCAGGCGACATCGCTCGACACTGTGATCCCGGAGCGCCAGAAGCAGGCCCGGCTGGGTTGGTCGACCGTCCATATGGCGCGCCACTACACCGACCCCTTGTCGGCGGAAGATCGTCGGGCGGCCAGGCACATCGGGAATCTCTTGGACGGGACGACGGTCGAGACGCCGGCTCAGGGTTGACGAGTCCGATATCCGATGGGAGCGCTAACCAGACCAGATCGAGCCATCAACCCTTTGAGAGGCGCAGGTCTTGGTAGGAGAGCCGGGGATCCTCGCCGGCGATGAGCCGAGCGATAGCAATGCGGGGGATCCGAATGCGCGCGCCGATCCGGACGACCGGCAGCGGGAATGTGCCAGCCTTCACTGAGCGGTAAACGGTCGACCGGGCCTCACCAAGCAGCAGAGCCGCTTCTTCTACGCTGACGAACGGGCGGGGTGTGTTTCTCGTGGTGCGGTTGTGCATGAGTAGCTCCTCGACTCTGCCCGGGAGACGATGTCCAGGGAGTTCCATGATCCGAATGGACGTCACCTCCAACGTCACCCTCGCGAAACAAACTCGCGGCGAAGCAGTCCGCACCGCACCGCAGCACGGTGATAGCCGTGAGAGATCAAATTCACGTCAACTCAAGAAGCAACTCCGGCCTTTTCGCTTCCCAGGGTCGCCCGCTCAACTCCTGAACCAAGGCGGATTAAGAGCGCCTTCCGTGATGTCGCCCAGGGTCCTGTCCGGTCGCTGTACGTCCCATTTCCCCGGCTCAAGGCCGGTGCGATGAAAAGTGCCTGAGACGTCGTCCATTGGGTTGCGACACTGAAAGACAGAATTGGGTCAAATGCTGGGCAGAATTCGCCTCGCGGTCATCGCTGCCCCCATATCGCGATGACACGGGTGAAAGCGTCCCCTACCGGCACTTCGGGGCTACCCGTCCGCTCGAAGTGGGCGCGCGTTTAGGGCGACCCTAACGAGGCCGCAGAGGCCGAACGGATGCGACCGGCGACGTGTCCTCGGTCACGATCTGGCACCCAATGGCTCGCTGTCCGGCACGTCCAGAGGCGCAGGATGGAACCCGGTGCTTGCAACTGTGCCCCTGCCAGGGATCGGCCCTTTCTGGGCACCCGTCCCGCAAGTTGCCCGCACGATGGGACAGCTGTGGCTAGCTCAGGAAGAAGAGACCGCGAGTTGGGCAGCTACTCCATCCAATACGCAGTCGAGGCCGAACTCGAAACGCTCGTCCCTCGTTTCTGCAGCATCAGGGTCGATGCCTTCCCTGAAGATGCCAAGCACGCGCTCGAATAATCCCGAGTCGTCGAGGCGTCCCATCCAGTCCTCCATGCCCGCCGTGATTTCAGCATCGCTAAAGCCGTCCCTGGCCTGTGTCTCCTCGACTCGGATCTCTCGCAGTTCGTTGAGAACCGTCCCGGTGACGTAGCCATCGATCGTCATCAGGATCTTCAGGGCCGTTCGAGTGTCGAGAGCGACACCGTCGAGCACCGAGAGCGACTGCTCGACATGGAGAAGCGCATTGGGCCCGAGCTGGTTCCGACCGCTCATGAAGGCCACGACCCAGGGATGCTCGAGGAGCACTCGGCGTCGCTGTCTGGCGATCTTCCGAAAGTCCACTCGCCAGTTATCACTCAAGTCGGTGTCCCTGCACTCTCCTTCGACCGCGTCGAGCATGAGGTCAAGCAGCTGCTCCTTGTCCGCCACGTACCAGTACAGCGACATGGCGCCGGCATTCAGGTCCTTGGCGATGCGGCGCATGTTGACGGCAGCGGTTCCGTCTGCGTCGGCCAATGCGATAGCCGTAGCGACGATTTTGTCTCGGTTGAGCATCTTGTCCCGTCGCCGACGTAGGGGGCGGTCGGGCTCACCGCGGTCGGGCGTCGCGACAGCCGAGGGGGGCCAGTAGTCATTGAGGTTGGCCATGGTGGGACCTTCTCCCTTGGCGTGTCGTACAACGTACGGTACAGTACTGAGTGTGATCGTACAACGTACGAGTACCCCAGCCGGCCTCGGCACCATCGCGATCGAGGCGAGCGGGCTCGAGAAGTCGTTCGGGAAGACCCGGGCCCTGGCGGGCCTTGATCTGGCGGTGCCGGCCGGAACCATCCTCGGAGTCCTGGGGCCGAATGGCTCGGGGAAGACAACTACCGTGCGGGTCCTCACGACCCTTCTTCGACCGGACAAAGGGACAGCGCGGGTGGCCGGCTACGACGTGGTCACCCAGGCAACCCAAGTGCGACGCCGAATCGGCCTGTCGGGTCAGGCGGCCGCTTTGGACGAATCGCTGACCGGGTCAGGCAACCTGGTGATGATCGGCCAGCTCAACCGGCTTCCGCGGCGGAAGGCCCAGCAGCGCGCCGACGAGTTGCTGTCGCGCTTCGATCTCGCCGATGCGGCTGACCGGGGGGTAAAGACCTATTCGGGCGGCATGCGCCGCAGATTGGACCTCGCAGCCTGCCTCGTGACGAGCCCGCCAGTCCTGTTCCTCGACGAGCCCACCACCGGACTCGATCCTCGCAGTCGCATCGCCCTTTGGGAGATCATCCGAATGCTGGTGGCAGACGGGACGACCGTGCTGCTCACGACCCAGTACCTCGAGGAGGCCGATCTGCTGGCCGACCGGATCGTCGTCATCGACGGCGGTTCAGTCATCGCCGAGGGAACTTCAGACGAGCTCAAGACGCAGGTCGGTGGTGACCGCCTCCAGGTGACGGTGGTAGCAGAATCCGACTTGGGCGTCGCAAAGTCAGTGCTCGCACATCACGCCGAGGGAGAAGTCCACGTTGGCCTTGATCGACGGTGCGTCGATGCATCCGTGCCAGCGGGCGCAGCGGCTATCCCCGACATCGCGGCGGCGATGAGCGCCGCCGGCGTTGTGATGGAGGACCTGGGTATGGCCCGGCCGTCGCTCGACGATGTCTTCCTGACCCTCACCGGCCATTCGGCCGATCCCGTGCCGGATCCGAACATGACGGCAGAGCCCGTATGACCTTGACCTTCAATCCGCTGCTCGCGACCCATGACGAGTCGTTGCCCTCTCGGGCGTGGTGGGCGTTGCTCAACTCCTTTGTTCTGGCCCGGCGTGGCGTCGAGCGCGTTGTTCGAGAGCCCTCACAGCTGCTCGACGTTACCATCCAGCCCCTTATCTTCGTACTCCTCTTCGTCTACGTCTTCGGGTCGGCCATAGCTGTTCCTGGCGGTGGTAGCTACCACGAGTACCTGATCGGAGGCATGTTCGGAATGGCTCTCGTAGGTACTGCTCAAGGCACTGCTGTGGGCGTCTCCACCGACATGGCGACCGGCCTCACCGACCGGTTCCGTTCGCTTCCCATCGCACGGTCAGCCGTTCTGACCGGTCGCGTCGTCGCCGACCTCCTGACCGAGGTCGTCGCCATAGTCGTTCTCGTCGTCACCGGCTTCGCCGTTGGATGGCGAATCCACAATGGACTGGCCGATGCCTTCTTGGCCTTCGGGTTGTGTCTACTGATCGCGTTCGCCATGACATGGGTGGGCGCGTGTGCCGGAACGATGGTGAAGAACCCAGAAGCTGCAGCGGCGGTTGGCTTCATCTTCTTCCTCCCCATGGTCTTCATCTCGAACACCTTCGTTCCGACCCAAGGGATGCCGCATTGGCTCCAAGTCGTAGCGAATTGGAACCCGGTCAGTGCCGTGGCGTCGGCCTGTCGGAACCTCTTCGGCAACCCCAACCCGTCCTCGGACATCTCGGCTTGGCCCATGCAGCACCCCGAACTTGCGACGGTGGCATGGTCAATCGCCCTTATTGCCATTTTCGCCCCGCTCGCCGTTCACCTGTACCGACGGAAGACCTTGCGATGAGGAAGCCCTCGGCATCTTCGGTGTCGTGAGGGCGTGGGACTTGACCCCGGATCGAGCACGTTCCAACGCTCCGTGTTGGGATCGATTCCTTCGTGGTTTCCAGACTGTCCAGATCGGCCGGGCAAATGTCACCCTTCTTGGGAGTTCCGGGGATCGGTGCTAACTCCAGTGAGCGGTTGAGATGGCTCAGTAGGGCATCTCGCCCGCTCGACGTCGAAGGAGTTCTTGAATTGGCCGGCTCAACGGATCTCGAGTGGAGAGGGTGTCCCATAACGCGCGACCAACATTCCGGCAGAAGTCACCTAACACCGGTTCGAGGACGATATCTGCAAAGTTGAACCCTTCGATCTAGCGTTGAGGTCATGGCACCGAAGAAGCAGCCCACGCCAGAGGATCGGAGTGATGCCATCCAGATCGTCCTCGCCGGCCTGGCGTCTGGCCAGGACTTCGATCCGGTACTCGAGAAGCTCGGGGCGCTGCACATTCGAAACAACACCTTTCCGGCCGAGGAGCTGCTCGAGCTCGTCTCCGACGCCATCGATGAGTCTGGGGCCACCGCGGCTGATCCGATCGATTTCGAGAAGATTCGAGAGCGATTGCTCCCCGAGCACCGCTTCTCCGGAAAGAACCAGCACTACAAGAGCAAGTACGCCATCTCCGCCGCCGCCATGATTCATGGCGGCGTCTATCCCGACCTGCTGGATGACGCTGCTTGGTGGCAGACCGATGATCTCTGGCTTTATTCCTTCTATGCCCTGCTGATCTTCGCCAGAGCTGCCGCCGAACGGACGGGGCGCTCGGTCGAGGAGGTCGCCCTCTCGATTGCCGATCGTCGGATGGTCCGGCTCGTGCCGACCGAAGGCTGAGAAGACGCACTCGAAAGACCAGAGACCCTGGTCGGGCAGCTCCAGTCCTATCCGCCGGCGACGAACGCGACCACGACGTAGGCGGCATGCCGGTCGAAGTTCTCCCGCCTGCGGTCATAGACCGTGGTGGTCCTTGGGTCCGCATGGCGAGCGGCGATCTGGACGTCGCGGAGGGGGACCCCGGCATCGAGGGCCGCCATGATGAATGCCGAACGGAGCATGTGCGGGTAGATCGCGCTGAGCCCTGCCTGCTTGCCGATGGAGCGCACCCAGCGGTGGGCGGTCCGCCGATCCAGTCTCGTTCCGTCCTTCCGGCGCAGGATCGGGCCCTCGGTTCGCTCGCCGATGGCCAGATCAATGGTCCGGGCGGCCCTCGGCACCAGTGGGATCACTGCTGGCTTGCTCCCCTTACCCATGATCCGGAGAGTCCGGTGTCCCTGGGTGAAGGCGAGATCCTCGATGTTGGTTCCACATGCCTCACTCACCCGAAGCCCATTGAGGCCGAGGAGCACGGCAAGCGCGGCGTGGCTCTTGTCGAATCGTTCGGCCGTGAAGAGGAACGTGCCCAGCTCCCGGCGGTCCAAGCCGCTCCCCTCCGATGGGTGGACCTTCGGCCGTCGGACGTACTGGGCGGGGTTGGCGCTCACCCGACCGCCGATGTGAGCAAACCGGTAGAAGCCACAGACGGTGGACAGCCGCCGGTCGATGGTGGAAGGGGCAAGACCTTTCTGCTCCATGGCGGTGCGGTAGAGCTCGATATGGGGTCGCTTCGCCTCCAAGACGGTGAGGCCCACGTCGGCGGCCCACTGGAAGAATGTCCGGAGGTCGTAGCGATAGGCATCGAGCGTGCGGCCGTTGTACCTGGCGAGAAAGGCTGCGGCTGCCACTTGAGCCTCATCGAAGCCGGGGTCCCCGATTATGGTGGCCAAAGTGTTCGGATCTGAGTCGAGTACGGACATGGCTCTCCTTCTAAGGTTGGGAGGACCAGCCAACACGGGAGGGCAATCGTGGACACAGGACATTCGCACATGTGCAATCGAATGAGTCCCATCCACGCTGATCGAGAGCGAAGGTTTGCGTGATGGCAGCTGAGATGCGGCGATGTGGGATGTGTCAGCTAATGAAATCGGACGGCATATTCGGCGACGACGGGGTGGTCTTCATCTGCGATGGGTGCAACGAGGACGCCGCCAAATTCCTCGAGATTGTCGGGAGTCTCGGCGTACCGCCCGTAGGCTTCGAGCGCGACTGACGTCCCTGACGATGTGAGGCCGGTTCCGCTGGTGGTCTCTAAAACTCACGGCCACAATCCGGCGATATGAGGCACCCTTCGCACCCGCTCGGTACTGGCACATCCCGGTCGGGTCGACAAGACGGGAGACTGCCGCACGGCGGACGCAGCCGCGAAGGGAGGAGCCGTCAGGACCGCTGGGCCGACGACTGGGCGTGGACCGTGTCGTGGATGAGCATGAACCGCATCGACCAGTACCCAGGTCGTGGCTCGGGAAGCTCGTGCCGGGACCAGAAGAACCCCGCCAACGTGACGGCTGCGGCGGCGAGCCAAATGATCACCCCGACGGCCAGGACCCACGGCGTGGATCCCAACGACATCACGATGAGGCCCGCAATGGCGATGGCCAGCCCGACGTACCCCACTCGGAGGGCCCAGACAGCCATCCTCCAGTGTCCGTTGTATTGCAGCTCCGGCGGCTCGTCCATGCCAGGGATTGTTCCACGGTTGCGACGACCAGGGTCATTGGTCCTCCGGGTCGGTCCGTCCTCCGGGACCCGGGTCCCAAAACTTGCGAGAGGTCATCTTCGCAGCGTGGGATAAGTGCCGGTCGGTGGCAATTCGCGGGTGGCAAGCGCCCGTCCCCCGATAACGCGCCCACAGCCGGGGTTCAGGGACACTGCGCCATATGGCAGAAATTGCACCGGTCACGGTGAGGCTCTCACGCCACACCTCGTCTAAGAGGACCCGCAAGCCGCCTCAGTACGATCATTGGGGGTCAGCAGACGTGGTGTTTGCAATCGCCGCCTCGTCCTGCGGACCCTGGCGCAGCAAGTCGAGTTGCTCCTCGGGGTCGAATTTGCTGGGCTCCGTGGTA
>PKXA01000078.1 GCA_003133325.1 Acidimicrobiaceae bacterium | reverse complement strand
TCCCTGCTGCACACATCCACAGGAATGGTGCCGCTTCGCGTTTTCGGACCCTTCAGGCGGTGACCAGACGCCAGTACGTCTTGTAGGTCCCCGCCGTGCCCTTCGAGAAACTCGCCCTCACGGTGTCCACATACTCCGCGACGGTCGGTGCAGTGCTGGGGTAGCTCGACGCACCTGAGGACTCGGCGATCAGATCCTCGATGGTCACCCCGAGAGCGGCGGCTTCGGCCAAGAGCACACGGGCGCGCACGAGGCGATCCATCAGATGACCTCAGTGACGACGTGGGACACCAGGTCCTCGAGGAGGTCGGTCGTGGCGAGCACGACGGCCGGAGTGGAAGCCGCACGAGCGGCGACCAGAACCGAGCCCGATGACCGGGCCGCCCCTCGGAGCCAGGCGGGCAGGATGAGGCGACCCCGGCCATCAATAGGAAGGCTGGTACCCACACCACCGCGGTGCAGCACCAGCATGCCGCCTCGGCTGACGGCCTGAGCAGACGACTCCGAGGCGAGCACCTGGTGGGCCGGCCATGGCGTCGAAGGCCGCTGAGAATGTCGCGGCAATGATCTTCGGAAACGGAGCCTGATCGGCGACTCTGGTGGAACGGTGGTGGAACATTCCGCCAGTTCCAACAAGTCAGACGTCATTGACCTGGGCTTATGGTGGTGTCGGAGGACCGACTGGCAACTTAGGTCCACGCCCCGTTGTGATGGAAAGTGGCTGGTCAGAGCTTCGACGGACCGCCTGATTGTGTTTCGGTCCGGCGCCGGCTGCTGGCCAGGGCGCTTTGGCGCGGTACGCAGGGGGCAGCCTCCGCCCGACAATTACCACCTCGCCCGGCTCAGCTACTGCCAGGGGACCAGCAGGGCCTACGATTGGAGCCATGAGCACGTCTGACGCCGCCTACGAATGGGACCTGACCGTTCCTGGCGACGACGCCGAGCTGGCGGGCGAGTTCCGCCGCCACGGCATCCAACCGGGACAACGCGTCCACGTCGCCGTCGTTGCCAACGGCGACAACGACGGCGACGGGACGGGCGAAGCACTCCCGGCGTTCTTTGGCAGCTTCGACGGACCCGCGGACTTGGCGGAAAGGTCCAGTGAGATTCTGAGGGCGGAGTTCCCCAACGGTCGATGATCCTGGTGGACACCGGCCCCCTGGTGGCCGCCGCCAACCGAAAGGATGCCCACCACGCGGCATCCGTCTCGGCGCTCGCCGCAGCCCCCCCACCTCGCTTCGTTCCGGGCTTGGTCATTGCTGAGGTGTCCTATCTACTGGCTCGCGACGCCAGCGCCGCGGTAGAAGCTGAGTTCTTACGTTCGTTTGCCACCGGTTTCCTGACCCTGGCCGACCTCATCGTGGCCGACCTGGATCGCAGCGCCGAGCTGGTCGAGCAGTACGCGGACCTGCCTCTCGGCGCCACCGACGCGTGCCTCGTCGCCCTGGCTGAACGTCTCGGGATCGTTGAGCTGGCAACCCTGGATCGACGGCACTTCAATGTCGTCCGACCGCGCCACGTCGACACGCTCACGCTCATCCCGTAACTGTTGTGGCGGACCTCAAGACGTACAGCCACGTGACCAAGGCCATGCCGTCGAAGGCTGCTGAGAATATCGCAGCAATGATCTTCGGAAACGGAGCCTGAGTGACGACATTGGTGGAACGGTGGTGGAACATTGCGCCCATTCCAACAAGTCAGACATCATTGACCTGGGCTTATGGTGGTGTCGGAGGACCGACTGGCAACTTAGGTCCACGCCCTGTTGTGATGGAAAGTGGCTGGTCAGGGCTGTTTAGCGCAGCGTAAGTCTGTTGCTGATCAACTGAATCTGACCATGGTGATCGCTGTCACAAATACTCCCTCCTCTATCCTTGATCGCATGAAAGGCGGGTTCGTCCCCATCGGTTGGCGTCGACACCCCTTCCCTACTGTAAAGATCCCCAGAAACAGCGTCGCGTCGCATTTCTGGACCGGGGACTGCGTAGCGGAATGACCCAATTCTGCGGTGATCAGATGTGCAGTGGGATGCCCTGGGGAAAGGTGAACACATTCTCCGGGTCGTAGGTCCGCTTCACATCCACTAGCCGCGGGAGATTCGTTCCGTAGTAGGCCGTCTGCCAGTCGTCCAGGGCGGGGTCCGCGAAGTTCTGGTAGGACTGATCGGTCACATACAGGCCGAGCGCATCGAAGAACTGACCGACCCACTGCAGGTTCTCCTCGATCAGCTCTTGTGGGTCGTCGGGACCCCATGACGTGCCGACTACCGACAGCCAGGACGCGTCGCGGTGGACGAATGCCGTGGCGTCAGGAGCCGGGCGGCCCATCGCACCTCCCCAGGCGAACAGGGTGAGTCCCACCGCGGTGACGTTGGCACTACCCGGCCACTTCTCGATCCATGTCATGCCTGTCTCGACAAAGGAGGCGTCAAAACCGTCAGGGCCGATGTACACCGACTTCTCGGTGAACCGTCCGACGGGCACGTTCTGGGCGAAGAAGGCGAGGGCATCGGTGTAGTCCATCGACCGGATCACCTTCTCGGTTGTCGGAGCAGCCGCCAGGAGCGGGGCCAGCAGGGTCTCGAGCTGATCTACCGGCCCGAAGAATTGACCCAGGGCCGACACCGACAGACCGGAGGGGTCCTCGGCCGGCGGGGTGGTGGAGGCGACATCCAATCCCACACGAGCCGAGAGCGCATCGGGAGCGGATGCCTGTAGCACCTGGGCTGCAGCCATGACTGCCGGTGCGTCGCTCCATTTCCATCGGACCTTGTACGCCGAGAGCTCACCGACCGGCTGGGACTGCAGAACGTAGTCGACGTTGATGCCGAAGTTGCCACCTCCACCGCCCCGGCATGCCCAGAACAGGTCACTGTGTTGGTTGGCGTCGCAGACAAGCAGGTGGCCGTCGGACGTCACCACCCTGGTCTGCACCAGGTTGTCCGACGCCAGTCCATACTTTCGGGAGTTGAAGCCGAAGCCGCCACCCAGGACGAAACCGCCCATTCCCACCGTCGGGCAACGCCCGTTGGGCACCCCGACGTCGTAACGGGGTAGGGAGGCAAAGAGGTGACGGTTCTGTACGCCTGCTCCGAGGGTGACGCGCTTGGTCGCCGGGTCCAATGCGATGGACCGCATGGACGCCACCGAGATCAACAGGCCTCCGGTGGCCGAGTAGCCCGCGTAGCTGTGGCCGCCCGAGCGCACCACGAAAGGCACCCCATGATGACGTGCCCACGACACACACCGTTGGATGTCGGTTTCGGTGGTGCATTCGGCGATCGCCTGGGGCTTCACATCGACGTAGCGACGATTGTAGGGGGGAGCCATCCGCCCGTATCCCGGGTCACCAGGACGGAGAAGCGTGCCGCTGAGCTGCGCGGCGAGCTCCTGCCATTTCGAGGACGCTGTCGACCCCGAGGTCGAAGAGCAGGAGGACACCCCTGCTCCGACGACACCTGCACCCAGCAGTACCCCGGCTCCTCGGATCAGCTCCCGACGCGAAAACGCTATCGAGCGTCCATCGGCAGTCTCCTCCACGCCACCAGTATGGCGTGTCGCCCCCGTGGACCTTTGACCAGGTGCAGCCAACGCAGGCTCGAGGCCGAAGTTTGGTGCGCCAGTGGACTGTCTGGTGGTCTGTGACTGCTGCAAGAAGAAGCTCCACGGCAACACGGCCCGCGGACATGCCTTCTACCGCTGTTACAGAAGCAGCGACTACCCAGTGCCGGTGAACAACTACCCGCCGAGCCTGTCGGTGCGCGAGGACCGACTGCTCCCGCATGTGGACGCCTGGCTCTCCAGGATGTTCGCACCGGAGCGCATCGAGGCCACCGCCAGGGAGGTCGTAAAGGCCGATGCCGAGGGACATCGCGAGGACCCGACAGTCGTGCGAGCCAGGGTCACGCTCATCGAGTGCGAACGCAAGCTCGCCAAGCATCTGGACGGCCTGGAGGCGGGTATCCCGGCCGGGGTCATCGCCACCCGGATCGCTGCCGCCCAGCGTGAGAAGGCCACCGCCGAAGCGGTGCCGCACTGGCCCCGCCAGCTCCCGAACCCCTCACCTTCGACCAGGTGCTCGACACCCTTTCCGTGCTTCGCACCCTACCTGAGCTGCTGAAATACATCGAGCGGGCCGACCGTGCTGAGCTCTACCAGGCGCTCGATCTGACCGTCATGTACCGGCGGGTCGGCACGTCTGAGTAGGTGAAACTCAACTCCACACTCAGAAGCGTGGAGTTGGAGCGTGTCGGAGGGAGGACGGAACTGAACTCCGACTGGCGCATCCAACCGTGGGCAGGATGACGAGAACCAGTCAAAGCCGGCCGCAGAGGGAACCGTGAGACGGGCCAAGAGCCGACCCGACGGATGGGTGTTCGTCAACCTGCCACCGCTGCCCCGACAGGCTCAGCGGTGAGAGCCCGCGGCGCCGGGCGACGCTACCGGCGCTCGGGCCGCCGGAGCCGTTGGTACCACGGCCGGCCGTCGCCCGAGGTGCGCAGCAGGATGTAGGTGACCATGTAGATCACCGCCAGCACGACGCCGACGGCACACCACCAGAACAGCATCCCGGACTCCTTATTGCGAGTACTCTCCCGCCTATCATGGCACCCCGCGGTCCGCCCTGCACCGGCGGCGGCCGGGAGCGTGCAGGCCCCACGCGTCCGGGTGTGCCACGATCACCGGAACGGACACGGGCCGCCGGGCCTATCCGGCGGGTTTCCGACCATGGAGACCCGGACAGCTGTCCCAATTTGACTCATCAGATTAGTGGAGATGGCCCAGAACACGAGCTACATCGCACAACGAGAGCTCGTCGGCTCTTAACTGTCAGCCTCCTTATGGTGGGTCAGTTCCCACTTTTTCGTGTCGGAGGGGGGACTCCAACCTGCTTCAGTGGGTTGCAACCCAGTCCACTTGATCGTGTACAAGGTCGAACCTCCTATTTGTGTTGTGCCCACAGCGTAGACCGACGACCGTTGAGGCTGCGGGCATTTGCGGATGAGTAGGACGAAGCCGGTGTCTGAATGCTGTGCTCACAGGCACTACGACGACACACAATGATATTGTTGTGGAGTGTCCCTGCCTCCCTTCGAGCCGACGACAGGCCGTTTGCCGCCAGGCGAACACAGTGCCACGTGGGAGGAAGTCGTCGATCGGTTCGGCTGGAACCGGCGCCGACGCCAACTCCTCGATGGCCTGGCTGAAGCACTGGCATTGCTGGCCGACGCCGGATGTACGCGGGTCTGGATCAACGGAAGCTTCGTCACAGCCAAGGAAGAGCCGGGGGACTTCGATGTCGTCTGGGCTCTCCGACCGTTAGCGAAGTCGAAGAAGATCGCATCGAGTCGGTCGAGGTCGGCATCGGTCAGAGAGCCCAGAAGGAGCGATTCGGCGGGGAGCTTCTTCCCAATGTCGTGGAACGGGCGAGCGGACTGGTCTTTGCCGAGTTTTTCCAGAACGAGCGGGACACAGGATTGAAGGGCATCGTCGTGATCGACCCGAGGAGGATCGAACAATGATCACCAACGAAGTGCAGTGCCGGGCCACCAAGGCCCATCTGGCGAAGTTCGAGGAGGCGATCGCCAACCTCGAGAAGGAACCGATCAAGGGTGCGGGCGACCACAAACGGCGTGCGTTGGAGCTTGGAGCACTGCGTTCCCAGGCCGCCGACCTTGAAGCGGAGGTCGGCGAATACGAACTCCTCCGATCCGGCACACAGACCACATTTGATGCCGCGTCGCTGGCAGCACTGGCCGGTGCCCTCGTGAAGGCGCGCATCGCCAAAGGATGGACTCAACGTCAACTGGCAGATGCGCTCGGTGTTGCCGAGCAGCAGATCCAGCGCTACGAGACAACCGAGTACGCGTCGGCCAGCCTTGCCCGACTGTGCGACGTCGCAGATGCGCTCGGAACCGAGATTCGAGAGACCATCACGTTGAGCACTGACGCTGCGTGATCGCCCAGACAGTGGGCGAAGGCGATGCCCGCTTGCCGAGTATTGGGAACGTGGGTCACGAATGTTGACAGAGTTCACCTAGCAGATACGAGTGGATCCCCGGGGGTGTTGCCACCTTGGCTGAAGACATCGAGGCTCGGCCCCAGGCGGCCGGACTGTTCTCTGAGATCATCGGCCTCGCACAGCGGAGCGCAAGCGGGCAAAGTTGGTTCGGGCGGTTGGCGAGCGGTCAGTGATCACGACTCGCGCCAGTCGACTCAGGTCCAGCTTGCCAGTGCCGACTAGCTCAACAACCCGACCGACCAACGCGTCCCAGCCGCCGTCGACATGCAGGAGATCGTCGCGGAGCACCTCAAGAATAGCGATGTCGAGAAACGTCAGATCGCCACGGTCGGTATTGCTTCGTCGATGGAATGCCACGTCCTTCACCCGAGTCGGTACCGGACCCACGGTGGTCAGCTCCGGCACAGCAGGAACCTGCGTGGTCAGCCCAAGCACATGCGATGCGGTCCAGCCAGTGGGTCCGACACCCCGGTTGCCGGCAGCAGCATGCGCGACATCGAGCAGACTTGGGCGCCCCGGTCCGTACCGGGAGTCAACCCCCTTCCAGTAAATGCCNNACCCGGACCAGATCGGAACGAGCGGCGCTTAACCGCGACAAGGCTGTGTCCACAGCCGACCGCGACGAATCAAAATCGCCTGCCCGAATGAACGTCCCCGGACTGGCGCTGTCAACTTTGGCGCGGATGGCGGCTGCGGCACTCATCGGAACCTCCTTGTAAGAAAACTATAGCAGTTCTCATTCACCACGAGCCAAACTTCCACCCCCACTACAGGCCCGCCGATCATGCCGAACCGGGTGGACCTCATCCGTGTGAAAGCGATACAGGGGGTTTGACGGGATGGCATGGGACGACGTGACCCGTCCTGACCAGGTGCGATGTAGGCGGCTCACAATTGCCGAAGACACCATTCTGAGTGAGCGGAGGGTGAGGGATGTGCTGGCCGGTGCGGCTTTTCCTCACTCGACAAGACGGCGGGAGTTGGTTGACATTTCACACCTGACCTGATGGAACCAACTTCTCTCAAACTGACCTCAAGGCCGACCCTCTACGTACTCTGCGAGTTTGGCGATCGTCCACAGTTCGAATGGACGGGCAATGACGGCGGCCACCTCGGCACTTAAGACAGGATGTGCGATGCCGCTCCTACTCCAGTCCGACTTCTGATCTTCGGTCACCAACACAATGGCATCAATCTCTTGATCCTTCTTCTTTCGCAATCCGTAGAGAAAGTCGGCCCAGATGAAGAAGTCTCCGTGACCGGCGTCCTTGAAGCCAGGTGGTGATTTCGTTTCATGTCGCACTACTGCGATCTCTCGGAAGTCGCTTCGCGGTACGTACGACACCTCAGCAACTTCGAGGAATAATTGAAGCGTCTTCCGAAATGATTCTAGCGTTTTGGCGTCGAATATCTCATTGAACTCTGTTGCGAGATTATCAATCGATTGTCTTACCGCATCACCTTGAGTTCCGAACCGATGGTCAATCTTTGCGGCCTCGGCTTCAAGTTCCGCCATCTTTGTGTGCAGGCTCTTGCCCAGGGGAGTGAAAACAGTTAGCTGGTTATTCCACACCTCTTGTAGCGCTTGTCCCGGCACAATAATTGGACCTTCGTGCTTAGCTCGGAGGTAGTCAATTATGTCGTCTCCGGCTTTCCTCGACCCAATTCGAAAGATAGCATTTGCATCGAAGCCAATCGCTACTCTGTCCATTGCAGGAGTTATGGCCTGGCCGGCTGTTCCCAGGGCATCGTGCAGAAACGCCAACGCTTCTAAATGCGTGCCGCGATTAAGTACATTATAGATGAAGTCAATATCTACGTCACCAGAGTCGGCGCTCATGTCACTCGTACCAGACATCAGCGGCCGCTCTCGCCATCTCAGCCCCGATCGAGTTCACGGCAAACTCATTCCAGACGGGTACAGCAAGGATCCGATCGGTCCACTCACCTTCGACTGCAAGAGGCAAGAGGCCCTCACGAAAGCCATCCCACGTGTTTGTTCCTGGAGGCCGTCGCTCGGTCTGAGCGAGAAACGTGTTTCCGATGGTTGATGCCCAATACGTCGCTACGTCGACCGGGAAGTCGGGCCAATCCGATTGTCTAGGCATTACGTTATGCAAGAAACCATTCGGCTCTGGGACAATGGACTGTTGAAGCACCGACTGCCGTGCGACTCCAAGCACACTTGGATTCAAGGAGCGCCGATGAAGCTGGTTGACGAAGTCTTCTCGACGTGGACTGAGATCAGCAAGTGCAAGGAGCCCTGCCTCCCAAGCCCGATCACGCGCGATTCGCTGAGCAGCTACTCCAAAGCGCCGCTCGACATTCCCCGTTCCCAAGTTCCCGACAACGACGCGACGAACCACCAATTTCAAGAGTCGCGCCATGCCGTCACCTGCATTGTCTGTGTCCGCGATTGCCAGAAGCAAGGGTCGCACAGAGATGACCCCGAGCCGGCTGAGTACTGAAAACACGCCAAGTTGAAATTCATTGGCGGGTCCCTCGTTGGTTGCGTCGATCATTTGAAGGTATAGCGGCAGGGAGTTAGAGAGAAGCTCCATCAGCGTCTCCGGACTAATCTTTTGATTCGTTGCTCCGCTCCCACTTGCCAAGACCTCGTACAGATCTTTCGGCGGAACGTGACCCTCACGAACTGTTACCACATGGCGAATGAATTGAACAAACAAGTTAGGATTATCGCTCGGGAATTGTCCAGCAATGTTCTGCCACTGCTCGTAACGAGCCTGTCTTTGAGACACACTTGTTTGACTGAGAACATAACTCTTAAGCAGATCAGCTGTTGTGAGTTCCTTCCCGCGAGTATTGACAACTTCAAACACTTTGTACGCTGAAGAAGGATCAGGATGAACAAAGTTTGCCATATACAAACGATTGGTCAGGAAGTCAGCCCACACGCCGAGACGCTTGAATGGGTCTGGAGCCAGGTCGTCGGCCAGATTCGTCGTGATGGACCGATATGCGGTGACCAGATTGGTGGAAACAGTTCCGTCAGGCGAAGTAAGGGCCACATCTCTCGCCGGGTGCTCGAGGATCTCGTTCAATGTCACCGAATCTTGCTGGCCTGCGAGCGTAATCCTCGGAAGCTCATCGTCGGAAGCAAAATCAATGAACCGCAAGAACGTTGCTTGAATGCGATCAGCCAGGGCTCGTCTGTCGGAGGCAATGGACTCGTGATAGAGAGCGGCGGCTAGGAGAGTAAGCGTGAGAAGCCTTTGTTGTCCGTCCACGACCACCATCTCGTTACCGGTTCCGGTCAAGATGATCAGGCCCAGAAAGTAGAAGTCGTCGTCAAGTCCACGACGGAGGTCGCTCCAGAATTCCTCGACGTCTTCCTTTTCCCATGCGTATTCACGTTGGAACTCAGGTACGGAGAACCGATAGCCCGACATCAAGGTCCCTGCGGTTGTTGATGATGCGTTCAGAGGAGTTTCCACGACTGAAGGCTATCTTGGCTGCGGCACTTTCTGGGGTGCCAACCAAGGATCCGAGTCAGTCGTCACGGCGGGCGCTTGCGAGCGGGACGGCGAGTGCGAGCGACGGACGTTTCGCGCGGCCCTATCACCTATCCCCAATTACGTTTCTCCAGCACCCACGGCAGGATTCGAACCTGCGACTCACGGTTTCCGAACTGATGTTCACTCACAGCCCACCCTGGCGTCGACCTCGGCGCGGCGCATGAGCCATGCCAAGGTAGTCATGCTGGCTTCCTCTGTTCTCGGGGCCCGACGACCGACCTGTCGCGGCGGCTCAGACCATTGTGGAGCGCCTGGTGGGCACGAGGACTGCCGTCCGGGAACATTCTCGGGGGCAAACCGAAACGGACAGGCTGATCGGTGTCACCAGCAGTGACGACACCGATCGATTCGAGGAAATCGGTTGCTCCGAACAGGTGGAGCCCCCTGATCGTCAGCTCCCAGCTCCGATCAACCATTGACGAGCACCCCTGCGGCAGAATGATGACCATGGTCATGGAAGCGGAATGGCTGGCGTCAGACACGCCGGAGCACAAGAAGGCCCGAGGTGCATTCTTCACGCCTGAGGACGTCTCTAATTTCCTCTCAACCTGGGCCATTCGTTCGAAGGTGGACAGGATTCTCGAGCCGTCCGCCGGCGAGGCTGCCTTCCTCTTGTCCGCCACCCGCCGCCTCGCAGTTTTGGGCGCCGTCCTGAACTCAGTTTCCCTCGACGGCGTTGAGATTCATGCTGCCAGCGCAGCCCGAGCTCGATCCCTCGTTGGCCAGGTCGGAGCTAAGGCCAATATCGTCGTGGGGGATTTCCTCAGCCTGCCGACCACACCGGTCTTCGACGCCGTGGTCGGCAATCCGCCATACATCCGCTATCAGGATTTCACCGGCGATGACCGACGGGCCGCCCAGAAAGCGGCATTGGCACAGGGGGTCCGCCTGACGAAGCTGGCATCGTCTTGGGCTGCTTTTGTCGTGCACTCCTCCGCCTATCTGAAACCAGCTGGCCGCCTTGGTCTCGTAGTCCCGGCAGAGCTCCTGGCGGCCAACTACGCCGCTGAGGTGCGTACGTTCCTCATGACCCGTTTCAGCAGCGTCACGCTTGTGCTCTTTGAGGAGCAGGTGTTTCCGGGCGTGTCCACGGAGGCGGTGCTGCTTATGGCGGAAGGGTGCGGTGGCACTGACCATATCAGGGTGCACCAAGTCCGGAACCCTCGCATGCTCGGTGGTCAACTTGGTGCAGCGAGATCATTTTCAACCGGACTGTCGTCCAAGTGGACCAAGGCCATGTCGCCGGTGGGTGCCATCGAGATCGGCGATGCGCTGATCACCTCAGGAACTTTTGCCACATTGGCGGCATGGGGCAAGGCTCGCCTTGGTGCAGTGACGGGGAAGAATGAGTATTTCCTCTTGAGTCCCGAGCGCGTCAAACAGCTTCGGATCCCACCTTCAGAGCTACTCCCAGTTTCGCCTCCTGGATCTCGTCATCTCCGCTCGCTACGACTGAAACCAACCGACCTCCTCAGGCTTGGTGAATTGGGTCAGGCCACTCAACTTTTCTATCCCCAGGCCCGGCCCAGCAGGGCGGCAGCCCGATACATCAAGTCAGGCGAGGCCCAAGGTGTTCACACTGCCTACAAATGCCGGGTCCGTTCGCCCTGGTGGCAGGTCCCGATTCTCGAACCACCGGACCTCTTCTTGACCTATATGAACGCGGACACTCCCAGGTTCGCGTTGAACTCCGCACGAGCCCATCACGTGAACTCGGTGCACGGCGTCTACCTTCCCGCTCGCCTGCGCTCCTTGGCACTTCCTCTGGCCGTGGCCAGCGTCAACAGTGCGACGATGTTGGGAGCTGAGACGGTTGGGCGAGCGTATGGCGGTGGCATCTTGAAGCTCGAGCCAGGTGAGAGCGTTCATTTGCCACTCCCCTCAATCGAGCTAGTGAGCAGCTACGCCCCACGACTCCGGGAGTTGGTGGCTCCAATGAACAAACTGCTCAAAAAGGGGAAGTTGCTGTTGGCGGCGGAGCTCGTTGACGACCTACTCCTCCGAGCTGGTGGCGGTCTCGGTGACGATGAAGTGCGCGAGATTCGGGAGGCACTCGCTGGTCTCGCGCTTCGGCGCGTCACCAGAAGGGCTCCCGCGCGCGATTCGGCCGCAATATTGGGAAAGAAGTAATGGCAAAGGCGGTCGGCCAGGCACTCGCCACCGGACCTGCGTGCGCCCCATTCAGAGAACACCTGAATGACATCCGCCAACAGGATCCGCCTCCGACACACTGGGATGCCGTTTCCGACCGGTTTCTTCGATCCATGGAAGTCTTTGACGCATCCGTGATCGCGGGCAATGCCACCGAAGGTGAGCGTCAAAACGGTAAGGGCGACTACTTCAACGATCTGCTGGCGTACGTCCTCGAGCAAGCCTCCGACACCGTTCTTTCCAAGCGCAGCGGGGTCGCTGGACTGATCTTCCCAAATCACAGCCTGGACGTCACCTACCCGGCCGTGGGGGAGATCATCGAGGTGCTTGTTGAAGCCAAAATGATGGGAACGCCGAAGCACCCTGGGAATCCAAAGGCCAAGCCAGAAGGCCGACTCGGGAGCGCAGACATGCTCAAACGATGTAAGGAGGCTGGCTTCAAGACCATCGACCTCAAGGCAGGATTCGGGTACAAGCTGACACAGGCCGGACTCGCTGACCAAGAGGCCATCGCCGGTTCACTCACAGACTGGCTGCGAAAGGTCAAACCCTCCAGCTACTTGGTGTTCGCCGTCAGAGTGACGAATCCGCACGATTTCCAGGCCGTTATCGCCACCGCCACCGCAATGACACAAGTAATGGACCGAGTGGGCGTCTATGCCTACCGACCCGTGAAGTTCTCTCCAGATAGCCTCTCGCCACCTCGATACGAGGAGTGCCCCGGCACACCGCAGAACCTTCGCCTTTCAATCGTCCTCTATGAAATTTCTCAGAAACTTCGTATCGCGGCGTCTTCTGCACCTCCTCCTATCGAGGTCACCCAAGTGCTCACTCCAGCGCAGAAGGCTGGGGGCGTTCTCGACCTCGAGGAGTGGGACGAATCGGTGGACGATTCCGAAGAGTAGCCCCGATGGGCGTCGAACAGACCCAACGCACGGTTTGATCGGGGGCCGCTGGGGAAAGTGACGTGCACATCGGAGATAGAAAGAAATCCCAAAGTGACGACCCTTTGCGGGGCCACCGCCAGTCGCCGATGCGATTACTCACTCAACCAGCGGCCTACCTCACAAGAGCCACAAATCCTAGGACAGCAGTGAACCACGGTTTAGGAAAGCGTCCGGGGTCCGGACACGACGGAACCGGACGGTGACCATCCGGACGTTTCCGCAGGTCAACCACGGTGTGGCGGAGGCGGACGGAGGCGGACGAAACCGGGTAGTTCCCGAGTTCTAGGACATGTCCTAGGACAGCAGCGACGCACGGTTTCGCGACCGTCCTTCAATCGGCCATGGGCCGATCATGGTCTTGCGAACCGGGGCGCGCGGATCGTCCGGCTGCAGGGTTTCGTACCGCTCCCCCGGCGATCCGACCACATCAGCCCAGGCGATCAATGGAAATGACCCGCTCTGACGGACGGGTGCGTCCCACTATCCGGGACCGGGGCACCTCGCTGGTGTCCCATACCGGTTACGAGTCTCCTTGCGAGCATGAGGTGGTCCGGAGGCACCGATGGTCGCCACTGACTACCCTTCGGTGCTAGTGGTTCGTACCGACGAGATTTCTCTTGCGACCAAATCGAGAGGATCCGAGGATAAACGTGTTGTTCTCCTCGCGGCCTCGATCCCTATCGCAATCTCCATCGTGGCCGGACTTCTCGGATGGCTGCTCGTTGAGCCAGGCAGGTCGTTGCTCGTCCCCACCGCTGAGGTCGCCCTCCTCGTCGTCCTCGCATCGGTCCTAGGCACCGTCGTCCTCAGCTTCTCCGACAATCGACAACTTCATCGTCTCTTCATTGGCCTCTTCGCTGTCCTTGGAAGTATGGCCATTGCGTGGACTTACTTCGGAGTGCTGCCAGCCAGCGTCGTCTGGAACTCTTCCGGACCAGACTTAGCCGCCAAGGCCCTCCAAGGTTCAACGAGTGGGTGTCAACTCGTGACAACGGGTTCCGTCGGACTTATCAGTGCTTCCTACAAGGAGTGCGTCGATACATTCAAAGGTGCCGTCGCCGTCCGCTTCGCCAAAGTGAATATGACCATGGGGTATGTCTATCTGGCCGCAACGAACACTTCCGGATGGTTCCCCGATGAGTGCAGTCGTCACCTCGTAGGGAACTGGTGGGCATATTCGGGACCGGCGCCATCCGCAGGTTGCCCAGTTGGTTACCAATTCAGTGGAGCTGCGTAATACCTGTCCCCGATCACCTGTATAACGCCGGGACAGTGACCCACTGCGGCACGACGTGGGCACCTCCCAGTTCCCACCTCGACGGGGATCAACCCCAGGTCAAGGCTGATCAGTTCAGCTCCAGGTCGCTCAGGACCAGTTGAAAACGAGTCGGGCGGCTGAGGCCGATCCTGGCGATGGCGGCGGTGATGGGCCCGTGTCATGCTGCATTTGTCATGGCGGGGCGGTCCCGACATGCGGCGGAGCACAGGGAGAAACGATGAGCGACACGTCCCAAGGTCCGGGCTGGTGGCTGGCGTCCGACGGCAAGTGGTACGCCCCGGAGCTTGCAGCCCAGCCAGCAGCCCCACCGGCGCCACCGATCGCAACTGACGTGGACGACCATGAAGAGGTCGACTCGGACGCGGAGGTCGATGACGATGAAGCAGAGGCCGCTAAGGATGGCTCGTTGAAGAAATCGAAGCTCAAGAAGGTGATGATCCAAAAGGTCGTGTACCTCGGTGGACTCCCCGGGGACAAGGGCGGGTACAGCGGGAACATGATCGTGACGGATGAGTGCATCGGCATGGGCAGTTTGAACCCAAAGAAGTCGCCTGTCCGCTGGGACGAGATGGCCGGGATCTCGTTCGACTCGGCCACCATGAAGAAGTCACGGAAGGGCAAGGCGGTCGCCTTCGGTATATTTGCCCTCGCCGCCAAGAGCACGCAGAACGGTGCCGAGGTCGCCATTCAGCGAAAGGACGGCAACGTGGCGCTCTACACGGTGACGGGCAAGACCGGCGTACAGGTGCGGGCGAAGATCCAGCCATTCATGGTCGAACACGGCGTGCCCTGTCTCGATGACACTCCCCTAGCTTCAAGGACAGCCCCTGCTCCTCTGAGCACCGCTGACGAGATCGCCAAGCTGGTCGCACTTCGTGAATCGGGGGCCATTACCGACGAGGAGTTCACGGCCTACAAGGCCAACCTGATGTCCTGACTTCCTCAATTGCGACAGTGGCGCTGATGCTCCAATGCCTGTCGCGGGTGCCGTCTTGCAGGTAAGGCCTCCGGAGATAGCAGTCGGCTGGGTGCCCCCGAACAGTGGTTTATTGCGTGCCGCGTGCTGCCCGACGCCGAGAGTGCTTGCTGATCGCGAGCACTCCCGACGTGCCTGCGCTGCGGCCAGGATGGCGAGGGCCTCGTTCTGGCGCGTCGTTCTGTAGTCGGTCGGAGACGCGAACTCGCCGATTCTGGCGCACGATGTCCGGACGCCTGCCAGACCGCTCGAACCGTGGTTCTGTGCGGCGCCGGCCGAGCCGGCGGCACCCATAGCCGCCGCGGCCAGAGCGCCCGCGATGTGAAGTCATCAAGGTCAGCATCGTCTTCTGTACACCGAACTGGTTCACGTCGGCCGCTGCTTCAGGTCGCGTTTGTGCTTGCATGCCGGGAACGTGGAGCAGCCTAAGAACGGTCCGAACTTGCTGTTTCGCTCGACCATCGTCCCTTGACCACACAGTGGACAGACCTCGACGGGGGCGTCGCTGTCCCCAGTCACGGTCACGTGAGGGTCGTCGAGGAGTTCGACTACGAACGGCGACATCCGTAGCGGCGAGGTGATGAGCGTGACCCCTCGGCGTGCCCGGGTCAATGCAACGTAGAAGAGGCGGCGTTCCTCGGCGTGCGCAAAGGATTCGGGTGCAGGCATGGCCAAGTCGAGCACGGGGTCGTCGGCGATGTTGCTCGGGAATCCGTACGTTCCGGTGGTCATGCCGGGGAGCACGATGTAGTCGGCCTCCAGCCCCTTGGACCCGTGTACGGTCCGGAACGTGACGTGCAGGTTTGACGGTGGGTGCCTGGGGAGGACGTCGCGCTCGAACCCGTAGCGCCCGAGAATGTCGACGCTGACCGTTCCGGAGCGTTCGCTCGGGATCCTGCCGTCGGCGACCGCTGCGGACAGATCGCCGAGGTAGGAGGCCAGCGCGCCGACGACATCGTCGGCTCGGATGACCGCGACGGCCACGCCCGGATCTTGGTGCGCAGACCGCATCGGTTTGTTGAACTGGTTCGGGTTCTTCGACACGAAGGTGCGGGCGACATCGCAGATCGTCTGCGTGCACCGGAAGGTGGTCGTCAACGCCAGCTGACATCCCCGGCCGAACCAGGCCTCGAAGTCCGTCATCACCGATAGGTCGGCCCCTGCGAACCGGTTGATCGACTGCCAGTCGTCGCCGACCGCAAGCAGGTACCGGCCCGGCGCCTTCACTAAGCCGCGGACGAGTCGGGCGCGGGCCCTGCTGACGTCCTGGAACTCGTCGACCATGATCAGGTCATAGGGCCAGTCGGCGTTCCCGGTTTCGAGGTGGTCGGCCGCCTGGACCAGCATGTCCTCGAAGTCGACGGCCTGATCGGCGGCGAGTCGCCACTCCCAAGCGGCGTGGATCTGCCAATACACCTCGAGGAAGAGCCGGGTCCGGAAGCCGTTGAGTTGTGCCTGGTCAGACGCGAGTCGGCGTTCGAGGCCTTCGACTGTCGACGAGTTCGACTTGATATGGGCCATGAAGGTTCTGACGAGCCGAGCCAGGTCCTCGTGCTTCATGGGCTTCGCCCACTCGTCAACGAGAGGACGGTCGGGGTTCCAGTCGAAGCTCAACCCGAGTCGAGTGAGCTCGTCCTTGAGCTTGGTGAGGCCGTCACCGAACATGACGTCGGCCCACGTGGACTCGATGAGCGTCGTCCCGTGTTGGGCGTGTACGCCGCGCTTCCATGCCATGCTCTCTGCGTAACCCTGGAATGCGTCGGGAGGCTTGCCGTCACGCTCAAGTGCCCAGTGCTCGTGCCAGACACCGATGTCCGGGTAGTAGAAGTCCGGGCGATACTGCGAGTGGGTGGCGTCCGCGACCTGGACGTCGTAGGGCCGCTCGTACTCGTAGTGGACCCCGTTCAGGTACAGAAAGTTGGCGATCATTCGTTCGCCGTGGCTCTTGACGATCTCGCCGGCGAACGTCCGGTAGCCAGTCTGGCTGGTCGCTCTGTCGTAGCCGTCCGGTTCGTTCTCGGTGAGGTCTGTCGGGGCGTTCGCGAACAGCATCCGGTACAGATCCCAGCCGTATCTGAAGGACTCTGAGTTGTCCCGTAGTTCGTCGACGATGCGCATGACCATCCGGACGTCGTCCCCCTGGTCAAGCCACTGCGCTAGCCGGGGCTTTTCACCAGTGGCCCGGCCGATGACGTCGAGTCCGAACGAGTGGAACGTGGAGGTCCGCAGCCCGGACGAGTCGATCCGGGCGGCGGCGAACCGCGTAGAAACACGTTCCTGCAGCTCGATCGCGGCAGCCTTGTTGAACGCCAGCAGCAGGATGCGGTCAGGGGTCGTGAACCCGCGGCTGACGGCGTAGGCGGCCCGGGCGACCATCACCGAGGTCTTCCCGGATCCGGCGGCGGCGAGCACCTGGACCCGGTTGTCGAAGCACACAACCGCTCGAGCTTGCTCGTCAGTGAGCGGACTCTTCTCGATCGTGTCAAAGAACGCCCGTCGGGACAAGAGTTCAGCGGCCGTGATCTGTTCGTTGATGTTGGCGACCAGGGTCTCCACGTCGGCGTCCAGGAAGCCCACCGCCCCGAGCTCACCCTCGGTGAGTGACCGCTCACACCCGGCAGCACGGACACGGTCGAGAAGTCGCGGTTCGGGACGGGTCGCGAGCAGTGCGTCAACGGCCTCGGTGGGGATCCACCGTTGCGCGGTGCACGCCCCGGCGAGGAGGCGGGTGACGTCGGCATGCCACGTCGTCGCGTCAGCGATCGCCGGTGACAGAGCGAGATGCCGGAGCGCCCGCGTGAGGGCGGAAGCCTCGGGTTTCGTGATGCCACGAAGGTGGATGCGTGACTGGCCGCCGTCGTGGAGGCTCCACTGGAACCACCGGCGTCGCACCTCGAGCCGGGAGGATTCCGTGCCGGGGATGCTGACGCAGCCCGACGCCTGAGCGACGCTCACCTCCGCGTCGGTGACGGTGATCCTCCAGCCCTTGCCCGACCACTTGTTTGCGCTCACCGGGCGTCCCGTGCGCCGTCGCCCGTCGCAGGCCTCCTCGCGCGCTGGGCGGCGTCGATCTCCTCTTTCAGCGCGGTGCGGAACTCGGCGAGGGTGCCGGTCAGCTGGACGCCCTCAGCTTCGTCGGACGCGTCGGGGACCGCCATTCGTCTCGCCCCCTTTCGTCTGGATGCTGCTGTTCGTCCAGGATACGAGGTTGCAGTGCTCGCTGTCGTCGGACGTCGTAGGTGCGCACGCCACCGCGTCGCAGCTACCGGCTGGCGCTCGCCTGGAACACTCTTGGCGGTCTTGGGTTCGTAGCGTTGGCGGCGCTTGTCGAGCGTGGCGAGCAGCGCCTAGTCGCGCCCGCCGCCGGCGAGAGCCCTGGCGCACACCTCAGCGGCGTGCCGGTGGTCCTTGGCCCGCCCCAGCCGAGCCGGCCATATCGACGGCTCTGGATTGTCGAGTCCGATTTCCGAACGTCAGGTTCGATGCCGCGAGTCGATCGCACGAGCGCAACCGACGTGCCTGCGCCGAGGTTCGGGAGGCGGCGCCCGTCGTTCTGGCGCTGCGTTCTGCACCGCCTCGACGACGTAGTACGCCGAATATTTGCGGCCTCATCTGTGTGACGTCCAATGTGATCAGCGCACCGAACATCCAGTTATGGCATCCGTCGACACGGCGCTATACGTGGGGGTTCACGTCGACGGACCGACTGGCAACTTAGGTCCACGCCCTGTTGTGATGGAAAGTGGCTGGTCAGAGCTGCGGAACGTCGCATGACCGTGCCACCAATCAGTCCGCAATGGCTTCGGAAAGGGAATTTTGTGGTCAAAGCGCTGTCGCCATCGGTGATGTGGCCACCTACGTTTGGCGAGACTCCTATGAGTGCAGTTGTCTCAGGCAGCGCTCCGCGTGCGATTGGGAGGAGGTCCTAGCGGATTACTCAAACCACGCTGACCATAGAGAACGCCTTCGGGCGGTGCTCGAAATCGTGCCAACTGAGGCATCGTCTCAAAGCATCTGGAGCGCCAGGCCGTTCCTCGACGGTACCGGCCATTGCCTACTGCTCAGGTGATGTTGCCTTCCACAAGGTTGTCATGATCGCCCGAAGTTGCTCCTCAGACGGAGGAGGTGGTGGGCAACACTCCATGCAGTGAAGCGGCCCCGTATTGCCTCGGTCGTCGCTCACTCCCCAGGCCGCCGATGGAGGATGCTCAGGGCGGGACCGATGCTGAGCGAGCCATGCGTCATTCTCTGTCTGTCTCTTGAGTGCCATCCTCCCGAGACTGGTGGGTCGGACCTTGATCAGCCCACGCTCTTGAAGGGCACGCAGCCCTTGCAAATCATCACGATTCCCTCTCAGGACTTCGATGTCAAAGAGACAGAGCGAGGGCAGATCAGGAAGGACGGGACGACTGCACGAAGGGCACGGTTCCCCACGTTCGAAAGCCTCGCGGCTCAACCTTCCGGCCACGGGCGGATCGTATACCGAGTGCTCAGTCGGAGGCATGCCATTGGCACCGGCAGTTCACGAAAGCAGGGGACATTCAACAGTTTCTGAATCGGCCAGTTAGCCAGGGACTTCGATCTGACCGAGACCAACGTGCGCAGCTGGGTGATGCAGGCCGAGATCGACCAGGGTTAGCGCCCCGGTCTCACCGCCGAAGAGAAGGTGGAGGCCATCGCCCACGACTTGCGGGTGGCAGCGACCACCGTGCGGCGAATCCTGGTCAATGAAGGTGTTGAGCTACGGAACCGAGGTAGAAGGAAGCGTCTTGATTGATCGGGCTCAACCGGGCGCGCCACGTTTATCAGATGGCTTGAATACTCGGCCCGGTCCACCACGCATCAAATAGTCGCTGCCAGCCGAGCGCCTCCGCTCCACTGACACGATCGATTCGTGCGACACGGTTGCCGATTCCGCTCGGGGACGTCCCCACACTGGCGCCACCACCGTCCCAAAGGTACATCCGGTCGTGCCATGGCGGGGTCCTGCCCCGCCAGCTACGCACCTGGATGGTATTTGGCGGGCTCACCAGTCCGGCCGGAGGTGGAATGACCTCCTGCCGCGTCAGGTTTCCATTTCGGTCGTAGCGGCCATGCCCGGTCAAGACTCGGATTGGCACTGGGACCTGTGCCAGCACCTGCCAATCTCGGAGATCCCAACCGAAATAGGGATCGAGAACATCGAGATGACCGTGCGCCTGGTTGAGCAGTGCCGTCAGCAGTGGCAGTCCCGTCGCTGGGTCATCTATGACTCGCCCACTCAGGCCATCTTCCAATAGCTGTCTGTACTGGGCTTCAGCTCGATCGGCACGCTGCAGGCGCTCCGCGAGCGTTGCCGGCTGCACGCCGCCGACGACGACCGTTGGACCCGGTCCGACATTCGTGTGGATCTTCACTGTGATCTGTTCGATCGTCGGCATCCGGTCCGTAGCGTCAAGCAACACGCCATCGCGGTCGAACAGTCGAAACTGTCGGTGTATGCCGGGGCCAAGGGTCGGCAATTCGACCGTGAGAGTGCCCAATGGGGGAATCGGACCTGAAGGAAGGACCACGTCGCCGAGACGGAGTCGGCGGGCGATAGCCAGATCTCCGCTCTCGTACTCCTCAAGGTCAAGTTCGAGGTCCGCGAGGCTCACGCGAGACTCGTCGACTCCAAGTGACACAGACGCGGTCTCCTTCGCAGGGTCAGCTCGCACCTCGGTCAGCCAAGCCCCTCTTTCGAGCCTTCCAAGCAAGATCCCAGGCATTGGCTGGGAATTGAAGTCGAAAGCGATTGAGCGAAGTGGCGCAACGCTGATCGGCAGGCCCAGGAGGTAAACCGGAGCGCTTGACAGGGGCCGACCGTCGACATCCCACGTCGCCAGAGGCGCGACACCGTCCGTCGGAGCGAGTGGGAAGAGGTACCCCGTCACTGGTCGATGGGCTTCTAGTGCAAGCAAACCGGCCGGACTTGCCAGTAACGGAAACGTGCGTATGAGCGATCGTGCAGGGCCCGCCGACGCGCTGATCCGGAGGTTGCCGTTCGACCCGCCGGGGACTTCTTTGCCGGCCAACAGGTCGGCAAGCCAGGTCGCGATGGCTGCTCGATCGGCGTCATCGGTACCGATAGTCCATCGGCCAAAGAGCCAGCCTTCAAGGACCTGGTCGAACTCGCGCCAACGGACACCAAGATCAAGTCCGAAACTTGTCATCTGTGCAAGATGGCGTGCTGACGCGGGACTGGTCCGAGCTGCCCAGTCCGGCCACGAATCAACTGCCATTTCCGGCGGACCGAACAGGATGCTTGCGTAGACGAGGTCAGCCGCGCCCGTCTCGTCTACCCTGGCCGCGATCGAAACAACGCCCATCTCGTCCGGCTCCAGGCGGAGTCGATCGAGCAGCTGATCGAGATGTGTCGCGGTGAGGGTGCCCGATTCGATCGATGGGTCGTCCGCCACTGAACGATTCTCGCACTCCGCATCGATCCACGCACGCTGCCGCGGTAAGCCAGACCCCCCGCGCTATCGGATAGTGAGCACGGCCAGAAGCACACCAGTCGCGATGAACGGGACAGGCAGTAGTGCGACACTATCGAGTTCACCGTTCCGGTCTGTCAGGGATCGGAGCCTTGTGCTCCCCACTCGTCGAGGGATCTCGCCACTAATTCAGCATGGTTTTCAACATCAGTAGCCAGTTTGGTGAATCCGACGCCCGGAAAGTAGAACTCGGCCAAGCCAGCAAGCGGCTTCAGTAGATCAAGATCGCCCGTGGGGACACTTCTATTGATCCCATAGTGAATCAGCGTGTTACGACACCATCTAGCGTTGTCCGTCAGCAACATCGACGTGGTCGCATGCTGCTCAATGTCGATGAGCCGTTGGTCAGCCTCTTGATCTAGCGCATGTGAGTGGACAGAGTGGAGTTGTTGCACCCCCTTCAGGACGTGATACAGAGTCACAAATCGAATCTTGAAAACAGCCTCTGCTGCTTCCGGTGACATGTCCGCCGAGATCAGCACATCGATCGTGTTGAGAGCGCATCGGAAAGCATCGAGGGCGGCGCCAATTCCAATGGGGAGGTTCCCGCCAAAGTGCGATGGGTAGTACTTGCTTGATCGCACATCCTTGTGGGCCAGCTGACCGGAGTCGATCTGGCTCAGGAGGGATTTCGCGTCCCAGTTCAGTTGCGGGAACGTGAGCTTCAGCGATCCCGAGAGAACGGCGAGATACTTTCCCATGTCCTCACCGACGCCCTTCGTGACATTCTCGTTGCCACGCCTGAGCATGTCCGGGGAGGTGCCGAGGTTGAAGTGCACGACGTGGGTCGTGGCAATCTGTCGGTTGCCGTAGGCATACAGCCCCAAGTCGGCTTTCCACAATGCTGCCAAGGGGAGTCGCACACTCTGAATGAACTTGGCTCGATGGGCCGCCATCAGATCCTCAGAGAAGTATTTGGCGACGCCCTCCATACCCAGCTGAGTGTCGTCGAACAGCTTGATCCGGTGGCGAGATTGCTCGATGACATGGGCGTGCTGCAGCGCCAACGTTTGGGCCAGTGTCGGCTCCCATCCCACGAGATACCTCTGTGATTCGTAGATGATGAGCGAGAGGTAAGGCATTAGGCAAAGCAGTGGGATCGGCGATGAGATGACCTGAGCGGCCACATCACGGGCGATGCCCCATGACCAACGGATATCCGAAGCGACAAGACGCAGCTCGGCGGCTCTGCGAAGCTCAGCATCACTTGCAGACATTCTCATGTCACTGGGAGCCAAGGTGGTCCTGCAGCCAACGAGCACCGGGAACGGATCGCGGTGCGTCGGTCCCCAGTTCTCTCAAGTAGCGACTCGCAATCGTGGGAATCCGCTTTTCACCGCCTATCCGCCGTATCTTGCTCATGTCCAAGCGCACCTGAAGCTTCATGGCCAAGCTGAGTTCCATGCTGGCTGCATAGGAGAGCACGAGCTGATCGGCAGCCCTCGTGATGGCTACATAAAACAGGCGACGTTGCTCTTCGACTGCTGCACTGACCTGATCATCCGTGCCGTTCTTTGGCAACGTAGGCACGATGCCTTCCGCCATGCCAGCGACGTAGACGACGGGACTGGTCAATCCTTTCGACTTGTGCAAACTCATGATCCGCACGTAGTCCGGACTTGCAGGAACATCGACCTGGGTGATGCGAACGATCAGGGCATCGAGTAGGGATCGAGCCGATTCAACATCGGGCAGCAGATCGACAGCCAGTGCCCGTAGATCAGCAAGCTCCTCTTGGTTGTCAGGAAAGAGAGCTTCGATCACGGAGGGTAGATCTTCCAGCGTCAGTCCATCGATCACGTTGCAAGCGTGAATGTACCGGGGCAAGAAAGCACGGATGCTGACCGGTAGCTTGTCACCTCTGCTTGCCCGCCCCAGTGCCTCTTGTTCGCTGATGCCCTCTTGCCAGCAGTACGCCATCAACTTGCGATAGGCATTTGCTCGGCCATCGCCATCGTCCAGTCCCAGAATCACTCGCAGCGAGACCGGATCGTCGCTGACGGCCAACCACAGGAGGGCGAGAGCCTCCTGGGCTCGAACAGTCCGCACCGCTTCCTCAGAGAAGAAGGAATGGGCGTCGATTTCGAGTGTCCTCAGGCCATCCCGCACCGCCTCACCGATCTTGTGTCTGCTTGTCAGTACCAAGATGTCACCGGGTTGTCGACGATCTTGCTCGATGTCGGCGACGATCGCAGCGACGATCCCCTCCACCTCATCACTAAGGTCGGGCCACTGCACGACGGCCACCGATCCTTCGACGTTCTCCTGTCGGCAGGTCATCACCGGCTTGTCTCTGTCCGAGGCATGAGAAATCAACGAGTTGGCCATCGACAGAATCCGCCTTGGACAGCGACCACACACCTCGATCTCATGCCGTTCAACATCATCTCGATCCAAGAACTGCTGGATGCCGATGGGGTTGGCGTGTCGGAACGAGTAGATCGACTGATCGTCATCACCGGCGATACACAGTGATGTCTCTCCTTCGGCCAGCAAATCCAACAGGTGCTGCTCAAGAACATTCAGGTCCTGATACTCATCGACGATGACATGCGAGAAGTTGCCAAGGTCCTCTGCCATCGGGTTGTTCCTGAGATAGTCGAACGCCAGGGGGACCACTTCCCCAATCAGAATGGCTCGATGATGGATCATCCAACGCATGACCTGGGATTCAAATTGCCTGTCCGATGGGTCGACTGCCAGACCAGGATGATCGGTGATACCGCGAGCCCAACCGGCCTCGAACGCCTCAACCAATTCCCGCCTGGCATAGATGTTGCCAAAATCGCCCTCAAGATCGCGCAGCATCAGATCAATCTCGTGCTTCATCATGGGGCGAGGCTGCCTGCCGGTAATAGCGAGGACAGAGTCGCGTTGCAAAAGACCAAAGCAATAAGAGTGCAGGGTTGTAGCCCGTACTTCGTCAGCCCCGAACACGCCAAGTGCAGCTATCTTCTCGCGGAGGTCTTGAGCCGCCGTCCGAGTGAACGAGATAAGCAGGATCCGTCCACCCGGTACCCCCTCAGCGAGCAACCGGACAACTCGGCGCATGAGTCCGTAACTGGTCTTTCCGGTACCCGGGCCTGCCAGAACGCCGATGCGCGAACTAGCGGAGGCGGCGATCGCCCGGTGTGGTCCTTCAATGCCATCATCCCAGTTCATCGTGGGAGGTACTCGCCTGTGGTGTGTTGTGTTGCGCTCATTGGATCAGTCTTCAGCATAAGACGAACGTACGTTCGATAAAAGCTGGTGGCACTCACTTCGCATCACCGCAGCCAGTCAAAGCGGCGACCTACTCCGCGATATCCGGCACTCTCCAGTAGTTCGTCAAGCATGTTGGCGACCACGATTCCCCGTGACTCACCTACTGGACCATCGGGGTCTCGCCACAGGCCGGTTGCCACGGCGTCGCTCCTCGAAATAGCTCCGGCCACGCGATCGATGCCATCCAGTTCGACGACCTGCTCCATCATGACGCCACGCACAGTCAGCCAAAGACCGAAATACCCAGCGCTCAAATCAGCGCCAGGAAGGAGGTGGTTCGCGACTTCCGCCGAGAGGTCAAGAGCACTCAGCAATCGGACGAAGTCCCGGGCTATTTCGTCGAGCGATAGCTTTGGAACCTCCGACACGGAATCCAAATCGCCACGGTGACTGACACTGGCACCCCGGTCGAACTGCAGTTCAACGAGAAACCTGAGCGCCTTCTTTTGGGTGCCGTCAGCAGTCGGCCGCCAACCGGTCAGGACCGCACAGCGGGCAAGGAAGGGCAAGACATTCTTCGGGTCCAGGGATGGAGCGAAGACGAGTTCGGTCAGATCGGCAAAACCGCTGCCGCGGACCTGCCAGATTGGCTCCGCTGACCATGGGCTGGGCGTCCACGGGTTCTTCAGCCACGTCGTGAGCGTTGCGGAGTCAAGTAGGTCGATCAGCCAGCTTTCACGAGCTTCGCCCCTGACTGCGGTGGCCAGCTCGCCGGAGTAGTCGCGAGCCGAAACGGCCGGCAGCGCCACTATCGCCCTCAAGGTCACATCTGGGTCCCTGGGTCCAAACCCCGGAAGCCAACTCACCGGTCCGAGTTGATGCATCTCCTGTTCCTCGGATCCCCAGGTTGGGATCATGAAGGTAGGCAGTTCCTTATCTGGTTCCGGGAAGACCGCCGACGGAGACGGATCGGATTTGGCAAGAGACGGCATAGGCCACCCACTGAGCAGACTCGTGAAGCCGAGCGCGGATAGAGCGATAACGATCAGCCCTATGATCCAAACGAACGGAAGTCGAGCGATGATTCCGGCGACGAAGGCTGTCCCACCGATTGTGCCGACCAACGACGCAGCGGCCGCCCAAACAGCCCGTCGATCAGTCACGTCGGAGGCTTCAATCCCGCTCGTAGGAACGACCGACCCTTGGGCAGTACGAACGGAATGGCGCCAGCGTCGCTCTCCAAACTAGAAGGCGCCGCCATCCAGTCCAGCGGATTGTCCCAAGTCCAACGAGAAATTCCCACGACCGAAGCGTAGGGGAAGCCTGCGACGTGACGGGGTCCTACTTCGAAGTATGACGCCGTCCGTAGATGGTGGGAGCCATCAGGGTCAAGGTCCCTCCTTATCCCGCGCTATGGCTGTCGCCGTTACCAGCGCCACCAGACGATGCGTATTTTCCAACATCCCGGCGGCCATGCCGACGCTGTAGCCTGCTTGGCTCGCCGGATGGGACATCAAGTTGCGAAGTTCCACCCCGGTGATTGCGAGGTCAGCCATATTCGCCGGGATGAGCTCTTCGTCCTGCGCCCGGCGGACCAGGCGCATGAGGGACGCCTTAACCGATGCCTCGGGATAGAGCTGACGGAATGCAGCCTCAAGTGCTTGAAAGCCGACCAGACAAGCAACAGCCATGAACTCGTAGTCGAACCAGGCGTGAGCGAACAGGCTTCGAGATGTCCGCAACAATGCCGAGGCCCCGGTTGATGCGAGCTCATCCGGCACAAAATCGGCCCACTCGACCGCCAATCCCTCAAGAACCTCAAATGACATCGGGTGGACGCCATCGTCATCCATCCAGCCGACGACGTTCACCCAGCGGGCGTCGGGTTGGGCGGGCACGATTTACTTCTACCGACGTCGCAGCGCTTCCGCTGCTTCGTGGAGGTCGTCGGCCAAGAACGTGGCTCCCGGAGCAGACAATGGCAAGGCCGGCGTCTTCCCGCTGGCGACGTTTCTGAGCAGCCGTTCGTGCTCAAGCAGTCGAATTTCGATGGGCGGTAGTTCGGACACGGGCACACCGGCTCCTTGCTGTGCAGGCGGTCACTCTGGCGACCGTCCCGGGCATCTCGCTACAAGGACCTCACCTCCAGAGACACCACACGGGGGCCGGAGGTCCACGAACCAGAATAGCCCGCCAACAGGTGTCACCTCACGAACGCGGGCCACACGCGTCTCCGACCAGCGGCTATCGCACCGCGGCAAGCCGTCTCCTGGAATCGGTTGGCATGGTGGAGCGGACCAGCGTGGTACACCCATACGGCATCATTGAAAGGTGACCTTTCTCAAGCCGGGACAGAACATGGACGAGGCTGTCTCAGCCATCTTTGACCAGGCCCGGATGAACGAGGCGGAACCGTCCCGCAAACATCACCTCGTACCCGCCTCATACCTGGTCAGGTGGGAATTCAATGGTCGTCTCCGTGTCACCGAAACCGACACGAAGCGCACGTACGAGACGTCGGCTAAGAATGCGGCCCGGGAGACGGACTTCTACCGTGTCGAATCTGAGGATCTAGACAGCGAGATCACGCCGCCCTTGATCTTCGAGACCATCCTTTCTCACGTCGAGGGCAGCGGGAAGACAGCGATCGACCTCCTGCTTAACGGCGGTGTAGCCGCAATGGGCGAGTATGACGCACTCGCGATGGCTCAGTACCTCGCCTTCCAGTTGGCAAGAGGACGGGCACGACGTCGAGAGATTCTGGAGATGGCGAACAAGACGATGCTTCTGCAGTGGGAGCACATAAGCGACGAAGGCATCGCGCAGCACATGCGGAAGAACGGCTCGGAACCGACCTCAGAGCAAGTCAGTGACATGCGGACATTCATCGAGGACTGGAAGGCCGGCAAGTTCGTGCTTGGGCCGCAGAAGGCGGAGCTGGTCATCATGGCGTCGACGGCTGCTGAGACACTCTCGATGACACTCTTGGCTCGCCGTTGGTGGATCTACCATTCGACGGCGCCGCTCATTACCTGCGATGAGCCAGTGGTAGCTGTCGGCGGGCCACCACATTTTCGGAAGGAGATTATGGGCGTCGCGACGCCCGGAATCATGATGTTCCCGCTCGACCCACACCACCTTCTCGTTATGTTCCATCCTGGGCTGGACCTGGATTCGATCGTTCTCGATCCGGAGCTCCTACCCAGTGAAACCGACGAGATCAACGTCGAGCTGGCGTCCGCCTCGGATCGCTGGCTGTTTGAAGGTTCGAACACATTCCGGACAACCACGCTGTCGGTCCCGCCTTGGCTGAAAGCAAGCACGGCCTACCAGCATTTCGGTGCCGCTGATGGATCGGGCAATGAGCTGATCCGCAGTTACCGGCCGACTCGCTGGGCCAGCTTCCCCGTGACACCAGCTTGGCCGGTCGAGCGCTGGTGGCGAAATGCCCAGCAGTCGGGTCTTCACGAAGCACCGATCATCCATGAGGAAATGGCCTATGCGTTGTTCAACAGTCTCTATTGATGGGGCAGTCGCAGCACGAGGCAGCTCCAGCCATTGGCGCCTGAACTGTGAACGCTCCGCACCGTACAGCGACATCCATACAGCGCGACACTGATTGCGCGACCACACACCTCGGGCTGCATCAATTTCGAGAGCCTGGTTGGCACCCCAGCTCCTTCCGACGCTGGTCCTTTTGCAGCATTTCCAGACTTGCTGGCGTCGTTGTCGAATGATCGCAGGTCGGTAGTCAAAGGTGTGAGTCTATGAATGCAATGAGGTACGCGCGAGCAGTGCGCTCCGCCACCTCGACTTCGCCGTCAAGGTTGCCGGGACCCAGCTGTCCGGGGTGGCTGAGCGTGGTGTTGCGAAGTTCGTTGAGTCTGAGTGCGTCATCGCAGACCGAGTCAGGAAGACCAAGGCGAGTTGCCGATGCCTTGATCCTGTCCTTGAGGTGCCGTCGTTCAAGGCGTGCCAGCTCCCGAAGAGTTGCTCGGATCTTCTTTGTTTGAGCAGCGACAGACATCTCAGGCTTCAACGAGTCTCGCAGCTTTGCGATATGTCTTGTCGCCGACCGTTGGTCGGCATCGTTCAATTCGTCGGGGAGCTTCTCTCGCTGCGCGATGTCCTCGATGACCAGAAAGTAGTTCTGAATGATGTTCCCGAGGCTTCGTGGACTTCGATCAGTCCGAACTTGCTGTTGTGTGGCGTCGTAGTAGAGGCGACAGGCCTGTGCTGCATATCGGCGGCCGAGTGCGTCACGAGCTCGGACCGATCCTTCTTCCGCCGCGGTCAGCAGACGTGTCGCGAATCCTCCGAAAGTCCCCCCAACCCATGGTGAGATCGCATCGCTGATGACTCCATCCTTGTCAGACTCACCAATCCGAAGGAACTCAATTCGCGGCGCGCCATCTCCGTACGGGGCAAGTGCCACCACGATTGATGGTAAGCACGTGCGCTCGATGATGTCCCAAGCTTCCGAGTGATCGATGGCTTCGACTCTGATCCAGACCAGGTGAGTGCTCCGGACAATTACCTCTGCCGGTAATGCTGAAAAGTAAACGGGAAAGGGCGGCCGGACATGATCGGCGCGGGGTGTCTCCCGGACAAGTTGGGCTCGGCGCTCATCATCAAGTCGGTCCACCCGCACATCCGGGCTCACAATCAAGGTTCCAGCCGGCAACGCGCCCGCACCGATCAGTCCCCAGGCAGTCCAGGTCTTCAGGCGATTGGCCATGTCTCAGACTAAACGGATGCGCGGATGGTGGGCCCAACCAAGGTTATGAGACGCGAACGCGAGCTCACTCGGGAGTACCCGCGCCGCCGGGAGGATCGTTGGACCCCCGCGCATCGTCTTACGCAGCCGCCGTCGGGTCTGGCCGGGAACAGATCGCTTAAAGTCAGTATTCCTAGGAAGCCAACCCATTCGAGGTTCCCTGTCGGCGTCGCACCCCCGTCGTAGTATGGCCGAATGTGGAGTTTCCCCAGCTCAGCCGCCCAATGAACACATCTGCAGGCCTCGACGCTCAAGCGGTCATCCCCGACGTGGTTCGAGAGCTCATCGATCGCTTCTCCGAACACGAAGCGGAGTACCGCAGCTCCTACAGCGAAGCCCAGGTGCGCCAGGACTTCCTTGACCCCCTCTTCGAGGCGCTCACTTGGGACGTAAAGAACACCAAGAACCGGGCCGGGGCGTACAGAGAGGTCGTGGTCGAAGACGCTCTGCGAATCGACGGGACCCTGAAGGCGCCGGACTATGCGTTTCGCATCGGGGGGCAGGTCAAATTTTATGTCGAAGCCAAGAAGCCGCACGTCGACCTTGATCACGACAAGGAACCTGCCTATCAGGTCCGCCGTTATGGCTGGAACGCCAATCTCTCACTGAGCATTCTCACGAACTTCGAGACCTTCGCTGTCTACGAGTGCACGACCAAGCCCAAAATCGGCGATAAGCCTTCGGCATCGAGGGTTATGCATTTCAACTACACGCAGCTGCCAGAGCGTTGGGCGGAGCTGAGCGCTATCTTCTCGCCGGAGGGTATCCAGAGGGGCAACTTCGACAAGTACGCCGGGTCGCCATCTCGTAAGCGGGGCACCGCTCCAGTTGATGCCGAACTCTTGGCTGCCATCCGTGAATGGCGAGAACTGCTGGCCCGCAACGTGGCGCTGCGCAACCCGGATCTGTCGGTTGAGGACCTCAACTTCGTCGTCCAGGCGGTCCTGGACCGCATCATCTTCTTGCGAATCTGCGAGGATCGTCGCATCGAACCGGAAGGCCAGCTGCGCGATCTGGTCAATGTTCGGAATGCGCACAAGGCGCTCGGTCGCCTCTTCGTGCACGCAGACGCCAAGTACAACTCGGGGCTCTTTCACTTTCGCAAGGAATCCGGGCGCGCAGGAGGGCCCGACCAGCTAAGCCTCGAAGTCGCAATCGATGACGGTGTCATCCACAAGATCCTGCGAGCTTTGTACTTTCCCGAAAGTCCGTTTGAGTTCTCCGTCATTCCGTCGGCGATTCTGGGCCAGATCTACGAGCAGTTCCTGGGCGAAACCATCCGACTCACTCCGGCCCACCGCGCCGTGGTCGAGGTCAAGCCTGAGGTGCGCAAAGTCGGAGGGGTTTTTTACACGCCGACTGACATTGTGCGCTACATCGTGCACCGCACAGTCACACGTGCCCTCGAAGGCATGAAGATTTCGTCGTTCGTCTCCAGTCAGAACCGCAAAAGGGTCCCCCTGGCCGTTCTGGACCCGGCATGCGGGTCAGGCACGTTCTTGCTAGAGGCCTACCAGTCATTGTTGGACTGGCATCTTTCCAACTACCTCATGGACCCCCGATCCTGGACGAAGGGCCGTTCCCCGAAGCTGGTCGAGATCGGAACTGACAACTGGCGGCTCAGTTCCGAGGAGCGCAAGCGCATCCTGACCGATCACATTTTTGGCGTCGATATCGATTCCCACGCCGTCGAGGTCACCAAGCTCTCGTTGCTCTTGAAAGTCCTTGAGGGTGAGACCGACGAGTCGATCGGTGCGCAGCTGCGACTGTTTCAGGCGCGCGCCTTGCCCGACCTCGACGCGAATATCCGGTGCGGCAACTCACTGATCGAGACAGACCTCTACGAGGTCGAAGACGCTGCTGACCTCGATGAAGCCACCCTGGATCGACTGAATCCCTTCGACTGGAATAGCGAATTCCAAGACATCATGGCAGCTGGCGGCTTCACCGCCATCATCGGGAATCCGCCGTACGTCCTGATGCAAAACGCGGGCCTGCCTGCACAGGAGCTCTACCTCTCGCAGCACTACATGTCGGCTCGCTACAAGATCGACACCTACCACGTCTTCATGGAGCGTTCGCTCGGCCTTCTGCGCGAGGGCGGACGGCTCGGCTTCATCACGCCGAGTTCGTTCTTGCTTAACCGCCATGCCATGGCACTCCGAGAGCTGCTTCTCGAAGTGGCCCAATGCGAGACGATCCGAGTGAACCTCTACCAAGTCTTCGCCGGTGCCTCGGTTGACACCACGGTGTCGATCTGGCGAAAAGGCAAACACAAGGCGGGCGAGACAACTGCGGTCGCCTTGGCCGAGGGTCCGAGCGCTGCTGGAACCATGCCAACTGTCAATCAGGCCGACTGGAAGTCAACCCGGCGCAGCTCGTTCTTGGTGCTCCTCAACGATGAGTCACGACGGTTGATTCGCGTCATGGAGAAAGACTCGATACCTCTTGGGGACTTCGCTACGGCATACTTCGGGATCCAGACCTGGGGTCGAGATGAATTCGTTTCGACCTCGGAGCGGGGACCGCTCTGGAAGCCCGTGTTGGATGGCGGCAACATAAACCGCTACTCGCTGAGCCCGCCGATCGAGTCCGTAAACACAAAGGCTGGTGCAATCAAGAGTGGCGGGGACCTTGACGTCTACGAGAACGATCGCATCGGAGTGCGCCAGATTGGCCGCAGCCCGATCGCCACACTGCTGCCGGGCAGTTGGTACTCGTTAAACACGATCTACAACGTGTACTTCACGAAGAAGACCACATACGATCTGCGCTTTATCCTGGCGCTGATGAACTCCGCTGCACTGGCTGAGTATTGGCGAGTCGTGAATTCTGACCTTAAGCCAACTTTCCCGAAGATCAAGAAAGACGCCCTGTTGGAGATCCCGGTGCCCGTCATCGAGTTCTCGAATCCGGCCGATCGCGTTGTCCTTGATCGTCTTTGCGATCTGGTCGACCAGCTGCTCAATTCCATCAGTGCACTGGCCCAGGCCCGCCAGCCGAGTCGGCGCGAACAGCTGGACAGACTGTCGAAAAGCCTCGACCGTCGAATCGAGCAGTCGGTCCGAGAGGCGTATGGACTCGAGACATAGCCTGGATCCACATGCGCCCAGCAGCTCGGGGGTGCAATTGCCCGTGAGACGATGGTCATCGTCCAAAGCCGCGATCATGGCTCGGCGGGCCGTGGTGGTGGTGGTGTACAGGCTGACGAG
>PKXA01000061.1 GCA_003133325.1 Acidimicrobiaceae bacterium | reverse complement strand
CGAATCAGGTCATTGATCGGTGCTTCCAGGCTTAGCTTCTTTATCCCGGTTGGAATGGCTGCGATTGGACTGTCTGGATCCGCCAGCGTTCACAGTCCGTTCTCTTGTGAATCACCCTGGATCCACCGGAGGCTCTGATCTCGCAAGGAGACCGAGTTCGGCGAGACGGCGCTCGGGATCGTCATCCGCGCCGAACACCATCTGGCGGAGTAGGTCGAAGATGATGTTCAGGCGTGACTCTGTTGCGATGAACTCGCGCGCGGGGAGGTCCCGGACCCAAAGCAGTGCCTTCTCGACGGCAGGGGCGAGGTCAAAGCGCGCATCGTCGGACCCCGCCGGGTAGTACTTCCGAAGCCAGCCATTGTCCGGCGAGGCCCAGTCGTCCAGGTAGGCGGCCATGGGCTTGGGGAAGCTGTTCTCACCGAGGCGGTGGTTCAGCGCGCACAGCTCTTCGTCCAACTCGGCAATGAGCACGGTGGCCGGAAGGTTGCTGGCATTGTTGTCGACGAACACACTGCCAAGAAAGCTGAGCACGAGTGCAGCGTTGTTGGAGCGCAGGAGCACCCACGCCGGGTGCTGACCCCGCCGGTGAACGAGTTCGTCGTAATGCATCGTTACAAGGCCCCCCGGCGCCTGGTGACGAACCATCTGGGCTTACCACAAGGTGCCTTGCCTCTGCTCGAATCGGTCGCCGTCGGGCGAAAAGGGGAGCATGTGACGTGATGGGCCATCCGCTGTGCGGGAAGACCCCGGCCAGCATGCGGGGCAGGGTCCTCCCGTTCAGCTGATGAGGTGCTCACGATCGCGAGCGGTCCCGCCACGCGGGGATCCGAGGTGGCACCCACAGTGGCCCGCACCGTCGGGGGCGTCGGCAGGCAAGACTCCCACCTGCACATTATTACTGCATAACACCCCGTATTTAGGGGGTATTGAAGGCTAATTGGATCATGAGAACTGCGTAACCCCCTATTGTCGGGGTATAATGCAGTGGTGACACGGGCAGCCATTCTGGCCATCATCGCAGAGACCGCCGAAGAACAGTGGGGTCTCGTCACTCGACGACAGCTCGAACGCTCCCAAATCCCCCGGACAACGCTGGAGCGACTGACCGCTCCGAATTCGATTCTGGAGCGTGTCGCCCTCGGCGTCTATCGGCTGGTAGGCACGCCCGTACCGGACCATCTGGAGCTGCGTGCCGCCTGGCTGCAGCTGGCTCCAGAGGTGCCGGCATGGGAGCGCAGCCCCGACGAAGGTGTCGTGTCCCACCGGTCCGCTGGTGCCCTGTACGGAATCGGCCATCTGCCGGCCGACCGCCATGAATTCACGGTCCAACACCGCAAGCAGAGCAGACGTCCGGATATCCGGATACACCGGCGAGCGCTCGAAGACACTGAATGGATCCAACTTCGAGGATTCCCGGTGACCCGCCCGGCCCGAATCGCTTCGGATCTTCTCTACGACCATGAGGATCCAGGAGCCGTTGCGCAGATTGTGGCGGACGCCATCCGCAATGTCTTCGACTATCCGGGCACGTTCGCTGAAAGGCTCGCGCCGCACGCCGGTCGGTTCGGCCTCCGTCGTAACGACGGGTCGGCGATGCTCCATTCGCTTCTCGATCTCGTCGGTGACGATGAAACAACCCGATGGATGCAGGAGGCGCGCAACCCGATGAGGCCCCGACAGACCGACCAAGCACCCACACCAACTTTGCCCCGACCCGGATCGCCGGACCGATGAGCCACGAGAGTTCCTACACGAGCCCGTCTGCATTCCGACGGGCACTTACCGACCAGCTCCGGGCGCTGGCGGTGACCAGTCGCTGGACCGTGCATCAACTTCAACGACAGATGGCATATGACCGGCTACTCGAACGTCTTTATCTGGTCGACGACGATTGGATCGTCAAAGGAGCGACTGCACTCCTCGCCCGCAACTTGGGCGTACGGGCCACAATCGACGTCGATGTCTTTCGAGCGGTCACCCAAGAGGTTGCCGAGGCGGACCTCCGCGAGGCCGCGAGGCGCGATATCGGCGACTGGTTCCGGTTCGACGTCGGACCGGCACGCCCCGTTTCTGACGGGGCCGCCGGAACCCGCTTTCCCGTGACGGCGTTCCTGGGGGCGAGCGAGTGGGCTCTGTTCCACGTCGATCTCGTTGGGCCACATCTACGCATGACAGGGGAGCCTGAAGCAATGCCACCGCTGGCGCCTGTGATGATGCCCGAGGTGGCCCAGCACGGCTATCGCGTCTACCCCCTTGTCGATCACGTCGCTGACAAAGTGGCTGCGATCCTCGAACGACATGGAGACGGTGGCCGCCCGTCAACCCGATACAAGGACCTCGTGGACCTCATCGCGATCATGACGGGTGCATCAGTTGATGCCCAGCAACAGAAGATGGCATTGAGTTCCGAGGCCGAGCGGTGAGGCCTCATATTGCCGGATCGCTTCGCCGTGCCGGACCGCGAAATATGGGAGCGAGGATACGCCCGAGAGGCGCAGCGGTCGCTACTCCCGATCGCCCACTCGCTCGATGACGCGCTGGAGATCGCCAGCGCATTTGTCGATCCGCTGTTTGACATTGAAGGGACCGCTACGGGGACCTGGGACCCTCAGGGACTGAACTGGGGGCTCACCTCTCGGTCAAGTCCAGACAAGTGGCGTAAGACGACCACCGCACCAATCGTGTTGATCGGCTAACTGGCTACGTCGAGTTGGGCAGTGGTCACCCCCTCGGCTCCGGCGACTTCGCCGGCGATCAGTTGCATGCGGGCCTTGGTGAGTGACTCGGTGGACATGTAGCGCCGGGCGACCGCCCACTCGTCGTGCTGCTCGGCGAGGACGGCACCAGCGAGGCGGATGAGGGCCGCCCGGTTCGGGAAGATCCCGACCACATCGGTGCGTCGGCGGAGCTCCTTGTTGAGCCGTTCCTGGGTGTTGTTCGACCAGATCTGGCGCCAGTGCTCGACAGGGAAGGTGGCGAACGCCAGCAGATCCGCCTCGGCGCCGGTGAGGAACTCGGCAGCCGCCGAGAACTGGTCCTCCAGTTGGTCCACCACCCGTGCGAACTGGGCCCGAACCTGGGTGGCGTCGGACTGGGCGAAGATCGTCCGCACCAAGGTGGCCACCATGGCCTGGGCGGCCTTGGGCACCCGGGTCAACAGGTTCCGCATGGCATGGGTTCGACACCGCTGCCAGCAGGCTCCTGGGAGGACGGAGGCGATGGCGTTCTTCAGACCCTCGTGGGCGTCGGAGATCACCAGGGCCACCCCGGACAGGCCCCGGGCCACCAGGCCCCGCAGGAAGGCCATCCAGCCGGCCCCGTCCTCGGTCGTGAACACGTCGACGCCGAGCACCTCCCGGTGGCCGTCGGCGTTGACCCCCGTGGCGATCACCGTAGCCACACTCACCACCCGGCCGCCCTCTCGGACTTTGTGGAACAGAGCGTCCAACCAGACGTACGTGTAGGGACCGGCATCAAGTGGCCGGTTGCGGAACTCGGCCACCTTGGTGTCGAGGTCCTTGGCCAACTCGGAGGCCTGGGACTTGGACATGCCGTCGATACCCATCGACTTGGCCAGGTCGTCGACCCGCCTGGTCGAGACGCCCTCGACGTAGGCCTGGCAGACCACACTGACCAGGGCCTGTTCGGCGCGCCGGCGGGGCTCGAGCAGGCTCGGCAGGCCAGAGCCTCCGTCAAATCCAGGCCGGTTCAACCTGACCAGTTACGAAAGATGTAACTCCGCTTCGAGCACAAAGGCGATAGGGGCGCGGCCCACCTTATCTTGGGCCGTCGTGTGGGAATCCAAGCTCGCGAAGTCGCCGGCACCGATATTCGAATCGTAGCGTAGGGTGGTTGAACAGGAGTCTTGGCGCCAAGCGGTTTGGTCGGGACCGTAGTGGTCGCACGAATCCTTTGGTACCGACAACCATCCGTTCCCCACCCCACATGCCGGAACTTTGCTCCACTTGGGCGCAATCTGTGCAGAGATGATCCGCGCCGTCCTCCCCGACCTGGCCGGCGTGGTTAGAGAACATGGTATAGCCCCCGAGGGTTCGATCCGACAGCCGTACGGCGATGTGGTCGTCACGAGTGTAATTGCAGGGGGCCTCGTGGGAGGAACCCAGGACATCGCTTCGACTCGTTTCTCTGTGCGCGGTAGACATGTCAGGTAATCCATTGGATCAACCGGGCGAATGGGCAAGGGTTTCGGTCTTATGAAGCAACATTCTGAGGTCTCAGTGATAATTACTTGCCATACCCAGGAAAGGCTGGAACTCCTTCTTGCGGCCATCGATTCCGCAAAGTCCCAAGAACCTGCACCGAGCTCCATCGTGGTTTCGGTCGATCATGAGCCACAACTCTTGGCACTTCTTTCAGATCGATTACCGGACATTCTCGTCGTGGAGAACGAGTTCGAAAGAGGCACCTCGGGAAACCGGGACTCCGGGGCATTACATACCTCCTCTTCCTTAGTGGCTTTTCTCGATGATGATGTGCAAGCCAGAGCAGGCTGGCTATCTGCCCTGATTGAGCCCTTCGCTGATCCGGCAGTCGTTTGCACTGGCGGTCTCGTGATGCCCGCTTGGGAAGGAACGGAGCCGCGATGGTTTCCGGAGGAATTTGCCTGGGTCGTCGGCGCATCGCACAGGGGGCTCCCCACGACGAAGACGACAGTTCGCAATGTGTGGGGCGAGAACATGGCCGTCAGGAGTGACGTCTTTCGAGCAGTCAGGGGATTTCGACGAGACTTCGGCAAAGTTGGTGCGGTGTCGCGCCCCGAAGACACGGATCTCTGTGTTCGAATCGGCAGGGAGTTTCCGGATGCGTCCATAATGTTTGTTCCAGAAGCCGTTGTAGATCACCACGTAGGATTTGAGCGTGCGGAATTCTCGTTCTTCCTCAGGCGGTGTTATTCCGAAGGACGAGGCAAGGTCGAACTAGCTCGGAACAACAAGGGTGTGGAGGATCTCGCCGATGAGTGGGTGTACGTACGGCGGATCCTTCCGCGAGCATTCGCCACCTATCTGCGCGATGCGATCCTCGATCGCGACTCCGATCAGCTACGTCGCGCCGCCGCACTTGCCTGTGGCGCAGGAGTGGCGGGACTTGGAGCGGCGATCGCGATATGGCGCAGAGGATCCTGATCGCGCAATTCTGCCGAGGTCAACGTTCCGGCCTTATGGTGTAACTGAAGAATGGGCTTGATCCGGTTCGACGGACAGGTTGCTTGTGTTGATAATGCCGCTTGACGGTGGGCGTTGTGGTGGATGTTTTCCCATTCAGCAGGGCTGCAGTAGTCGAGTGAACTGTGCAGCCGGTGCGTGTTGTACCAACCCTCGACGTAGTCGAACACGGCACGGTGGAGACCGGCACGCGTCGGCCAGGCCCGTGTGTCGATGAGCTCGCGCTTGATGGTGGCGAAAAAGCTTTCTGCAACTGCATTGTCCCAGCACTGACCCTTTCGTCCAAGAGACAGCACCACACCGTGTTCTCGAGCGAGCTTCCCGTAGTCGGCACTCGTGTATTGCATCCCCGGTCCGAGTGGAAGATCAACCCTTCTTCGGGGTTTCGAGTCCGAAATGCCATTGTCAGCGCATCGGATACGAGTCCGGTGCGCATGTGGTCAGCGAGTGCCCACCCAACAACTCGACGGGATGAGAGGTCGATCACGGTTGCCAGATAGGCCCACCCCTCCCAGGCTTGGATTCCAGCAGTCGTCGCAACGCGGTGAAGTTATGCGGTCTCGAGTAAAGCACAAAGACGTTCGGCTGGACTCTCCCAGTTGAGAGTCTTGCGTGGTCGTCCGTTGAGTTCTTGAGTCACCAATTCGAGATGGTCCGGTGAATACTTGGAAAGGTCCGTGCCTTTCGGAAAGTATTGGCGGAGCAGCCCATTGGTGTTTTCGTTGCTGCCGCGTTGCCACGGGCTCGCTGGATCGCAGAAGTACACCTTGATGTCGGTCGCAGTGGTGAAAGCTGCGTGCTCCGACATTTCGGCGCCTTGGTCCCAGGTGAGTGTGTTTCGAAGATTCCCAGGAAGTCCTTGCATCACCGAGATGAGACCGTCTCGAACGGTCTCAGCGTTGTGGTCATGCGGAAGATGAACGAGCATCGTGTAGCGAGTCGTGCGCTCCACCAAGGTGCCGATGGCGGATTTGTTGAGTGTTCCAGTTATGAGGTCACCCTCCCAGTGACCAGGAACATAACGTAGATCGACTTCACTCGGGCGATTGGCAATCGAGACCATAGGTTCAACGAATCGACTGGTCCGATGCCCTGTTCCACGCCGAGTCCTGCGGGCCAATCTCCCTTGTCGCAAGGGGGAGGTGAGTTGACGTTTGAGGGCACCCCGGCTGTGGACGTAGACCGCTTGATGGATCGTCTCAGAACTCACCCGCATATCCTCGTCGTCGGGAAAGTCCTTCACCATGCGTTGACTAATCTGTTCTGGCGACCACCGCAGGGCGAGCCTGTCAACCACGAAATCGCGGAGCGGACCAGGCATGAGGAGCTTGGCTTCCTTTGGTCGTTTCCGCCTTGTGGCTGCGTCTCGATGGGCAGCGTAAGGGAGATAGCCAACCTTTGACTGGGTGTTTCGCGAGAGTTCACGACTGATCGTCGACGGCGAGCGAACCATTTCTCGAGCGATGTCTCGAATGGACCAACCATGGGCCTTGAGGTCATGGATTTGCTCACGTTCTTGCAGATTGAGGTATCTCGGGTGAATCGGCCGATCGAGTAGTTCCAGCCCCTCCTGGTCGTTTCGTTCGTAGACCCTGCGAGGAACCTTCACGTTGGCCAACACCGCTTTCTGGTCGTATCTAACGACTCGGCCGTCAGGGTAAATGCGACCGCCGCTGAACTGGCGGATTCCCTTGTCCCAATCCTGCGCCGTCCGTTTGTCGATGTTGGTGCGTTGGGCCGCTTCGGCCCGGCTCATTCCGAACTTTCGCAATCTGAGGAACTCGTCTCGCTGGGCACTCACATCTCGACCGGTGAAGATCCCGGCGGCGTGCGCCCACTTGTAGCAAGTGACCCGGACAAAGCCGAGTTCCCTGGCAACGGCCGAGACGTTCTGGTGTATTTGCAGCAACCGGAAGAATTCCGACTTCTCCTTGGCGGAGTACTCCCGATTCACCGCCCGTTTCGTTGAGACGCCGGCCTCATGACGCCATCGGTAAGCGGTGTGCGGACTGATTCCCAGTTCAGCTGCAACAGAGCGAACCGTTCCGCCCTTATCCAAGCGACGAAAGAAAGCCTTCCTCTCGGCAGATTTGTATTGCTTGTTTTCGATTCCCGACTTCCGCTTTCTTGGTGAGTTCATGGCAGCGCCTCCGATGGTCAGGCGTTGCGACGACTGCTGGAATCCAAGAGGTGGCGATGTACGTGATGTCGCCCACGTAGCGGGTATCTACCTCGACCCCAGGGCCGAAGTAACGGCGGATCAGGTCGAGAGCTGCCTCAGCTTCGGGGTCGGCGATGGTGGTCTTCCTCCACCGCTTCTTTACCCGGCCCTCCAGGCCCGCTTGGCCCATGAGCTTGCGCACCCGTCGTTTGCCTCATTCGGTGCCCTGCTTGCGGAGAGCTCGGTGCACCCTCGGGGATCCGTAGGTTCCCTTGGACTCGGTGTGGATGGCGGTGATCTTCTTGGCCAGTTCGTCGTCGGATACAGCCCGAGGCGAAGGGATGGCCAAGCGACGCTGGTAGTAGGCGGCATGGGAGACCTCGAGTAGGCGACATGCGTTGCTCACGCTGCGGCCTTTGACTTCTTCCGCCTTGATGAACGGGTCAATGCTCATCGGGTCCCCCTGACGAAAAAAGCTGTTGCTCGTTTGAGTGTCTCGTTGTCCTCACGCAGCCGTCGGTTCTCCTGACGTAGCTGGGTAAGTTCGGTGCGCTCCTCGCTTGTCAGACCGGGCCGATCACCAGCATCGGTCTCGGCTTGATGTACCCACGCCCGCACTGCCGTTTCACCGAGGTCGAAGTCCCTAGCCAACTGGCTGATGCTGCGGTCACCGTGCTTATAATGCTCGACGATCTCAGCCTTGAACTCCGGAGTGAACGACCGTCGGGTACGGGGCTTCTTCCGCTCCATGGTCTCCATTGTGAACATCCTTTCCGGGGCGATGCCCCTGATGGTGGATGTCCGTCAAACCGGAGGAGGCCCACAAGAACTGTCCGAGGTCGAGGGACCCTCACGCAGCGTGCGACATAGCGGGTTCCGTCTGCGCATCCGTTCAGGGACACACCCGGAACTACACGCGGACGCTCCCCACTCGACCCGCCCGGGCCGCGTCCAAGCGGGCACGGCCATATCGGATCGGACCGATGAGCATGCCGCGTCGCTTCGCCTTGAGGAGCTCGAAAGGGAAATCGGGAGGTAGACCCTCGCTCTGGAGGCCTCTGCCGCCGAACAGGTCATGGTATGCCGTCGGGACCAGCCGGATCAGGTCGGGCACACATCGGGGCCGGCGCACGACCAGGCTGGTGTAGAACGCTGTGAGGCCGACACCGTAGCCGAGCATCTGGCGTCGGAGCTCCTCCATCGACCGGCGTTGGTAGTGGTACGTCACGGCCGTCGGCTGATACACGACTGTCCCACCCGCCCACAGGAGCTCCGTGAACGCCAGCGTGTCCTCGGCACCCATACTCCGACTGCCAGCACCCAGGGCAACGTCAAATCCGCCGATCTGCTCCAGGGCCGTCGACCTGAACGCCATGTTGCCGCCGGCGCCGAACATCGGGAGGGGGTAGAGCGGACTCTGCGTTCGAGCGGTGTCCGGCGAGAATACTTTCGGTGTGAACCCTCGGAGTTTGTTGTGACCCCCGAACTGCTCGAACCACACCTGAGGCCAAGTCTCGAGTTCTCCGGGGACCACGATTCCCGAGACCGCCCCTGCCTCAGGGTGTTCGTGAAAGGCGCGCGCCAATTCCGCCAGCCAATGCGGATCCGCCGTCTCGTCATCGTCGATCCAGGCCAGAATGCCCCCGCCGGCTGCTTCGAGCGCCGCCATGCGCGCCCAGGACAAACCCTTCCTCTCTTCGATCACGTAGCTGATCGCCGACGAGGCGAAGCGGTCCACCACCGCCTTGGACCGGTCCGTCACAGGTGCATTGTCGACCACAAGCACCGAGAATCTGGGGTACACCTGGACTAGGAGGCTCCGCAGACAGGCTTCCAGACCATCGGGGCGTTCATGAGTGCAAACGACGACGGTGATGTCTGGCGGATTTCGCAGCACCTCGGCACGAGAGGTCAGGAAGGGCGATTGCCCTGGATGTTCCCTGCTGCCGGTGCCGAGGCGACGAGCCACCTCGGCTCCCATCTCTCCCGAGATGGCGGCCTGAACCTCCATGGCCGACAATCCCTGCGGAGGTAAATCGAGGACCAGGGAACCGACGGGCTCGGTGTGGACCCGAACGAGTAGCCAGACACAGCGGGCACCGTGCGAGCCCGCTTGGGCCGCGATTGTGGGCGCCCCTTCCGTAACCTCGACATCGACGCGCAAGCACGGGGCCTGCATCTGCCCCACCGGGAGAATGTGCGGTCCGGTCGGGGTCTCCATAGGAACCTTTCAAAATTCGAGGGCCTCACCGATGACGTGTCCGCTTGCGCACGATTTCAAGACCCACTCCTGAAGTGGGAGTACAGGTACCGTTGCTCCTGGCCTCTCGCACCCCGACCAGCAAGAACCAGGGTGCCGCTGCGGATCAGGCTAGCTGGCCTCCTCGGCGGGAATGGGGCACTTCGGATTTCAGTCCCTATGGCCCCCACTATGAGAGACAGACCGTGAAGACGTCAGCCGGAAAATGGAGTCAGACCTGGCTTGGGCATCCACCCTCACGCTGACCGGTTCCGCCGCCGAGGTGGTGGATCAGATCAACGCCAACTCAATCCTCGCTGCCGGATGACCGCACCGAGGGCCCGCGGTGCCAATTCGCGCAACAGGCCCTCGGTACCCGACGCCATGTTCACAATTCGGGGTCGGGAGCGCTCATCACCTCACGCACCTCAATGCGCTGCCCGATCGGTGCACCTCCCGATCCGGGGGCGGCCGATATCCGAGCGGCGAGTTCGATGGCCCGCTCCGGAGTCTCGACGTCGACGATGCGGTAACCAGCCAGTAGCTCCTTACCCTCGGGGAACGGTCCGTCGGTCACGACCGGAGCGCTCGCCCCGTCGGAAAGGACAAATTTCGCCTGATCCGGACCTGCCAGACCCTGGGCATCCACCAGCTCCCCGTTGCCATCGAGATCCTTGTTCAGTGCAATTTGGAACTCGATGTGCGCCTTGATTTCACCGGGCGTCCACTCCGACATGGGCGTGCAGTCCAACTCGACCCCGCCATAGTTCTGAATCAGCATGTATCGCATGACACCATCCTTCCTCGTCGACGGCGCCGCGATGGCGTCGCTCGTCATGGTGTTGAAGCCGGCGACCGAATCTCGACGTCTGTCTTCGGGAAATCTGGATTTTCGTGAGAGTACAGCGTGACCCACAGGAAATCGACCGGAGAACGTGCCCTGTACCCCAACGAACCGAGGATGCGCAGCGTTCGATAAATCCATGTCTCCTCGGAGCTATAACCTGGTGCGAAACTGCAGGTAAACCGCCCCACACGCGCCGGGCTATGTCCGACTTGCTCAGCAATCAGTTGCACCAGGGTTCTGGAATGCCGGCTGAAAGTGGTTCCAGCCAATGTTCTCCCAGTTCGGCGGCTCGGCCGGCGGATTCTGCCTCCCCAGCCCAACATGGACCCGGTCGATCAGATCCGTCGGATTCCGGGTTCGTCCGGGTAAGTGGGACGTCGACCGGATCATCCTCGGTCATCGGACGGCCGGGCGAGATCTGGGCTACTCGTCGTCTGGGCTGTCGCGTACATGCCGATCATCAGGTCTGCCGTGGCCCTGGCCGCCCTCCCGTCGAGATCATGGTGACGCCAGCCACGATGGTCACCGATGGTCCTCGCGGCGTGTTCATGGCCGGTCTTTAGTCCCCGCTGGTGGCCAAGGACGAACGGAGCACCCGAAACCGACCCGACACGACGGACACCCTGGCGCCCGTCTCCTTCCACCTCGCCATGGCTTGGCGGACGACCTCGGGCCGCAGGGACGACACCCGTCTGTCCGCAAGGACATCCGCGTTCAGCGCCTTGACGTTGGACCGGGCCGAGCTCCCGGTAGAAGGCCGCCAGTCGTGGTGGGCGGCCATCCACCGCTCCAGCAACTCGCCAACCGTCAAGAACGGTACGGCACGACGGACCGCCCGGTACTCGGCGAACTGGGTGGCGAGTTCACCCCGGCGCGCTTCGGCGTCCTCGAGTGCTCCGTGGAACCAGAATGAACGCTGCACCGTCCGGCCGAGACAGGATCGACGCCGACCGCGATGCGGATCTCGAAGACCCCTGGTCGGCGTTCGCGCAGCGATCCCTGGCCCCAGACGCCCATCAGGCAAAAAATAGGGTCAGAAGTAGGGTCACTGGTGGGTCCCTACCTTTGCGCTCGCCCCCGATTCACCGTATTACCAGGGAGAATGCCGTCACGATCTGGTGCGCTCGGAGGGATTCGAACCCCCAACCTTCTGATCCGTAGGGAGAGCCCGAGTCGTCCTGCCCGTTCCCCAGGAATCCCAATTTGTCGCATAATTGCAGGTCATCGGTGGTGCATTCAGAGGGGCACGAAACGCGACGCGACGGGACGATCTTGGACACGATGAGACCGAATTGTTGGCTCGACTGTTGGCTTTTTCTCCCACCTCGTCGCACGTCGTCTCAGCAACAATCTGTGGACCGTCACCCCCTCCGCGAACGCCCTGGCGAACGTGGGAGTTTCCGGTGATCGACGACATGCTCACGGAACGCCCTATATCTCGGGTTCGTGGCCACGCTCAAGGAGCCCGGTGGATCCAGTCGATCAGCAACTCCGCCGCCCTGCGGAACTGAGCCGCCGTGGGAACGTTCGACTCCGCCACTCCCGACCGGGCGATGAGGCCCACGGTCCGGTCAGCGTCCTCGATCATGCGCCTGGTGATCTCAAGTGAGCACCACGAGCCGAGGTCGTGCGGTGCTGCGCGCAAGGAGATGGCGATCGAACGAGTCATGGCCGGGTGGGACACCAACCGGAACAGATCGAGATAGTCACTCCCGGCCTTGTCTGCCCGCGCCCCTCTTCGCCGTGGTGCTGATTGGAGCTTCATGGCCACAAGGCTCGCCGGGGCGGCGAACCGACAGCGCACCTGAGCAACGATCGTGCCGCCCGCTTGAGCGACAAGGGTGAGCTCATCCGCGGTATCCAGTGCCCAACGGTGGGCGAGCACGAAGATGCGGTCTTCTTCAACATCGGGAAGATGCTCTGCCGAGAGTTCAGCCGCCGGGACGTCACCCACCGCTATGCAATCGACCTTGGTTCCCTTGAGCAAACCGTCAACTCCTTGAGCGGCAATCACCGCCTCCACGACGGTCGGCTCGTCACCGTGTTGGGTGGCCACCGTATCGAGATCGTCGGTGACCCGGTGTGCTCCTTCGAGGCGTGCAAGGACCGCCAGTCCGCCGATGACGGCAAACTCGGCAGGCGATGCCGATTCGGTCAGGGCGGCCAGCGACGCCACCAGGTTGCCGATCCCTGAACCCTCCAAACGAAGCTCACCAGACACGTGTGAAGTCCTTCGGAGCCCAACCTTCGAGGAGTTCGCTACCGCGCGCCCGGTCCTGGGCAAGGTCGAGGGCTACGACGAGTGGGTTCGCCACCAAGTACCCGTCCCGATACGTCGACGACCCCCAGGTGAAGCCATACCGGGACGGGCACACTGCCACCTCGGACCCTGTCCAGCCGGATGCCGCCCCGTAGGCACCGAGGACAGTGGCAAGGTCCACGTCGTCGGCCACGTAGAGACGTGGCCACGTCCCCGCGGCGCCGGCGACAAGAGGGACGTCGAGGGCCAGGGCACCCAAGGTACCGGTCAGCCGGTAGCGTTCCGGCGGCTCGGGAGGCGGCGCCGAGGGCATCGGCGTCCAGCGAGGCTTCCACTCTTCCGCAATGGCCCAGAACAGCTCGGGGATGATCGGAAGATTGTCCGCCCCGACCAGCCCCTGGCGCCGGAGCGCACTCAGGATCTCGGAGACCCGACCCGGAGAGCGACCGATCTCCCGGGCAAGCTGGTTCACGCCGTATGACTCGAGCGGGAACCGAAGCAAGCCGAGGGCGACATCAAGGCCAGTCCCCTTGAAGATCTCCACGACCCTGCGAGCAGGCGGGCCCGTACTTGGCCGAACGTCGGCGTTTACGAAGATCCCCGCCGTGCGGATCCACAGGTGCCCACGCCGATCCAGCCAGGCCAGATCGACCCGACTCAATTGCGCCCTGGCCGCCTCAGAGATGCGGTCGGCCACGATGATCGTCGGAGGGCGAGCGGACGCGTCGTGGACGTGTGCCAAGAGTGCACCGTCGCTCTCCCGAACGACCTTCACCCGCTCGACGGCAAAGGGCGTACCTCCGATCTCGACCGAATCGTCCCCCAGCCAGCGCGCCTCAACTCCTACCTCCTCAAGGACCCCGGCCAAGCCGAGAAGATCGTTCGCTGTTCGTGGCACCACGAGTAGAGAATAGCATCTCCAGGAGGTCTCCCCGGCCAACCGGAAAGGGGGCGACCGCACGTCCGAAGCCGGCGGCGGCTGACGCCCTCCAGGTCCGCTGCATCCCGCAGTGCGGTGAACCAGCTGCCCGAGTCCGCCAGTCGTCAGGCGCCGACCCCGGTCCAGATCCCTGGAGAACGGTCAATGACCGAAATCGTTCTCGCCGGCGGCACGCTGCCTCCAGGTCGCTTCACTGGCCCACCACGAGCTCCACCGTTCCCGAATGGCAATTTCCCGCAGAAAGTCCACGGCGACAGCCTGCCAGGTCGGCGTGTCCGGTGGCGTGGACCTGGACCAGCGAGGGAACCCATTTACCCGTGACCGCATCGCACGGAGCACTGGCATCCGGTCAGGCCAACAAGGGCTCCAACTCTCTTTCCAACAGGGAAGGCCGGACACGCTCCTGCTCGAGGCGGATCGTGGAACCAAACCGGTCTTCGACGAGATCGCCGTAGAGCGCCTCTTCGGCCTCAGTGAGATTTGGAAGGGGTCGATTGGTCGGGCTGGGCTCTGTAACCCACTGGCCTTGGTGAGCGAGCAATGTGGCTTCATCCATCAGCATCGATCGAACCGTGTCGAATCGCGACCGGAGTCGATTGAGAATGTCGAATCCGTGCGTGTCGATGTCACCCCAATACACGATCTCCTTTCCGACCAGCCACGGGAACGGCCGCAACGAGGCAAGCCCGAATCCCGATCCGAAAACCACGAGGGCATCGGGTACGCGAGGAAATGCCAGGTAGGTGATCTCGTTCTCCACCACGAACAGGAACCGGGAGGTCAACTCGAGTGACGCAAGCTCCTCCGTTCGGAGAGTGAATTCAGTGAGTGCCTCCGGCAAGGCCGGCTCAGATCCGAGTACACGGAAGCGCGTGTACTCGGGTTTGGCTCGGAATCGATAGCGACGCGCAAAATCGCCCGCTGTGTAGTGCGTGTCGATTCGTCCTTCGGGCAATACCGCCGTGAGGAGCTCGTCGAGAACCTTTCTGTGACCGTCTACGAACTTGGTGTCGACGCCCTCGACGTCGATCTGCCGCAGGTAGAGCCGCTCGGTGCTCGTCCCCCTGACCCAGGCAACGACGCCGAGTAGATCGCTCCAGATGTCTCCGTTGCCGATCGCCTTCAGCGGATGGGCACGCACCCACGGGGCGAGCTCCGGCACGGTACCGCTCGTCTGATCGATGATCTGATCGAGGCTCCGCACCTCGGTGGTCGTGCCCAACAGCGTGCACAGCTGGTCGAAGCTCTCGATCCGGATCCGTGCCGGCACCGAATTCGATCCGAGGCTCCGCCCCCCGATGGTCCGGTACTCCACGGCGAATCGTGCTACGCCAGCCTTGGTCCGGCTATCCCTGCGGAATCGCTCCGCCCACAGCACAGCTTCGTCGAATCGATCGAGCAATTCGTCGGTCGACGGTGACTTCACCGGTAGTTCGATCGGCGTCCATTGCAGGCCCTCCGCGTACTCACGCAAGAAGCGACCTGACCTCCATCGGTTGTGCAGAGTAGCGACCAGGTCGTCCACGTTCGTCCAAGTCGTCATGGGGTGTCGGCTGCCTCCACATCGTCGGGAACCTGAGGATCGGCACGGTTGCCGTGTTCAGCGCGGCGGCTCCGGAACTCGGTGATTGTCAGGCACTGGAGACGTGAGTAGTTGCCGCTCGGGTTGTCGACGAAGCCGACCGCGGCGACATGTGGCTCGATGACGTGGATCTTCTGCAATGGGGTCACGATCAGCAGCTGGAGGCCGAGGCGGGTGAACAGGTCGAGGGCGTAGCGGGTCGAGAGCTCCGACCCGCGGTTGAAGGCTTCATCGATCACGACGAATCGGAAGGCCTTCGATCGCTCAGCGCCCCAGTCCAGTTTGAACTGGTATGCCAGCGACGCGGCCAGCACCGTGTAGGCCAGCTTCTCCTTCTGCCCCCCCGATTTGCCGCCCGAGTCCGTGTAGTTCTCGTATTCAACATCGTCAGCACGCCAGCGTTCGGATGCGGAGAACACGAACCATTGACGGACGTCTGTCACCCTGCGGGTCCAATTGCGGTCCTGATCAGCAGTTCCCTCGCGACCCTTGAACCGCTCAATGATCTTCTTCACCTGGAGGAACTTCTCTTCCGAATACTGATCGTTGGTGACGGCACCGACCACATTGTCCGTACAGGCCCGGAGCTCAGCCCTGAATTCGCGCACGTCGATATTCGGTGTCTGGTCGGGAACGAGCCGGATATAACGGCCTTCGTTGTAGTCGATACCCTTCAGCGAATCATTGATGATCTCGATGCGATCACGGATCACCCGCTCGTGCTTGTTGAGCTGAGCAGAAAACCCGGCGATGTCCCGGATCGTGTTCTGATTCAGATAGTTCTTGAACTCCTGTTCGAAGCGGGGGAGATCGTCGGTGGCTACCCGCTGGTGGAGTTGGCGGTACTCGCCGGCCGAGCCCATGGAATCGTCAAACTCGGACGTCTCGGTCGGGTACTTTGTCCGGAAGCCACCCATGGCACGGACGATGCGTAGGGCGAGGTTCTCCCGGTGCCTGGTGATCTCGTTGAGCCGGTCGGCAAGGCGAGCGCCGATCTCCTGCTGAGCGGACGTGAGTACGACTACATCAGGCTCAAGCCCCTCGAGCAGCGTGCCCACCATCTGGTCGATCGATTGGAACGACGGAGAGGCGCTCTCGAGCGCATCACCGGCGGACAGCAACTTTGCGAAGCGGTCGCGCTCACCCTCGGCTACCCGTTGGCGCCCCTCCACGGCACCCCGTTCCCGCTGCAGCCCGTTCCGCTTCTCCTCGGCGACGCTCACCTGTTGTCGAACCCGTTCGAGCTCGGCGGTCAGGAGGGTCAGTGTGTCCGACGAAGAAGCGATACGGCTCTTCTCGGCCCGGAGAGCGGCGATCTCGTTGACCAGCGCCTTCCAGTCCAGCTCCTCCCATCGACCGTACTCGGCCAGTCCGGCCAATGACTGAAGCTGAGACGAAGCCGATTTCTCCCGCTCGACGAGATTGGCGATCACCTTCATGGCCGACGAAAGCCGCTGGTGCAGTGAGGTGGCATGGGCCACGAGCGCATCGACCTTGGCTTGGTTGGTCCAACCTAGGACGTACTCCCGACGGTCGTCGATCCTCTTGCGATCGTCCTTCTCGTGCCGTTCCCTGTCCTTGATCTGCCCGGACCGGGTGACCGCCTTCCGGGCGGAGCGGAAATCGCCCATGGTGTCCACGCAGGCATGGTTGGCACGACGGCCGAGTTCGCTCTCCAACCACTGCTCGAATCCCGTGTCGGGTTTGAATTCGAGCATGTCGACCAGGAGCGGATGGGCAGACTGACGCTCCAGAGGGGTTGACCGGGCAAGGCGAGCTGGAACCCGGAAATAGACGATCCGGGCACCGAGGTGGTGGTCGTTGATCCAGCCGGCCACGGCTTCGTAGTGGCGTTCCGGGACGAGCAGTGAGAGTGCGAAGGAGTGCAGAACCCGCTCTGCCGCACCTTCCCACTCACTCGCCTCCTCGAGGACTTGGATGAGCTCACCGGCAAACGGGAGGTCGTCGGGATCGATACCGAGGTCGTCACCGAGTCGCTGCCGCAGTTCGAGACTCACACGGGGAACGTTGCTGCGACGGGACTGCAGGCTGTGCAGTTCGTCATTGACCTGCTTCGACTCCTCGTCGATCGAGCGTTGCTCGAACCGCCGTTCGCTCAGCTCGTTCTGGAGATCGGCGTGTTCGCTCTCCAGCTCCGCTCTTCTGGCTTCAGCCCGGGCGCGGGCGGCTGCGAATTGCTCCGCCTCAGTTACCGGTGCCATGCCCACCTGCGTCAGGCGCTCGTTGTAGCGATCGAACTTGTCCCTCCGGACCGGCTTCTCCCTCTCGTGACGTCCGATCTCCAGGTCGATGGCGGCCAACCGATCACCTCCACTTCCGGCGATCTGGAGATTCAACTGGCTCTCCTCCTGGCGCGACGACTTGATTGCCGACTCGAGCGACTCCAGCAACTGACCGAGCTCAAGAGCACGGGTTTCCACCGCCGCGAGCTCCTCGTCGAGGACCTGGCGCATCCGGTCGGCAAAGTAGAGCGGCAGTGCCTGCTGCTGTAGTTCAAGAGAGGAACGTTGCTCCGAAAGCTGATCATGCAACTCGATGTCGGCAACCAGAGGCTGGAGGAGCTCGAGCTGGGCGCGTGCGCGCTGTACCGCATCGTGGGCCCGGGTCAGGTTGTCGAAGTGGTCGATCAGATCGGAGATCTGGGCATTGGTATCGAACGGCTCGAGCATGTGGCTGCGGACGAAATCATTCAGATTGTCGACCGCCTTCATCGACACGGTCTGATGGAAGAGCTCCATGGCCTGCTCGGATTCGATGCCGAGGTGCCGTCGGAAGTCTCGGCCGTACTCGGGAAAGGTGTCGTACAGGCGGGCTCCGGCATCCCGAAGCCTTCGCTTCAGGACGGAGAACTCGGAGCCGAACTCGGCGAACTCTTTGGGGATGGACAGCTCGGCATCGGAGACCACAAAGAATCGCTCGGGCTGGCCGACATCTCTTGTCCGGAATACCTGGGCCAATGTGACGGTCGTGGCGAAGTCGGTGTTCGCGAACACACCGAGGATGACCGAGAACTGCCGGTCGTCTCGAAGTCCGACCGGCCGTGAGGCCCCGGTCGTCTCATTGCGTTCCGACTTGTAGTGCCCCTGGACGTAGGAGCGTAGATCCCGCTCTCGGGTCTCCGCACCTGCGGCTTTGTTGTAGGAGATCTTGTTCGCAGGCAGCAGAAGGGTGGTGACGGCATCGACCAGGGTCGACTTTCCCGAGCCGATGTCACCGGTGAGGAGTGCGTTGCGGCCGGCGAGTTCAAACGACCAGATCTTCCGGTCGAAGGTTCCCCAGTTGTAGACCTGAAGTCGCTGCAGGCGGCAACCGGGCAGGCGGTCGGAGTGTTGATCCTCCAGCTCAATCGGGCTGAACAACGAGGACGTCACGCTGACTCCTTTGACGCATCCAGATCGGCCAGATACTCGTCAAGTCGCGCGTCGAACTCCGACAGCCACTGCCCATCGATGTAGGCCTTGAGAATCCGTCGGACTTCATACTTGTCCTGCTCGCCTCGGAGCGGGTGCAGAAAACCCAGCTCGCAGACCCTCTTGACAGTGGTATCGATGTTGTCCACGAGGCGCGCCTCGTTGGTGGAATCGGGCATGAACAGGCGGAGCAGCTCGATGATCTGGTCGCGGCTGAGAACCAGTCGGACATCAGAGTTGCTGGCGTCAAACTCGGCAAGGCGCTTGCGCAACAGGGCCAAGAGCACACTCACTTTGAAGGGCAGGGCGTGCCGGGCAACCAACCGCGGGAACTCGGTTGCGTCCTGATCAACGAACTGACTGCGCAGGTAGGCATACCCCTCAGCCTCATCGACGATGACGTTCAGGCCGAGCACCGAGACGTAGTCGGCGACCTGGTTCCGCAGTCCGAGCAGGAGGCCCCAGTACCTCTCGTGCACATCCCGGTAGAGGGGACCCTTCATCAGATGGACCAACACCAGCGACAGATCCGTCGGCACATTCGGCACGTCGAGCGGCGTGTCCATCACGACGGCTCCGAACGGTCCCGGCTGAACGAGACCGCGGGCAGATCGGCCGCGCGCTCGACTTCCCCGGTACTCCACTGAATCTGGTCGCGGCGATCCTCGTCGAAGACGACGGTGAGGCCGGGCTGCTGCAGCGACAGATACCCGACCAGTTCAGCCAGGCCCTGCTCCAGCGGCTCACCGGCAACCACCTCACGGAGTCCGACCTGGTCGTCTCTTCCGAGCGAGTTGAACACCCGCTGCACGAGCATGTCCCGGTCGACATACAACTGGCTCAGCATAGCCGAGGCGTCGAAGTCATCATCCCCATGCTCCATCAATTCAATCTCGAGTCGGTTGCGGCGCGAACGACGAAAGAGCGGACGCTCCATGGGCAAGCCGACGGTGACACCGGTGTCGTCAAGCTCCATGGCGACTACCGGTTCGGGTTGGTTGCGGACACGGAGTGCCTTGCCCTCGATGGAGCGGAGCAGGTCGAAGACCCGCCGATTCTCGAGCCACACGTGATCGTCGAGGAAGCGGCGGAGCTGGTCGGAGAGGAGACGAACGGTGGCCTGGGTGCGCTCGCTGGCGTCGATCCAGTCGAAATGGATCCGGCGTAGTCGCCCGTCCTGACCGCCGAGATCCTCGATCTGTTGGAGTCGCTCGAGTAGCTCGGTGAGTTCGGCCTGCTTGTGATGGGACAGCAGGAAGTCGTAGAAGGCCTGAAAGCTACGGCCCTGGTCCGACTCGGTGATGCTGGCGCGGCTTCCCAGTGCCTCGTCGAGGAGGGCGCCCTTGGATCCCGACCAGCCGGCGATCTGCTCGCGAAGTGAGCGGTCGAGTCCGCGGAAGTTCTCTTCGACCTGTCGAAAGTCGGCAAGCAGCTCCCGGGCGGTGCGAGCGAACTGCTGGTACCGGTCGCGCTGGCTCACTGCGTCGAGCATGGTGAGTTCCCCCCTCTGGGCACAGGCGATCTCCTCATCGATCTGCGCCCGCCGCCGCTGAAGCTCGGAAAGACGGCGCTGGGGGTCGTCATCAGCGCCGAAGACCATCTGACGCAGCAGTTCAAAAATCGTATTCAGACGTGACTCAGTACCGATGAACTCGCGAGCCGGAAGATCCTGGACCCAGAGAAGCGCCTTCTCGACTGCGGGGGCCAGGTCAAAATGAGCTTCATCGGCACCGGCCGGGTAGTACTTCCGTAGCCAGCCGTGTTCAGGCGAGGCCCAATCGTCGAGGTAGGCAGTCGCCGACCTCGGAAAGGCGTCTTCCCCGAGCCGCTGGTTGAGCGCGAACAGCTCGTCGTCCAACTGAGCAGCGAGGTCGCTCGCCGGGATTCCACTGGCATTGCCGTCGACGAATACTCGACCGAGGAAACTGAGCACGAGAGCGACGTTGTTCGAGCGCAGGAGCGCCCACGCCGGATGTTGGCTCCGCAAGTGAGCGATCTCGTCGTAGTTCATCGTCGCGACACGTCCCCCACCGAGGAACGGGAAGACTCCCGAATGGGGCGCGGGCGTCTGGGCACTTGAGAATCGTACGTCGCAGATGTGACGCGGATCGTGGTTCGGTGGCGGAAACGGCCCATTTGTCGAACCAGTGCTCGATTTCCTCCCGCAGCCCCACGGTGTTGAGTCCCTCCCGGGCGTGGCCAGGTGCTCGCCTGCGTTCTCAAGGTTTCCCCCGGAGGCACCTCGACTTGAAGCCGGTCACCTGCGCCACGCCGAGCCTCGTGGCCATCAGACGGACTGTGTGCCAGCGCGTCCCAGTTCGCTCCTCCACATCCCATCGAGGATCAAGCAAAATGTTGGCTTTTCCTCAGATAGGAACAGGGCCCACATGATTCCCCTGACATGGGCTTTCGCGGGTCTCGCGAGACACTCGGAAACACAATGTTGGCTCGGTTGCGTCCGCAACTACCCTTGGCAGGCCTCTGGTCAGGACTTTTGTGCGCTCGGAGGGATTCGAACCCCCAACCTTCTGATCCGTAGTCAGATGCTCTAATCCGTTGAGCTACGAGCGCTGGTCGCCCGATCAGGTTGCCGATCGGGACAGCGGGCCATCATATCGGGTCCGGTCGGCCCATCTCCTCGGGAGCTTTCCGCCGCCGGCGCCAGCCGAAACGATTTCATTCGACCGGACATACGTCGCAATGGTCACGGCCCGCCCATTCATGGACCGATTGCCACGGGACCTGGCCTTGTGTCCGCCAATCCGACGGATCAAGGGACCAGGATCACACGACCGAACGCCTGACGGCTTTCGATATACGGGTGGGCCTCGCCAGCCTCGTCCAGAGGGAAACGTCGGTCGATGACGACCCGGAGTCCGCCGGAGGCGATGTCGTCGAGCAGGCTGGCGATCATCCCGTGGGGGCGGGGGCTGAGGAACAATTCTGCGCCGAGGAAGTAGCCGACGAGTGTTTGGTTGTTGGCGCGCATCGTCGAGATGTCCAACCGGGATGTGCTCTCCCGGCCGGCATCCCCGAAGGTCATACACCTCCCCCGGTAGGCCAGGCAGTGCAGGCTCTTCTGCAGGGTGGACCCTCCGATCGAATCCACGATGACATCGGCACCGCGCCCGTCGGTGAGGTCGCGTACGGCGCCGACAAAGTCGTTCGCCACGTAGTTGATGCCGTGATCGAGACCGTATTCACCCAGACGGGCGAGCCGCTCATCACTCGATGCGGTGGCGAGGACCCGGGCTCCCGCTCGTTTCGCCAACTGGATGGCGGCGATTCCGACGCCGCCGGCCCCGGCGTGGATGAGGACGGTCTCGCCGGCCTGGAGGCGACCGAACTCGAACAGGCAGTCACTGGCTGTCCCGAACGGAACCGGGATGCACGCCGCCTGCTCGGTCGACATCCCCTCCGGGACGATCCAACAGAACGATTGGCCCACCGCTCGGAGCTCGGCATGTGACCCGTCCAATCCAACCGTGACCACCCGATCGCCCAACCTGATCTTCGTGACGTTCTCGCCGACAGACAGCACAGTTCCGGCGCACTGGTACCCGACGATGTGGGGCGTGACGGTGAGCGCACCTTGAAGTCGGTTGAGCGTGTCACCGCCTTCGATGCTCACCGCCTCGACCCGTATCAGGACATCGTCAGGCCCGACGATCGGATCGGGCACATCCTCGAAGCGGAACACGTCAGGTCCACCCGTCTCGTAGTACACGGCTGCTTTCATGTCTCTCTCGTTCCTGCTCGGCGCTACGCGATTGTGGTGAGGACGACCGTGCCGACCGTGCCGACCATGAGGACCATGACGACCGTGCCGGCGGTGCCGGCGGTGCCGACCGTGCCGGCGGTGGCGAACCGATCGTAGGCCTCGGATAGGCTTCGCAGCCGCACGACGCACGCTCACTTGGAGGACCGCATGGCCGCCGCAGCAGCTCCACTCTCGGGTATCCGGGTCATCGAGTGCTCGGCGCTCGGGCCAGCCGCCATCACCATGCCCCTGATCGACCTCGGCGCCGAGGTCATCAAGGTGGAGCCTCCGGCAGGTGACTACATCCGCGAGATGACCTGGCCGATCGTCGAGGGCGTGTCCCTCATGCACCTCCATCTCAACCGGGGGAAGCGCAGCATCGTGATGGATCTCCGCCAACCCGAAGACGTGGCCACCTTCAAGGAGCTGGTCGAGACCGCCGATATCGTCGTCGAGGCCATGCGCCCAGGCGGCTTGGCCCGTCGCGGTGTCGGATTCGACGACCTCCGCATCATCAACCCCAAGATCGTGTTCTGCACCATCTCCGGATACGGGATGACCGGTCCGTACCGGAACCTCCCGGCTCATGGCGTGGCCTTCGACACCTGGGCGGGCATCGTCTCCCCCCAAGTCAACGACGAGGGCTTCAGCTACCTACCCGAGCACGCGTCCATGGGCATCCACGCCGGCCCGCTCTTCGGAGCGCTGGGCATTCTGGCCGCCGTCATCCGGGCCAAGCAGACCGGCGAAGGGTCGTTCCTCGAGGTGGCCCAGTCCGATGCCGCCGCCGCCATGGACTGGTACCGGAGCGAGACGTGGCGCGCCTATCAACGACCCGAATCCGAGGTCACCGGGAACAAGGCCGATGGCTACGAACGGCGCGCTCCGGGCACGGCGGGGATGATCGAGGGTGTTCGCTACCAGGTCTACGAGGCCAAGGGCGGCCGGCACATCCTCTTCATGGCATCCGAGCAGGCCTTCTGGAGGAACTTCTGTGAAGCGGTGGGCCGCGCTGACCTGTTCGAACGCTGGCCGGGGTCCAAATTGGCCGACCACGCCAGGAACAACACCGAGATGCGCTCAGAGCTGAAGGCCATCTTCCTCACCAGGACGGGGGAAGAATGGATCGAATTCGGCGTCACCGCCAACTTCCCGATCGGCCCGGTCAACACTCCTCAGACCATCGCGGAGGACCCCCAGTTCAGGGACCGGTTCCACTGGTTCCCCGCCAGCGAGCTCGGGGCCGACCAGCTCCCCAGCCCGATCAAGTTCATCGATGAGGACCTTCCCATGCCCACCAGGGCGCCCACCGTCGGACAACACACCGAAGAGGTGGTGCGCGATCTCCTGGGTTGGGATGACGACCGGATTGCCGAGTCGCGGCGGCGCGGAGGGCTCGGCGGATCCGAAGACTAGAGGCTCGGCTCTGCCGCCAGACGCGAATCTGACGGGGCGTTAGACTTTCCCAATGCCTTCGGCCAAGACCCGGGTACCCGCCATCGACGGCTGGTTCACCCTTGATGATGACGCTCCCACCCTTCTCGGGAGCCGGTGCACCAGCTGCGGCACCTACGCCTTCCCCAAGGAGACGTTCTTCTGTCGCAATCCCGGATGCCAAGGGAAGGAGTTCGCCGAGGCCCCACTCAGCCGGCGGGGAACTGTGTGGTCCTATACCGACGCCTGCTACCAACCACCCAAGCCATATGTGGCAGCCGACCCCTACGTGCCCTTCTCCATCGCCGCGGTGGAACTGGCCGCCGAACAGATGGTGGTGATGGGTCAGGTGGTCCCCGGGGTGGGTGTCGACGAGCTCTCGGTCGGGACCGAAGTGGAGCTGGTGCTGGACACCCTCTATGAGGACGACGAGCACGAGTACATCGTCTGGAAGTGGAAGCCGGTCAGCGGAGGCTCGGAGGTGTCGGATGCCTGACGACAAGCGGGTAGCCGTGTTGGGAGCGGGCATGCACCCGTGGGGCAAATGGGGACGTAACTTCGTCGAGTACGGCCTGGCTGCGGCCGGAGACGCCCTCAACGATGCCGGAGTGGCCTGGACCGACGTCCAATTCGTGTCCGGCGCCGACACGATTCGGAACGGGTACCCCGGGTTCATCGCCGGTGCCACCTTCGCCCAGGCTTTGGGTTGGACCGGTGCCCGGGTCTCGTCGTCCTATGCCGCTTGCGCATCCGGGGCCCAGGCCGTAAGCAACGCCCGGGCCCAGATTCTGGCCGGATTGTGCGATGTCGCCCTGGTGGTCGGGGCCGACACCACCCCCAAGGGGTTCTTCACCCCGGTCGGAGGCGACCGAAAGGACGATCCCGACTGGCTGCGTTTCCACCTCCTCGGGGCCACCAATCCCACCTACTTCGCCCTGTATGCCCGTCGTCGGATGGAACTCTTCGGAGCCACCGAGACCGACTTCGCCGCGGTGAAGGTGAAGAACGCCCGGCACGGTCTGGAGAACCCGTACGCCCGCTATCGCAAAGAGGTCACCATCGATGAGGTTCTGTCCTCGCCGATGGTGGCCGACCCGCTCCGGCTCCTCGAGATCTGCGCCACCTCCGATGGCGGCGCGGCATTGGTCTTGACCAGCATGGAGTTCGCCCGTCGTCACGCCGGAACCGACAAGCTGGTCACCATCGACGCGGTGTCGACGGTGACGCCCCGCTACCCCCAGACCGTCATCGAGATGCCCAACTTCTCCACCGACTCCGCCGCTTCGACCTCGACCCCGGGTCCGACCTTCAAGCAGTCAGTGGCGCTGGCCGCCTACGAAGAAGCCGGCATCGGCCCCGAGGACATCAACGTCGCCGAGGTCTACGACCTGTCGTCCGCCCTCGAGCTCGACTGGTACGAGGACATCGGGTTGTGCAAGGAGGGCGAGGCCGAGCGCATGCTCCGGGACGGGGACACCACCATCGGGGGCCGGATACCGGTCAACCCCAGCGGTGGACTGTCGTGCTTCGGTGAGGCCATCCCGGCCCAGGCCATTGCCCAGGTTTGTGAGTTGGTGTGGCAGGTCCGGGGCCAGGCCGAGGGACGCCAGGTGGACGGGGCACGGGTCGGGATCACCGCCAATCAGGGTCTGTTCGGCCACGGGTCTTCGATCATCGTCGCCTCGTAACCCTGTCACCGGTTGACAAGGACGACCTTTCCGAGCTTGGCGCCGGCAGAGAACCGCTCGTAGCCGGCTGTCGCATCCTCCATTGGAAAGGTGGCGGCAACCGGTACCCTGATCTGACCCGACGCCAACAGAGGCAGGACATGGGCTTCGACCGCCCGGGCCACCTCGGCCTTTTCGCCCACCGGTCGGGACCTCAACGTGGACCCCCCGATTCTGGCCCGCTTGTTCATCACCGCCAACAGGTTCAGTTCGACGTTGGCGCCGCCCCCTACTCCGATCACCACGATCCGTCCACCGGTGGCCAGGGCATCCAGGGCCACGGTCAACCCCGGTGCGCCCACCAGTTCGAGCGAGACGTCGTAGGGGCCGCAGTTCGCCACCTCACCGGGCTCGATGACCTCGTCCGCCCCGAGGGCCCGGACGGAATCGTGCATGTCGGCATTTCGCACCGATGCCACCACGAACGCTCCGGCGGCGTGGGCGATCTGCACGCCGGCCGTTCCCACCCCACCGGCCGCCCCCGATATCAACACCCGTTCGCCGGCTGTCAGATCAGCTTGTGTGAACAGGGCGTCATAGGCGGTGGAGTACACCTCGGCGAAACCGCCGGCTTCTTCCCATCCGATGGTGTCCGGCACCGGTAGGACCGTCTGCTCCGGAACCGCCACCAGTTCGGCTTGGGCGCCACCAGCCACCACGGCCATGACCCGGTCCCCCACCTGAAACCGCTCGACCGCCGACCCGGTACCGACCACCTCACCGGCGAACTCGAGACCGGGGATATCTGCCGGTGCCCCGGTCGGGGCCGGATAGAAACCCCGACGCTGAAGCAGGTCCGCTCCGTTGATGCCGGCAGCCCGCACCGCCACCAGCAACTCGTCGGCAGCCGGCTCGGGATCCGGCCGCGTCTGCCAGATCAGGTGGCCATCGACGATGGTGACTGCGTCCATTTGATCCAGGGTAGGCGCGACGCCTGGCTTCCCTGGCCGTTCACGCGCGGCCACCCTCCATGCACCCATCCGCCCCTAGGATGATCCGGGTGAGATCATGCCCATGACGACCGAGTCGACTCGGCCGACCACAGGCATGGTCCTCCATCAGGTGTTGGCCCTCTCGGCACTCAACTTTCTGCTCAATGACGAAGGGACGATCGAGGCCGACAACCCGGCCCGGACCGAGGTGGCCACAGGTGGTCCACGGCGCCGCTCGACCGAGACGGAGCGGGTACACCAGAGCCGGGTGGCACTCCGTCGGATCCGCTCCAACCTGCGTACCTTCCGCCTGGTGGTCGACCCGGCTTGGAGCACATATTTCCGGGCCGAGTCGGCCTGGTATGGCGAGTGCCTCGGAGAATTGAGAGATCTCTTCGTGCTCCGGGACATGTTGTCGATCAACGGCCCTCTGCTCTTGGACGAGGGAGATCTCGAACCGATCCTCACTATCGTCAGCCGGTCGATCAGCGGTGCCCGAACCCGGGTGGCGGAGGCTCGGGGCGGCGATCGTCACGCCGGACTCGTCGAACAGATGAACCTCTTGTGGGACAGCCCGCAGTTCACCGACAAGGCAGAGAAAGCTGCAGGCGAGTTGATGCCCAAGCTCCTCCATCGGTCGTGGCGCGATGTCCGGGGAGCCGGTCGTACCGCCAAGAAGCAGCCGACCGACCAGAATCTGCACAAGCTCCGGATCCGATCGAAGGGCCTCCGCTACGGCTGCGAGACCGTCGCACTGGTGGCGGGGGATCCAGCCCGCCGGACAACCCGGGCGACGGAAGTACTGCAGGGCAAGCTGGGCGATCTCCATGACGCCTGTGCCTCGGTGGAATGGCTGGAGGCCCTGGCCGAGGACCATCCCGAGTTGGCTCGATCCACCGAAGGGTTGCTGGTCGTACAGAAAGCCACAGCCGCGGTCGCCCGCAGGGGATGGAAGAAGGACCTGAAGGAGATCGAACGGAGATGGCACAAATGGCAGGGGTAGCTGCACCGCTCGAACCGTAGCGACAAACGCCTAATCGTCCGTTTGGTTGACCCCGATGTGATCGACTTCCCACAATTTGATGCCACCGAGGATCCCGGCGGTGTTGTCGACGATGGTCACGTCGTCGTCGAGGTTGTCACGGATGACCCGGCGGGAATTTCCTCCGCCTATGTACAGGTGGTCGAAGAACATGAGGGCCCGCATGTTCCTGATTGCCTTTTGAACCCGCTTGTTCCAACGCTCTTCGCCGATCACCTTGCGGGCCGCCTCTCCGAGTTGGTCGTTGTAGGTCTCACCCTTTCGAAAAGGCTGGTGGGAGATTTCGAGATGGGGCATCAGGCTTCCCTCGTAGAAGAGGCCCGTCCCGAACCCGGTACCCAGGGTCATGATGAACTCGAGACCGTCGCCACTGATCACCGCCGCCCCTTGGATATCGGCATCGTTGGCCACCTTGGTGGGCATGCCGAATGACTTGGTGAGTTCGGTGCTCAGATCGAAGTGCGACCACAGTTCGAGCAGGCGGCCGTCAACCTCACTCCCCGGCCCATCTTTGGTGGAGAAGTGTGGAGCGGAGAGCACCCGGCCGGCCCTGACCATTCCCGGAAAACCCACCGACGCCCGTTCGGCCTTGGGTAACGGGGCCACCAGTTTGCCCAATGACGCCACCAGCTTGTCCGGAGGGAGCGGATAGGTGGTGGCCACTTTCAACCGGTCGGCGACCATCGCGCCGTCGGCGTCGAGCACAGAGGCCTTCAGCCCGGTCCCACCGATGTCCACCGCCAATGTCAGCGGATGGCGGGGATCGGATTTGACGGTATCTGTGGGCGTCGGGTCTGGCGACCCGCCCTCGCTCGGTGACTGGCGGTCGCTCATCTCTACACGCTACGTCGCCCTGGAGGGCTAGCGTCATCCACCATGCACGATCAGCCCTGGCAGGGGGATGCCTGCTCGCTCGTCGACGCCTTCCGCTCCGGCGAAGTCACACCCATCGAGGCCTTGGAGGCGACGCTGGCCGCCATCGACGCTTCGACCCTCAACGCCTTCACCCATCTCGATCCCGACGCCGCTCGAGCGAGCGCCACCCATGCCGACGTCTCGCTGCCCTTCGGCGGTGTCCCCATCGGGGTGAAGGAACTCGAGGCCGTCAACGGGTGGCCATTTACGGAAGCCTCGGTGGTCTTCGAAGACCGGATCGCCGACCACGACACCACCCAGGTCACCCGTCTCCGGGGCGCCGGCGCCGTCCTGGTCGGGCACACCGCCGCTCCCGAGTTCGGTGGGGTCAACTACACCCACACCAAACTGCACGGCACCACCCGCAACCCATGGAACCCCGAACGCACCCCCGGGGGATCGTCGGGAGGATCGGCGGCTGCGGTGGCGGGGGGGATCGTGCCGATCGCCTCCGGTGGCGACGGAGGAGGCTCGATCCGAATACCGGCCGGCTACAGCGGCCTGTTGGGACTCAAGTCCACCTTCGGTCGCATACCGAAAGGGCCTGGGGCACTGCAGCCACCGCTGACCGTCGTCCTCGGGTGCATGGCCCGATCCGTGTGTGACACCGCCCGCTGGTTCGATGTCTGCAATGGCTTCGATTCCCGCGACACCCTCAGCCTGCCTCGGGTCGAAGGGTGGGAGGCAGGTCTCGGCACCTTCGATCTGGCCGGCAAACGCGCGGTCATCTCCATCAACCTGGGAACGGCCATCGTGGAGCCGCGGTTGGAAGCACTGGTACTCGCCGCCGCCGAGGCACTCATCGCCGATGCCGGGCTGGCACGGGTGGACATCGTGGTACAGCTTCCCCGCGGTGGTCTCGAGTGGGCCATGTCCAACCTGGTCGGGCTGGCCGGAGAGCTCGGTGATCGCTACCCCGATTGCAACGACGACCTCACTCCGGAGATCCAGCTCGGCATGAACCTCGCCACCCACAACTTCAACGTCAACACTGCCGGCGCGACGGAGATGTTCCGGATCGCAATCAACGAGACGATGGCATCCATCTTCGACCAAGTCGACTTCATATTCGCCGCCACTAACCCCGATGTCGCCTTCGCCGCCGAAGGCCCGATGCCCACCACCGTGGGCGCCATCGACCTCATCGCCGAACATGGCTTCGAGACGGCCCTCTCCAACAACGGGTCGCTGACCATCCCCGCCAACCTGACCGGTAATCCCGCCGTCGCCATTCCTGTGGGTTCGGTGGATGGCTTGCCGGTGAGCCTCCAGGTCATCGGGCGACATCACCAAGAGCAGTTGCTGTTGGAGTTGGCCCACATCGCCGAACGTGAACGGCCGTGGCCACTGGTGGCGCCATGAAGGTCGACCTCTGGGTTCCGACCATGGATCCGTTCACCACACCGGAACTCCTGGCCGTCATCGGCAGGGAGGCCGAGGAACGGGGCATCGGCACCATCTGGGTCGGAGAGCACGTGGTGCTGTTCGACGAGTACACCTCCGAGTACCCCTATGCCGAAGACGGCAGAATCCCGGCCCCTCCCAACAGTGGTCTCCTCGAGCCGCTGTCCACGTTGTCGTTTCTGGCCGCCCACACGTCCACGGTTCGACTGGGAACGGCCATGGTGCTTCTGCCGCAGCGCAACCCGGTGTACACCGCCAAAGAGGTCTCCACCCTCGACTGGCTGTCCAATGGGCGGGTGGATTTCGGTATCGGGGTGGGTTGGCTCGAGGAAGAGTTCAATGCGGTCAATGTGTCGTGGGCGCATCGTGGTAGGCGGACCGACGAGTATCTCGAGGTACTCCGGACGCTGTGGTGTGATGAGCGTTCGGAATTCGAAGGCGAGTTCTACTCACTCGACAAGTGCTCGATGTTCCCCAAGCCGGTACAGAAGCCACATCCGCCCATCCACATCGGTGGAGAGAGTGATGCGGCCCTGGCCCGCACCGCCCGGTCCGGGCAGGGTTGGCACACCTTCAACCGGAAACCGGCCGACCTCGCCGTGCCGCTGGCCAAGCTCGATGAGTTGCTGGCCGAACAGGGGCGGGCCCGGTCGGACATCACCGTCACGGTGTGCCCCTACTTCGAGCCGCTGGACGCCGCCATTGCCGAGCAGTATGCGGAGGCGGGCGCCGACGCGGTGTCCGCCCTGCTGTTGCCCCTGGGACCCGACGAGGTCGCCTCGGCCCTCGATGCCCTGCAACCCACGATCGAGCGGGCCGCCGCCGGCTGATTTCGGTCACCGACCGCCCAAGCGGTGTCGCCGGATCAGCCGCGTATGGCGACGGGAAGTGACTCCATGCCTCGCAGCACGACGTTGGTCTTGTAGGTGGGCTCGTCGACGGTCACAGCCAGATCAGGAGCTCTCCGTACCAGTGAGGTCAGGGCCACCTGGGTCTCCATCCGGGCCAGGGGAGCCCCCAGGCAATGGTGGATCCCGAAGCCGAACCCCAAGTGGTTGTTGGGGGTGCGCCCGACGTCGAATCGCTCCGGGTCCGGGAATTGATCGGCATCGTGATTGCCCGAGGCGATCAGCACCATGGCGAAGTCGCCGGGCCGCAGGGTCACGCCGGCGATCTCGATGTCCTCGATCACCGCTCGCCCGGTGAGCTGTACCGGTGACACGTAGCGCAGCATCTCCTCCACCCCGCTGCGGATCATCTCCGGGTCGGTACGGAACCGCTCGAGCTGATCGGGGTGGCGGAGCAGGGCGAGGGTCCCGCCGGATATGAGATTGACGGTGGTTTCGTGGCCGGCCACCAGCAACAGGATGCAGGTCGACAACAGCTCAGCCTCACTGAGTACGCCGCCATCGTCCTCCACCTCGACCAACCGGCTCAGCAGATCATCACCGGGTGACCGCCGGCGTTCGGCCAGCAATTCGAAGAAGTACCGGGCAAACTGCATCACCGCGTCGTCACGATCCTTGATGGTCTCGCCGGTGAGCAGAAAATCGGGATCGAGGCCCCGGGCCAGGGAGGTGGACCATGACTTGAAGCGATCCTGATCAGCCACCGGCACCCCGAGCATGTCGCAGATGATCCGCACAGGTAGTGGGTGGGCGAAGGACTCGATCAGATCGATCCGGCCAGCCTCGAAGGCGGCATCGAGGAGTTCGTCGACGATCTGTTGGGTACGCGCCCGTAACGACTCGACCACTTTCGGCGTGAAGGCCTTGGAGACAAGTCCCCGCAGCCGGGTGTGATCAGGTGGGTCCCGGAAGAGGAAGGGGCGCATGTCCCGTTTGGCCGCTGCTTCGGGGTCGTCGGCACCCGAAGCAGAGAGGAACTCGGCCGACAATCGCTCGCGATCGATGTAGGCGTCGTCAGCGCTGGTCCGGCGATCGCGTAGCAGGGCGAGACAGTCGGCATGCCGGGCGAATATCCAAAACCCCAAAGCATTCCGGTGCACGGGGGCCCGCTGACGGAGGTCGGCATAGAGCGGGAAAGGATTGGTGGCCCACTCGGGGTCGAACGGGTCGAAGAACGGGTCGGGCAAGGGGGGTGGCGAGGTCGAAGAGGTCACCTGGTGTCGGCCGTGGCCGTGGCCGCGTCGAGCAGGGTGGGATCGAACCGGAGCTCGCGACGGGCCATTGCTTCCCAAAACCCGGCAAACCCGTTTCCGTCATGTCTTTCGAAGAACGACCGGGCCGGTTCGGGAAGTGGACGTCCCTCCCCCACCGCGGCCACATGCCACGCCGTCCGGCAGCGCTGTTCGAGGGCCACCGCCCGTTGGTGGGCGGCCCGGATGCTCGAGCCCAGCACGAACACGCCGTGGTTGGACAGCAAGGCCAGGTCGGCGTCCCCCATGGCGGCCACCGCCCGGGCTGCCGAATCCGGGTCGTTGACCGGGCCGCCGTACTCGTCCACCAGGGCGAGGCGCCCGCCGCCCAGCGCTGAGCTCTGGTCATGGCAGGTGGGAATGCGCTGCAGGTCGGCCCAGACCGTGCCGAAGCGAGGGTGATTGTGCACGGCCACCGTGACGTCGGGACGCACCCGGTGAAGGGCCAGATGGAGTGGGATGCCGAGCGGGACCGGCCATGTGCCCTCGAGGAGGTTGCCCTCGAGGTCGATGCGGATGACGTCCTCCGGCCGGATCTCCTCCCAAAGCAGCAGCCATGGGTTGCATAGCAACGTGCCGTCGTCCTGACGGTAGGTGATGTGTCCGGCCAGGTGGTCGTCGTACCCCTCGCGCCACAGGGTGCGAGCCAGGATGGCCAACTCCTGATGCGGGTTGAGGTCGGGCAAGAGCCTGCTCATGGGAGGCACACCTTGGGGAGCGGCCACCGGTAGAGGCGGGCGGCGTTCTCGTGGGTCATTTTGCGGAGGTCGCTCACCGGCAGGTGGCCCCACTCCCGATCGATCACTTGTTGGGTGTCGGGCCAGGTCGAGTCGCCATGGGGATAGTCCACCTCGACCATCACATGATCGACACCGATGCGATCACGGGTGCTGATGGTGGAAGGGTCGTCAATGGTGCAGAACCAGAAGTTGCGCTGGAGCACGTCGGCCGGCCGCAGCGAGCCCCCGGCGAACTGGTTGCCATAGCCCGAGCGATCGACGATGTTATCGAGGCGGTCGAGAAGCATGGCCACCCATCCGATACCTCCCTCGCTCATTGCCACCTTGACGCCGGGGAAGCGCACCGGGAGGCCCGACCACAACCACTCGGCACAGGCGGTCAACGACAACTGGCCGAACAGGGTGGCCCCGAGGGCGACCATGGGGGAATCCATGGGAAGGTCCCCCATGCCCGACGACCCGACGTGAAGTGAGATGACCGTGTCGGTCTCCTCGCACGCCGCCACGATGGGATCCCAATACGACGTGAAGATCGACGGTAGGCCGATGCGGTGGGGTCGCTCGGGCAGGGTCACCGAGCGGAAGCCCCGATCGGCGTTGCGCCGGATCTCGTCGGCACCGAGTTCGGGGTCGGACAGAATGGTGATGCCACAAGGGATGATCCGCTCGGGGTAGGGCTGCCACCATCCCTCGGACAGCCAGTCGTTCCACGCCCGGGTGACGGCCACGCCCAGCTCGGGGTCGGTCGCACCGGAGAAGACCCGGCCACAGAACCCGGTGATCTGCGAAGGGAAGTTGAGCGAGGCCCACACCCCGTTGATGTCCATGTCGCGGATGCGCTCGTGGATGTCCCAACAACCCCGTCGCATGTCCTCGAAGCGGGTGGGCTCGAGGGTGACCGACTCGGGACGACGCCCGGCCACCGCGTTCATCCCCACCTGGGTATAGCGCTGGCCGTCGAACTCCCAGAGTTGGTGGCCGTGCTCGTTCTCGACGATCCGAGGGGCGAGATCGGCAAACCGGTCCGGCAGGCGCCCCTCGAACATGTCCGGCGGCTCGACCAGGTGGTCATCGACCGAAATCACCGTGTACTTGATGGCACGCGGTTCGGGATCAGGCAGCAGGCCGGCCCCTGTACTTCCCTTCTGCACCATCTGACTCCTGACCGGCTCTCCCGTGACCGACATGATCGTACCGGAGCTGACGTGTGATCCTACGGCGTTGATCGTCGCCCCAGCCCGCCGGCTCGCTCACCAATCCGGATCGATCTCAACCGTCCCCCCGACCCGATGCCCGGGCGGCGAGCACCGGGTCGTCGAAGAAGGTGCGCAATCGCAACCACGCCGGCGGTAGTCCCCCGTAGACGAGTACACCGTCGCCCAGAGGAATGCGGCGGAGGGCGTGCGGGGGCGCCAAGCGACGGCTCGACGGCGACCGGGTGGTGGTCGGGCCTCCCTGGCCGCCGAATGTCGTCGCCGGCAGCAGCACCTCCTCATCGCCGATCAGGTGGCTGGCGTGATCGAGGGTCGAAGGGTCGGAGATCCCCGAGAGGAAGACCTTGGCCCGGTGATTATTGACCACAGTGGCCGCTCGGGCCCCGTAGCGGGCGGTGATCTGGGCCAAGTCGTGCCAAATAGTGACCAGCTGTATCCCGTGACCTGCGGCCGTCGAGGCCAAGGAATCGAGGTCTGAGAGTGGAGCGATGTTGGCCGCCTCGTCGAGCACAACCAACAGCGGCGGGTCGAGGGGGCTCCCGGTGCGGGCAACCGTGTCGTACACATGTTCGAGCACCTGTCGGAGGACAGCGGTGAACAGTGGGCTCAAGCGACGTTGATCGTGGGCCGGGGCGCAGAGATAGAGGGTGTTGTGGCCCGACACCAACCGGGCCGGTTCGATGTCGGCTCGGTCCGTGCCTTCGAATACGCCGTCGGGTCTGCAACCGCCGGGCTCCTCACCGCCAAACGGTTCGAGAATGGTCTCGACGGTCGTGTAGATAGAGCTGCGCTGGCGCTCCTCCTTCCCGAACAGCGCATGAGCGGCAGCGATGGCCTCGGGTATCCCCGCCGCGTAAAGATGGTCGAGCACTTCGGATTCCTCTTGGGTATCCACCCACCTGACGACATCGACCATCTGCAACCCACCGCTGGCCGCGGCAAAGAGCAGCGGCGCCAGCATTTTCGTAGCCGTGGCATACCAGAAGTCCCCGTCGCCCATGGTGCCGACCGAGCTCTTGCCCACCTCGGTCATCGATGCTGCCACCCGACGGGCCCCGGGCCAAGTCCGTGACATCGGCAGCGGAGACCACCGCACGGCCGGGAGCCCGGTGGACCCGGTTGGATCAAAGCAGGCCACGTCGCCGCGACTGCGCCGGTAGGCCATGGTGTCCCCGACCAGGTCGGCCTTGATGCTGGCGGCAATCACCGGTCCCTCCCACCCCAGTATGGCCGGCACCGCGAAACCGCTCGTCTTGCGTGACTGGCTGGGACCGAACACGATCACCGACTGACGGGGCTCGGCCGAGATCACCCGTTTCCCGACCAACCCGAGGACCAGGCGCCCCGGTGGCGCGGCCGGCGACCCTCCGGTTCCCTTGGCCATCAACGATCGGAGATCGGCCGGTCGGGCCCACCGGGCGGCAGCGAGCCCCTGATCTCCAAGCCGGCCGCGCCGGACAAGCCGACCGAGCCTCGATTCCCTCCCCTCGTCCGGCCGGACTTGTGGCCGGATCTTTCGACGCTTTGAGACCGGCATCCGGCGCTCGGGGGGGCGTGTCGAGCGCCGGGCGCTGATCCGAGTACCACCGGTGGCGCCAGACCCACGGTTTGCATGTGGGCGATCCCGACCGACCAGACCGGCCACCGCGAATGCCGCCACACCGATCACCGTGTCTGCGAGGGTGGTCATACTCACGCCATCACCCGCCGTCCGGTTCGCGGGCCGGTCCCTCTAAAGGCGGGTCTGGCTCGCCGATCATGGCTGTGTCGGTATCGATCAACACCCGCTCGCTCGATGCCAACCGGTGCTCGACCAGAAACGACCTTCGGCCCACCTTCCAGAGCGCCATGCCACGACGGAGTTGGGTGACGAGGGCTGCCTCCGTTGCGGTAAGGCCCAACAACTCGCCGGTCCGCTCCACTTCGCCGGGAGACTGGGCATAGATCACCCGGGTCTCAGAATCCGCCAGCAAACCCTCTGCCAATGCCACCTGCTCGGAGTCACCGGCTCCCACTGCCCGCAGGTCCGACATCCGGTGGAGTACCGCCATGTTGGCGATGCCCAATGCCCGCGAGAGTTTCCACGATGCCTGCAGCCACCGCGCGACCCCGAGGTTGCTGAGGATCGCCCAGGCTTCGTCCACCACCACGATGACCCGGTGACGGTGCTCGGCCTGGACCGCGTTCTGGAGCCATGCCGTCGCGCACGCCATCAGGACTCCAAGGGCCGGTGAGTTGTAGACCGCAGACAGATCCAGAACTACCAAGGGGGCGTCGAGGCGAAGGCCGGGTGTGGTGGGTCCGTCGAACATGCCCCGGAGGTCACCGTAGACAAGGCGCCGGAGCTCAAGAGCCACATCTCGTCCGTCCTCCATCAACGTGGGCTGATCGGTCCGGAGCTGGCGGGCGGCGTGCGCACTCGGATCGAGGAGCGACTCGACGACATCGGGGAGGGTGGGTGCCGGCATCTGAGCCGTCCGCGAACGTTCGGTGGCCTCGGTGAGGGCGGCGTCGATCGCGGCCCGCTCCCTCGGCACCAGGTGGCGACCCAGACACGCCACCGCCAATGAGGCGGTGAGCTCGACCCGGCGGCGCCACGCCTCGTCACCACCGGCCCCACCACCGGCGCCGTCGGGTTGACGGTCATTCCCGGGGCCCGCGCCATCGTTCAGTTCCCCGGTATCGAGAGGATTGAGTCGGACTGAGCCGCCGGGCCGCAGCGCCACCGGAGCGACCCCCCAGGCCCGGGCCAACGGGCCGTACTCCCCCTTCGGGTCGACCACCCAGGCGCGCCGACCGAACACCGCCTGCCTCCACAGGTACGACTTCACGAATGAGCTCTTCCCGCGGCCGATCTGGCCGAACACCACCATGTTGGGATTGGTGATCACCCCCTGGCGGTAGAGCACGAACGGGTCATAGACGAATGAGCCGCCCAACACATCCTGACCGATCAGCACCCCTTGATGCCCGAGCCCGGCCTCGGTGGCCAGCGGATAGGCGACACTGAGATGCCGGGTCGTGGCGATATGGGCCGGCACCCGTGGCATCGGCGTCCTCATGTGAGTCCCCGACACAGCGGCAGGGTGCAGGCGAAGGCCACATCCTGTTCTCCGTAGAGTTGCCGGAGTTCAATCCGGGCCTGCCCGGCCGCTTGTTCCATGGACCCGCAGTCGTCGCGCAAGGCATCGCGGCTGTCGGCGGTGACGGTGATATACCCCGAGAATCGGTATTGGGCGTGGCCGTCGGCCAACTCGACGTCCCTCTGTTCGACCCCTTCCTTCTCGCGGGTTTGGCGTGCGGTCACCAGGAAGCCACCCCGCCGCCGTAGCTCGCCGTCGGCGATGTCGGCAGTCCGCGCCTGGGCAACCTGGCGAGCGGCCCGACTCGGGCTCACCGGCTCCATCACCAGGGAGATGGATCGACGGAGCGGTGAGAAGAGCAAAGGGCCCAAGAAATCAGGTGTCACGTCGATCCGGGGCCACTCGGCGATCCAATAGGTCGCGTGCCAGGTGGCGTCGATGTGGACCGAATCCCATTGCGGTTCGATCACCATCGGCCACGGCCACCCGTACGACGGTTCGTGTCCTCTCCCACCCGAGCCTCTGACCATCCCCGGTACCGGAGGAGCCCCCGAGCCGGCCGCCGAGCTCAAAGGGGCCGACGACTCCCGTACCACCGAGGCCAAACCTCCCGGCCCCAGAATCCCGTCGACAGTGGCATCGGCTTCCTCCATCAGTCGCTGCAGAGCCATCACCTCTCGCAGCAGCACCGCAGCCGCCCCCTTGTCCCCACCTCCCGACGCCCGAATCGCCCGTGACGAGTGGGCGGTATGAATCGATACCGCCAGCAACACCCGGTGGCGTCGGGTCACCGGGGCCGACTGATCGACCAATGACTGATAGGAACGCCCCGGAGCGGTGTCGACGCCGAGCACCGCATTCGTTTGTTGGTGATGCCGCACACCACTTCCGTCGTCGGGGAGAGACGATTCGACCCACTGCACCCGGTGAACGGTGGATCCCTCTCGAGCCAAGGAGGCCAACACCCGTGCCCAGGCGGTAATCCGCGAATCCTGGTCATTCGGACCGAGCAGCGCAAAACTGTGGCCACGCACCGCCAGTACCGCAGTAGCGGTCCGGGCCCGGGCATCCATCACCACACCGGCAACCGGGGCGTCCCGGTTGTCGCTGACCGGTAGGGGAATGATGCGGAGCCCGTCGAACACCCCAGGTGCCGCGAAGGCCCGGTGCCCGGCAGGTCGAGCGGGGCGAACTGACGACCGGTCACTCCCGGGTTCGACAGGGCCCACCCCGGCCAGGTGGCCCAGCCCGGGAGCGCCGGCGTGCTGTCGGTGGCCACCCCGCAACTCGGCCACCAACCACCGCAGCACCAGCGGAAGCCACTGCTCACCGGTCCGGCCCCTCACCGGCCAACAGGCCATAGCCACACCGGTCCCGGTACAGAACAGTGCCCCGAGAACGCCGACCACCGAGGGATGAGAACGCAGGACGAGGACACCGAACACCAACCCGGTGGCCACCGACCCGATCTGTCCGCCTCGCCAACCGGCAATCAGGCCCCGCTGTTCCAAGGGACCGAAGTGGTAGCGCACACGCTCGGTGCGCAGCGGGGGTTCCGACACGCTCACGTCTTCGGCGTCAGTGGTTGGGCTGCTTGTGATCCGGATGGCAATCCGGCGGAGCCGGAGGTGTCCTCCTCACCGGAGGGCGCCTCCCCGCGCATGACGGCGTTGAACTCGTGACCGGCCTTCGGATGGGGAGTTCGCTTGTGCACACTGGCCCCCGGTGGGGTGGCCGTCCCCACCCGACTCTTCTCCACCGACGAGCGCCCGAGGTCGGGGAGGGGGGACCCAGACCCGGCTGTCCCGCCTCCCTCGCCCGCACCGCCTTCCGATGACTCCCCACCTACGGCTGACGCCATTGCCATGCCGACCTCACCGGCGCCTCCGGCGGCACCGCCGGCCGAAAACCGCATGGCCGTCTGGGCCAGGCTTTTGGGCGGCCCCGTTGCCGCCTGCATTGTCCGGCGGCCCGCACCTTCGAGATGGCTCACCGCTCCCGCCTCGAGAAAGGGGAGGAGCCGAAAGAGCGCCCAGGGAGCAAAGGCAGCCAACATGAGGAGGGCGGCGCCTCCCAGCACATCGGAAAAGCTGCCGTGGTCGCCGGCCCCGGGTCCGGTCGAACCAGCCGGGGTCGAACCCGATCCCCCGGCCAGAGCACCGACGGCCAGGCTCAGCACCGAGACAATCACGAATTTGCCCAGGATCAGTGCCGCCAAGGTATCGACCAGCCGACGGCACCAATGGGCGATCGCCGGCCACGCCAAGCTGGCCAGAGCGAGCGGGAGAAAGAGGACGGCCACGTAGACCGCCGCCGAGCGAATCAGCAGCTCCACCCACAACAGGAATGCCCCGAATACCACGGCCAGGCCGCCCAAGAGCACCACGAACGTCGGGGTCACCGGACCTCCGGTGGTGGGACCCGATAACGCAGTGACGGTGGAGCCGAAGAAGTGCGCGCTATCGAGTCCGGCACCATGGGCGACTGTCGCACTCATCGCGTCGGTCAGAGCCAGCCCAAGCTGGACCAGCTTGACCGCCACGGCGGTGAGCAACAGTGCCAGAGGCACGTTGAGGGCCACCGAACGGATGAGCATCGAGGCACTTTGGCGGTGGATGGCCTGCATCACCCCGAGCAACAGCATGGGCACGATCACCACCCCGGCCAATCCGGCCATGGTCTGGTAGTGGCTGGTAAACCACGAAGCCCCGAGATCGACCGTCGTGGTCGCATCCATGAATGTGCCGATCTGTCCGAGCAGCCACACCCCTCCGGCGGCAACCCATCCGGAAATGGCGTCGAGGATGCTGGAAACGCCGAAACCGGCAACCTGATTCGCGGCTGCCCCCGCAATTCCACCGGCCGCCTGACAGATCGGGCCGAGACCGGCCGCGCCCAGCGCTCCGGCCGCAGCCGGGCAGGCCACGCCCGGGATCGACGGGATGCCTAGAGCGGCCAACATGTCAATGGACCCCCTGCCCCGCCTTGAAGAAGAAATTGACGATGGCCGGCCCCGCTCCGACCAACAAGGCCGCCAACCCCGAGATCAACACTGCCCGCCGACCGACGAATGTCTGTTGGTAGTTCTGGCCGTGGGAGCCGAGCGACCATGCCGCCGCGCCGATCAGCAGCCCGACCAAGGACAGCGCCAGGGCCCAGCCGCCCAGCCCGTTCATCAGATTCTGGAGGACATCCCCGCCGGGAAGAGAGTTGGTGTCGGGGTGGAGCTCGACATCGGCGAGGCGGCCCAGCACTGTACGGGCCACATGGAGGTGAACCCGAAGGGCAGGTGGCCACCCCCCGACCCACCCGGCCAGCCGGCCGACCACAGTTGCGGTGTGTCCGATGGCTGCTGGGCGGGGGTCAGGGAGCATGAGGCCAAAGGTAAACCATCTTTCAGTACTTTTCAAGGCTTTTTATGATGTTTCTTGTCGATTGGTCCCGCCATCCGGGTGATGCCACAACTGCGGACGCAGGCCTGCCATGCTGGAGCCGTGAAGCCGTACGTCATCTGGTACCTCGTAATCGCCGCCGTCGCCGTCATTGCCGTGATGGTCGCCGCACGGCTGGGACGCCGGGCGGGTCGCCGGAGCCTGCAGCAGCGCCTCACGGCACTGGCCAATCGGCTCGGGGCGGAACCGCCCGACGAGGGCGGCATGGAGCCGGTCCTCAGCCACCTCGAGAAGTTGACCGGTGAGGCTGCTGAAGCGGTCTCTGAGGCCAGTTCCGATGCCATCCGTCTGCGCCGAGCACTCGATACCCTGCCTCAGGGTGTGATCGTGTGCGACGAGAACGGTGAGGTCGGGTTTCGCAATGCCCGGGCCGATGCCCTCATGAACAGCCGTCACGGCGCCGCCCTCGCCGCTCAGGCGGTCACCGAGTTGCTCGAGAATGCCTGGCACAAAGGATCGGACGAGCGCACGCTCGACCTGTATGGTCCCCCTCGTCAGACCTTGACCATCGGCACCCGACTCATCGATGACGGCCACCGACCACTCGGCGTGATCGCCGTCATCGAAGACGTCTCCGAGCGACGTCGTCTCGAAGAGATTCGCCGCGACTTCGTCGCCAATGTGAGCCACGAGTTGAAGACACCGATCGGGGCACTCGGACTGCTGGCCGAAACCCTGACACTCGAGCCCGATCCGGTTATTGCCCAACGGCTGGCATCCCGGATCCACACCGAGGCTTTCCGAGTGAGCCGGATCATCGATGACCTCCTCGACCTCAGCCGCATCGAGTCGGAAGAGGCGCCTCCCCGCGAGCCCATCTATATCAACCTGGTGATGGCCGAGGCAGTCGAGCGGGTCAGGGCCGCGGCCGAACAGCGCCGGATAACCATCGAGATGGATGAGCCCGACCCGCCCATCCACGTCATCGGGGATCGGCGACAGCTGGTATCGGCCATGCACAGCCTGTTGGAGAACGCGGTGACGTTCTCCTCAGAGGAGGGAGTGGTGCGAGTGGCCGGGAGCCAAGTGGACGGGGATGTCAAGTTGTCGGTATCCGACAAGGGCGTGGGCATTCCCGCCCGGGACCTCGAGCGGATCTTCGAGCGGTTCTACCGGGTCGACCTGGGACGCAGCCGCGAAACCGGCGGCACCGGCCTCGGATTGTCCATTGTCCGGCACGTCGCCACCAATCATCATGGCCGGGTCGAGGTCGACTCCCGGGAAGGCGAAGGATCCACCTTCACCCTGGTCCTTCCGCGACCTCCCGAGTACTCGGCCTGAACCGGGCAACCATGGCCTCCGATACGTCCCAAACCAAAGTGTTGCTGGCCGAGGACGAGGAGTCGTTCATCGATGCCCTGGTGATTGGGCTGACCCGAGAGGGATTCGACGTCACCGTGGCCCGTGACGGCGTCGAGGCGCTTCGCCTCTTCGATCTGGTTTCACCCGATCTGATCCTGCTCGACCTGATGCTGCCCAAGTTGTCGGGCATCGATGTGTGCCGTTCCATTCGAGCCCGGTCATCGGTGCCGATCATCATGGTCACCGCCAAGGGCACCGAGATCGACACTGTGGTCGGACTCGAAGTCGGTGCCGACGACTATGTGGCCAAGCCGTATCGACTCCGCGAACTGGTCGCCCGCATGCGGGCAGTGCTGCGACGCACCCCAACGGGCGATCACGCCCCAGGCTCCGACGCCGCGCATCCCGACAGTCGACCCATTCTCGAATCCGGTGGTATTCGGATCGATCCCGACCGTCACCAGGTCTCCGTCCGGGAGGTGGATGTCCACCTTCGGCGCAAAGAGTTCGAACTGCTGTCGTTGTTGATCGAGAACTCCGGCCGGGTACTGACTCGCGACGTGCTCATCGATCGGATCTGGGGATCCGACTACTACGGGGACACCAAGACGCTCGACGTGCACATCAAGCGTCTCCGCAATCACGTCGAAGTGGACCCCTCCTCGCCCATTCTGATCACCACCATCCGCGGTGTCGGCTACCGGTTCAACGCCTCCACGGACTGAACCCTCACCAACGGTGGTCTCGAGCCCGCCGCCTCGGGTCCGAGGTGGTGCCCCCTACAAGCCGGGCGGGAAGGTGTAGGGCTGCGGCGGCGGAAGAGCGGATCCGACGTCCAACTGGATGACATTGTGGGCGTCCAGCGGAATACCCCGTGGATCCCCGGTGAAAGGGTTCCCGTTGACGGTGGCGGTGACGGGTCCCTGGGCCGGACCGACCTGGGTAGTGGAGAGGGGTTGGCCCCAGACATCGAAGAAGTCGCCGAGCGTATAGACCCTCTGTATCGGTGACTCGATATGGACCACGCCAGACGAGTCGTGGGTGTGCAGCCAACTGAAGCACGATCCACTGGCAACAGACGGGCCGCTCGAAGTCTGTTCGAACTGCAAAGGGGGACCGATACCGATCCCCGGCGGCAGCAGCTTCGGCGCGCCGTTGACGTAGATGGCCAGATGGGCGTGGATGTGAAACGCCAGTTGTTCATCGGTATTGCAGCTGATCCCGTCCACCGGCGATGTCTGGTCGGCATTGCCGGCTGGGGCCAGCACCGATCCATCCGGAGTGGATGACGCCGGACTTGACGAAGTAGATGACGCCGGACTTGACGAAGTGCTCGACGAGGTATCCGGCTGGGTGGTGACCGACGGGGTGGCGGGGTTCGAGGAACACGCTGCCAGCAGTGGGGAAGCCAACACCAAGGCAACTGCTGTCACCACGGCCCGCCCCGCCGTCTTCATGGGCGACCGCTCAGAGGGGGCATGCGGAGTCACTGAGCCATGGGACCCGGTCCCGGAATCACGCCTTCCCCCCGAAGATAGGGATGCAGCACTTCGGGGAGGACGATGGAGCCGTCGGCCTGACGCCCGTTCTCCACCACCGCTGCCCATATCCTCGCCCAGGCCAGGGCCGAGCCGTTCAGGGTATGGACGAATGCCGGTGACCCCCCGCCGGCCGGCCGGTAACGGATGTTGCCCCGCCGGGCCTGGTAGTCACTGAACCAGCTGATCGAGGAGACCTCGAGCCACTGATCGACCCCGGGGGCGTACACCTCGAGGTCGATGGTGCGAGCCGCGGAGATCCCGATGTCACCGGCGCACAAGCTGAGGACCCGGTACTGGAGCCCGAGCTCCACCAGCAGAGCCTCGGCCCGGTCCACGATGTCGGCGTGGACCGCGGAGGCCTGTTCGGGGGTGGCGTAGGCGAACAGCTCCACCTTGTCGAACTCGTGAACCCGGAGCAGCCCGCGGGTGTCCCGCCCGGCGGAGCCGGACTCCCGGCGGAAGCACGGGGTGGCCGCCATCAATCGCATGGGCAGCTCGTCCTCGTCGAGGATGTCGCCCCGCGCCATCGAGGTGAGCGGGGCCTCGGCGGTGGGGATGGCCCACAGGTCGTCCCGCTCGAGGTGGTAGGCGTCATCGGCGAACTTGGGGAGTTGACCCGTCGACTCCATCGTCTCGGTCCTCACCAGGGTCGGCGGACGGATCTCTTCGAAGGCATCGGCGTGTCGGTCCAGGGCATACGTGGTGAGTGCCCGCAGCAGGCGAGCACCGAACCCCCGGTAGAGCGGGAACATGGAGCCGGACAGCTTGGCGCCGCGCTCCATGTCCAAGATGCCGAGCATGGAGCCGATCTCCCAGTGGGGCATCCGTTGTGCGTCGCTATAGGTGGGCGGCACCTCGGGCCAGCTGCGGACAACCAGGTTGTCCTCGGGACCGGCTCCATCGGGAGTGTCGGCGGCAGGGAGGTTGGGGAGATAGAGCAGGGCCTCCCGCACCTCGTACTGGGCGCGGGTGGCAGCATCGTCGAGAGCAGCCTCTTGGTCACCCAAGGCCCGGCTCCGGCTGGACAACTCGTCGGCACCGGTGGTATCCCCCGAACGGCGGGCCTCACCCACCTGCTTCGACAGAGTCTTCACCTGGGCCCGGAGATCGTCGCGTCGACCGACGGCAGCCCGGGCCGCAGTGTCGAGATGGAGGAGGCGGTCGATCTCGGTCGGATCCACACCCCGACGCCCGAGCGCCACTTTTACCCCATCAACGTCTTCCCTTACCTGCCGGATATCGATCATGACGACATCACGGTAGCGTGACGGCCCGTGGAGCACCTCGCCGACGCACCCGCGCCCGTCGTCACCTGTGACGAGTTGGTGATTCGCTACGGGGACCTGGTGGCCGTCGACGGGCTGTCCTTCCGGGCCCTGTCGGGAGAAGTGGTGGCCCTGCTCGGGCCCAACGGGGCGGGCAAAACCAGCACTGTCGAGACCCTCGAGGGATACCGCAAGGCTTCCGCCGGATCGGTGGCCGTCCTCGGCCTCGACCCTCGGCGCGACCATGCCTCCCTGGTCCCCCGCATCGGGGTGATGCTGCAGCGGGGCGGCGTCTACCCGATGCTGGGCCCATCCCAGGTGCTCCATCTGTTCGCCAACTACTACGACGACGCCGAGGATCCCGACGCACTGGTCGACCTGGTCGGATTGGGGGGCGTGCAGCGCACTCCGTGGCGCAGGCTGTCCGGAGGCGAGCAGCAACGGTTGTCCCTGGCTTTGGCCCTGATCGGAAAACCCGAAGTGGTGTTCCTCGACGAGCCCACCGCCGGCGTGGATCCCGAAGGGAGGGTCGTGGTGCGGGAGATCATCGCCGGTTGTCGCCGGCGGGGGATCTGCGTCATCCTCACCACCCACGAGTTGGCCGAAGCCGAACGCCTGGCCGATCGGGTGGTGATCATCGACCACGGGCGGAAGCTGGCCGAGGACAGCCCGGCCGCCCTGGCCGCAGGCACCGCCGATGGCTCCATCCGATTCACCACCGAACCGGGGATCGATACCGGTGCCCTGGTCCTGGCCATGGGGGATGGGGTCGGGGTGGACGAGGAGAGCCCCGGCTCCTACCGCCTGCGCCCCCCACCGGAAGCTGCCATCCCGACCGTGGTGGCCAACCTGGCCGGGTGGTTGGCCGAGCGCGGGTTGGCATTGGGCGATCTCCGGACCGGCCAGTCGCTGGAGGAGGCCTACCTGGCCATCACCGGCTCTGCCGGCACCTCTGATGCTCCGTCGGGGCCCGGGCTCGACGGACGACGGGGCCAACGGGCCGGACGACGGAGTCCGCGCTGATGCGACCGCTCCTCGCCCAACTCCGGGTCGAAGTCACCATGATCTTCACCAATGGGGAGACCCTCTTTCTGACCCTGGGGATACCCGTGTTGTTTCTGCTCTTCTTCTCGGGGGTGCACGTGCTCCCCACCGGGACCAGCCATCCTGTCGATTTCCTGGTCCCCGGCATCCTCGCCCTGGCGGTGATGTCCACAGCCATGACGGCTCTCGGGATCGGCACCGGGTTTGAACGAGGTTACGGCGTCCTGAAGCGGTTGGGCACCACGCCCCTCGGGCGGCCGCGGCTGCTGGGCGCAAAGATCCTGACGGTGATCGGGGTGGAGCTGGTCCAGGCGGTGGTGCTGGTGTTGGTCGGTTTGACCCTCGGATGGAGCCCGGGAAGATCAGGTTCGGGTGGTGTGCTGGTGGGGGTGGCCGTCGGGGTCATGGTGCTCGGGACCATCGCCTTCGGGGGCATCGGCCTGTTGCTGGCCGGGGCGCTCAAGCCCCTGGTCAACCTGGCAGTGGTCAATACCTTGTTCGTGATCCTGCTTCTGCTGGGGGGCATGCTCATCCCGTTGGCCAAGCTGCCCGGATGGCTGGCCGATCTGTCCAAGGTGCTCCCGGCCTCGGCGTTAGCCGACGGCCTTCATGCCTCGCTCGGAAGTGGGACGGCCGTGTCCGGGCGGGACTGGTTGGTGCTGGGGTTCTGGGCGATCGCCGCGCCGGTGGTGGCCGGGCTCACCTTCCGCTGGGAGTAGCGGTGCGTGGCGGTGCCGGCGGTCGGTGGTCTCGGCCCGGCCGCCCCGGCTACCCGGCCGCCCCGGCTACCCGGCCGCCCCGGCTACCCGGCCGCCCCGGCTAGTTTGTGCAGCCAGTCGGTGAGCTCGCTCGACGTGAGCGCACCCAGATGATGTCCGATGACCTTGCCCGACTCATCGATGAAGAAGGTGTTGGGCTGACCGTTCAACCCGTAGAGGACCGAGGTGACCTGTAGGGTGCGGTCGGCTCCCACCGGGTAGGGGATACCCGACTGTTGCACGAACGGCACCGCCGATGAGGATACGTCGGCCACGTCAACGCCGATGAACTGTACCGGTGAGCCCTTGGCCATCTCCGCCTTGGCCACCTCGGCCAACAGGGGCGTTTCGGTGCGGCACGGGACGCACCACGAAGCAAAGAAGTTCAACACCACCGGACGGTGTCGGTTCTTTCCCAGCGCGTAGGCGTCGACCGGCGGCAGGGGTCGGTCAGCGGTGCTCAATAGATTGGGTAACGAAAAGTTCGGGGCCACACTTCCCACCCCCACTACTGCCGGCTGGCCGTTGCTGGTGGTGGCCGACGGCTTGAGCACCAGGAACAGGAACGCCGCCAACACGACGGCGACGCCCGACCCGATGAGGAGCGACCGGAGCCGTCGCGGGGCCCGGGTCAATGCTTGGTGAAGATGTCGACCGCCATGAAGACGAAGAGCAGGGTCAGGTAGGTGATCGAGTAGCTGAACAACCGCATGGCCGCCTTGGGGGTGGCCTGCATCCAGAGCCGGATCGACATGGCGACGAACACCGCTCCGAGCAGCGACGCGGCGACCACGTAGATCACACCGAGGTGGGCCACCACGGCCAGAAGCAGCGAGACCCCCACCAGCACCACTGTGTAGACCAGGATCTCCAGGGCGGTGCGCCGAAAGGTGGCCACCACCGGCAGCATCGGCACATTGGCGGCGGCGTAATCGTCCTTGTACTTCACGGCCAATGCCCAAAAGTGGGGTGGGGTCCAGACGAAGATGACCGCGAACATCACCACCGGGGTCCAGGCCAGGCTGTTGGTCACCGCCGCCCAACCCACCAACACCGGCACCGCTCCGGCCGCCCCCCCGATCACGATGTTCTGGCTGGATGTCCGTTTCAGCCACAGCGTGTAGACGAACACGTAGAAGAGGGTGGCCGACAGGGCCAGCACCGCGGACAACAGGTTGACCACGAGCCACAACTCGAGGAAGGCCGACACCTCCAGCGCGATGGCGAAGATCAACGCGTTGGAAGGGGTCATGGCCCCGGTCACCAGTGGGCGCTTCTGGGTGCGGTGCATCACCTTGTCGATGTCCCGGTCCACGAACATGTTGATGGCGTTGGCCCCACCGGCGGCCAGGGTGCCACCCATCAAGGTGGCCACCATCAACCAGATCGACGGCAGCCCGCGCTTGGCCACGATCATGGTCGGGAGCGTGGTGACCAGCAGCAGCTCGATGATGCGCGGCTTGGTGAGCGCGACATACGCACTGATCCGGGATCCAGCAGTTCTTGGGCCCGAAAGGGCGACAGCCGGCGCGGACATTGTCGCCACACTACGGCTTCGCCGGTAATCCGGCCAGAGCGGGACTGTTCTGGTGCCGACAGGCGAAGGGAGCAGGTGGCCCGGTACCATTGGCGGACGGTGTCCTCCCTGCGTATCGGCCCACGCCCCTTTCTTCGGCTCTGTCAGCTGACCCTGGCTGTGATTGTCCTCAATATCGTCACCGGAGCCGCGGTGCGGCTGTCCGACTCGGGTCTCGGGTGCCCCGACTGGCCCAACTGCTCCCAACACCATCTGACCCCGGTCCTGGCCCTCCACCCGGTGATCGAGTTCGCCAATCGGGTGGTGGTCGTCGCCTTGGTGATCGCTTGCGCTGCCACCGTCATCGGTGCCGTGCGTCGCTCACCGGTCAGGCGGGACCTCCGGTGGCTGTCGGTCGGCCTCATCCTCGGGGTCATCGGTGAAGCGGTGCTGGGCGGCATCGTCGTCTACTCCAAACTCAATCCGTACGTGGTGGCCACCCACTTCATGGTGGGGATGGCGCTCCTGGCCGTGGTCGTGGTCCTCACCCTCCGTGCCGGTTCGAAAGGGGGTCGTGGCGTGGTGGCGGTGTCGGCCGGCGCGCTGTGGATGAGCCGCCTGTTGGTGGCGGTGGTCGTGGTGGTACTCGCGGCCGGGGCGACTACCACCGGAACCGGGCCCCATGCCGGCGGGAAAGGGGCGAAGCGGATACCGCTCGGGCTGGAGGACATGACCCGGATTCATGCGGAGATCGTGATCACCGCCGTCGTGGTGTTGCTGGTACTGCTCTGGATGCTCTGGCGGAGCGATGCGCCCGCATCGGTGCAGAACGCCGGTCGGGTGGTGCTGGTGGTGATGATCGCCCAGGGGATCATCGGATACACCCAGTTCTTCACCCACCTTCCCCCCGTCCTGGTCGGGACCCACGTGCTGGGGGCGTCGGTGGTGTGGGCGACGGTGATCTGGCTCCACCACCGGATGTCGGTCCATGTCCCCGAGATGACCGCCGATCGCCCCGACACCGCGGTGCAGGGTACCGGGCCGGCCACACCCATCCACGCGGCGACGGCGGAGGTCGGCGCCGGTTGACCGACGTGCAGACCGTTCCGGCAGGAGACGTCCGTACCGACACCGACCGGTCGGTGTCACCCGACCGACCGTGGTTGGTGATCGTCTGGAACGATCCGATCAACCTGATGTCATTCGTGACGTTCGTCTTCCAAAAGCTGTTCGGCTACTCGAAGGAGAAGGCGACCAAGCTGATGATGGATGTCCACGTGAAGGGTCGGGCCGTGGTGTCCTCGGGCACCCGTGATCGGGCCGAGCTCGATGTCTATCGTCTCCATGAGCACGGGTTGTGGGCCACCATGGAACAATCGGGATGAAGATGAGCGCCCTGCCGGCCGCGGTCGGCTGATGTCCTTCACTTCACCGATCCGCCGTCGGCGGGACGGGCGGTATGCGGTGCGGCTGTCGCCCCAGGTGCGGATGCTGCTCGGCTCACTGGCCGAACAGATGATCCCGATGATCGACTCGGACGACCCGGCGACCACCCGGCTCTTTCCTCCCGCATATATCGGGACCCACACCTCCGAGGCCGAGCAGCAGTATCGCGAGCTGGTCGACGGAGCGCTGCACAGCCACCACCACCACGCGGTACAGGTCCTCACCGAAACGGTGACGGCAGACTCCCTCAGCGCCGATGAGCTCGCCGGATGGCTGTCGGCGATCGGATCGATGCGACTGGTCATCGGGACCCGCCTCGATGTCAGCGAGGGCATGGTGGATCCGGCCCCGGGGGACCCGTCGGAGCCCGAACACGCGGTCTTCCACCTGTTGGGAGTGCTCCAGGCGACGATTATCGACGTCCTGGGCGCGGAACTCCCTGACGACGGAGAACCGGCCAGTGCCCGGTGAAGCCTCTGCTACTCTCCAGTAGCCCAGATCGGGTTTGAGCCCCCATCGTCTAGCGGCCTAGGACGCCGCCCTTTCAAGGCGGTAACACGGGTTCGAATCCCGTTGGGGGTGCGTTTTCCCCAGCTCGTTGGCTGGTTGGGGACCTGTGGTGCAGCCTGGAGTGCACGCCGGCCTGTCAAGCCGGAGGTCGCGGGTTCAAATCCCGTCAGGTCCGCCACCTCGGTTCGCCGAGGCGGGGTCGGGTAGCTCAGTTGGTAGAGCGCGCGCCTGAAAAGCGTGAGGTCACCGGATCGACGCCGGT
>PKXA01000093.1 GCA_003133325.1 Acidimicrobiaceae bacterium | reverse complement strand
CACCTATAGATAACGACGGTTACGCGAGCGCCAGCCGCGCTGTGAGCGACCCCTCGCGGACCGTCCCGCAGCGGAAACGACCTATGGCAAAATCGAGGCTCCCATCGGGCACCGTCGGATCATCACCGCAAGCGGATCGGCTTGCGGGCACCAGTGACATTCGTCGTGGTGCTCATACGTCGGGTATGCCCATGTCCAGGTTGGGAGCTTCGGTACCCCCGTCGACCTCGAGGACCTTGCCCGTGACGTAGGACCCGGCCTCCGAAGCCAGATAGATCACCGCAGCGGCAATGTCCTCGGGGTCGCCGATACGACCGAGCGGCGTGCCGGCCTCCATGGCCGCCCGCAGTTCGTCGGATTGCATGACGATATCGAGCGCCGAGGTGGCCACCGACCCCACCGCGACGGCATTGACCCTGATGTGTGGGGCGAGGTCGGTCGCGGCCAGCCGGGTGTAGTGGGCCAGCGCCCCTTTGGCGGTGCCGTAGGCCAGAAACCCCCGACCGGTCAACCGGCCCATGGCCGACGAGATGTTGACGGCCGATCCGCCGCCTCCTTCGAGCATCAGCGGCACTGCTGCCCGCAACAGGGCATGGGCGGTGGCCACATTGAAGTGAAAGGCCTGCTCCATCACGTCCGCCGTAGTGTCCATGAACGCTTGGGGCATGGTCCCACCCACGTTGTTGACTACCAGGTCGAGCCGGCCGAACGCCTCACGGGCGTGCTCCACCAGGGCCGCCACCGCTTCGAGATCGTTCAGATCGGCGGGGACCGCCACGGCCTTGCGTCCGACGGCCTCGATCCGTTTGGCCACTTCGCCAAGCTGGTCAGCGGTGCGGGCTGAAATCACTACATCAGCGCCGGCCTCAGCCAAGCTCACCGCAGAAGCGGCACCAATGCCGCGGCCTGCACCGGTCACGATGGCCACCTTGTCGGTCATTCCGAAGCGATCAAGAATCATCTGGAAGTTCCCCCTTTGTCAGCGACACTGCTAGCAGCCCGAGACAGGATCCATCACCGGGCACCCGACGCTAGCCTCGCGTGATGGCCACGACCACTGTCGAGCAGTCGCGTGCGATTCCGATCGAACTCCAGCGAGCCTTCGACGTCACGCTGCCGATGCCTCTGACCGCGATCTTCTCCCGGCGCTACGGCCTGCTGCCGCCAATCAAGGAGGTCCGTGGACAAGACGGGGTCTGGGGTCAGGTCGGCCAGTCGCGCACAGTCGTCACCACTGACGGCGGAACGATGCGCGAGCTGCTAACTGAAGTCGATGCCCCGCACTCGTTCAGCTATCGCCTGAGCGACATCTCCGGCCCGTTGCGGCCGCTAGTCGACAGCATCGACGGACGCTGGGAGTTCGCAACGCTGGGCACAGGCACCATGATCACCTGGCGGTGGACCCTGCACCCAAAAGGCCTTGGTGCACGCCTCATGCGCCTGATCACCTTGATGTGGCGTGGCTACGCACGGCAGGCACTGGAACTTCTGTCCGAGCAACTGCTCGCGGCGGATTCTGCTTAGCGCATACCAGACTGGCGCTTTGTCGACGTTGTCGGGGGCGCTTACGGTGCACCGTGCCCGGTGAGCCAACCCTCTACGCCAGCGTCCCGAGGGCCGCGGGGCTCGGTCGAGGCGGTCGCCGTACGGGGTTCCGGCGCCAGTGATATGCGTGACCTTTCCCTTGAGCGCCTTCATCGAAGCACCTTCCACAGGTGCGTCATCACGCGGCGGGACGCGCCGAGTGCCAGGATCGTATTCCTTGCCAACGCCGAAACACCGACCGTCCCACCTTCGCACCGCGGACCCACCGCCGATGTGCGACGGCGAAGACCCAATGGGACCATGCCCAGCCTTTAGGTCGATGCCAATGCAACTATAATTCCCTGTATCCAGGCAGCGGCGCCTTGGCGTCAGTCACCGCCCTCGTACTTGAACGACACCTTGACCTTTGCTCGGTAGGCCTTCACCTGCCCCTCCTCCAGCTGCAGGTCGAGTTCTACCACTTCAGCAACGCGCAGGTCCCGCAGCGAGCCGGCCGCCTTGGTCACCGCCGCACTTGCGGCCTTCTCCCACGACTGTTCGCTGGTACCTACCAGCTCGATGACCTTGTACACGTTCTCAGCCATGACCGTCTCCCCTTCCGTCTGCGAATGCAGCTACTCGTTAGCATTCCTAGCACCGAACCGCGAGGCACCGAACCTGGTCGCCAGCCCAGGCACCCCGTGTCGTAAGGGGCGGGCGTCATAGGCACAGAGGGATACGACGAAGCGCTCGCCGAGTGGGACCTTCAGCAGAACCCCGATCGTGCACCGGTTGTCTCGACAGCAACCGGCTGGCAGGAAGCCATGACCCTTGTGCACGCGGTGGCGGTCCAACCCGATCATGCAGTGGCGCCGGCGGTGGAGGCGCTCGACGATCCCGAAGCGAGCAGCGAAGCGTTGCGCCATGTTCTCGTCGGCGGTGTTCACTCAGTCGACGACTTTGCCGCAGAGGTCGCAGAGGCGGAAGAACCCTTCGGCACGTTTCCGACGTCGCTCGAATCGGAGTGATCAGCATCGAGAATCAACCTCCGTCGGAAGTGACCCCGAACGCCGACTAGACGTGTGATCCTTCTTGTATCCCAGTGTCTTCCCCACGCAGGTGGAAGGAAACCGGGAATGTGACTCGGCGCGCACCGCTTCGCAGGGGATGCTCAGACCTCGATCAGCTGGATCTCGGGATCGAGCCGTCGGAGATCGTCAGGGTCCGTAGTCACCACCCTTTGGCCGCTGCGACGTCCGCAAATGGCGACGTGGGCGTCCACGACGTCGGCAGTCCCACTTGCAGCCAGTAACCTCCCGACACTCGTGGCATCGACCCGGTCGAGGGTGATCGTCACTTTCCTGGTTGCCATACCAATGACCATATACAGCCAGTGGCAGGGATCTCCCCGATCACCCGTATGACAATGACCAGTTGCTGCGGTTCGCGCTAACTGCTGGTCGAGGCGAACGGAAAGTTCGCCGTCCATCGCCAGGTACCGTCGAAAGCAATAGTGAGCGCCTCATAACCATCGAGCCCCTCGACCAACGCCAGGGCCTCCTCGCCGGCGACGGCGACTGCGGTGGCCAGCGCGTCGGCGAGGCCGAGGTCGGCCCCGGAAACGCTCGCAGAAGCAACCCGCGCGGCCGGTAGTCCGGAATGAGGATCGATCAGATGATGACCGCGCTCGTAGGTGCCCGAAGTCGCAATCGCCCCGGGAAGCTCGACGACGCAGGCGAGGTTTCCCGGTGAAGAGGGATCGACGATGCCGATCCTGAAAGGTTTGGCGAACTCGGGGCCACCGACGCTGGCGATGTCGCCCGCCGCGTTCACGATCGCACCTCGGATCTCCGTCGAGGCGAGCGCGGACAGAGCGCGCTGCGCGGCCCAGCCCTTCACATACCCGGTCGGGTCGACGCCCCCGGGCATCGCCCACGGGTCGAACCATCCACAGGACATCTCGCGTGCGGTCTCACATTGCTCGAGAACTTCGGCAATCTCTCGCGGGGCCTCCTCACGAGTGATCTCGCCGCGGCGAAGCCGACTCATCGGGCTGTCCACCTTCCACGTGCTGAAGACCGCGTCAGCGTTCTGGAGTATGGCCCGGGCCCGTGCCAGGTTCCGATGGACATCGACGCCCGACGTACCGGCGTCGATGTAGACATCGATCGTCACCACGGTGCCCATCACCTGTTCGAGGTGGTGAATCGCTTGTGGTCGCTCCGCGGCCTCACCCGTGCCCCGCAGAATAGAGGTCATGAGAAGCCGAGCTGAGAGAGCGCTGATTGGAGGGACTGAATGAATCCAGCGCTCGTATAGCTTGCACCCGATACACCTTGGATATTCGCACTCTGTGCCTGCAAGGCCTGCTGTTCGAGGACCGGGATCGACTGCTGGTCGATCGACTGGGAGCGAGAGTTCCCACCGTCGTTGAGCGAGGCGATCCCGACCTGGGTGATCTTCCCGCCGGTTACGGTGACGGAAACCGACAAGACGCCGAAGTGGTAGTTCACCGCCGAGCCATTGGCACTTCGCGGGGCAGCCGGAATGGTCGTTGGCGGCGTCGTTGCCCGTGTGGTCGGCGTCGGTGTGGTCGCCGGTGTGGTCGCCGGTGTCCGTGTTGTTGTCGGTGTCGGCGCCAGTGTCGGCGCCAGTCCCGGTGTTGTTGTCGGTGTCGACTTCGAGGTGGTCGACGAGGTCGAGGTCGGCGAAGGATTTGCGCCACGAGAGCCAGGACCCGGAGGTGATCCCGCCGCCACCGACGTGGTGGGAGAGCTCCGCGGCGCGGAAGTGGCGGGGAGCACACCGAGGGTGAGGTGAGCGGGTGTCGTGTGAAAGCTCAGCACTCCGACGAGCCCAGCCACGGTCCCCACGATCACGATCGGCGTCCGTCTCACCAAACCTGCTTTGTGAACACGCTCATTTGTACCCGATTCCTCCGTGCATCAGAACGAGAACGCTTCGAGATGGATCCGGTCACGATTCACCCCGAGCATTGTGGCCGCAGCAACAATGCTCTCATTGAAGTCCTTCGGCCCGCAGATGTAGACGTCACTCGTGGCGAAATCTGGCACCAGCTGTCGAAGTGCGTTGGCGTCCATGCGAACTTGGTGCCGTGAGCCGATGACTTCGTGAAACTGACCGCCGCGCTGCTCGACGAGGGTGGCAATCTCGTCACGGTGAATGATGTCTTCTGGTGTCGACGCCCGGACGACGACCGTAACCCGTACAGACTCGGGCAGGTCCTCGAGCAGCGCACGAAGTGGAGTGATACCGACCCCCGCACCGATCAGCGCCACGCTTTCGAACGTGCGTGCGTATCGGGTGAATGCGCCATAGGGCCCCTCGATGAATACGCGCGTTCCGGGCTTGAGTTGGGCAACCGCGCGGCTCTGATCGCCGAGTCCCTTGACGGTCACCCGGATGTAAGGGGGTCGCGGGAGTGCGGAGAGCGAATACGGGTGTGCGTGCCACCAGAGCTCTCTCGTCAGGAAGCGCCACTGGAAGAACTGGCCTCCTGATACCGCGAGCCGACCAAGGTGTCGACCCGAGCAGGTGACCGAGAAGACCCCGGGTGCCTCCTCTCGGACGGCGACGACCCGGAGCCGGCGCTGAAGATTCCGACCGATCGGCCGGAGGACCCGGAACACAATGACGCTTCCCGCCGTAGCCACCCAGACAGCGATCCAATACGCTCGGGTGAGCGGGTGGCCGATGAACGAGCCACCGGTGACGATCTGGTGGGCGAAGGCCAGAGCAAGCGCGAGGTACGTGTAGAGGTGGACGATCCACCAGGTCTCGTACTCGAGGTGGCGCCGAGCGATCTTGATCGAAGTGAAACCGACCATGACAAGGAGGCCGAAAGCCGCGCCTGCGGCGAGTATGTCCGGATACGTGGTGAGGAAGTCCCAGAGCTGTCGGAGCGCGCCCACCTTTGCCAGCTGGGCGTAGCCAAACGTGACGAGAGCGACATGTGAGGTGATGAGCCAAAGCGACCACGGTCCGATCCGGCGGTGCCAATGGAGAAGTCGATCTTGACCGACTGACCGCTCTAACCAAGGGATGCGCGCGATGAGCACCACCATGACCAACATCAGGTACGCACCAGTGATTCCGGCCAGCCGTCCCGCGGCGATCAGCAAGCCCCCGGGGGCAGCGAGCGAACCGCGGGTCTCCCCGGTGACGACCAGAGCGAGCGTGATGCCAAAGCCGAGACCGGCAAGTGCAGCGAACGCATCGGCAATCCGGGGGATCGGCGTATGACCTGGCCGGCCCCGAGGCGCAGCTGTTGCACTCACCCAGACCGAGGGATCAGCCGAGGTCAGCTGGTTTGCAGGCACAGCACGATCGTAATGGGCCATGTTGAAAAGAAGGGATCGGCCTGGGAATCCTGAGGCCTGATTTACGAGCGCGGTCTCGGCCGATCAATCCGCAATGGGGTGTGGCGGGCCAGCACGTCGAAATCGCTGTCGTCGTGCAGAACGGGCATTTCCGCTCGGATGGCGACGCCGGCAATGAGGCAGTCGATCATCTTCTTGACAGTCTCACCGCCGCGCCGGCAGATGCGGTAGAGCGCCGCCGCTTCCTCGTAATCGGTCGCTTCGGTCGGGATAAGGGTGGCTCGAGCGAGCAGCCTGCGAAGGTCGTTCAGGTGGCGTTCGTCACGGGCGCCGGCGAGCACCTCCATGCGGACGGCCTCGGAGACCGCGATCTCCCTGCTCAAGAGCTCATCGACTCGTTCGCACACCGGGCTCCCTGTGTCGCGAAGGAACTCGACCCAGGCCGACGTGTCGATCAGGATCACCGGGCGCGGCCGGTCCGCACCTGGTCGAGGTCACCCTCCCAACCCGAGCCTCGCAAGGCGCGCGCGTGGTCGAGGTCGAGTGGCTCGGCCGCCACTGTTCGCAGGGCGAAATTGATCGCGTCCCGCTTCGTCGAGAGGTGGTAACGCTCCATCACGGTGCGGCAGGCGTCGTCATCCACGTCAACGTTTGTGCGTGCCATACACCAATCATACACCTATGCTTTGCCGTCGGCCCCTGACTGGTGGAGACGGCTTGGGCGTTCGGCCCCTCCGAGGTGAGACGCGCAGGAGGATGGCCGCCATCTCGGATAGGTGGAAGCGGAAACCGGCGAGCTACCCGCTGACCTGCTGGTTCCTCGGTTGGGGCGACGTGCTCGACGTCCGGCATATGCGAGCGATGACCCCGGCGAAGTCGGATCCATCAGCGGTGGTGGTGGTGGTGGTGGTGGTGGTGAACCGTTTCGTCTAGAACGACATGTCATCAACGACGGTCAGGTCCACGAACTCTGGAGCGCCGTCGAAGATGTCTGCCATCGTCGCCCTCACGGCCTGCATCCCCTCCTGGCGGCGGGGATCGTTTTCGCGCTCCCGAGCCTTCTCCTCACTCTCGAAGACGACCATCATGTAGACCCGGCTCGGGTCGTTCTGGTCCCGCATGGCCGTTGAGCGCACCAAGCCCGTACCTGGTTGTTCGAGCGCCCTCAACTGCTCGACCAGCCCCGGCAGGTCGTCTTCCCTGCCCGCCTTCAATCGCGTCGTGATGAGCTGCGCCCACATGTCAGGATCCCCCGTTCGCAGATGATGCAAGACCCTAATCCTCATTCCGTTCGGATTCGCAGGGTTATCGAGCCCGATCGGGTCGTACCGAAGCCGGGTGGGACCGGGTGCTCCGGATCGCCGGGACTGTGACCCACCTCGGCACTTCGAGGCTAACTTCAGATCACCGGGGTCCCGGGAGAACGGGGAGGTCAAATGGACGCCAGCACGCTCGCCAGGGTCGACAGACACCTCGCATCCCCTCCGAGCCATCGGATAGGAGGCTCGGCGTGAACAAGCCGAGATTTGCCCTGAGCTCATCAATCCTCCTCGTCGTGGCCTTCGTGGCAACTTCCTGTGGAGGCGGGTCGGCTTCCACACCAGCCGGGGTGGAGCGGGTGGTCGGCGGTCCCACCGGGAGCTATATCGTCCCGGCGGGGATCCACAAGATCAAGCACGTCATCGTGATCCAGCAGGAGAACCGCTCCTTCGACTCCTACTTCGGCACCTTCCCGGGGGCGGACGGCATCCCGACGAAGAACGGCGCGCCGACGGTGTGCGTGCCCGACCCGAAGTCCGGCCAGTGCGTCGCACCCTACGTCGACCACGCCGACGTCAACGGCGGAGGGCCACACTCGGCGCCCAATGCGGTTGCGGACATCAACGGCGGGCAGATGAACGGGTTCATCGGACAGGCCCAGTCCGGTCAGAAGGGCTGCCTCGACCCCACCGACCCGGCCTGCACCAACTCCGCCACCCCGGACGTCATGGGGTATCACACCCAGAGTGACATTCCGAACTACTGGACCTATGCCACGGACTTCGTCCTCCAGGACCACATGTTCGAGCCCAACGCCTCGTGGAGCCTGCCATCTCACCTGTTCCTGGTGTCCGAGTGGTCGGCCTACTGCACCGAGGAGGACAACCCGTCCAGCTGTGTGAATGCCCTGCAGACCCGACCTGCCGAGCGCCCGGCGAACGCCCCGGCCGTCTACGGCGGCCAGGCCGGGCCAAAGAACACCGGGAAGAAGGCAGCGCAACCGAACTACGCCTGGACCGACCTGACCTATCTGCTTTACAAGTCCCACGTCAGTTGGGGCTACTACGTGGTGAGCGGCACGGAGCCCGACTGCGAGAACGACGCCGCTGAGACTTGTGCGCCGATCGTCCAGAACGCCAACACCCCCGGGATCTGGAACCCCCTCCCCTGGTTCAACACGGTCCAGAACGACCACCAGCTCGGGAACATCCAGGACGTCGACAAGTTCTACGCCGCCGCCAAGGCGGGCACGCTCCCGGCAGTGTCGTGGGTCGTTCCGTCGGGCGAGGTGAGCGAGCACCCACCTGCCCCGGTCAGCTTCGGGCAGTCCTACGTGACCAGCCTGGTCAACGCCGTGATGAAGAGCCCGGATTGGGACTCGACCGCCATCTTCCTGGCCTGGGACGACTGGGGCGGGTTCTACGACCACGTCGTGCCGCCCACCGTCGACGAGAACGGCTACGGCCTCCGGGTGCCGGGAATCGTCATCAGTCCTTATGCCAAGAAGGGTTACGTCGACCAACAGACCTTGAGCTTCGATGCCTATGACAAGTTCATCGAAGACGACTTCCTCGGCGGCCAACGCATCGACCCCGCCACCGACGGACGCCCCGACCCGAGGCCGGATGTTCGGGAGAACGAGAAGATCCTCGGGAACCTGGTCGACGACTTCAACTTCGGCCAGGCTCCCCGGGCACCGGTCATCCTGCCGGTGAACCCGAAGACGACCCTCACCGGGACACCCGCCCCGACCCAGGTTTCCGCCGCAGCCAAGGCTCCCGACAGCGACGGCTAGAAGGCAGTGGATCGGTTGAGGTGATCCTCGGATGCCACCGTCAGGTGTTCGAGCCCAGGTGCCAGGAGGTGGGGCACTGACTGGTGGAGACGGGTGGGTGGGACGCCTTTGGCGATTGCTGCTTTCTAGTTCTGGTTCGCTACCTGGGCTTCCTTGTACCTGCGGTGTTGCTCAAGAATGTGCTCATGAGATGCACCGCTACTCGGTACATGTGGGTGGTGAGATCGGCACAAGATGTAAGGAGTGCCATCTAGCGGGTGGTGGCCAATCCTCCAACACCCCTTCGTGTGACAGTTCACCTTGCGTGCACCGGTGTAAACCCCGACGCCAACGGCACTGATGAGGGTCGCCTCACCGAGGTCGGATCCGAATCCGGACCAGAAGTTGTAATACAGGTCCGGTCCACCGTGAAGTGTGCCGGTGTGAAGCGCAAACCAATGTCGAACAGCAGCGAAGAACACGGCGATAAGCACGATCCCGGCGACGAGAAGGAAGAGGAAAAGCCCAAGTCCGAGCTTCTTGGCTTGGCCTCGACTTCCGGTCTCGGAGTCGAAAGCTGCCTCATCGATGCCAGCTTTGGGAAGCGTCGAGGGATTCGCCTGAATCGGAGCTGGGGAATCGGGCATCGTTTCTCCTCATCTACAGGGGCACTGGGTTGGAGAGCGGGTCCGACGCCGGAGTGGCTCGGGACAACGGTACATGGTTGCGAACTTGGACATGGTCCACTGGGCAACTCGTGCGAATCAGAACGTCCTGTTGACCCACCAGAAGTCTGTGACTGGTGGAGCGGTGCGACCCACCGACCGATTTGGTGCGACCAGGAGAACATCGCTCCCCCAATGGCCTGTCGGCCGATCGATCGGGCCCGGCGTTATGGTTGGACATGACCCAATCCCGGGGTGGCGAGGGAAAGCCTTCTCAACCCGCCTTCCGTGGGCCTTCGACTCCTCCCGGGGATGGCGCCTCCCGGAACGACCAGGTGGAATGGGGATTGCCCGCTCCACGAGAACCCCGATGGCCCGCGTCGATTGCGATCCTGCTGGCGATCGGCCTGCAGGTGGTGCTACCCGACAACCTGACCCACGACCTTGGACCACGGTGGCTGCTCCCGGCCTTCGAAGGGGCGCTCGGTGTCGCCCTCCTCATTGCGAATCCATGGCACACCTCCGAGTCGCGGAAGCTGCGGCCCGTGTCGGTCGGGCTCATAGCGGTGATCAATGCCGCCAACCTCATAGCGTTGGGCGCATTGGTCGCTGCCTTGCTGGGCGGGACCCATGCCGGTGGTCGATCACTGGTGTACGCGTCGGTGCCGATTTGGTTGACCAACGTCATCGTCTTCGGTCTGTGGTATTGGGAGCTCGATCGCGGCGGACCAGCTGCACGGCTGACAGCCGCCCATCCTCCGCCCGACTTCCTCTTTCCCCAGCAGTCGGCCCCCGGTTCCGCCCCCGGTTGGACCCCCACCTTTCTCGACTACATGTACACCTCGTTCACCAACGCCACGGCATTCAGCCCGACCGACACCATGCCCCTTACCGCCTGGGCGAAGCTGCTCATGATGCTCCAGTCACTCGCTTCGCTCCTGACGGTCGCGCTGGTGATATCACGAGCCGTCAACATCTTGGGCTGAGCGGTTCTCCGGAGTATGCCCGATCAGGTATCTGTCATCGGGGACATCGGCACCAGGGGTCGGTCGGGGTTCCTACGACGCGGAGGGCACGGCCGGCGCTGTTGTCGCCGGGGCCGCCGGCTCACCATCGGCATCACCACCCTGAAGCCGCTCGGTCAGCGCTTGGAGTGCAGGTAACGCCTGGCGGATCATGGCGCTCTCCCCCGGGGACAGGCCGTCGAGCGCGTTGCGGAGGGCGGCGGTGCCACGCGCCCGCAGCTCGCCCAACAGCGAGGCACCCTCGGGACTGGCCCGGACAAGGCTGGCCCGACCATCGACCGGATCGGGCACCCGCTCGATCAGGCCCTCTTGGATGAGGCCGTCGATATGCCGGCTCACGGTGGCCGGGGAGGTTCCCTCGGCTTCGGCCAGCGCGCCCATGCGCAGCGGGCCGCATTGCTCGACCCGGGCCAGCACCGAGGACTGCGACGGGGTGAGGTAGTTGTCCGATCGGGTCCGCAGCTGGCGTTGCAAGCGGACCAGCACCACCCGGAGCTCGGCTGCTTCCTCCACTTCGGCGGCGACATCGAAGCTGCCGGCCCGAACCGTTCTTCCTTCTTCCCCCCGGGCGTTCATGGTTCTCCTTCGACGGCCGTCACGCCGCTCGGGCGCCGTTCATAATGTAGTTAGTTGATCTCAAGCAACTATTGTGACACCCTTGACGGCGCCGCACCACCCTGATGTGGACCAACGAGACATTCGATGACCGACACCACCCTGCCCACTCCCAATTCCTCCGCCTCGGTGGGGCGCGCCCCCCACTCGGACCGGTACAAGTGGATTGCCCTGACCAACACCACCATCGGCATCCTGATGGCCACCATCAACGGGTCGATCCTGTTGATCGCCCTGCCCAATATCTTCCGCGGCATCAAACTGAGCCCGCTGGCCCCCGGCAACACCTCCTACTTCCTCTGGATCCTCATGGGCTTCCTCTTGGTCACCTCGGTGCTGGTGGTCAGCCTGGGCCGGGTGGGCGACATGTACGGCCGGGCCCGGATGTACACCCTGGGCTTCGCCGTGTTCACCGTCTTCTCCATCCTGTTGGCCGTCACCTGGATGACCGGGCCGGGCGCCGCTCTGTGGATCATCTTCATGAGGGTGGGCCAGGGGGTCGGTGGGGCGTTCCTGTTCGCCAACTCCAGCGCCATCATCACCGACGCCTTCCCGGCCGACGAACGGGGCTTCGCCCTCGGCATCAACGGGGTGGCCGCCATCGGCGGTTCCTTCCTCGGTCTTCTTCTGGGTGGACTCCTCGCCCCCATCGAATGGCGACTGGTGTTTCTGGTATCGGTGCCGTTCGGACTGTTCGGCACGGTGTGGGCCTACGCCAAGCTGCGCGACAACGGGCTCCGCCTCAAGGCCGGCATCGACTGGATCGGCAACATCACCTTTGCCGTCGGGCTCATCGGGGTGCTCACCGGGATCGTCTACGGGCTCCAGCCCTACGGTGGCCACACCATGGGCTGGACGAGCCCCTTCGTGCTCGCCTGCCTACTCGGCGGTGCAGTGATCCTGGTGGCCTTCGTCATCATCGAGATGCGGGTGTCGGACCCCATGTTCCAGCTCGCCCTGTTCAGAAACCGATCGTTTGCCATGGGCAACGTGGCCGCCCTGCTGGCCGCGCTGGGCCGAGGCGGGCTGCAGTTCATGTTGATCATCTGGCTCCAAGGGATCTGGTTGCCCCAACACGGCTACTCCTTCCAACGCACTCCCCTATGGGCAGGCATCTACATGATTCCCCTTACCGTTGGCTTCTTCATTTCGGGCCCCCTGGCCGGCAAGCTGGCTGACAAGTACGGCCCCCGTCCGTTCGCCACCGCCGGGATTCTCCTGACCGGAGTGACCTTTCTGCTCTTTCAGGTGCTTCCCATGGACTTCCCCTACGGGTGGTTCGCGTTGCTGCTCTTGCTGGTCGGTCTGGCCATGGGCCTGTTCGCCGCCCCCAACACCAGCGCGGTGATGAACAGTCTCCCGGCCAACCAGCGAGGAGCGGGGGCCGGGATGCTCAACACCTTCCAGAACGCGGCCAGTGTGTTGTCGATCGGCGTGTTCTTCACCATCATCGCCCTGGGCTTGGCCTCGCAACTTCCCCATGCGCTCTTCAGTGGGCTGACCGCCCAGGGTGTGCCGGCCAGCGCGGCACAGGGGATCTCCCACCTGCCGCCCATCGGCAGCCTGTTCGCCGCCTTCCTCGGGCTGAACCCCATCCAACAACTCCTCGGGCCGCACGTCCTGGCCCAGGTGGGACCCGCCCATGCCGCCTACCTCACGGGACGAAGCTTCTTCCCCGGGCTGATCTCCGGGCCCTTCGGCCACGGGCTCCACCTGGCCTTCGACATGGCCGCCGTGGCGTGCTTCCTCGGGGCCGGATTCTCGTGGCTGCGTGGAGGCGGGAGGGCTCACCATCAGCGCACCCTGGCCGCCCAGGCGGCGGAGAGCCTGGCCGCGGTGGGAGCGGTGGCCGCCGAGGAGGCAGGTGCCGGCTCGTCCGATGATGTCGTCGGGGCCCAGGCGCCGGCCCGGTCAGGCTGACTTCGCAGACCTTGTGCTTTGGTTGAAGATTTCGTCGTTCTTGTCTCCGCCGACCGGAAGGATTGCCTGTCGTCCCATGTCGAATGCGAAAAACACCCTGATCTCGGTCCATCCCGCCGAGCCAGGGCGGAGTTCCTTCATGTTCGCGTGAAGGCTGATCTCGTGCTGTCTCAGATCCCGGTGTGCTCGGCCCGAACCGGATCGGGATCAGGTACGTGTGGCATCAGCGCATTCTCGGGGATGCTGCCGAGGCGTCCGGCATGGAAGTCGTCCATGGCTTGTTGGATCTCGGCGCGGGTGTTCATCACGAATGGCCCGTAGTGCTCGACCGGCTCACCGATCGGCCGCCCTCCGAGGATGAGGAGCTCGAGCTCGCTGTGCCCAGAGACCCCGACGTCGTCAGCCCTGACGGTGATCCAGTCCCCGGCTCCGAACCTGGCGAGTTGTCCGACCTGCACCGGGCGTCCTTCGGCCCCGACCCGACCCGACCCGGCCAGGAGATAGACGAGAGCGTTGAAGCTGGTGTTCCACGGGAGTTGCAGCTGCGCGCCGGCCGACATCGTGACGTGCAACAACGCCATCGGAGTATGGGTCGATCCGGGCCCGGCATGTCCGCCGACCTCGCCGGCGATCACCCTGATCAAGGATCCTCCGTCCGTGGAGGACAGCAAGGTCACATGAGCCGCTTCGAGGGCTTGGTAGGCAGGTGGGATCATCTTGTCTTTCGCCGGCAGGTTTACCCAGAGCTGGATACCGTGGAACAGGCCCCCGGAGACCACCAGTTCCTCGGGCGGTGTCTCGATGTGCAGAATACCGCCGCCTGCTGTCATCCACTGGGTGGCGCCATTGGTGATGACACCACCGCCACCGTGTGAATCCTGATGCGCAAACGTCCCATCGATCATGTAGGTCACCGTCTCGAACCCGCGGTGAGGGTGCCAGGGTGTTCCCTTGGGCTCACCCGGTGCATAGTTGACCTCGCCCATCTGGTCCATGTGCACGAACGGGTCGAGGTCGGACATGCTCACCCCGGCAAACGCCCGTCGCACCGGGAATCCTTCACCCTCGAAACCGCTCGGCGCCGTGGTCACCGACGCCAAAGGGCGTTCGGTCATCACCGTCGGGTCGGGGTCGGGAACCCGAGGAAGAGCCGCCACATTGTCAACGGTCACGGCAGGCATGGAGGTCTCCTATCCGGGTGTGGCTCGTGAGAGTGAAGCGGCTTCGCCGACCGCCTCGATGAGCACTTTGGGGGGAACAGGCTTCGGCAGATGCTTGAAGACCCTTGTGCCGAGACGCTGCCAAAGGTCGAGGTCGAAGTCATAACCTGAGACCATCACGATGATCGGCGGCGGAGGTTCGGGACGCAGAGTTTCGACAACAGAGGTGCCGTCTCGTTTTGGCATCCGCTCGTCGAGCACACAGACATCGAAAGGCTTCTGGTTGAGCTCCTCCAGGGTGGCTTCCCCGTCTTTCGTCTCGGTGACGGTGTATCCGACG